>NZ_QMEV01000100.1 GCF_003284935.1 Mycobacterium colombiense
TTTCCCGCAACTATCCGCCGCCGCCGCGCTGGCCGCGATGGGCCAATTGGGTTGCGCCGAGCAGGATTACGCCGCCATCAAGCAGGCGCTGCGGGCGCCGGCCTGGCAGGTGCGCGAAGGCGCGGCGCGCGCGCTGGCCGGCGCGCCGGTGGATTTCGCGATTCCGGAACTGTCCGAGGCGCTCGGTGACGCCCACCTGGACGTGCGCAAGGCGGCCGTGCTCAGCCTGACCCGGTGGGCCGGTGAGCCGACCGCCCGGGACGCGCTGGGCATCGCGCTCAAGGACGGCGACGCCGACGTGCGGGCCTACGGGCGGCGGGCGCTCGAAGTCGACGGCGCGGGGCCGCGCCGCTAGTCAGCGAAGAATCTTGGCGTAGAGCAGGCTGTCCTGGGGCTCGGGCCCCATGGCCGGGTAGACGGCGTGGCGGGCCAGCCGCCCCTCCAAGAAGAAGCCGGCGTGCTCGAGCAGTCGCGCCGAGCGCGTGTTGTCCACGCTGCAGGTGGCCCACACCCGATACACCTCGCGGTCGGCGTCGAGGGCGGCCAGCAGCATGCCGAGCACCTCCGACATCAGCCCCTTGCCCCACCAGCGCCGGCCCAGGCAGTAGCCGACCTCGACCGAGTGCGGCGCGGTGCGCCGGCAGCTGGCCAGCCCGATCACCTCCCCGCGGTGCCGCGACTCGATGACCCAGGTTTTCTCGTCCGCGCTGGCGTTGAGCTTTTCGGTGATCACGCGCCGCGTGGCGGCCACGTCGGGGTGCGGCGCCCACAGCAGATACTTGGTGACCTGCGGATCGCGGGCGACCCGCTGGAACAGCGCCCCGGCGTCGTCGAGCGTGGGCGGGCGCAGCGACAGCCGCGGCCCGCTGATGCGGTCGGGTGGGTACTCGGGCATGTCAGAGGCCGAGCGCCTGATAGGTCCGCCGGACGAATTTCGGTTGCGCCGATTGCAATTTCGCCAGCGATGTGTTGCCGGCGACCGCCGCCGCCACGTCCGCGGACATGTCGGGCAGGTTCTGCACCAGGTACAGCAGCACCAGATCCGCCGTCGGGTCGGCCTGCCACCACGTCCCGTACGCGCCCGGCCAGCTGAACGTTCCCAGCCCGCCCGGCCCGAACAGCGGCGCGCTCCTGGCGGGATCGGTCACCACCGACAGGTTCAGGCCGAAGCCGCGGCCCACCCAATACGGCGCCCCGAGGAAGTCGTGGCGCTTCTGTGCGTCGGTAAGCCGGTCGGTACGCATCAGCCGGGCCGAGGCGGGGGAGAGCACCCGCACGCCGTCGATGGACCCGTCGCCGAGCAACATGCGCACGAACCGCAGGTAGTCGTCGGCGGTCGACCACAACCCACCGCCGGCGTTGCAGAAGGAGGGCGGGGTGATGTGCGGCGGCCCCATCGCGTCGTGGTGCAGCTGGCCCTGCCCGTCGAGCCGGTACATGGTCGCCGCGCGGCGGCGTCCCTCGGGGGACACGAAGAATCCGGTGTCGGGCATGCCGACCGGGCCGAGGACGCGTTCGTCGAGCACCTGGTTGAACGGTTTGCCCTCGATGCGCGAGGCGATGACGCCCAGCAGGTCGATGGAGTGGCTGTAGGTGAGCCGGTCGCCGGGCTGGTGCACCAGCGGCAGCTTGGCCAGTTCGGCGAGCCACGCGTCCGGGCCGTGGTTGAACGGCAGCCGCACGTAGGCCTTGGCGATCGGCCCGGTCACCGAGAAGCCGTAGGCCAGCCCGCTGGTGTGGGTGAGCAGATCCTCGATCAAGATGGCCCGGTTCACCGGGTGGGTGCGGTCCAGCGGGCCCGCCGGATCGTCGAGCACCCGCAGGCCGGCCAGCTCCGGCGCCCAGCGCACGACCGGGTCCTTGAGCGTCAGCTTGCCCTCGTCGACCAGGCTCATCACGGCCGCGACCGTGACCGGCTTGGTCATCGACGCGATCCGGAACAGCGTGTCGCGCCGCATCGGCAGGCCGGCATCCACGTCGCGGTAGCCGATCTCGTTGACCTGCAGGACATCTCCGCGCTGCCAGACCATGGTGAGCGCACCGGCGAGCAGGCCGGCGTCGCACACTTCGCGGATGGAGGCGGCATTGCCGTCGAGGGACGAGCGATTCACCTGGTCAGGGTAGCGGGCCGGTCGGGCGGCCCTCAGATTCGGTCGATGCCCGCGATCAGGGTGGCCACCCCGGAGGTGAGGACGCCCGCAACCAGCAGCGTCGCCCCGAGCCACACGCTCGCGATCATCCGGTTCGGGCGCGCCGGGTCGCGACCGAGCACCGACAGGAAGAATCCCGCGGGCATCATGATGGCGGCCAGCAGCACGGCGATCGCCCCGCCGTTTGCCCAAGCGGGGCTCGCGCCCGCGGCGTTGCCCACCACCGTGAGCACCAAGCCCAGCAGCACGAGCACGCCGGCGTGCGCATGGCCCGCTCGGAAAAACGATTTCTGCAGTCCGTTGGCTTCGTGGTTGCCGGTGACGACCCGCAGCAAGAAGACGCCGCCGGACGCGATGGTGACGACCGAGACGACGGTCGCCCCCAGCGTGATGCTCATGATTGGAGTGATCAGCGAGGTGCTCATAAAAGCTCCCTGTACACATCGAGGACGATTAGATACTTCTACTATCCAATAGTGGGTAGTAAGAGTATCTAATGTCAAGGTGTTCGGGCACGACTATTGAAGGAGCGCTCCCGTGCTGATGTCGGAGCTGGCGAGTCGCACCCAGGTGTCGGTGTCGACGATCAAGTTCTACCTACGCGAGGGCGTGCTGATGCCGGGCCGCGCCGTCAGCTCGACCCGCGCCCACTACGACGAGCCGCACGTCCGACGCATCGCGCTGATCAGGGCTCTGTCCGCGCTCGGCCTGTCGATCTCCCAGATCAGGTCCGTCGTCGACCTCATCGACCACCCGGGGCGATCGCTGTTCGCGACGCTGGGCGCGGCGACGGCGGCGCTGTCACGCCCCGCTGCACCCCCGGGTGACGGTGACTGCGCACGGGCCCGGGCCGCGCTGGCAACGCTTGGCTTCGAGGTGCCCGGCGATCTTCCCGCGGTGGCGCAGCTCGACCGTGCCCTCGCCGATGCCGAGGACGCGGGCGTGCCGATGACCGAGGATCGGTTGCGCGCGTACGCCCCGCACATCAGCGCCATCGCCGAGTACGACATCGAGCAGATGCCGCTGGAACCCCCAACGGCGGCAATCGAATACGCCGTCCTCGGGACGATCTTCTACGAGCCGATCCTCGCGGCGCTGCGCCGCATCGCGCATGCCGGGCTGACCGCACAACGCCTGGCCGAGGATGGCTCGGCCGCCGGCTAACGGCGGGAATTGCGCTGCCTCCGCAATGGGATCGCGGCACAAAGCCTCTGTACATTCGGCGCGAAGAAATTAGATTCGGGTGCTATGGCCAATCGATGGGCCAGCAAATTAGCCGCGGCGTGCGGTGGCGTCGCCGTGTTCGCCCTCGCTGGTGTCAACGGCGCCAATGTGCCGCACACCGACATGGCGGACCCGGTGACGACCGTGGAACCGACGCCCACATCGCCGGACGACGTTTGCTGCGACACACCCCAGCCTCAGGCAAGCAACTGGGACTGCAAAATCGGGCTGAACTGTGGGCCCATCAACCCACGCCGCCCGCTGCCTCCGCCGCCGCCTCCTCCGCCTCCGCAGTAGGCCGCGCCGGAGGGCCGTTCTGTGCCCCGCGCCCGGGACTGGTGGGGCCCGTGTGACTAGCGCGGTGAGCGGCGCAGGCGCGGCGGGCGCCTCGCGGCGGCACCGGCAAAATTAGGTGCTACGCTGCCCTGCAGTCGACATCCTTTAACGATCCGTCCGGCGAGGCGGAGAAGGAGGTCAAGTTTCGTATGGGTGCTGCGGGCGACACCGGCTTTCCCGGTTTCAAAGCCAGCGATTCCCGGGAGTTGATGTCGGCGGCCGACGTGGGCCGCACCATTTCCCGCATTGCACATCAGATCATCGAAAAGACCGCGCTGGACGGTCCCGACGCGCCGCGGGTGGTGCTGCTGGGCATCCCGACCCGCGGTGTGATTCTGGCCCAGCGGCTCGCCACCAACATCGGCGAATACAGCGGCGTCGAGGTCGGCCACGGCGCCCTGGACATCACCCTCTACCGCGACGACCTGATGCAGAAACCGCCGCGGCCGCTGGAGGCCACCTCGATCCCGGCCGGCGGCATCGACGACGCGTTGGTGATCCTGGTCGACGACGTCCTGTACTCCGGCCGCTCGGTACGGTGCGCGCTGGACGCGCTGCGCGACGTGGGCCGGCCGCGGGTGGTGCAGCTGGCGGTGCTGGTGGACCGCGGCCACCGTGAGCTGCCGCTGCGCGCCGACTACGTGGGCAAGAACGTCCCGACCTCGCGCGGCGAGAGCGTGCACGTGCTGCTGAGGGAGAACGACGGTGACGACGGGGTGGTGATCTCACGATGACGCGCCATCTGCTGGCCGCCGGGGACCTGAGCCGGGACGACGCCACCGCCATCCTCGACGACGCCGACCGGTTCGCCGAGGCGCTGGTGGGCCGCGAGATCAAGAAGCTGCCGACCCTGCGCGGCCGCACCATCGTCACGATGTTCTACGAGAACTCGACCCGCACCCGGGTGTCCTTCGAGGTGGCCGGCAAGTGGATGAGCGCCGACGTGATCAACGTCAGCGCGTCCGGATCGTCGGTGGGCAAGGGGGAGTCGCTGCGCGACACGGCGTTCACGCTGCGCGCCGCCGGCGCCGACGCGCTGATCATCCGGCACCCCGCGTCCGGCGCCGCGCACCTGCTCGCCGAGTGGACCGGCGCGAAGGACATGGCCTCTCAGGGCGGACCGTCGGTGATCAACGCCGGCGACGGCACCCACGAGCACCCGACCCAGGCGCTGCTGGACGCGCTCACCCTTCGCCAGCGGCTCGGCGGCATCGAAGGCCGCCGCGTCGTGATCGTGGGTGACATCCTGCACAGCCGGGTCGCCCGCTCCAACGTCATGCTGCTGGCGACCCTGGGCGCCGAGGTGGTCCTGGTGGCGCCGCCGACGCTGTTGCCGGTCGGCGTCGAGGGCTGGCCGGTCACGGTGTCGAACGACTTCGACGCCGAGCTGCCCGCCGCCGACGCGGTGCTGATGCTGCGGGTGCAGGCCGAGCGGATGAACGGCGGGTTCTTCCCGTCGGTGCGCGAATACTCCTCGCTCTACGGGCTTTCCGATCGCCGCCAGGCGCTGCTGCCCGGCCACGCCGTGGTGCTGCACCCCGGGCCGATGCTGCGCGGCATGGAGATCGCCTCGTCGGTGGCCGACTCGTCGCAATCGGCCGTGCTGCAACAGGTTTCCAACGGCGTGCACGTGCGGATGGCGGTGCTGTTCCATGTGCTGGTCGGCACCGAACTAGCCGGAGAAGAGGGTGCGGCGTGAGCGTGCTGCTGCGCGGGGTGCTGTTGTACGGCGAAGGCGATCGGACGGACGTGCTGATCGACGACGGTCAGATCGCCGAGATCGGGCCCGGGTTGGCCACGGCCGGACGCGTCGAGGAGGACCTGGACGTCATCGATGCCACCGACCAGGTGCTGTTGCCCGGCCTGGTGGACCTGCACACCCACCTGCGCGAACCGGGGCGTGAATACGCCGAGGACATCGAAACAGGCTCGGCCGCAGCCGCTTTGGGCGGCTACACCGCGGTGTTCGCGATGGCCAACACCAACCCGGTCGCCGACAGCCCGGTGGTCACCGACCACGTGTGGCACCGGGGCCAGCAGGTCGGCCTGGTCGACGTGCACCCGGTGGGCGCCGTCACCGTCGGGCTGGCCGGCAAGGAGCTCACCGAGATGGGCATGATGGCGGCCGGGGCCGCGCAGGTGCGGATGTTCTCCGACGACGGCATCTGCGTGCACGACCCGCTGGTGATGCGCCGCGCCCTGGAATACGCCACCGGGCTGGGCGTGCTCGTCGCCCAGCACGCCGAGGAGCCGCGGCTGACCGTCGGCGCCGTCGCCCACGAAGGACCGACCGCGGCCCGGCTGGGCCTGGCGGGGTGGCCCAGGGCCGCCGAGGAATCGATCGTGGCCCGCGACGCGCTGCTGGCCCGTGACGCCGGCGCCCGGGTGCACATCTGCCACGCCTCCACCGCGGGCACCGTCGAGATCGTGAAATGGGCCAAGGAGCAAGGGATCTCGATCACCGCCGAGGTCACGCCGCACCACTTGATGCTCGACGACAGCAGGCTGACCAGTTACGACGGGCAGAACCGCGTCAACCCGCCACTGCGCGAGGCCGCCGACGCGGTGGCGTTGCGCCAAGCCCTGGCCGACGGCGTCATCGACTGTGTGGCGACCGATCACGCGCCGCACGCCGAACACGAAAAGTGCGTGGAGTTCTCCGCGGCACGGCCGGGCATGCTGGGGCTGCAGACGGCGCTGTCGATCGTGGTGCAGACGATGGTCACCCCCGGCTTGTTGACCTGGCGGGACGTCGCCCGGGTGATGAGCGAAAATCCGGCACGAATCGCGCGCCTGCCCGACCACGGCCGGCCGCTCGAGGTGGGGGAGCCCGCCAACCTCACGGTGGTGGATCCCGCGGGCTCGTGGACCGTCGCCGGGTCCAACCTGGCCAGTCGCTCGGCCAACACGCCCTACGAGGCGATGACCCTGCCCGCCACCGTGACCGCCACGCTGCTGCGCGGCAAGGTCACCGCCCGAGACGGGAAGTCCCCGGCATGAATTCGGGCACCCTGGTGGGGTCGCTGATCTTCGCGGCCGTGGTGGTGGTGGTGCTCACGGTGGTGATCCAGCTGATGATGCGGACGTGGCATCGTCGCTCACAGCAACAGGCGGAGCTGATCGGGGCGTTGCCCGAGATTCCGGACAACGTGGGGGCGGCGACCATCACCACCCGGGGACATTATTGCGGTTCCATGATGGCGCCGGGCTGGCACGAGCGGATCGCGGCCGGCGATCTGGGATACCGGAGCAAGGCGGTGCTCACCCGTTATGCCGGCGGCATCATGGTGGATCGCATACGGGCGCAACCGATTTGGATTCCGCAAGACTCGATCACCGAGATCCGTATGGAGCGCCGAATGACGGGCCGGATCGGGATTCTGGCGATCCGCTGGCGGCTGCCGTCGGGCGTCGAGATCGACACCGGGTTCCGGGCGAACAGCCGCGGCGATTACGACGAGTGGCTCGAATCGGCGCATCAGGAGGGAGCTGCGTGAGCAAGGCGCAATTGGTACTCGAGGACGGCCGCGTCTTCACCGGCACACCGTTCGGCAAGGTCGGCCAAACACTGGGCGAGGCGGTGTTTTCCACCGGCATGTCCGGCTACCAGGAGACGCTGACCGATCCCAGTTACCACCGGCAGATCGTGGTGGCCACCGCGCCGCAGATCGGCAACACCGGCTGGAACGGCGAGGACGCCGAGAGTCGCGGCGACAAGATCTGGGTCGCCGGCTACGCGGTGCGCGACCCCTCGCCGCGCCCGTCCAGCTGGCGGGCCACCGGAACCCTGGAGGACGAACTGGTCCGCCAGCAGATCGTCGGCATCGCCGGCATCGACACCCGCGCGGTGGTGCGGCACCTGCGCACCCGCGGTTCGATGAAGGCCGGGGTGTTCTCCGGTGACGCGCTCGCCGATGTCGACGAATTGGTGCAGCGGGTGCGCGGCCAGCAGTCGATGCTGGGCGCCGACCTGGCCGGCGAGGTCAGCACGCCCGACACCTACATCGTGGAACCCGAAGGGTCACCGCGGTTTACGGTCGCCGCGCTGGACCTGGGCATCAAAACCAACACGCCGCGCAACTTCGCCCGCCGCGGCGTCCGCACCCACGTGCTGGCGTCCTCGGCGACCTACGAACAGATCGCCGACATCAGGCCCGACGGGGTGTTCTTGTCCAACGGCCCCGGTGACCCCGCCACCGCGGATCACATCGTCGAGGTCACCCGCGAGGTGCTGGGCGCCGGAATCCCGTTGTTCGGCATCTGCTTCGGCAACCAGATCCTGGGCCGGGCGTTGGGGCTGTCCACCTACAAGCTGGTGTTCGGTCACCGCGGCATCAACATCCCGGTGATCGACCACGCCACCGGGCGGGTGGCGGTCACCGCGCAAAACCACGGCTTCGCGCTCGAAGGCGAGGCAGGCCAGTCCTTCGACACGCCGTTCGGCCAGGCGATCGTCAGCCACACCTGCGCCAACGACGGAGTGGTCGAGGGCGTCAAACTCGCTGACGGGCAGGCCTTCTCGGTCCAGTATCACCCGGAGGCCGCGGCCGGCCCGCACGATGCCGAGTACCTGTTCGACCAATTCATCGACCTGATGGCGGCCCCAAACCGCGGAAGGGGGCGGTAGTGCCGCGCCGTACCGACTTGCGTCACGTGCTGGTGATCGGCTCCGGGCCGATCGTCATCGGTCAGGCCTGCGAGTTCGACTACTCCGGCACGCAGGCCTGCCGGGTGCTGCGGGCCGAGGGCCTGGAAGTCAGCCTGGTGAACTCCAATCCGGCCACCATCATGACCGACCCGGAGTACGCCGACCACACCTACGTCGAGCCGATCACCGCCGCCTTCGTGGAGAAGATCTTTGCCCAGCAGGCGCAGCGCGGCAACAAGATCGACGCGCTGCTGGCCACCCTGGGTGGGCAGACCGCGCTGAACACCGCGGTGGCGCTCTACGAGAACGGGGCGCTGGAGCGCTACGGCGTCGAACTCATCGGCGCCGACTTCGACGCCATCCAGCGCGGCGAGGACCGGCAGATGTTCAAGGACATCGTGGCCAAGGTCGGCGGTGAATCCGCCCGCAGCCGAGTGTGTTTCACCATGGAAGAGGTCCGCGAGACGGTCTCCGAGCTCGGCCTGCCGGTTGTGGTGCGGCCCAGCTTCACCATGGGCGGCCTGGGATCGGGGATGGCGCGATCCGTCGAGGAGGTCGACCGGATGGCCGGCGCCGGGCTGGCCGAAAGCCCGAGCGCCAACGTGCTGATCGAGGAATCGATCTACGGCTGGAAGGAATTCGAGCTCGAGCTGATGCGCGACGGCAACGACAACGTCGTGGTGGTGTGCTCGATCGAGAACTTCGACCCGATGGGCGTGCACACCGGTGACTCGGTCACCGTCGCGCCGGCGATGACGCTGACCGACCGCGAATACCAGCGGATGCGCGACCTGGGCATCGCGATCCTGCGCGAGGTCGGGGTGGACACCGGTGGGTGCAACATCCAGTTCGCGATCAACCCCGTCGACGGCCGCCTGATCGTCATCGAGATGAATCCGCGGGTGTCGCGGTCCAGCGCGCTGGCGTCCAAGGCCACCGGGTTTCCCATCGCAAAGATCGCCGCCAAGCTGGCCATCGGCTACACCCTCGACGAGATCGTCAACGACATCACCAAGGAGACGCCGGCCTGCTTCGAGCCCACCCTGGACTACGTGGTGGTCAAGGCGCCGCGGTTCGCGTTCGAGAAGTTCCCGGGCGCCGACCCCACCCTGACCACCACCATGAAGTCCGTCGGCGAGGCAATGTCGTTGGGCCGCAACTTCGTCGAGGCGCTCGGCAAGGTGATGCGGTCGCTGGAAACCACCCGCGCGGGTTTCTGGACCAAACCCGACCCCGACGGCGACCTCGATGCGGTGCTGACCCGGCTGCGGACGCCGACCGAGGGCCGGCTCTACGACATCGAACTGGCGCTGCGGCTGGGCGCGTCGGTGGAGCAGGTCGCCGACGCCAGCGGTGTGGACCCGTGGTTCGTCGCGCAGATCGGTGAGCTGATCGCGCTGCGCGCGGAATTGATCGCCGCCCCGGTGCTCGACGCCGACCTGCTGCGCCGGGGCAAGCACAGCGGGCTGTCGGACCGCCAGATCGCCGCGCTGCGACCGGAATTGGCCGGCGAGAACGGGGTGCGCTCGCTGCGCGAGCGCCTCGGCGTGCACCCGGTGTACAAGACCGTCGACACCTGCGCGGCCGAATTCGAGGCCAAGACGCCGTATCACTACAGCAGCTACGAGTTGGACCCCGCCGCCGAGACCGAGGTGGCGCCGCAGACCGAGAGGCCCAAGGTGCTGATCCTCGGGTCGGGACCCAACCGCATCGGGCAGGGCATCGAATTCGACTAC
Source organism: Mycobacterium colombiense (assembly GCF_003284935.1). GTDB lineage: Bacteria > Actinomycetota > Actinomycetes > Mycobacteriales > Mycobacteriaceae > Mycobacterium > Mycobacterium arosiense_A. The sequence continues at coordinate 10,095 of NZ_QMEV01000100.1, forward strand.
AGCTGCGTGCACGCGGCAACGACGTTGTCCCAGGCCGGTTTTGAGACCGTGATGGTCAACTGCAACCCGGAGACGGTGTCCACCGACTACGACACCGCCGACCGGCTGTACTTCGAGCCGCTGACCTTCGAGGACGTCCTCGAGGTGTTCCGCGCCGAACAGCAGTCCGCCGGCGACGGCCCGGGTGTCGTCGGGGTGATCGTGCAACTCGGCGGCCAAACCCCGCTCGGGCTCGCGCAGCGCCTCGCCGACGCCGGCGTGCCGATCGTCGGCACCCCGCCGGAGGCCATTGACCTGGCCGAGGACCGCGGCGCCTTCGGTGACGTGCTCACCGCGGCCGGCCTGCCCGCGCCGAAGTACGGCACCGCAACCACTTTCGACCAGGCCCGGCGGATCGCCGAAGACATCGGCTACCCGGTGCTGGTGCGGCCGTCCTACGTGCTGGGCGGCCGGGGCATGGAGATCGTCTACGACGAGGAGACGCTGCGCGGCTACATCACCCGCGCCACCGAGCTCTCACCTGAGCACCCGGTGCTCGTCGACCGCTTCCTCGAGGACGCGGTGGAGATCGACGTCGATGCGCTGTGCGACGGCACCGAGGTGTACATCGGCGGCATCATGGAGCACATCGAGGAGGCCGGCATCCACTCCGGCGACTCGGCCTGCGCCCTGCCGCCGGTGACGCTGGGCCGCAGCGACATCGAGAAGGTGCGCCGCGCCACCGAGGCCATCGCGCACGGCATCGGGGTGGTGGGGCTGCTCAACGTGCAGTATGCGCTCAAGGACGACGTGCTCTACGTCCTGGAGGCCAACCCGCGCGCCAGCCGCACGGTGCCGTTCGTGTCCAAGGCCACCGCGATCCCGCTCGCCAAGGCCTGCGCCCGGGTCATGTTGGGTGCCAAGATTTCCCAGCTTCGGCAGGAGGGGCTGCTGGCGGAGTCCGGCGACGGCGCCCACGCGGCGCAGAACGCCCCGATCGCGGTCAAGGAGGCCGTGCTGCCGTTCCACCGGTTCCGCCGGGCCGACGGCTCGGGCATCGACTCGCTGCTGGGCCCGGAGATGAAATCCACCGGCGAGGTGATGGGCATCGACCGCGACTTCGGCAGCGCGTTCGCCAAGAGCCAGACCGCCGCCTACGGATCGCTACCGGCCCAGGGCACCATCTTCGTGTCGGTGGCCAACCGCGACAAGCGCTCGCTGGTGTTCCCCGTCAAGCGGCTGGCCGACCTGGGCTTCCGCGTGCTGGCCACCGAGGGGACCGCGGAGATGTTGCGCCGCAACGGGATTCCATGCGACGAGGTGCGCAAGCACTTCGAGGACCCGCAGCCGGGCCGCCCGGAGATGTCGGCGGTCGACGCGATCAAGGCCGGCGAGATCGACATGGTGATCAACACGCCCTACGGCAATTCCGGGCCACGCATCGACGGCTACGAAATCCGTTCGGCCGCAGTGTCGGTCAACATCCCGTGCGTCACCACCGTGCAGGGCGCCTCGGCCGCCGTCCAGGGCATCGAAGCGGGCATCCGCGGCGACATCGGCGTGCGCAGCCTGCAAGAGCTGCACAGCCAGATGTCGGACAAGGGCGCGCGGTGACCGGCTTCGGCGTCCGGCTGGCGGCCGCGAAAGCGGAACGCGGCCCGTTGTGCGTGGGCATCGACCCACACCCGGAGCTGCTGCGCGCCTGGGGCCTGCCCACCACCGCCGACGGGCTGGCCGCGTTCTGCGACTTCTGCATCGAGGCGTTTTCCGGACTCGCCGTCGTCAAGCCCCAGGTCGCGTTCTTCGAGGCCTACGGCGCCGCCGGGTTCGCGGTGCTGGAACGCACCATCGCGGCGCTGCGGTCGGCCGGCGTGCTGGTGCTGGCCGACGCCAAACGCGGCGACATCGGCACCACGATGGCGGCCTATGCCGCCGCCTGGGCGGGTGATTCGCCGCTGGCCGCCGACGCCGTGACGGCCACGCCCTACCTGGGGTTCGGCTCGCTGCGGCCGTTGCTGGAAGCCGCCGCCGCGCACGATCGCGGGGTGTTCGTCCTGGCGGCCACCTCCAACCCGGAGGGGGCGACCGTGCAGCGCGCCGCCTTCGACGGCCGCACGGTGGCCCAGCTGGTGGTCGACCAGGCGGCGGTGGTGAATCGGTCCGCCACCGGATCGGGGCCGGGATACGTCGGCGTGGTCGTCGGCGCGACGGTCCTGCAGGCGCCCGATCTCAGCG
>NZ_QMEV01000101.1 GCF_003284935.1 Mycobacterium colombiense
GCGCGGGCGACCTCGGGCGGGCCCGCGCGGTCGCGGACGCCGCGCTGGCGACCGCGGGCAGGCTAGGGCTGCTGCCGCTTCGTTGGGCGTTGGCCTGCTTGCTGATCGACATCGAAAGTGTCACATTTCCGGCACATCAGCTGCACGAAATACGCGATGTCTGCGCAGGCCAGGTGCGGCGCGCCGGTGGGACGTGGCGTTCCGCTTGAAACGGCCTTCCGACCGTTATTGTCATTTCGTTAGTTAGCCCGGTTGGCCCGCGATGTGTCCGCTTCGTAACGTTGGAGATATCACCGTCGATGACAATTCCAGCAGGGGAACGTCTCGACGCTGTGGTCGCCAAGGCCGTGACCGGAGACCACAACGCATTGAGGGAGGTGCTGGAGACCATTCGTCCGATCGTCGTGCGATATTGCCGAGCGCGTGTCGGCACGGTCGATCGGGGTGGCCTGTCAGCGGATGACGTGGCACAGGAGGTGTGCTTGGCGACTATCACGGCGCTGCCGCGCTATCGCGATCGCGGGCGTCCATTCCTGGCCTTCCTGTACGGCATCGCGGCCCACAAGGTCGCCGATGCGCACCGCGCTGCCGGACGCGATCTCGCCTATCCCACCGAATCGATCCCCGATCGCTGGTCGAACGATGCGGGACCCGAACAGCTTGCGATCGAAGCGGATTCGGTGAGCCGGATGAGCGAATTGCTCGAGATCCTGCCCGCCAAGCAACGCGAGATCCTGATCCTGCGCGTCGTCGTCGGCCTGTCCGCCGAGGAGACGGCAGCCGCCGTCGGCAGCACCACCGGGGCGGTCCGAGTTGCCCAGCACCGCGCGCTGTCGCGGCTGAAGTCCGAGATGATTGCGGCAGGTGACTGTGCCTGACTCCCTGGATGAATTCGCCCGCACCGACCTGATGCTCGATGCGCTCGCCCAGCGCCGGCCGGTCGACGTCGAGGATCCCGACGCCGACGTGCTCACCACCCTGCTGGAGGACTGGCGCGACAACCTGCGGTGGCCGCCGGCCAGCGCGCTGGTGACGCCCGAAGAGGCCGTCAACGCGTTGCGTACCGGCTTGGCCGAACAGCGGCGCGGCCATCGCGGCCTGACCGTCGTCGGATCGGTGGCCGCGGCGCTGATGGTGCTCAGCGGCTTCGGAGCCATGGTGGTCGAGGCGCGGCCCGGCGGAACCCTGTACGGGCTGCACGCGATGTTCTTCGACCAGCCCCAGGTCCACGAAAAGCAGGAGATGCTGGCCGCCAAGGCCGACCTGGCGAAGGTGCAGGAATCGATCGACCGCGGCCAGTGGGACCAGGCCAAGAATCAGCTGACCGAGGTGAGCAGCCTGGTGCAGTCGATCGATGACCCGGCCAGCAAACAGGAGCTGACCAACCAGCTGAAGCTGTTGAACGCCAAGGTCGATGCGCGCGACCCGAACGCGACGCTCCCGGTGGCCTCGCCCCCCGCGGCACCGGCCGGGCCGGCCTCCGCGATCCCCGCGGCGCCGCCCGCACCGCTCACGCCGCCGGCGGTCGCGCCGAGTCCGACGCCGAGCCCATCAGTGGGTAAGCATCACCATCACGGCCACACGCCACCTCCGGTGGCGCCGCTGCCTGCGAATCAGTGAGCCGCTAGCTCAGTGCCTGCGGTGGAAACCGTCGGCGTCCGAGGTCGCCTCGTTGAGCGACGCGTCGGCGTACCCGCGGCAGTAATCCCACGTGACGTAGGCGTCCGGCTCGGGGTCGTAGGCGGGCTCGTGCGGACGCACGGTGCCGTCGATCAGCAGCTGCAGCAGGTTGGCCCGCAGCATGTCCCAATCGTGGTAGTGATCCTGCTGACATTCGTCGCAGCAGACCACCAGGCCGCGAATACCCTTGTGCGCCAGCAGCGCTTCGTACACGGCCAGGTCGGCGAGGTCGGCCTCGACGGCCATTCGCTCTTGGGAATCCAGGGGCTGGCCTGGCTCGACGGCTTCCAATGCGGCCGACGGATCACAGGGGTCGTCGGCGAAAGGGTCGGGCGGCAAACCCGGTGGGAGGTGGTCGCGCACGCCTCTAGCCTACGCAGCCCGCCCCGGATAACGCCAGCAGGCAGCTACCCGCCGTGCCGGATGGTTCGGCCGCGCCGTTTGGTGCGCGCGGCGCGCCCGAGCAAGCGGACGACACGAGCAGGCGAGCCGATAGGATGGGTCTCTCACGCCGCATCGTATGGAGGGCGCAGATGACCCGTGGCACGTCCCACCTGGAAGACAGCTCTGACCTCGTCGGCAGTGCGTATGTGCGGGTGGGTGGCCTAGTCGACGACCCGGTGCCCACCGGGGGCGACAACCCCCACAAGATCGCCATGCTCGGGCTGACGTTCGACGACGTCTTGCTGCTGCCCGCGGCGTCCGACGTGGTGCCCGCCACCGCGGACACGTCCAGCCAGCTCACCAAGAAGATCAGGCTCAAGGTGCCGCTGGTGAGCTCGGCGATGGACACGGTCACCGAATCGCGGATGGCCATCGCGATGGCCCGGGCCGGCGGCATGGGAGTGCTGCACCGCAACCTGCCGGTCGCCGAACAGGCCGGGCAGGTCGAGATGGTCAAACGCTCGGAAGCCGGCATGGTCACCGACCCGGTCACCTGCCGCCCGGACAACACCCTGGCCCAGGTCGACGCGATGTGCGCGCGGTTCCGCATCTCCGGGCTGCCGGTGGTCGACGAGTCGGGCGCGCTCGTCGGCATCATCACCAACCGCGACATGCGCTTCGAGGTCGACCAGACCAAGAAGGTCGCCGAGGTGATGACCAAGGCCCCGCTGATCACCGCCCAGGAGGGCGTGTCCGCCGACGCGGCCCTGGGGCTGCTGCGCCGACACAAGATCGAGAAGCTGCCCATCGTCGACGGCCACGGCCGGCTGACCGGGCTGATCACCGTCAAGGACTTCGTCAAGACCGAACAACACCCGCTGGCCACCAAGGACAGCGACGGCAGGCTACTGGTCGGCGCCGCCGTCGGCGTCGGCGGCGACGCCTGGGTCCGCGCGATGATGCTGGTCGACGCCGGGGTGGACGTGCTGATCGTGGACACCGCGCACGCGCACAACCGGCTGGTGCTCGACATGGTCGGCAAGCTCAAGGCCGAGGTGGGCGAGAAGGTCGAGGTGATCGGCGGCAACGTCGCCACCCGGTCGGCGGCCGCGGCCCTGGTCGCCGCCGGCGCCGACGCGGTGAAGGTGGGCGTGGGACCGGGATCGATCTGCACCACGCGGGTGGTGGCCGGAGTCGGCGCGCCACAGATCACGGCGATCCTGGAGGCGGTCGCGGCGTGCGGCCCGGCGGGCGTGCCGGTGATCGCCGACGGCGGCCTGCAGTACTCCGGCGACATCGCCAAGGCGCTGGCCGCCGGCGCGTCGACGGCCATGCTGGGCTCGTTGCTGGCGGGCACCGCCGAGGCCCCGGGCGAGCTGATCTTCGTCAACGGCAAGCAGTTCAAGAGCTACCGGGGGATGGGGTCGCTGGGCGCCATGGCCGGCCGCGGTTCGACCGGCGGCAAGTCGTACTCCAAGGACCGCTACTTCGCCGACGACGCGCTGTCCGAAGACAAGCTCGTGCCGGAGGGCATCGAGGGCCGGGTGCCCTTCCGCGGCCCGCTGTCCTCGGTGATCCACCAGCTGACCGGCGGCCTGCGCGCCGCGATGGGCTACACCGGCGCGCCGAGCATCGAGGCGTTGCAGCAGGCGCAGTTCGTCCGGATCACCGCGGCCGGACTGCGGGAGAGCCACCCGCACGACGTCGCCATGACGGTCGAAGCCCCCAACTACTACGCACGCTAGGGCCGGAGATGGTCGAGATCGGGATGGGCCGCGTCGCCCGTCGCAGCTATGAACTGAGCGAAGTCAGCATCGTGGCCTCCCGGCGCACCCGCTCCTCGCAGGACGTGTCGACCGCCTGGCAGCTGGACGCCTACCGGTTCGAGATTCCGGTGCTCGCGCATCCGACCGACGCGCTGGTGTCGCCGGAGTTCGCGATCGAGCTCGGCAAGCTCGGCGGCCTGGGCGTGCTCAACGGCGAGGGACTGATCGGGCGCCACGCGGACGTCGAGGCCAAGATCGCCCAGCTCGTCGAGGCCGCCAGCAAGGAGCCCGAGCCCTCGGCGGCCATCCGGCTGCTGCAGGAGTTCCATGCGGCCCCGCTGAACCCGGACCTGCTGGGCTCCGCGGTGGCCCGGATCCGGGAGGCCGGGGTCACCACCGCGGTGCGGGTCAGCCCGCAGAACGCCCAGGCGCTGACGCCGGTGCTGGTGGCCGCCGGGATCGACCTGCTGGTCATCCAGGGCACCATCGTCTCGGCCGAAAGAGTGGCCCAGGATCGGGAAGGGGCCGGCGAACCGCTGAACCTCAAGACCTTCATCTCCGAGCTCGACGTGCCGGTGGTCGCCGGTGGCGTGCAGGACCACCGCACCGCCCTGCACCTGATGCGCACCGGCGCCGCCGGCGTCATCGTCGGCTACGGCGCGACCAGGGGAGTGACCACCAGCGACGAGGTGCTGGGCATCAGCGTGCCGATGGCCACCGCGATTGCCGACGCCGCCGCCGCCCGGCGCGAATACCTCGACGAGACCGGCGGCCGCTACGTGCACGTGCTGGCCGACGGCGACATCCACACCTCCGGCGAGCTGGCGAAGGCCATCGCCTGCGGCGCCGACGCCGTGGTGCTGGGCACCCCGCTGGCCGAGTCCGCCGAGGCGCTCGGCGAGGGCTGGTTCTGGCCGGCCGCCGCGGCGCACCCATCGCTGCCGCGCGGGGCGTTGCTGCAGATCGCCGTCGGGGAGCGCCCGCCGCTGCAGCAGGTGCTCAACGGGCCGTCCGACGACCCGTTCGGCAGCCTCAACCTGGTCGGCGGCCTGCGCCGGTCGATGGCCAAGGCCGGCTATTGCGACCTCAAGGAGTTCCAGAAGGTCGGCCTGACCGTCGGTAGCTAGCCCGGCGCGGGCCGCTGGCTTGTTACCCGCGGGTACGGCCATACTGGTGCGATGAAGCCGGATTACGACGTCCTGATCATCGGTTCGGGTTTCGGGGGCAGCGTCAGCGCGTTGCGGCTGACCGAAAAGGGCTACCGGGTCGGCGTATTGGAGGCCGGGCGCCGGTATGCCGACGAGGATTTCGCCGAGACGTCCTGGGAGCTGCGCAAGTTTTTGTGGGCGCCGAGGCTGGGGTGCTACGGGATTCAGCGCATTCACCCGCTGAAGAACGTGCTGATCCTGGCGGGCGCCGGCGTGGGCGGTGGCTCGCTGAACTACGCCAACACCCTCTATGTGCCGCCGGAGCCGTTCTTCAACGACCCGCAGTGGAAGCACATCACCGACTGGCGTGACGAGCTGATGCCGCACTACGAACAGGCCAAGCGGATGCTCGGCGTGGTGGAGAACCCGACGTTCACCGACGCCGACAGGGTGGTCAAGGAGGTCGCCGACGAGATGGGTTGTGGCGACACGTTCGTCCCGACGCCGGTCGGCGTGTTCTTCGGCCCCGACGGCACCAAAGCCCCGGGCAAGACCGTGCCCGACCCGTACTTCGGTGGCGCGGGTCCCGAGCGCACCGGCTGCCTGGAATGTGGTTGCTGCATGACCGGTTGCCGTTACGGCGCCAAGAACACCCTGCTGAAGAACTACCTCGCCCTCGCGGAATCTGCTGGGGCGCAGGTGATTCCGATGACCACGGTCAAGCGCTTCCAGCAGCGTCCCGATGGACTGTGGGAGGTCCGCACCGTGCGCACCGGCAGTTGGCTGCGCCGCGACCGTCGCACCTACACGGCGAAGCATGTGATCCTGGCCGCCGGCACCTGGGGCACCCAGCACCTGCTGTTCAACATGCGCGATCAGGGTCTGCTGCCCCGGCTCTCGAATCGGCTGGGCATGCTGACCCGCACCAATTCCGAGTCCATCGTCGGCGCCGGCAAGCTCGAGGTCGACCCGAACCTCGACCTGACGCACGGGGTGGCGATCACGTCGTCGATCCACCCGACGCCGGACACCCACATCGAGCCGGTGCGCTACGGCAAGGGCTCCAACGCGATGGGGTTGCTGCAGACGCTGATGACCGACGGGGCCGGTCCCGAGGGCACCGACGTGCCGCGCTGGAAGCAGCTGCTGGACCAGGCGCGGGAGGATCCGCGCCGCATGGTGCGGCTGCTCAACACCCGTCAGTGGAGCGAACGCACGCTGATCGCCCTGGTGATGCAGCACCTGGACAACTCGATCACCACCTACACCAAGCGCGGCAAGCTCGGCATCCGCTGGTACACCAGCAAACAGGGGCACGGCGAGCCCAACCCGACGTGGATCCCGGTCGGGAACCAGGTCACCCGGCGCATCGCCGACAAGATCGACGCCGTGGCCGGGGGCACCTGGGGCGAGCTGTTCAACATCCCGCTGACCGCGCACTTCCTCGGCGGCGCCGTGATCGGCGACGACGCCGAGCACGGCGTGATCGACCCCTACCACCGGGTGTACGGCTACCCGACGCTGTTCGTGGTGGACGGCGCGGCCATCTCGGCGAACCTGGGTGTCAACCCCTCGTTGTCAATCACCGCCCAGGCCGAGCGGGCCGCCTCGCTGTGGCCGAACAACGGCGAGAACGATCAGCGCCCGGCGCAGGGTGAGCCGTATTGCCGGCTGGAGCCGATCCCGCCCAAGGCGCCGGTGGTGCCGGCCGAGGCGCCCGGCGCGCTGCGCTGGTTGCCGAGCAATCACATCAGCTCCACCGCCGACGCCCGTTAGCTCGCCAGCACCTGCAGCGGCGCGCCGCTGACGACCCGGCTGCGCTCGCCGCGCACGCTGACCGGCACGTCGCCCATCAGGGTGATGCGGTGCATCAGCCGGGGCTGGTCGTCGTAGTCGTCGACGGCCCGGTGCTGCGTGGCGCGGTTGTCCCACATGGCGACGTCGCCGGGCGCCCAGCTCCAGCGAATGGTGTTCTCCGGCACTGTGATTCGCCGCTGCAGCAGTTCCAGTAGGGCGCTGGACTCGTGGCTGTCCAGGCCGACGAAGCCGCGCACGAAATCGCCGGCAACCAGGGTGCGTTCGCCGGTCTCGGGGTGCACCCGCACCACGGGATGCTCGGTGCGGAAGTCCGGCTTTTCGAACGCCTGCCGAAACGCCCGCTGACCCTCGCTCATGGCGTCGGCGCTCACGTAGTCGTAGCGGTTGGTGTGCAGCGCCCAGAGGTTTTCCACCAGACATTTGAGCGGTTCGGGCAGCTGCTGGTAGGCCGCCACGGTCGAGGCCCACAGCGTCGAGCCGCCGTAGGCCGGCAGCGTGACCGCACGCAGGATCGACGCCGACGGGTAGTCGGCCGCGAATGTCACGTCGGTGTGCCAGCGGTTGGCCTTGCCGTACTCCGAGTCGATCGGGGTGATCACCGGGAGGTGCTTGGCGGCCAGGGCCGCAGCGGCCGGATGGCCGATGGGCGTGCCCAGCAGGCCGGCGAACGCGAGCTGCCCGGAGTCGTCGAGGTGGTGCTGGTGACGGAAGAAGATCACCTTGTGGGTCAACAGCGCCCGGCGGATCGTGTCGACCGCGTCCTGGTCGAGGCCGCCGCCGAGGCGAACCCCGTCCACCCGCGCGCCGATGCGACTGCCCAGCTTGGTGACGGTTATCTGACCTGTCATTGTCGTTTCCTTGAGTCAAAACGGGTGTAGTCAAATGACTACATTGGTAGTGTAGTCACATGACTACAACTTCGGCAACAGGCCGCGGGAAAATGCCCACCGGGCGCGCGGAGGTGGCCGCGGCGATCCTGGAGGCCGCCACCGAGCTGTTCGCCGAGCGCGGTCCGGCCGCAACGTCCATTCGCGACATCGCCGCGCGGTCCAACGTCAACCACGGACTGGTGTTCCGCCACTTCGGCACCAAGGAGCAGCTGGTCGGCGCCGTGCTCGATCACCTGGGCGCCAACCTGAGCACGCTGCTGGGCACCGATGCCCCGGCGGCCGTGCTGGAGAGTTCCCTGGATCGCCAGATGCGGGTGATGGCCCGCACCGTGCTCGACGGCTATCCGGCCGGCCAGCTACAGAAGCGCTTTCCCAACATCGCGACGCTGCTCGACGGGGTGCGCCCGCTCTACGACGACGACGTCAAAGCCCGGCTCGCGGTCGCCAACGCCCTTGCGCTGCAGTTCGGTTGGCGTCTGTTCGCCCCGATCCTGCGCTCGGCCACCGGGATTGAAGAGTTGACCGACGAGGAAATACGCCAGGCGGCCGGCGCCGAGGTGCAACGGATCCTCGGGCCGACCGAGACTCACTGAGCCCGCACCGATTCGGCGATCAGGGACCGCCGATGCAGCGGTTCGCGGCCCGCCGGCTGCTGCGGCGGGGGCATTTGCGGCTTGCGCGGGCGCACCGCGACCGTCGTCGCGGATTCGGTGCTCAGCTCGAGGTCCTCGCCGGCGTGCCGGATGGTCAGCTCACCGCCGGGCCCGTCGCGCAGCGCGTAGGTGACATCGTCGTGGTTGACGTCGACCGTGACCCGGAAATCGCGCCACCGCAGCCGGAACCGTAGCCGTGAAATGCCATCGGGCAGTTGAGGATCCAGCGACAGGACGCCCTCGTCGTCGCGCAGGCCGCCGAAGCCGGACACCAGCGCCGTCCAGGCGCCGGCCAATGAGGCCATGTGCAGACCGTCGCGGGTGTTGTGGTGCAGATCGCGCAGATCGATCAGGGCGGCCTCGTAGGCGTAGTCGTGCGCGAGCTCCAAATGCCCGACCTCGGCGCACATCACCGCCTGCGTGCACGCCGACAGCGACGAGTCGCGCACCATGCGCGGTTCGTAGTAGTCGACGTTGCGCGCCTTCTGCTCGGGCGTGAACGCGTGGCTTTGCCAATGCATCGCCAGCACCAGGTCGGCCTGCTTGATCACCTGCGCCGGATACAGCCGCACGTACGGGTCGTGCAGCAGCAACGGGTAGGAGTGGTTCTCCTTGAAGTCCCACTCGGCAAAGGTGGTGAACCCCTCGCACTGCTGGTGGACGCCCAACCCCTCGTCGTACGGAATGTTGACGGCACCGGCCGCATCGCGCCACGCCGCCGTCTCCTCGTTGGTGACCCCCAGCGCCTTGGCCGCGTCGGGGTGGCGGTTGCAGGCGTCGGCGGCCACGCGCAGATTGTGCGCGGCCATCAGGTTGGTGAAGACGTTGTCGCGCACGATCGCCGTGTACTCGTCGGGGCCGGTGACGCCGTCGAGGTGCCAGACGCCGTGCCGGTCGTGGTGGCCGAGCGAGAGCCACAGCCGGGCGGTCTCGACCAGCACCTCGAGCCCGCAATCGGCTTCCAGGTCGTCGTCTCCGGTGACGATGCGGTAGCGCTCGAAGGCCATCGCGATGTCGGCGTTGATGTGCCAGGCCGCGGTGCCGGCCGGCCAGTAGGCCGAACACTCCTGCCCGCGGATGGTCCGCCAGGGGAACGCGGCGCCCTCCAATCCCAGTTCGGCGGCCCGCTCCCTGGCCAGGTCCAGGGTGGAGGCGCGCCAGCGCAGCGCGTCGGCCACCGTGTGCGGCGCGGTGTAGCTGAGCACCGGCAGCACGTACCCCTCGGTGTCCCAGAAGGCGTGGCCGTCGTAGCCGGTTCCGGTGAGTCCCTTGGCGGCGATGGCGCGGCGTTCGGCGCGGGCGCTGGCCTGCAGCAGGTGGAAGAGCCCGAAGCGCACGGCCTGCTGGGATTCGGGGTCACCCTCGACCTCGACGTCGGCGCAGTCCCAGAAGTTGTCCAGGTATTCGCGCTGCGCGTCCAGGAGGCCCTCCCAGCCGGTGTAGCGGGCGCTGTGCAGCGCGGCGGCGACCTGGTCGCGCAGCGCCGGGCGCGAGCGCATGCTCGACCATCCGTACGCCAGGTATTTGACGATGCGCAGCTTCTGTCCCTCGCGCAGCCCGCAGATCACGGTGGTGCGGGCCAGGTCGGCGCGCGCGTCGGTGCTGACCTCGACGCGCCCTTCGACGTCGACCTCGTGATCCATGCCCGCGGCCATCATCAGCGCGCTGCTGCGCGTGTGGTGCATGAGAACCGCTCCGGTGTCGGTGTATTCGTGGGCCACCTCTTCGAGCGGGTTCTCCAGGATGGCCGACACCCGGGGGTCACCGGAGGTCTCCGGCTGGTCCTCGTTGGTGACCAGTTCCGACTGCACCGTCACGCGGACGAACTCGCCGATCGCCTCGACGACGTATTCGATGGCGGCGACGCCGCGCTGGGCCAGCGACACCAGCCGGGTGGAGACCAGCTTGACCTCTTTGCCGGCCGGCGAGCGCCAGTGCGCGCTGCGGGTCAGCGTCCCGGCGCGCAGGTCCAGATCCCGTTCGTGGCACAGCACTTCGCCGTAGCGGACGTCGAACGGCTCGTCCTCGACCAGCAGCCGGATGATCTTTCCGTTGGTGACGTCGACCAGCGTCTGGCCGGCTTCGGGGTAGCCGTAACCGGCCTCGGCGTAGGGCAGCGGCCGGATCTCGTAGAAGGAGTTCAGGTAGGTGCCCGGCAGACCGTAGGGCTCGCCCTCGTCGAGGTTGCCGCGCAGCCCGATGTGCCCGTTGGACAGGGTGAACAACGATTCGGACTGGGCCAGCAGGTTGAGGTCGAGCTGGGTCTCGCGCACGTGCCAGGGGTCAACGGGGAACGATTCGTCGGTGATCATGAGCGCAGCAGCTCGGCGAGGTCGGTGACCACCACGTCGGCGCCGTTGCGGCGCAGCTCCTCGGCCTGGCCCACCCGGTCGACGCCCACCACGAAACCGAAGTTACCGGCCCGCCCGGCTTCCACGCCGGACAACGCGTCCTCGAACACCGCGGCCGCCCCGGCGTCGACGTCGAGCAGCTGCGCCCCGCGCAGGTAGGAATCGGGGGCGGGCTTGCCGGCGATATGTTCGTCGCGCAGGGTGATGCCGTCCACCCGCTGCTGCACGAACCGGTCCAGGCCGGTCACCTCGAGGACGTCGCGGGTGTTGGCGCTCGACGACACCACCGCGATGCCCAGGCCCGCGGCCGACACCGCCTCGAGATAGCGGCGGGACCCGTCGAACACCTTGACGCCGTCCTCCTTCAGGACCTTCTGGAACATGTCGTTCTTGCGGTTGCCCAGGCCGTAGACGGTCTCGGCGTCGTCCGGGTCGTCGGGGCTGCCGTCGGGCAGCTGGATGTCGCGGCTTTCCAGGAAGGACCGCACGCCGTCCTCGCGCTTCTTGCCGTCCACGTACTCGCGGTAGTCGGCGGCTTCGTCGAAGGGGACGAATTCCTCACCGGTGCGCTTGGCCCGGTCGGATAGGTAGGCGTCGAACATGGCCTTCCAGGCCTTGGTGTGCACACTGGCGGTGTCGGTGAGCACGCCGTCGAGGTCGAACAGACAGGCACGCACCTCCTCCGGCAGACCCAACGCTGAGCTCAACGGCGGACCTCGCTCTCTGGTCTTAACGGACTGGGTATGCGATACCCACTCCACCATGCCGGGCAATCCCCTCGCAGCCGTATCGGGTCTTGCGCTGGCCGCAACGCCGGCATGCCCCGCAGGCCGACATGCCGCCAAGAGCGACGACGGTGATTGGTGATTGGGGCGGCGCCGCATCCACGACTCCGGCCGATTAGCGCAGGGATGCTTGGTTATCCCATTGCGCCGCAACCGGTTTAGCTTTGACCTGTACCTCGAGTCTCGCCGTCGCGTGTCTGCGCGGTGTCCTGCGGTGCCCAGGTGCCCGGCATCATCGGCATGCCGGGCCCGGCCCCGAATTCATTACCGGACAGGGTGGTCAGGCCCGCCGCGGCAACCGCTGCCTTGCGTGCCGTACCGGCGAAGCCCAGGCTTCCGGCGGCGCTGTCCGAGGCCGTCGTCGCCGGCTCGTCCCAGTCGGGATCGACGTCGACGTTCATCTCCAAGAACTCGTCGCCGTGACCGCGCTGCCGCGTCCGCAGGTGCCGCCTGGCCCGCGCCGCCTGCCGCTCCGCCGCCGCGGCGGCGGTCGCGGCCGAATCGGGCTCAGGGGACTTCTTCTTCGCACCGGCGGCAGCACCCGCACTCATGCCCGAGCCGCAACCGATACCGGGCGGCGCGAGGGCATACGGAGGCCCGAACGGGATCCCGCCCGAGGC
>NZ_QMEV01000102.1 GCF_003284935.1 Mycobacterium colombiense
AGAAAGGGGACGATGAGGCCCACCGAGAGCTGCGTCAGCTGCGGCACCTGCGGCAGGAACGTGTAGAGCGCCTCGCCCGCCCAGTGCGGAACCTTGGCGGCCAGCAGCGGGTCGGTCATCAGGCTGTTGAGGATCGACGACGGGTTGGAGCTTCCGGACTGGCTCAGGTCCGCGTCGAGTTCCTGGGCGACTTCCTGCACGCGAGTCACCCACCAGCTCAGCTGATCGGCCCCGCCGCCCGCATCCTGGTTGGGCGGGTTGGCCAGCTGGATCGGCGGCGGCGGGGACGTGGGCGGCGCCCACGTCATCGCGGTTTGCGACACCGCCTCGTAGATCGCCATGGTGGTGGCCGCCTGCAACCACATCCGCAGGTAGTCCATTTCGTTGAGCGCGATCGGAATCGTGTTCACCCCGAGGAAATTCGTCGCCACCAATTGCGCGAACGCCGCGTGGTTTGCCTCCAGCTCTTCCAGCGTCGGCATGGCCGACAAAGCGGCGGTGTAGGCCGCGGCCACGGTGTCGGCTTCCAAGGCGGCCGCGGTGCTGTTGGCGCTGTTCTGCAGAAGCCATGCCAGATAGGGCACGTGGGCGGCCACGAACGCCTCCGCGCTGGGGCCCTGCCACGTGCCGGCCTGCACGGCCGTCAGCAAGTCGCCGAGTTCCTGTGCCGCCGAATCGTATTCGGCGCTCAGTGCCTGCCATGCCTGCTCGGCGGCCAGCAAGGATCCCGGACCGGGGCCGCTGGACAGCGCGGCCGAATGCACTTCCGGAGGGAAGGCGGCCCAGATCGGCATGGTCATCGCCGGCCGTCCGGGTGTGCCCGTGCCGCCATGGTGCGCTCCTCCCGCCGAACCGGTCGGCGGTCCCGCCGCGGCCGGCGGGCGACGGCCCGGTCGGCCCCGCGGGAGACGCCTTGTCCCGGTTCTCCTCGTGGCTTTCAGCGTGTCTTCGCGATGCGGACACCGGACGCGATAACGGCGACCCGCATACACCGGGATCTTATGCGGAGAACAACCGCAGATGCGGATAGAATCTGCCGGTTTCACCGGAGATGCGAAGCTAACTGTCAGCCTTTGGACAGCCGGACCAGGAAGCCGTTGAGGATCAGCGTCTGCGCCAGCCCCAACTGCTGGGCCGCGTTCAGCCCGGGCAGATCACCGACCCGAAAGGGCTGAGTGCTGTCGACGAGGAACCGCATCGCGGCCGCATGGTCGGCGCCGGCGCTCACCGACAGCGCAGCGAACTGCAGGACGACGCGGTCGTCGAGGTGCGCCACCTTCGAATAAAGGGGTGCGTGCTTGGTCACCAGCGTCTGGCCGTCGATCCCGACGGTGTCGCTGACCCGCCCCACCGGAGGGCACCGGCCGCGCCGCACCAGAACGTCGGCCATCGCGTCGAGGCCTGCGTTGATGATCTCGGGATCGTCGATGGCCGCCACGGCGTCGCGCACGTGCTCGCCCAGTCCCGCGCGGGCGGTCGCATCGTCCAGGTGCCGCGGCGACAAGCGGGCGTGCAGACGGGGGTCGCGCAGGCTGAGCGCGTGCAGTGCGTGCGTGAGCAGCGTCAGCACGGTGGGGGCGTGCAGCCCGATCGTCAGATGGACGGACCGCTCGGACCGCGTTTCGGCCGAATGTATTTGGCCGCGCGGCAGATACAGCACGTCGCCGGGACCGAGGCACACGTCGGTCGACGACGTGAGCCCGTCGGCCCCGACCCCCTTGCGTCGCTGGATCTCGTGCGGCGCCACCGCGGCGGCGTCGGACAGATGCCACGTCTTGGATCCCTCGATTTGCAGGACGAGCACGTCGTGCGGGTCGTAGTGCGGGACGAAGCCGGTCGATTCCGGCGGCGTGACGTAGGCGTTGACGCGCGTCGGGTAGTTCAGCTCGACCTCGATCGAGTGCGACAACGCGGCGATCGTGCGCAGGTACCGCTCGAGCCCGTTGACGACGATGGTGTAACCCTCGGCCAGACCGTCGCGTGCCGCGACCGGGTCCAGGCCGCCGTCGGCGCGGCGATAGGTCGCCGGATCCCTGTCCTGGCCGCCCTTCACCAGCCGCACGGCCGACGGTTCTGGCTGCACATGATCGAGGAGCGCGTCAACGGCCGTCGGCCCGGGCAGCAGGCGGTCGAAGTAGCCCGGCCGGCGTCGCTGAATGTGGTGGTGTCTGCTCGCCCAGATCTCGTCGAGGAAGGCGTCGACACCGAGGGGCTGCAGCACCCAGGCTAGCGAGGACTCGACGGTAATCCCCCAAACATTGCGGCGACGGGTATGCACCACAGTAAACCGGCACCCGCACGCGCCCCGCCTTTCTCGGCGCCGCGCGGGTGGCTACTAGCCTGGATCTGTGCCCGATCCCGTCACCTACCGCCCCGCGCCCGGGTCCATCCCGGTCGAGCCCGGCGTCTACCGATTCCGGGATCCGTACGGGCGAGTCATCTACGTCGGCAAGGCCAAGAGCCTGCGCAGCCGGCTGACGTCCTACTTCGCCGACATCGCCAGCCTGCACCCGCGTACCCGGCAGATGGTGACCACCGCGGCCAAGGTCGAGTGGACGGTGGTCAACACCGAAGTCGAGGCGTTGCAACTCGAATACAACTGGATCAAGGAGTTCGACCCGCGGTTCAACGTCCGCTATCGCGACGACAAGACCTATCCGGTGCTGGCGGTGACCCTCAACGAGGAGTTCCCCCGGCTCATGGTCTACCGCGGCCCCCGCCGCAAGGGGGTGCGCTACTTCGGGCCGTACTCGCACGCGTGGGCCATTCGGGAGACGCTGGACCTGCTCACCCGGGTGTTTCCGGCGCGGACCTGTTCGGCGGGAGTGTTCAAGCGGCACAAGCAGATCGACCGTCCGTGCCTGCTCGGCTACATCGACAAGTGCTCGGCGCCGTGCATCGGCAGGGTCAGCGCGGAGCAGCATCGCCAGATCGTGGACGACTTCTGCGACTTCCTGTCCGGTAAGACCGACCGGTTCGCCCGGGAGCTGGAACAGCAGATGAACGCCGCGGCCGAGCGGCTCGATTTCGAGCGGGCCGCCCGGCTGCGTGACGACCTGGGCGCGGTGAAGAGGGCAATGGAAAAGCAGGCCGTCGTCCTCGGCGATGGCACCGACGCCGACGTGGTGGCGTTCGCCGACGACGACCTCGAGGCGGCGGTGCAGGTGTTCCACGTGCGCGGCGGCCGGGTCCGCGGTCAGCGCGGCTGGATCGTCGAAAAGTCCGCCGACCCCGGCGATTCCGGTGAGGAACAGCTGGTCGAACAGTTCCTGACCCAGTTCTACGGCGAGCAGGCCGAATTGGGCGGCGCCGCAGACGAATCGGTGAATCCGGTGCCGCGCGAGGTGCTGGTGCCGTGCCTGCCGTCCAACGCCGACGAGCTGACCAGCTGGCTGTCCGGCCTGCGCGGGTCGCGGGTGGCGCTGCGGGTGCCGCAGCGCGGCGACAAACGCGCGCTGGCCGAAACCGTGCAGCGCAACGCGAAAGATGCGCTGCAGCAACACAAGTTGCGGCGTGCCGGCGACTTCAACGCCAGATCCGCTGCGCTGCAGAACATCCAGGAGGCCCTCGGCCTGTCCGATGCGCCGCTGCGCATCGAATGTGTGGACATCAGCCATGTCCAGGGCACCGACGTGGTGGGCTCGCTGGTGGTGTTCGAGGACGGGCTGCCGCGCAAATCGGACTACCGGCACTTCGCGATCCGGGAAGCCGCCGGGCAGGGGCGCTCCGACGACGTCGCCTCCATCGCCGAGGTGACCCGCCGCCGCTTCGCCCGGCACCTCAGTGAGCAAAACGACCCGAATATGCTTTCCGCGGAAGGGAAGTCGCGCCGTTTCGCCTACCCCCCGAACCTGTACGTCGTCGACGGCGGGGCCCCGCAGGTCAACGCGGCCAGCGCGGTGCTCGACGAACTCGGCATCACCGACGTCGCGGTGATCGGCCTGGCCAAACGGCTGGAAGAGGTGTGGGTGCCCTCGGAGCCCGACCCCGTCATCATGCCGCGCAACAGCGAGGGGCTTTATCTGCTGCAGCGCGTGCGTGACGAGGCGCATCGGTTCGCGATCGCCTACCATCGCAGCAAGCGATCTAAGCGAATGACGGCATCGGTGCTGGATTCGGTGCCAGGATTGGGAGAACATCGCCGAAAGGCGTTGGTAAGCCATTTCGGATCGATAGCCCGCCTCAAGGAGGCCACCGTCGACCAGATCACCGCCGTTCCCGGCATCGGTGTGGCCACCGCCACCGCCGTCCTGGAGGCGCTACGCCCCGATCAGTCCGAGGCGGCCCCGTGACGGGCCCGGGGGAGTTCGCGGGCGGACCCTCGGTGGACGCCCCGGCCGGGATCGACGTCGTGCTGGTGACCGGGTTATCCGGGGCCGGGCGGGGTACCGCGGCCAAGGTGCTCGAGGACCTCGGCTGGTATGTGGCCGACAACCTGCCCCCGCAGCTGATCACCCGGATGGTCGATTTCGGTCTGGCCGCCGGCTCGCGGATCACCCAGCTCGCCGTGGTCATGGACGTGCGCTCGCGCGGCTTCACCGGTGACCTGGACTCGGTGCGCACCGAGCTGGCCACCCGGAACATCGCGCCGCGCGTGGTGTTCATGGAAGCATCCGACGACATGCTGGTGCGCCGCTACGAGCAGAATCGCCGCAGCCATCCGCTGCAGGGCGATCAGACCCTGGCCGAAGGCATCGCCGCCGAGCGCCGCATGCTGGCTTCGGTGCGCGCCACCGCCGACTTGATCATCGACACCTCGACGCTGTCGGTGCGCGGCTTGCGCGAAACCATCGAGCGGGCGTTCGGCGGCGCCGCCACCGCGACCACCAGCATCACGGTCGAGTCGTTCGGATTCAAATACGGTCTGCCGATGGACGCCGACATGGTGATGGACGTCCGGTTCCTGCCAAACCCCCATTGGGTCGACGAATTGCGGCCCCGCACCGGTCAGGACCCCGCGGTACGCGACTACGTCTTGAGCCAGCCGGGCGCGGCGGAGTTCCTCGACGCCTACCATCGATTGCTATCTCTGGTCGTCGACGGATACCGCCGGGAGGGCAAGCGCTACATGACGGTCGCCATCGGCTGCACCGGCGGCAAGCATCGCAGCGTCGCGATCGCCGAGGCGCTGGTGCAGTCGCTGAAGGCCCGCACGGGTGAAGCCCAACTGTCGGTGCGGGTGCTGCACCGGGATCTGGGCCGCGAATGACCGAGCCGATGAGCCGGGGCATCGTCGCGATGGGCGGTGGACACGGCCTGTACGCGACGCTGTCGGCGGCCCGCCGGCTCACGCCCTACGTGACCGCGGTGGTGACCGTCGCCGACGACGGCGGTTCGTCCGGCCGGCTGCGCAGCGAACTGGACGTGGTGCCGCCCGGTGATTTGCGAATGGCGTTGGCGGCCTTGGCATCTGACAGCCCTCATGGGCGACTGTGGGCGACGATCCTGCAGCACCGGTTCGGGGGCAGCGGGGCGCTGGCCGGGCATCCGATCGGCAACCTGATGCTGGCCGGCCTATCCGAGGTGCTGGCCGACCCGGTGGCCGCCCTCGACGAGCTGGGGCGCATCCTCGGCGTCAAGGGCAGGGTGCTGCCGATGTGCCCGATCGCGCTGCAGATCGAGGCCGACGTCTCCGGTCTGGAAAGCGACCCGCGAATGTTCCGGCTGATCCGCGGCCAGGTGGCGATCGCGACGACGCCCGGCAAGGTGCGCCGCGTGCGGCTGTCGCCGGACAACCCGCCGGCGACCCGGCAGGCCGTCGACGCCATCATGGCCGCCGATCTGATTGTGCTCGGCCCCGGATCGTGGTTCACCAGCGTGATCCCGCACGTGCTGGTGCCCGGCCTGGCGGCGGCGCTGCGCGCCACCACCGCGCGGCGCGCCCTGGTGCTCAACCTGGTGGCCGAACCGGGGGAGACGGCCGGGTTCTCCGTCGAGCGTCATCTGCACGTGCTGGCCCAGCATGCACCGGATTTCACCGTGCACGACATCATCATCGACGCCGAACGGGTGCCCAGTGAGCGCGAACGCGAGCAATTGCGCCGCACCGCCACACTGCTTTCGGCCGAGGTCCACTTCGCCGACGTGGCCAGACCTGGTACACCTTTACATGATCCAGGCAAGCTCGCGGCGGCCCTGGACGGGGTCCGGGCGGCCCACAAGGCTCCGGGAGCGTCTTCGGCCACGGCCACCGCGGATATTCGGGTCGGCGGTGCAAGCCCACCAGCCGGTGGGAGTGAGCCGGGCGGCAGCGGACCAAGGGGTGACGACGCGTGGCGATGACGACCGAAGTCAAGGACGAACTGAGCCGCCTCATCGTGAAATCGGTCAGCGCGCGCCGGGCGGAGGTCACATCCCTGCTGAGGTTCGCCGGCGGGCTGCACATCGTCGGCGGCCGCGTCGTGGTCGAGGCCGAGGTGGACCTGGGCAACGTCGCCCGGCGGCTGCGCAAGGACATTTTCGAACTCTACGGATACAACGCCGTCGTGCATGTGTTGTCGGCCAGCGGAATTCGCAAGAGCACCCGGTACGTGTTGCGGGTCGCCAATGACGGCGAGGCGCTGGCCCGCCAGACCGGTCTGCTCGACAATCGCGGCCGCCCGGTGCGCGGGCTGCCGGCCCAGGTGGTGGGCGGCAGCGTCGGCGACGCCGAGGCCGCGTGGCGCGGAGCGTTCCTGGCGCACGGGTCGCTGACCGAGCCGGGACGGTCGTCGGCCCTCGAGGTCAGTTGCCCCGGTCCGGAGGCGGCGCTGGCCTTGGTGGGTGCCGCGCGACGGCTCGGTGTCAGCGCGAAGGCCCGCGAGGTGCGCGGTGCCGACCGCGTGGTGGTGCGCGACGGCGAGGCGATCGGCGCGTTGCTGACCCGGATGGGCGCCCAGGACACCCGGCTGATCTGGGAGGAACGCCGGATGCGGCGCGAGGTGCGCGCGACGGCCAACCGGCTCGCCAACTTCGACGACGCCAACCTGCGCCGCTCGGCGCGCGCGGCGGTGGCGGCCGCGGCCCGAGTGGAGCGGGCCCTGGAGATCCTGGGCGACACCGTCCCCGACCACCTGGCTTCGGCAGGCAAGCTGCGCGTCGAGCACCGGCAGGCATCGCTGGAGGAGCTCGGCCGCCTCGCCGACCCGCCGATGACGAAAGACGCTGTGGCCGGCCGCATTCGGCGGCTGCTGTCGATGGCCGACCGCAAGGCCAAGGTCGAGGGCATTCCCGACACCGAGTCGGCGGTGACGCCGGACCTGCTGGAGGACGCCTAGCCCCGGTGGCGAAGCGCTCCGGGTGGGGGCCGTAGCGCTACCCGCCGCTGGCAAAGCCGCGCCGGTCACCGCACCGACGCTGGCGGTGCTCGATCTGCCGGAGATCGCGGTGCGCGCGTGTGAGCGGCCACCCGGCCGCGAGTCATCCTTCCTCGTCGCGCAGCGCCGAATTCTATGAATTACATGATTGACCTATGTTGCAGGTGAGTCGGCGCTTTCGATGGTGTTTTTAGCGCCGGATATCGGGCATAAGTGCGCGGCGCCATCGGGACCGCCTGCGGCCGAGCGGGCCGACGGCGAATAGCAAATTCATATTTTCATGGTGATCGATATGAGTGATGGGCCGCATCGGCCGCGTGGTGCGCGAATACCCGTGTCAGCGCCTATGTCTGGATCGGGTCGGCCACGGTCATCGTTCGGATGGTCGTGCTGCCGCCGCGTCCTGGCTAAAGACTTCTAGGGCCGACACAATTTGTGATGGCGAGATTTTTATCCACGGATGGCGGCCCGGAAGGACGGCCTTCCCCAATTTTCGTCACCCATTCATCGCGTCGCCTTGTCGATTCGCGCGAGGTAGAGACGTTTATCGGCGGCTTGCTTGCCGAAGCGCCGACTTACCGCCCTGGCATCGCAGCGCGGCGGCGCCGGCGGATCCGGCCGGTCTCGGACAGAACGGCGCGGCGATTGCGGCCACCGAAGCCGAGTACGGCCAGATATGGGCCCAAGACGTCGCCGCCATGTTCAGTTACGCCGCCGCGTCGGCATCCGCCGGAGAGTTGACGCCCTTCGAGGACGCCCCGGCCACCACCAACGACACCGCAGCCGCGACACAGGCGGCCGCCGCGGCCACGGCGTCGTCCGACTCGTTGTCGTCGTGGCTGAAAGAGATCGAGGCCTACATCACCTCGCTCACCGGTCAGTACACCCAGTTCTGGCAGAACCTGATCGGGGGCGCCACGGGGAGCACGGAGATAGCACCGTTCTGGGAGACGCTGTATTCCAGCATTTCCCAGATCGGCACTCAGGCCACGTGGACCAACGTCGTCAATGCCAGTACCAGCCTTGGTGTTTCGCAGTGGAAGAACTTCTTCATCTATGCGCCGTGGAGCGCCGCGATGTCGAAAACGTCGCTCGGCGCCGGTCTGACGTCGCCCGGCCACGTCGCCTCCAGCATCGCCGTGAAACCCGTGTCGGCCGTCTTGGGTGCGGCGCCGACGGTGGGAAAGATGTCGGTGCCGCCCGCCTGGGCGACCGCCGCACCGGCGATCCGGCTGGCCTCCACCGCGCTACCGGTCACCAGCCTCGCCGCGGCCGCCGCGGCGGATATCTCCGGCGGCCTCGTCAACGAGGCCACCCTGGGCAGTCTCGCGGGCGGCGCGCTGGGCGGGCCGGCGTCACGCGTCGTCAGCACGACGGGCGTCCAGGCCCCCGCGATCGCCGGCGCGCGCCGGCAGGGGCCGGTCAAGCTCGACCGCATCATCGCCCAACTGCAGGAGATGCCCGACCAGGTGCAGCACTGGAACATCGACGAGGCCGGCCTCGACGACCTGGTCGCCCGACTCAGGACAACACCCGGCGTGCACGCCGTGCACGTGACGGACGCTGAGGACATCGCGGCCGGATCCACCGAATCGAAACCGGGTTAGGACACCTCGAAGGAGGATGCATGAAACTGCAATTAGCGCTTGTCGGTGTAGTGCTGGGACTCGTCGCCGCCGTACCCGCGCACGCCGTCCCGGGCGAGGACGAGGCGGCCGCCGACGACAACAATGAGGTCTTCATCGCTGACCTCCACACGGTGGGCATCAGCTTTCAGGACCCCGGCCAAGCCGTGAGCGCCGGAAAAGCGGTCTGCGGCTTGCTCGCCCGCGGCGTCTCCGGTCTCCAACTCCTCAACGACCTGCGAGACAACAACCCCGCGCTGACCACCAACGGCGCCGCCCAGTTCGCGACGATATCGGCCAAGGCGTACTGCCCGCGGCAACTCGACTCTGCCGGGGGACCCGGCGCCAAAGGCGGTGGCTAATTTATCAAACCCAGACCGCCGCAACAGGACCCGCGGTCCACCATCGCATATCCATCATTCCCGAAGAGAAAAGCCTCATGTTGCAGCACAATTCGCACGCCGTCGAGCTGGGATTGTTGATGGATTTCGGGACCCTTCCGCCGGAAAGCAATTCCGGGCGGATGCATTCGGGCCCCGGCGCCGGATCAATGATGGACGCCGCCAGGGCCTGGGGTGTGCTGGGCGCCCAACTCGCTGACACGGCGCTGAGCTACCGGGCGGTGATCGCCCAGCTGGACGGAGGAGAACCGAGCGCGTCGACAACGGCGCTCACCCACGCCGTCGCGCAGTATCTGGCGTGGCTCGACGCTACCGCGGCGCTGGCGCGGCAGACGGCGATCCAGGCCACGGCGGCCGCGGGCGCCTACGGTTTGGCGCGTGCGGCGGTGGTGGCGCCCCAGGCGATCGATGCCAACCGGCGGCGGCGGATCTCGCTGGCCGCGGCGAACTGTCTGGGCCAGCTCAGTCCGGCGGTCGCCGAGGCCGAAGCCGACTACGAACGGATGTGGGCGCAAGACGCCGCCGCCATGTACGCCTACGCCCGCGCGTCGGCGGGCGTCCTGGCACCGTTCAGTTCCCCGCCGCCCTGCACCCACCCCCGCGAGCCCACGGGGGTCACTCCACCGTCGCTCGGCTGGACTCTGACTGTCGCACCGGAGGTGATAACGACTGGCCGGCAAGTGATCTCGACCATCTCCGACGCGCTCGATGCGCTGTCCTCGTCGCCGCGGGCCACCTTCGATGCGTCCCTGTCGCCGGCAACCGCGCCGCTGTCCAAGTTGAGTTCGCTGTCGGCGCCTCGAGACGCTGCGCTCAAGCACCTGAGCTCCCTCAACAAGGCCGCCGCGCTGTGCAGGGCCGCGGTCATGTGCTCGCCTGGCCTAACGACTCACGCGGCGCCTCGGGTGAGCGTCGGCGGCGGCGCTGCGGTCGGGATCTTGTCGGTGCCACGGGCGTGGGCGCGATCGATGCCGGGCCCGGTGTCGCCCAGTTCGCATGCGACTCCCGTAGATCGAAGCCAGTGAGACCGGTGGGCACGCGGACGTCGCCCGCGCCGAGCCGGCGGGTAGTTTGTTTGCCATTGCTGGTCGCGACGGGGGTTGGGGGGCTACGGTCAGGTCATGAAGCGGCTGTCGAGTGTCGATGCGGCGTTTTGGTCAGCAGAAACCGCGGGCTGGCACATGCACGTGGGGGCGTTGGCGATCTGCGACCCGAAGGAGTGCTCCGAGTACAGTTTTCAACGTCTCCGTCAATTACTGATCGATCGCCTGCCCGAGGTACCGCAGTTGCGGTGGCGGGTAACCGGCGCGCCGCTGGGACTGGACCGGCCGTGGTTCGTCGAGGACGAGGAGCTCGACGTCGACTTCCACGTCCGCCGCATCGGGGTACCCGCGCCGGGCGGTCGCCGCGAGCTCGAGGAGCTGGTGGGGCGGCTGATGTCCTACAAGCTGGACCGCTCCCGGCCGCTGTGGGAGATGTGGGTGATCGAGGGCGTCGAGGGCGGGCGGGTCGCCACCCTGACCAAGATGCACCACGCCATCGTCGACGGGGTCTCGGGTGCCGGGCTGGGCGAAATCCTGCTGGACACCACGCCGGAACCCCGTGCGCCGCAACAGGAAACGGTCGGCTCACTGGTGGGCTTCCAGCTTCCGGGACTGGAACGACGCGCCGTGGGCGCGCTGATCAACGTGGGCGTCAAGACGCCGTTCCGCATCGCGCGGCTGATGGAGCAGACCGTGCGCCAGCAGATCGCCACCCTGGGGGTGCGCAGCAGGCCCCCGCGCTACTTCGAGGCGCCCAAAACCCGCTTCAACGCACCGGTTTCGCCGCATCGGCGCATCACCGGGTCTCGCATCGAGCTGGCCCGCGCGAAGGCCGTCAAGGATGCCTACGGCGTCAAGCTCAACGACGTGGTGCTCGCGGTGGTGGCCGGCGCCGTCCGCGACTACTTGCAGAAGCGCGGTGAGCTGCCCGCCAAACCATTGATCGCGCAGATCCCGGTGTCGACCCGCACTGACGAGAACAAGGACGACATCGGCAATAAGGTCAGCTCGATGACCGTCTCGCTGGCCACCGATGTCGAAGACCCGGGCGAGCGGCTGCGGGCCATTCACGAAAGCACCCAGGACGCGAAGCTGATGGCCAAGGCGCTGTCGGCGCATCAGATCATGGGGCTGACCGAGACCACCCCGCCCGGGTTGCTCGGGTTGGCCGCGCGGGCGTATACGGCCAGCGGGCTGTCGCGAAACCTGGCCCCCATCAACCTGGTTGTCTCCAACGTCCCCGGCCCGCCGTTCCCGTTGTATATGGCTGGCGCCAAACTGGATTCGCTGGTGCCGCTGGGCCCGCCGGTGATGGATGTCGCGCTGAACATCACCTGCTTTTCCTACCAGGACTACCTGGACTTCGGTTTCGTGACGACGCCCGAGGTGGCCAACGACATCGACGACATGGCCGATCGGATCGAGCCGGCGTTGACCGACCTGGAGAAGGCCGCCGCGCGGGAGAGCAGCTCCAGCTAGGCCGCCCTGGCGATCTCGCGACTACGGGCCGTCGTCGTCTTTATCGCGGAGCAGTTTCTCGGGGTGGTGGAAGGTGTTGGTGCGGGGCTGTCCGCGGTCGAGTTCGGGTGGTGGTTTCCATTGGGTGTCGCCGCGGGCGGTTTTGCGGGTGGTCCAGCCGCCGGGTTTGAGCAGTCGGTGATGGGGGCCGCAGG
>NZ_QMEV01000103.1 GCF_003284935.1 Mycobacterium colombiense
TGGTGGACTACCTCGAGCTGCGCGACGCCGGTCTCGGCCCGGCGCCCGCCCACGGCTCGGCCCGCCTGCTGGTCGCGGCGCGGCTGGGCATCACCAGGCTGCTGGACAACATCGAAATGCAGATCGAAACACCCGCCGGCACCGCTGGGCCGGACGGACAATACGCCCAATCACCTTGGAGGAATTGATGCTACGGACGATGCTCAAGTCGAAGATTCACCGGGCCACCGTCACGCAGGCCGACCTGCACTACGTCGGCTCGGTGACCATCGACGCAGATCTGATGGACGCCGCGGACCTGCTCGAGGGCGAACAGGTGACCATCGTCGACATCGACAACGGCGCCCGGCTGGTCACCTACGCCATCACCGGCGAGCGCGGCAGTGGCGTCATCGGAATCAACGGCGCGGCGGCGCATCTCGTCCACCCGGGCGACCTGGTGATCCTGATCGCCTACGGCACCATGGAAGAGGCCGAGGCGCGGGCGTATCAGCCGCGGATCGTCTTCGTCGACGCCGACAACAAGCCGATCGACCTCGGCCACGATCCGGCGTTCGTGCCCGCTGACGCGGCCGAGCTGCTGGATCCCCGGATCGTTGCGCGGTAGCCGTGCTGCTGGCGATCGACGTCCGTAACACCCACACCGTCGTCGGGCTGATATCGGGATCCAAGGAGCACGCAAACGTCGTGCAGCAGTGGCGGATTCGCACCGAAGCCGAGATCACCGCCGACGAACTGGCGCTGACCATCGACGGCCTGATCGGCGACGACTCCGAACGGCTCACCGGCGCCGCGGCGCTGTCGACCGTCCCCTCGGTGCTGCACGAGGTGCGACTGATGCTCGACCAGTACTGGCCGTCGGTGCCCCACGTGTTGATCGAGCCCGGGGTACGCACCGGCATCCCGCTGCTCGTCGACAACCCGAAGGAAGTCGGAGCCGACCGAATCGTGAACTGCCTGGCGGCTTTTCACCGGTTCAACAGCCCCGCCATCGTCATCGACTTCGGATCCTCGATCTGTGTGGACGTCGTGTCGGGCAAAGGTGAGTTCCTCGGCGGTGCGATCGCGCCCGGATTGCAGGTGTCCTCCGATGCCGCGGCGGCCCGCTCGGCCGCGCTGCGCCGGGTGGAGCTGACCCGGCCCCGTTCGGTGGTCGGCAAGAACACCGTCGAGTGCATGCAGGCCGGTGCGGTGTTCGGTTTCGCCGGGCTGGTCGACGGTTTGGTCGGGCGCATTCGCGAGGACGTGGACGGCTTTGCCGGCGACGACGTCGCGATCGTCGCGACCGGCCACACCGCGCCGCTGCTGCTGCCCGAACTGCAGACGGTCAGCCACTACGACCAGCACCTGACCCTGCACGGCCTGCGGCTGATCTTCGAACGCAACCGCGACGCCCAGCGCGGGCGGCTGAAGACGGCACGCTGACGTCACCGCGCCCTCAAAGCACGGTCCTTTAAGCTGGCACGTCGTGAGTGCCGACGACCTAGACATTCCCGAGCAGTACCGAATCCGCCGGGATAAGCGCGCTCGGCTGCTCGCCGAGGGGCACGACCCGTACCCCGTCGCCGTCGAACGCACCCACACGCTGGCCGAAGTCCGCGCCGCCCACCCCGACCTGCCCGTCGACACCGCTACCGACGACATCGTCGGCGTCGCCGGCCGAGTGATCTTTGCGCGCAACTCCGGCAAACTCTGCTTCGCCACGCTGCAGGAGGGCGACGGCACCAGCCTGCAGGTAATGATCAGCCTCGACAAGGTCGGCCAGCAATCCCTTGACGCGTGGAAGGCCGACGTCGACCTCGGTGACATCGTCTATGTGCACGGCAACGTGATCAGCTCACGGCGCGGCGAATTGTCCGTGCTGGCCGACTCCTGGCAGATGGCGTCCAAGTCGTTGCGGCCGCTGCCCGTCGCGCACAAGGACATGAGCGAGGAGGCGCGGGTACGGCAGCGCTACGTCGACCTGATCGTGCGCCCGCAGGCGCGCGCGGTGGCCCGGCAGCGGATCGCCGTCGTCCGCGCGGTGCGCAACGCGTTGGAACGGCGCGGGTTTCTCGAAGTCGAAACCCCAATGTTGCAGACGCTGGCCGGAGGGGCGGCGGCGCGGCCCTTCATCACGCATTCCAATGCGCTCGACATCGATCTCTACTTGAGGATCGCACCGGAACTGTTCCTCAAGCGGTGCGTCGTCGGCGGTTTCGACAGAGTTTTCGAACTTAATCGCGTGTTTCGAAACGAAGGTGCGGATTCCACCCATTCTCCGGAATTCTCCATGCTGGAGACCTACCAGGCCTACGGCACCTATGACGATTCGGCAGTAGTGACGCGCGAGCTTATTCAAGAGGTGGCCGATGAGGCGATCGGAACCCGACAACTCCCGCTGCCCGACGGCAGCGTCTACGACATAGACGGGGAATGGGCTTCCATCGAAATGTACCCGTCGTTGTCCGCGGCACTCGGTGACGAGATCACGCCCGAGACGTCCGTCGAACAACTGGTGGGCATCGCCGATCGGCTCGGGGTCGAGATCCCCCGCGACCGCGGTTACGGGCACGGAAAGATCGTCGAGGAGCTCTGGGAGCACACGGTGGGCAATGAGCTCGTCGCCCCGACATTCGTGCGGGATTTCCCCGTCGAGACAACGCCTTTGACGCGGCAGCACCGCAGTATCGCGGGTGTCACCGAGAAGTGGGACCTGTATGTGCGTGGCGTCGAACTGGCCACCGGGTACTCCGAGCTGAACGATCCCGTCGTGCAGCGCGAGAGATTCGCCGCGCAAGCGCGTGCTGCCGCCGCGGGTGACGACGAAGCCATGGTGCTCGACGAGGATTTCCTCGCCGCACTCGAGTATGCGATGCCGCCATGCACGGGAACGGGAATGGGTATCGACAGGTTGTTGATGACATTGACCGGTCTGTCAATTCGAGAGACAGTTTTGTTCCCGATTGTTCGGCCGCACTCGTAGTTCAAACTTTCAACTGTGCGGCTTCCGTACAGATTGAGTATGCTTCGCTGTTATGGCAGATTGGTGACCGGGGAGGTCCGATCCAATCTGTTCAGTATCCGCTCAGGACGAAATGCGAGGGTAAGCCAATGGCAAAAAAAGTGACCGTCACCTTGGTCGATGATTTCGACGGTGCCGGCGCGGCCGACGAAACTGTGGAATTCGGGCTTGACGGGGTGACCTACGAGATTGATCTTTCGTCCAAGAATGCCGCGAAACTGCGCGGCGATCTCAAGCAATGGGTGGAGGCCGGCCGCCGCGTCGGCGGCCGCCGGCGCGGGCGTTCCGGGTCGGGACGCGGGCGCGGCGCGATCGACCGCGAGCAGAGCGCAGCCATCCGCGACTGGGCTCGCCGCAACGGGCACAACGTGTCGACCCGCGGCCGCATCCCGGCCGACGTGATCGACGCATTCCACGCGGCGACGTAGCGGCCGTACCGACCGGCGCCCGGGCCCCGAGCCTGGGCGCCGGTTTGTCATTTCGCTGGGCGCGAAACAATAGCCGGGCGGCGCGGGAAACGAATTGCGAGCGCGCGACGTTTCTACAGTTACGGCGCGCAACGCCGCAGGCAGTCGCAGGTGAGACCGGCCATAGAAAGGTCACCCGAAGACCGAGCGGGCCCGCAGCGAAGATGGCGCCGGCAAGGTTAGGCCCGCCGGCAAGCCGACCATTACAGTGGAGACAGGTACGCGATTCCGGCCACAGGGAACCGGCAGGATTGCTCGAAGGGCCGTTAACTAGTTTGTACCGATGTTGAGGGAGAGCAGGTAACCCGATGTTTGAAAGATTCACCGACCGAGC
Source organism: Mycobacterium colombiense (assembly GCF_003284935.1). GTDB lineage: Bacteria > Actinomycetota > Actinomycetes > Mycobacteriales > Mycobacteriaceae > Mycobacterium > Mycobacterium arosiense_A. Next base: position 3,806 of record NZ_QMEV01000103.1, read on the forward strand.
ACGGCGGGTCGTCGTCTTGGCGCAAGAAGAAGCCCGGATGCTCAACCACAACTACATCGGCACCGAGCACATCCTGCTGGGTTTGATCCACGAAGGTGAAGGCGTCGCGGCGAAGTCGCTGGAGTCGCTGGGCATCTCGCTCGAGGGCGTGCGCAGCCAGGTCGAGGAGATCATCGGCCAGGGCCAGCAGGCCCCGTCGGGACACATTCCGTTCACGCCGCGCGCCAAGAAGGTCCTCGAGCTGAGCCTGCGCGAGGCGCTGCAGCTCGGACACAACTACATCGGCACCGAGCACATTTTGCTGGGGCTGATCCGCGAGGGCGAGGGCGTCGCCGCGCAGGTGCTGGTGAAGCTGGGCGCCGAACTGACCCGGGTGCGCCAGCAGGTGATCCAGCTGCTGAGTGGCTACCAGGGCAAGGAGGCCGCGGAGGCCGGCACCGGTGGCCGCGGCGGCGAATCCGGCAGCCCGTCCACGTCGTTGGTGCTCGACCAGTTCGGCCGCAACCTGACCGCCGCCGCGATGGAGGGCAAGCTGGACCCGGTCATCGGCCGCGAGAAGGAAATCGAGCGGGTGATGCAGGTGCTCTCTCGTCGCACCAAGAACAACCCGGTGCTGATCGGCGAGCCCGGTGTCGGTAAGACCGCCGTCGTCGAAGGCCTGGCGCAGGCGATCGTGCACGGCCAGGTTCCCGAGACGCTGAAGGACAAGCAGCTCTACACGCTCGACCTGGGTTCGCTGGTGGCGGGCAGCCGCTACCGCGGTGACTTCGAAGAGCGCCTGAAGAAGGTGCTCAAAGAGATCAACACCCGCGGCGACATCATCCTGTTCATCGACGAGCTGCACACCCTGGTGGGTGCCGGCGCCGCCGAGGGCGCGATCGACGCCGCGAGCATCCTCAAGCCGAAGCTGGCCCGCGGCGAGCTGCAGACCATCGGCGCCACCACGCTCGACGAGTACCGCAAGTACATCGAGAAGGACGCCGCTCTGGAGCGCCGCTTCCAGCCCGTGCAGGTGGGCGAGCCGACGGTGGAGCACACCATCGAAATCCTCAAGGGCCTGCGCGACCGTTACGAGGCGCACCACCGGGTGTCGATCACCGACGGCGCGATGGTGGCCGCGGCCACCCTGGCCGACCGGTACATCAACGACCGGTTCCTGCCCGACAAGGCGATCGACCTGATCGACGAGGCGGGCGCCCGGATGCGGATCCGCCGGATGACCGCGCCGCCAGACCTGCGCGAGTTCGACGAGAAGATCGCCGAGGCGCGCCGGGAGAAGGAATCGGCGATCGACGCCCAGGACTTCGAGAAGGCCGCGAGCCTGCGCGACCGCGAGAAGCAACTCGTGGGTCAGCGCGCCGAGCGTGAAAAGCAGTGGCGCTCGGGCGATCTCGACGTGGTCGCCGAGGTCGACGACGAGCAGATCGCCGAGGTGCTGGGCAACTGGACCGGCATCCCGGTGTTCAAGCTCACCGAGGCCGAGACCACCCGCCTGCTGCGCATGGAGGACGAGCTGCACAAGCGGATCATCGGCCAGGAGGACGCCGTCAAGGCCGTCTCCAAGGCGATCCGCCGCACCCGGGCCGGGCTGAAAGACCCCAAGCGCCCGTCGGGTTCGTTCATCTTCGCCGGCCCGTCCGGTGTGGGTAAGACCGAGCTGTCCAAGGCGCTGGCCAACTTCCTGTTCGGCGACGACGACGCGCTCATCCAGATCGACATGGGTGAGTTCCACGACCGGTTCACCGCGTCGCGGTTGTTCGGCGCCCCGCCGGGATACGTCGGCTACGAGGAGGGCGGCCAGCTCACCGAGAAGGTGCGGCGCAAGCCGTTCTCGGTGGTGCTGTTCGACGAGATCGAGAAGGCCCACCAGGAGATCTACAACAGCCTGTTGCAGGTCCTCGAGGACGGCCGGCTCACCGACGGTCAGGGCCGCACGGTCGACTTCAAGAACACCGTGCTGATCTTCACGTCGAACCTCGGTACCGGCGACATCTCCAAGCCGGTGGGCCTGGGCTTCACCCAGGGTGGCGGTGAGAACAACTACGAGCGGATGAAGCAGAAGGTCAACGACGAGCTGAAGAAGCACTTCCGCCCGGAGTTCCTCAACCGCATCGACGACATCATCGTCTTCCACCAGCTGACCAAGGACGAGATCATCCGGATGGTCGACCTGATGATCAACCGCGTCGCGACCCAGCTCAAGAGCAAGGACATGGCCCTCGAGCTGACCGACAAGGCCAAGGCGTTGCTGGCCAAGCGCGGCTTCGACCCGGTGCTGGGTGCCCGCCCACTGCGGCGCACCATTCAGCGCGAGATCGAGGACCAGCTCTCGGAGAAGATCCTCTTCGAGGAGGTCGGTCCGGGTCAGATCGTGACGGTCGACGTGGACAACTGGGACGGCGAAAGCGCCGGCGAGGAGGCCACGTTCACCTTCACGGGGACCCGCAAGCCGCCGGCCGAGCCGGACCTGGCCAAGGCGGGCGCGCACAGCGCCGCGGACCCGGGCCCGGACGCGCAGTAGCAGGCCAACGAAAACGGGCGGCGTGGCGATCGCGAGCGCGGCGGAGCCGGGCGAAGCGGGTCGCCACCTTCGGATTAGTCTCAGTCGGACTACCGCCCGTTTTCGCTGCGCCCTACACTGACCGTTGTCATCGACTAGTCACGGAATCTGGTGAAAGTCCAGAACGGTCGCGCCACTGTCCACAGTCAGACCCGAGACTCGTCATACCCAGCGGGGACGCGTAATCCCCAGAAGGAGCCGATTGTGTCCCATCCGCAGCTCACCGGCGGCCGCACCCGATCGATCGATCTTTCGGCGGCGAGCACCGCGCTTTGGCTGGCCGCGACCCTCTTCCTCGCGTTGCTGGCGCTGTACTTCGTCGGCGTCGACCAGGGGGCGGTGTCGTTGTTCGGCAGCGACTCGCACGTGCACGAGTTCGTGCACGACGCGCGCCACCTGCTCGGCTTCCCCTGCCACTGACCCCGTCTCGTGGAGAAACGCCTGATCGCGGGCGGTCTGCTGGCGGGTGCTGTCGGTGCGGTGCTGGCGTTCATTTTCGCCCGCCTGTGCGCCGAGCCCGTCATTGGCCGCGCGATCGCTTTTGAAGACGGCCGCACCGACGCCGAGAACGCGCACGGCGTGCACGAGCACGGCGCGGAGTTGTTCACCCGCGGCGTGCAATCGGGTCCCGGGCTGGGATTCGGCGTGCTGATTTTCGGTCTCGCCATGGGTGCGTTGTTCGCCGTGCTGTTCAGCGTGGCCTATGCGCGCACGGAAACGGCTCAACCGCAAGCGCTTTCGTTGCGGCTGGCGGCCGCCGCGTTCGGGGCGGTGTACGTGGTGCCGTTCGTGAAGTATCCGCCGAATCCGCCGGCGGTCGGGCAGGCCGACACCATCGGCGCGCGCACCGGCTGGTACTTGCTGATGGTGCTGATCTCGGTGGGGCTGGCGATCGGCGCGGTGTGGCTGGCCCGGCGCCTGGCCGCGCGCGTCGGCGCGTGGAACGCCGGGCTGTTGGCGGCCGCGGGTTACCTGGTGGCCGTCGTCGTGGTGGGGGTGCTGTTGCCGAGCGTCGACGAGACACCCGGGCCGCTGCGCGATGCCGCGGGCACGATCGTCTATCCGGGATTTCCCGCCGACGACCTCTACGAGTTCCGGCTGCTGTCGCTGGCCACCCAGTTGGTGCTGTGGGCGGGTATCGGCCTGGCGTTCGCGGCGATCAGCGGGCGCCTGCTCGGCGCGCGGGCAGGGCAGGAGTCGAGCATCGCGGCGTGACCGACGTCGTCGTCCGGCTGACCCTGGTATGCCATGGCATGACCGATGCCATGGCGCACAGGCGTTTTCCCGCCGACGAACCACTGAACGCGATCGGCCGTCGCGAGGTTGAAGCGGCCGGCGATCTCGCCGGCGTCGCGCCGCGTGCGCTGGCCGGACCCGAGCGGCGTACCGGGCAGACCGCGGAACTGCTTGGGCTGCAAGCCGAGATCGAGCCACGGTTGGCCGATCTTGACTGCGGACGGTGGCGCGGCGAGGCGCTTGCGGCCATGGCGCCCGAGGACCTCGAGGTGTGGCTGAGCCGGCCGGGCGCCGCGCCGCACGGCGGCGAGTCGATCACCGACCTGATCTCACGCGTGTCGCACTGGCTGGAGTCGTTGACCGCCAACCCCTTACGCACGGTGGCGGTGACCCATCCGGCGGTGATCCGCGCGGCGATCGTGGCGGCCCTTGACATCACCCCGGCATCGTTTTGGCGCGTCGACGTCGCACCGGCCGGCCGCGTCGCCATGCACTTCCGCAGCGGACGCTGGACGCTGCGCCTGTAAAGACTCAGCGCGGCGCGATCAGCGCGAAGGCCTGCTTGGCGATCTTGAGCATCCAGCTGGTCACGGTGGGCCCGTGGTCGCGCGGCCAGTTCAGCTGAAAGCTCACCACCCACGGCTGCTGCGTCTTGTCGACGGCATACCAGCTGAACGTCAAATCGCCCGGCAGGCCACCGGCTTTCGCGCCGATGTACGGCCAGACGTTGTGGTCGAGCTGGATGCCCGCGACCGCGGACAGGATCTCGCGCACCGGTGCGGCCTTGCCGACCGCGTCGGCCTGCAGCGCCGCATGAACCCGGCAGATGTCCTCGGCGTTGCCGTACCACTCCGCGCCGTAGGAGGACGCCGGCGAGTGCGCCCGCATCGGATCCGGGTCATACGGCGTCGCGTTCGCCTGCTCGAGCAGCTGCCCGCGGACCTGCGGTGACCCGTGCTCCCATTGGCTGCGCAGGTCGGGCCTGCCCCAGCCGACGGAGAACAGCTCGTACATGGTGGGGAACGGGGTCATGCTGGCCGGGTCGTGATGGCCGGCCGTGGCGAGCGCCTGTTCGATGGCGTGCGTGCCCATCCGCCCGATCAACAGGTCGGTGGCCATGTTGTCACTGGTGGCGATCATCTTCTCGGCGGCGGTCCGCACCGAAACATGCGCTCCCGCAGGCAATGCCAATCCCGACGAGCCGACGGCCCGGCTCTTTTCGGTGACGGTCAGCTGGTCGTCCCAGGACACCGTGCCGTCCTTGATCGCGCCCGCCAGCGCATGCAGCACGTAAAGCTTGAAAATGGATGCCAGCGGCAAAGATTGGTGTGTGTTGGTGCCCGCCACCGGATCGCAGTCGCCGTCGTTGACCTTGGCGACCTGATAGGAGTAGCGCGCACCGGTCTTGCCCAGCACCGCGTCGATGTCGTGCCACGAATTGATGGTGGGCGCCTGGGTGTCGAGGTCGAAATGATCCACATAACCGCCGTCGTCGGTGTGGATCCGAATGTCTTGCCGGGCACCGTAGGACGAGGTCAGGTGCAGCGTCGCCACGCTCGCGCCCAGGTCGACGCCGTTGAGGGTGAACGGACGGTCCCACCACAGCGCCTCCATGGTGGTCTCGACCGACTCCACCTTGTCGGGGGCGGCGAGGGTGCCGACCCCGACCGGACCGATGGGCCAGTCGGAGTTGAGCATGTCCAGCGTCTGCTGGGCCCGGACGCCGGGCGGGGTCCGGGTGTCGATCTGGCGTCCCGGATTCGCCGCGTTCGCCTGCGGGGACGGATTGGGCGCGCAACCGGGCGCCAATGTCACTATCAGTGCGGCGGCCGCGCTCAGCGTCAATGCGCGGCGCCGGGCCGATGCGCCGCTAGCCAGCCTGCTTGTTGCCGGCAACGTCCATCACAACCTCGAATTCCAGCAGCGAGGCCCCGGTGGCCACCGGCTTCGCCCGCTCCCCGGAGTGCGCTTCGATGGCGGGCCCCTGCGCCCACGCCTGGAATGCCTCTTCGGACTCCCACTGGGTCACCACGAAGTAGCGGTTCTCGCCCTTGATGGGACGGAGCAGCTGAAAGCCGAGGAAGCCGGGCTGATTGTCGACGGCGTGCGCCCGGTGGGCGAACCGCTTCTCCAGCTCCGGTCCTGCGTCGGCGGGTACTTCGATTGCGTTGATCTTCACCACAGGCGACATGCCGCTAGGCTACCTCGCCCATCCCGGTGCGGCGGCCCTGGGCGGTGCACGCAAGATGGTGCCATGCCCAGCGATCTGTTGACGTGTCACGGCGGAGACGGTGAGCCGCTGGTGCTGGTGCACGGCCTGATGGGGCGGGGAACCACCTGGCCGCGCCAACTGCCGTGGCTGACGCGGCTGGGCACCGTCTACACCTACGACGCGTTGTGGCATCGGGGCCGCGACGTCGCAGATCCACACCCGATCAGCACCGAACGGTTCGTGGCCGATCTGGCCGACGCGGTGAGCGCGCTGCGGGGCCCGGTGCGGATGGTCGGGCATTCGATGGGCGCCCTGCACTCGTGGTGCTTGGCCGCCGAGCACCCGGACCTGGTTTCCGCCCTGGTGCTCGAGGACATGGCGCCGGACTTCCGCGGCCGCACCACCGGCCCCTGGGAACCGTGGCTGCATGCCCTTCCGGTCGAATTCGATTCCGCCGAGCGGGTTTTCGCCGAGTTTGGCCCCGTCGCGGGCCAGTATTTCCTGGAGGCCTTCGACCGCACCGACGCAGGCTGGCGGCTGCACGGACACACCGCGCGCTGGATCGAGATCGCCGCGGAATGGGGCACCCGCGACTACTGGGCGCAGTGGCGCGCGGTGCGCGCCCCCGCGCTGCTCATCGAGGCCGGCAACTCGGTCACCCCGCCGGGCCAGATGCAAGAGATGGCGGAAATATCAAGCGCCGCAACCTATTTGAAGGCTCCGCAAGCCGGCCACCTGATCCACGACGAAGCGCCCCAGCTGTACCGCCAAGCGGTGGAGTCATTCCTCGCCGGCTAGGGCGAAGCGTCCGTCGCGCGTCTGGGCCACCAGGCCGTCGGCCAGCAGCGAATACAGCGCCCGGTCGCGCTGCGCCGTGTCGGTCAGCCACGCCACGTCCAGCTCGGCGCGGGTCACCGGAGAATCGTTGGCGCGCAACACATCCATCAAGCGCCCACGGACCTGGCGGTCGGTCCCGGCGTAGGTCTGCACGCGGCGCGCC
>NZ_QMEV01000104.1 GCF_003284935.1 Mycobacterium colombiense
CGCCGAGCGGGCGCAACGGCCACCAGGCCAGCAACTATCAGCGCTGACGGCGGGCCCCGGGCGGCCGCAAGGCCGGCGATGCCGCCGTCATTAAGATGTCGCTCATGCCTCGCCCCGTCGCCCTGATCACCGGGCCTACGTCCGGAATCGGCGCCGGGTTCGCGCGACGCTACGCGCGCGACGGCTACGACCTGGTCTTGGTCGCCCGCGACGTCGACCGCCTGACCAGGCTGTCCGACGAACTGCAGAAGCATTCCGGCTCCGTCGAGCTGCTGCCCGCCGACCTGGCCGACGCCTCCGGCCGTCAGCGGGTCTGCGAGCGGCTCGCCGCCGGGGGAGTGCGCGTCCTGGTCAACAACGCCGGCTTCGGAACGTCCGGCGACTTCTGGTCCGCCGATCCCGCCCTGCTGCAGTCCCAGCTCGACGTCAACGTCACCGCCGTCATGCACCTGACCCGCGCGGCCCTGCCGGCCATGCTCGAGGCCGGCGAGGGCACCGTCATCAACATCGCCAGCATCGCCGGGCTGGTGCCCGGGCGCGGGTCGACGTATTCGGCGTCCAAGGCCTGGGTGATCTCGTTCAGCGAGGGCCTGTCCGTCGGCCTGCAGGGCACCGGTGTTTCCGTGCACGCGGTGTGCCCGGGCTACGTGCACACCGAATTCCATGACCGCGCCGGGATCGACATGGCCAAGTCGCCGTCGTTCATGTGGCTCGAGGTCGACGACGTGGTCAGCCAGAGCCTGGCCGATATCGCCCGCGGCAAGGTGATCAGCATCCCGGGCCTGCAGTACAAGGCGATCATCGCCGCCGAACGCCTGATGCCGCGGACCTTGATGCGGGCCGTCACCAAACGAATCGGGAGTGGCCGTGGCCGGACCTGACCTTGAAGAGCTGGCTCAGCTGGTGCGACGCCTGTCGGTGGTGCACGGGCGGGTCACGCTGTCCTCGGGCAAGGAGGCCGACTACTACGTCGACCTGCGCCGGGCGACCCTGCATCACCGCGCCTCGGCGTTGATCGGTGTGCTGATGCGCGAACTGACCAGCGACTGGGACTACGCCGTCGTCGGGGGCCTGACGCTGGGCGCCGATCCGGTGGCCACCGCGGTCATGCACGCGGCCGGCCGGCCGATCGACGCCTTCGTCGTGCGTAAGTCCGCCAAAACCCATGGGCTGCAACGCCTTATCGAAGGCTCGGAGGTTTCCGGCAAGCGGGTGCTGGTGGTCGAGGACACCAGCACCACCGGAAACTCGGCGCTGACGGCGGTGCGCGCCGTGCAGGAGGCCGGCGGCGACGTGGTGGGGGTGGCCACCGTGGTGGACCGCGCCACCGGCGCCGCCGAGGCCATCGAGGCCGAGGGGCTGCCCTACCGAAGTGTGCTCGGGCTCGCCGATCTGGGGCTGAGCTAGGCCGACCTCACCGTGCGCACATTCCTTGCGATGGCGGCCTGCCTGACGCTGTGTCTGGCCGGCTGCTCGTCCTCCAGCCAGCCCGTGCGTCCCTACGGCGCCCAGGGCGCGCGGATCGGCGAATCGCTGGCCCTGCTGGGCTGGAACATGTCGGTGTCGAATCTGCGCTGGGACGGCGACTACGTGCTGGTCGACGTCGACGCGAGCCCGGCCTCGGCCAAGGATCCGCACGCCAAACCCGAGGACATCCGCTTCGGTCTCTACGGCGCGCTGGCCCACCCCATGGAGACCGCCGGCCTGGGCAGCTGTGACAACGCGAAGACCGGCGTGCGTGACGTGCCCGCGCCGCTCTCGGCGCCCCGCGACCGGCTCACCGGCACGGTTTGCCTTGGGCCGCTGAAGGATCGAAGCCAGGTGCGCGGCGTCTACGGCTACTCGCCGCGCGACCGGATCCCGAACAGCTCGTCGGCGTATCCGGTCGCCTTCCCGGTGGGGCTGCTGCCCACCAACCCCAACGACAGCGGCGGGCTCGCCGTCAAGACCGCCAGCCTGTCGGCATGGCGCGCCGACGGCGCCCCGGTGACCAAGACGCAGCTCGGTGATCCGGGAGCGTTCACCGGCAACGGCTACATGCTGCTGGGGTTGGAGGCCACCGCGGTCGCCGCCCGTTACCGCGACGAGTCCGTCAAGCGCGGCGGCCCGATGATGCTGCTGGCCTCCCCGACCCTGCCCGCCCCCGGACTGAATCCGGCGTGCTCGACCTACGGGTCGTCGGTGCTGATCCTGCCCGACGCGTCGTTGGATGCGGTGCACGTCAACGCGTCGCTGTGCACCCAGGGCGAGATCAACGACGCGCTGCTGTACGCGACGGTGGCCATCGACGGCACGCACGCCGGGGTGTGGACGCAGCGATGAGCGGACCCGGGCCCACCGAATGGTCCGCGACCCCGCCGGCCGGTGTCGGCCCGTGGCAGGGCGAGGTGCCCGACGACCCGCGGTATGACCCAATCCTGTTGCGCGAGGGCGACACCCGCAACGTCGTCGACGCCTACCGGTACTGGACCCGCGAAGCGATCATCGCCGACATCGACCGGCGCCGGCATCCCCTGCACGTCGCGATCGAGAACTTCGGCCACGACGCCAACATCGGTTCGGTGGTGCGCACCGCCAACGCCTTCGCCGTGCACACCGTGCACATCGTGGGGCGGCGGCGGTGGAATCGCCGGGGCGCCATGGTGACCGATCGCTATCAGCGGTTGTGCCACCACGACAGCACCGCCGAGCTGCTCGACTTCGCGGCCGACGCCGGCCTGACCGTGGTCGCCGTCGACAACGTGCCGGGCGCGGCGCGCCTGGAGGAGGCCGCGCTGCCGCGCGAGTGCCTGCTGGTGTTCGGCCAGGAGGGACCCGGCATCACCGACGACACCCGCACCGGCGCAACGCTGACGGTGTCGATCGCGCAATTCGGCTCGACGCGCAGCATCAACGCCGGCGTCGCCGCCGGCATCGCCATGCACGCCTGGGTCGAGCAGCACGCCGACCTGTCCCAGGCCTGGTAAGTCCCGACGCCCCCACGCGCGCACTCGACCGGGTGCGGCAGGATCGACAGGTATGGATCAGCTCTGGGCCAATCGCGCGGCCAGCAGCGAAGCCGCTGTCACGCAACGACACCTGAAACGCCTCTGGGGACTGCCGGCCACACAGCTGGGGGTGGTGGCCTGGCCGGCGACGCGGCGCGACCGCTGGTTCGGCACCTGGCACTACTGGTGGCAGGCGCATCTGCTGGATTGCCTGGTCGACGCCCAGGCGCGGGATCCGCAGCCGCACCGCCACACCGAGATCAACCGGCAGGTGCGCTCGCACCGGCTGCGCAACAACTTCTCGTGGATCAACAGCTACTACGACGACATGGCCTGGCTGGCGCTGGCGCTCGAACGCGCCGCCCGGATCGCCGGCGTGCAGCGGCGGCGCGCATTGCCCAAGCTCGCCGCCCAGTTCGTCAACGCCTGGGTGCCCGAGGACGGCGGCGGGATCCCGTGGCGCAAGTCCGACCAGTTCTTCAACGCCCCGGCCAACGGACCTGCCGGGATCTTCCTCGCCCGCTACGGGGACCACCTGAAACGCGCTGAGCAGATGGGGAATTGGATCGAGGCGACGTTGATCGACCCGGAGACGCACCTGGTGTTCGACGGCATCAAAGCCGGCTCGCTGGTGCGCGCGCAGTACACCTATTGCCAGGGCGTGGTGCTCGGGCTGGAGACCGAGCTGGCCGCCCGCACCGCCGTCGAGGTCAGGCAGCGCCACGCCGCCCGGGTGCACCGGCTGGTCGCGGCGGTGGACGAGCACATGGCGCCGGCGGGCGTGCTGGCCGGGGCCGGCGGCGGCGACGGCGGCCTGTTCGCCGGCGTGACCGCCCGCTACCTGGCGCTGGTGGCCACCACGCTGCCGGGGGAGTCGACCGACGACGCGCTGGCCCGCGACACCGCCCGGCGGATCGTGCTGGCCAGCGCGAAGGCGGCCTGGGACAACAGGCAGACGGTGGACGGGCTGCCGGTGTTCGGCCCGTTCTGGGACCGCGACGCCCAGCTGCCCAGGGCGGGCGGCAAAGAGGCGGAATTCGTCGAGGGCGCGGTGATGGCTTCAGAGGTCGCCGAACGAGACCTGTCGGTGCAGCTGTCGGGGTGGATGCTCATGGAGGCCGCCTGTAACGTCTCCGCCGAGTCGCCGCACGAGAAGGGGAGCACCCTGTGAGCAATAAGGTCCACGCGGACGCAGAGTCGGCTCTGCATGGCCTGCTGAAGGACGGCATCACCATCGCCGCGGGCGGCTTCGGTCTGTGCGGCATCCCCGAGAAGCTGATCCAGGCTCTGGTCGACAGCGGCATCAAGGACCTCACCATCGTCGGAAACAACGCCGGCGTAGACGATTTCGGCATGGGACTGCTGCTCAAGGGGCGGCAGGTCAAGAAGGTGATCGCCTCCTATGTCGGCGAGAACAAGGAATTCGAGCGCCAGGTGCTGGCCGGCGAGCTGGACCTGGTGCTGACGCCGCAGGGCACGCTGGCGGAGAAGCTGCGCGCCGGCGGCGCCGGCATCCCCGGCTTCTACACCCGCACGGCCTTCGGCACCAACCTCGCCGAGGGCAAGGACACCAGGGTCTTCGACGGCACCGAATACGTTCTGGAAGAAGGCATCCGGGCCGACGTCGCGATCGTCAAGGCGTGGAAGGGCGACACCGCCGGCAACCTCGTCTACCGCAAGACGGCCCGCAACTTCAACCCGATGATCGCCACCTGCGGCGCCATCACGGTGGCCGAGGTCGAGGAGCTGGTCGAGGTCGGCGAGCTGGACCCCGACCTGATCCACACCCCCGGCATCTACGTGGACCGCATCATCGCGGGCTCCGGCTACGAGAAGCGCATCGAGTTCCGCACCACCAGCGGCGGCGCCGCGCTGAAGAGTGACAGCCCGCTGCGCGAGCGGATGGCCCAGCGCGCCGCCCAGGAACTGCGCGACGGCTTCTACGTGAACCTGGGCATCGGCATCCCGACGCTGGTGGCCAACTTCATTCCCGACGGCATCAAGGTCACGCTGCAGTCGGAGAACGGTCTGCTCGGCATCGGGGCGTACCCGAGCGAGGACGCCGTCGACCCCGATCTCATCAACGCGGGTAAGCAGACCATCACCAGCCTGCCCGGGTCGAGCTTTTTCAGCAGCGCCGATTCCTTCGCGATGATCCGCGGCGGCCACATCGATCTATCCATCTTGGGCGCGCTCGAGGTCGCCGAGAACGGCGACCTGGCCAACTGGATGGTGCCGGGCAAGATGGTCAAAGGGCCTGGCGGCGCAATGGATTTGGTGTCGGGTGTCAAGCGCGTGATCGTGCTGATGGATCACACCGCCAAAGACGGCAGCCCGAAGATCCTCAGCCAGTGCACGCTGCCGCTGACCGGCAAGAACGTGGTCGACATGATCATCACCAACCTGTGCGTCTTCGACGTCGCACCGGGACAGGGGCTGGTGCTCACCGAATTGCAGCCCGGCGTGACGGTCGAGGACGTCCGCGCCAAGACGGGCTGCGACTTCACCGTCGCGCTCTGACCCCGCGGCCGGTTACTCGGCCGCCGGCAGCCGCTCGGATTCCCGGTCCTCGCTGCCCTGCGCCTGCCGCCGTCCGCGGTAGCTGCGCCAGGCGGCGATGAACGCCGGCATCAGCGAGACGACCAGGATGGCCAGCAGGATCTTCTGCAGGTTGTGGTGCACGAACGGCACGTTGCCCAAGAAGTAGCCGGCCACCGTCACGCCGCCACCCCACAGGATGCCGCCGACGATGTCGAAGCCCAGGAACACCGGGTAGCGCATGTAGGACACCCCGGCGACCACCGGGGTGAACGTCCGAATGAACGGCGCGAACCGGGCCAGGATGATCGCCCAGGGCCCGTACTTCTCGAAGAACGCGTGCGACTCCGTCACGTGGTGCTTCTTGAAGAACCGCGAGTCTTCCTTCTTGAACAGCGCCGGACCGATGCGCCGGCCGATGAAATAGCCGGTCTGGTCGCCCAGAATCGCCACGGTGGCCACGGCGGGGGCCAGCACCCAGATGCTCGCCGGCGGATTGGGGTGGGCGGCCAGCAGGCCGCCGGTGAACAGCAGCGACTCGCCCGGCAGCAGCGGAAACAGCAGCCCGGTCTCGATGAAGACGATGATCAGGATGCCGGGCAGCACCGCCGACCCGAAGACGCCGTTGGCGCCCAACCAATACATCGGGTCGAAGATGTCGGGCAGGGCCGTCACGGCGGTGCTCATGATCCCTCAACATACCGGCGAAACGACCCTGGCCCGCACACACCGGGCCTTAAGGGGCGGACTGACCCGCGCCCCGCCTCACCGGGTAGCTGTCAACCACGCATCCGTGGTTGGGTAGGACCAGCCGTCAGGAGGTGTCTGATGCCCATCGCCACGCCCGAGGTCTACGCCGAGATGCTGCGACGCGCCAAGGAAGAGGCGTACGCCTTCCCGGCGATCAACTGCACGTCGTCGGAGACGGTGAACGCGGCCCTCAAGGGCTTCGCCGACGCCGGCAGCGACGGGATCATCCAATTCTCCACCGGCGGTGCGGAATTCGCGTCGGGCCTGGGCGTCAAGGACATGGTGGCCGGTGCGGTGGCGCTGGCCGAGTTCACCCGCCGCATCGCCGACAGGTACCCGATCAACGTCGCGCTCCACACCGACCACTGCCCCAAGGACAAGCTGGACAGCTATGTCCGCCCCCTGCTGGCGATCTCGGCCGAACGGGTGGCGGCGGGCCGCGACCCGCTGTTCGGGTCGCACATGTGGGACGGCTCGGCCGTGCCGATCGACGAGAACCTGGTGATCGCGCGGGAACTGCTCGCCGAGGCGGCGGCCGCCAAGATCATCCTCGAGATCGAGATCGGCGTGGTGGGCGGCGAAGAGGACGGCGTCGCCAACGAGATCAACGACAAGCTCTACACCACGCCGGACGACTTCGAGAAGACCATCGACGCGCTGGGCCATGGCGAGCACGGCAAATATCTGCTGGCCGCCACCTTCGGCAACGTCCACGGCGTCTACAAGCCCGGCAACGTCAAGCTGCGCCCCGACATCCTTGCCCAGGGTCAAAAGGTGGCCGCGGCCAAGCTGGGTCTGGGCGATGACGCCAAGCCGTTCGACTTCGTCTTCCACGGCGGGTCCGGGTCGCTGAGCTCGGAGATCGAGGAGGCGCTGCGCTACGGCGTGGTGAAGATGAACGTCGACACCGACACCCAGTACGCGTTCACCCGCCCGATCGCCGGCCACATGTTCGCCAACTACGACGGCGTGCTCAAGGTCGACGGCGAGGTCGGCGTCAAGAAGGTCTACGACCCGCGCAGCTACCTCAAGAAGGCCGAGGCGTCGATGTCCGAGCGGGTGGTGCAGGCCTGCACCGACCTGCATTGCGCGGGAAGGTCATTGGGCCGCTAGCCGGCGCGCTCAGCCGCGACACGTAAACCACGCACACGACACGCCGATGCGGGTCGCCGTGGTTTAAGTCTCGCGGAGGGCGCCGCGGCCCGAAAGCCCGATCTACCCGCTGGCGGACTGGCAGACCTTCCACTGGTCGTCGCGGTACTGCAGATCCAGGCTGCGGGTGGAGCGCAGCTGCGGGTCATACGCCATGAACGTGGTGACGTTCGCCTCGGCGTGCTGGCCGTTGACCACCACCTGGTCGATGCTGGCGATCACCGGATACTGCTTGGCCGCCGACACGCGCCGGTAGGTCTCGTCCCACGCGTGCTCGTCGTAGTCGGCGTAGCCGTCGCGGGTGGCGCCGCAGGTGATGGTCCGCAGCGTGGTCAGATCACCGCGCTGGATCGCGACGTCGAAGGTCTGGATGGTGTGGCGAACCTGGTCCTCCTGCGAGACGCTGGCGTGCTTGCCGCGGGTCAGCAGCACAGTGCCCAGGATCGCGATCGCCGCCAGTGCCAGCACGATCACCACCAGCGCCAGTATCCAGCCCCAGTTGAATTGCCGGGAGGTGCGCAGCTTCGCCCCGAAGCGCGGCGGAATCGATTGCGGGACAGCGGCTTTGGGTGGGACACCGAACTGCGCGGTGCCGTCGGGTCCCGGCGGCGTCGCGAACACCTCGGTGGCCGGTTCCGCGGTGGTGTTGATGATCGCGGTCTCTTTGGCGTCGAAGCCGGGCGCGGTGAAGCGACGTTCGCGCTGCGGCCCATCCGGTATCTCTTCGGGGCCACCCTGCGGGTCGGGCCTGTTGATCACCACGGTCTCGGTCTCGGCGTCGTTGGGGACCATGGGGACGCTCTCGGTGGCGTCTTCGCCGGTGTCGAAGCCGGACTGGGCCCCCCATTCGTCGCTGTGTTCGGCGCGAGGATCGCGTGGGTCGAACCCGGGCCGGTTCGGCGCGCCGCCGCGGTCGGGTTCGGATGGGTTGGGCATGAGTACTACTGTCCTCCCGCTTCGTGGGGTAGTTGCAGAGCTTAGCGACCAAGCGCCCGGCTCGCGGCGATGCCCGAGGTGCGTCACGCGGGCAAAACGAGCGAGCTGCAGAATAGAGCCATGACGCCGATGGGAGATCTTCTAGGGCCCGACCCGATCCTGCTGCCCGGAGATACCGATGCCGAGGCGGAACTGCTCGCCGGTGAAAAGCCCGGCATCGTCGCCGCCGCGCATCCGACCGCGTCGGTGGCCTGGGCGGCCCTGGCCGAGCAGGCGCTGGCCGACGACCAGGCCATCACCGCCTACGCCTACGCGCGCACCGGCTACCACCGCGGCCTGGACCAGCTGCGCAGAAACGGCTGGAAGGGCTTCGGGCCGGTGCCTTATGCGCACGAACCCAACCGCGGCTTCCTGCGCTGCGTGGCGGCCCTGGCGCGCGCCGCCGACACCATCGGCGAGACCGACGAGTACGCGCGCTGCCTGGACCTGCTCGACGACTGCGACCCCGGGGCGCGCGCCGCGCTGGGGCTGTGACGCCCTAAAAGCTGTCCGAACAGTCGCTGTCGTCGGGGCAGTCGATCTGGACGGTGGCGTGCTCGAGCCCGCGCGCCGAGAGCACCACGCGCGCGTCGTGCAGCACCCGGGCGGAGTCGCCGGTGCTGATCAGGTGCGCGGTGCACATGTCCTTGCCGGGCGACAGCGTCCACACGTGCAGGTCGTGCACGTCGATCACGCCGTCGACGGCACCGAGCGCGGCGCGCAGCTCCTCGACGTCGATGTGGGTCGGCGACGATTCGGAGAGGATCCGCAGCGCGTCGCGGGCCAGCGAGATGGCCCGGGGCAGCACCCACAGCGCCACGAGCACGGCCACCACCACGTCGGCGTAGGGCCAGTGGGTCGTCACCGTCACCACGCCGGCGATCAGCACGCCCAGGCTCCCGACGGTGTCGGCCACGACCTCCATGTAGGCGCCCTTGACCGCCAGGCTGCCCGACGAGTGCGAACGCAACAGCAGCGCGACGCCGAAGTTGGCGGCCAGCCCGGCCAGCGCGACCACGATCATCGGCACGCCGGGCACGGCCGGGGCCTCGCGCAGGCGCCGGATGGCCTCGTAGAGGATGAACGCCGCGACGCCGATCAGCAGCGCCGCGTTGGCGACGGCGGTGAACACCTCGGCGCGGTGCCAGCCGTAGGTGCGCGCGGGCGACGAGCTGCCGCGGCGGGCCAGCGTGACGGCGGCCAGCCCCATGAACACGGCGACGACGTCGGTCAGCATGTGGCCGGCGTCGGCCAGCAGCGCGATCGAGTTGATCAGCAACGAGGTGGCCAGCTCGACCACGAAGAATGCCGCCAGAATCGCCGCGGCCATGATCATGCGCGGGATCAGCCGAGCGTGGTCCGTCTCGGCCGGGGTGTGGTTGTGGCCTGCGCCCATGGCCCGGAATATATGCGTCAAAGCGCATATATGGCAAGGGTCAGAACCAGCGGCTCCAGAACCGGGTCAGCGCGTTGCCCCAACCCACCAGCACGCCCGGCACGCCGGACAGGTCGAACAGCGACAGCACCAGCCCGAAGAACCATTGGTTGAGCACCGGGGCCAGCAGCAGGAACAGCAGGATGACAAAGCCCCACTGCTTGGCCGGTGCCAGCGCCCGCTGGGTCTCGCGGCTCAGGTGCGGTTCCAGGGCGTCGTATCCGTCCAGGCCCGGGATGGGCAGCAGATTGAGCAGCACGGCGGTGAGCTGGAGGAACGCGAGGAAGGCCACCCCGGACCACAACACCACGTGCGCCGGGTCGAAGAACGACCGCGTCACCACCAGCAACAGCACCGCCAGCACGAGGTTGGCCGCCGGGCCCGCGAGGCTGACCAGGGTGCGCCGGGCGGGGGTCATGAACCAGGTCCGCAGGTAGACCGCCGCGCCGGGCAGGCCGATCCCGCCCAGCGCGATGACGACCATCGGCAGCGCCAGCGATAGCCCGGGATGGGCGTAGCGGCGCGGGTCCAGGGTCAGGTACCCGCGCACGGAGTCATCGTGATCGCCGAACCGCCAGGCGGTCAGCGCGTGCCCGAATTCGTGCAGGCACAGCGAGACCAGCCAGCCGGCGATCACGAAGACGAAGACCCCGGCGTAGGCCAGCGGCCGTGCGCTGGCCCCGGCAGACCAGGCCAGCGCGCCGCCGCCGGCCGTCAAGGCGAGCAGGCCCAAAAAGATCGGGCTGGGCCGTACCGATTCGTGTTGGGAGGCAGGGAAGCTCACCGAACGAAACTAGCGGACCAGCAGCCAGCCTTCGATGTGGCGGTAGAACGCCGACCGTCGCGCGGTGCGGGGCGCGGGGACGCTGTCGCGCAGCACGGC
>NZ_QMEV01000105.1 GCF_003284935.1 Mycobacterium colombiense
AGTGACGTCTCGCCTGAAGACGCAGCATTATGGCCAAGACGGTTCAGCATGTCGATAGCCGTTGCGCAGCTGCACCCAACTGTCAGCGCATTACCTGCGCATTCACAGGCCCTCGTCAGCATCTGTTCACGTCTTTGTTGGAGTACGTTTAAATCTTCTGTCTTATATTTGGGCCACTGTGAAGCTGGAGCTTTGGGGCGTGGCATGAGTCGACGATGGCAGCTGACCATCACGGCCGTAGCCGTGTTGAGCGTGTTCATTGCTTTGGTTGCGGGGTCCTCATTGCGTCCCCCGCTGGGTGCGGCGGCACTGCCGGAGCCGGCCGCGTGGACCCAGCACACCGACGATGTCGCTATCCATGCCGGTGAGGCGCAACGTCATAGCGTCCCCGAACTCGTCAGCCATCAAGGTCACGTCTTGTCGAAGGGCTCAATGCCCGCGGATAAGAAGCCGTTTCGCAACACCTGGATGACAAAGGATCGGCCGGCCAGTTGGACTCACTGGTCGCCTCAATCGGGCTTCTCGGTGTTGCCGGCGTCATTTGCTTCCTCCCAGTTGCAGCCGCATGGCCACACATGGCCTGTCTGCGAGGCTGTCCCTGACATCCGAGATACCTCCACCCTGCTCTGCATCGTCCGCTGCTGACAGACCCGCGCGCTGTCGTGGAGTCTGACTCGGCCCGGTAAGGCCAACTCGCACAAAAGCTTGCCGTAACGCTGCGGCTTGGGCTCCTGAGGTCATTCACCGGGCCTCTGCCCGGAATGTGCCCAATGCGCTGCTGCTGTAACGGGCCACACCATCCGGCAAAACACCACGACATCTTCAGCGTCGGCTTCTTTCTCAACGTCATTGTCTTGGAGGAACAGTCATGGCTGCATGCGCAAAACACCCGGCCCGAGTCGTCGCAAGCCAGGTGAGGCAGCGATGAGTACCGGGGCGCAAGCACCACGCGTCGATCCCGACCAAATCGAATCAAGTCGGATTCCGACTGGGATTGCTACGGACGACTTTCACCTACCGCGGCTGGAACATTCCACCTTGCCGATGGCTGCTGATCGCGGAGTTGGCTGGAAGGCGCTGCGCGACGCCGGGCCGGTCGTGTTCATGAACGGCGCCTATTACCTGACCCGTCGCGAGGATGTTCTATTTGCGCTAAGCGAACCCAATCTCTTCTCAGCACATTTGGCGCTGCAGCCGCCGGGCATTCCGGTGCCGGTGCTGCCCTCGGGGTTCGACCCTCCCGAGCACACCCGCTACCGCAAAATCCTGCAGCCGCATTTCAGTCCTCACGCCATGAGCAAGTTCCGGCCGGTGATGGAGCACCACGCGGTGGACATGATCGCCGCCCTTGCTAACCGAAATCAGTGCGACGCCATGGAGTTCGCGCGCCTGTACCCGTTCCAGGTGTTCATGGACCTCTACGGGCTGCCGCTGCAAGACCGGGATCGCGTGATCGCGTGGAAGGACGCCGGGGTGGACGGCAAACCCGAAGGAGGGCACAACCTGTTGGCGTATTTCACCGACGCCATCAAGCAACGCCGGCGGAACCCGGGATCTGACCTGCTCTCAAACATAATGACCGATCCGGGAGAATTGACCGACCTCGAACTGATCGGCATGAGCCACCTGCTGGTGCTGTCCGGTCTGGATACCGTGGCCGCGGCGATCGGTTTCTCGCTTTTCGAACTGGCGCGCCGACCCACACTGCGCCAACAGCTTCGCGAAAGACCAGAGCAGATCAAGGTTTTCATCGAAGAGATCGTCCGACTCGAGCCCGCCGCACCATTGGCCGCCCGCGTCACCACCGACGTCGTCAACGTGGGCGGCATGACACTTCCCCCCGGTACACCGGTGCGATTGTGCACAGCGGCGATCAGCCGCGACGGCAGCGACGAGGTCTCGACCAATGACCTGGTCATGGACGGAAAGATGCACCGGCACTGGGGATTCGGCGGTGGTCCTCACCGCTGCATCGGTTCGCACCTGGCGCGAATAGAACTCGCGATCGTCGTCGGCGAGTGGCTCAGGAAGATCCCCGACTTCACACTGCCGCAGGGCTATACGCCCGCTATCAAATTCCCGTCAAAGAGTTTTGCACTCAAATCGCTGCCCTTGACCTGGGGTAGCAGACAGTCGAGCACCCGCGCAGCGACCACCGCCAAAGGGGGAGGACACGGTGTTTGACTTTGGGGCGTTGCCGCCCGAAATCAATTCCGGCCGCATGTATACCGGCCCGGGATCGGGACCGATGCTAGCCGCGGCCACCGCGTGGGACCAGCTGGCGGCGGAGTTGAGTACCGGGGCCAGTGTTTACGATTCGGTGATATCGGAATTGGCCAGCGCGCTTTGGGTAGGGCCGGCCTCGGCGTCGATGGTGTCGGCGGTCACCCCGTACGTGAGTTGGCTTGCAGCGGTGGCCAATCTGTCAGAACAGACGGCCAGCCAGGCTCGCGCGGCCGCTGCAGCCTTCGACGCGGCACACGCGATGACGGTGCCCCCGCCCGAGATTTCCGCCAACCGGTCATTACTCATGACGCTGGTCGCGACGAACTTCTTCGGCCAAAACACTGCGGCGATCGCGGCCACCGAAGCCCAGTACATGCAGATGTGGGCCCAAGATGCGGCGGCGATGTACAGCTATGCCGGCTCGTCGGCGACAGCTGGGCAGTTAACTCAGTTCACCTCACCGCCGCAGACCACCACCCCAGACGCACAGACCGACCAGGCAGCTGCAGTGGCCCAAGCCACCGCGACACCGGCGGGCAACACCGCACAGACCACAGCCACAGCAACACCGCAGCTAGCGACGGCTACCACCGTACCGCAGGTGTCGTCGACGCTGCCCACCACCGGCACATCGTCGAGTTCACTGAATTCGCTGATCCCAGGCCCCAACAACTGGTGGGGCTTCGTGCCCAACGACTACAAGATCATCTTCCACGACCTACTGCAGGAATATAACTCCTACGGCACCGGCTACCAGGCATACCAAATGGCCCAGCAGTTGGTCTTTGGCACCGGAACCACAGCCGGTAGCGGAGCCTGGTATCCGACACCGCAATTCGCAAACTTAGGCTTTGGCAGCCTGGGCGGCTTTGGCGGTGTCGGTCATGCGGGGCTTACCGCTAGTGTGGGCCAAGCCGGCAAGGTCGGCATGTTGTCAGTTCCGCAGAGTTGGGCCACCCCGGTATCGCAAGGCAGCCCCGCACTCAGCGCGACAGAGACTACCTCGATCCACACCGCGTCCAATGCCGCGACCAGCAATGGACTGCTGCGCGGAATCCCCAACGCAGCAACGGGTCGGCGCAACGGCACCGACGCCGTTAACAAGTACGGATTTCGCCGCAGCGTACTGACCCGTCCCCCCTCGGCCGGATAAAGCGATGCTGACCGCGACAATCCATCCCTTCACGGCGCAGCTGGGTCACCGAACCGTGGTGCAACAGCCGCCCAGTCAGCCCAACAATCGGCGCCTAAACCAGCAAGAGCTCCGCCAAATACCAACGGGCACCCGATGGCACCGCCCGCCGGCGGAATACGGCGGCAGCGAACCCTACAACGGGTTCACACCGGCGGTCCTCGACAAGGTTTCGGCCCTGGCAGCACAGTTCGTCGCCCATGCGCATATAGACCAGGCCGTCAGTGCGCAGGCGGCCGCCATTCACAAGATGTTGGTCAATGCCTTGAGCAGGAGCTCAAGGTCGTGCGCGACGACCAAAGCGGCCACCACGGCCGCGGACAGCTAAGGAGATCAAGGTGATTGACTTTGGAACGAACCCACCGGAATACAACTCCGCGCGGATGTATACCGGGCCGGGGCCAGAGACCCTAACAGCGGCCGCGTCGGCATGGAACGGGTTAGCGGCCGAGCTGAATTCGACCGCCCTGGGCTATGACAAGATCGTGACCGCGCTCAGCAACGAGGAGTGGCTGGGATCGGCGTCGGCGTCGATGGCCCAAGCCGTAGCACCGTATGTGACATGGATGCGCACCACCGCCGCCCAAGCCGAACAGGTGGCCACCCAAATGCGTGCGGCGGTCACCGCCTACGAGACCGCACTGGCAGCCACGGTGCCGCCCCCGCTGGTAGCGGGCAACCGGGCCCAGACGGCCCAGTTGCTCGCCACCAACGTGCTGGGGCAAAACACGCCGGCGATCGCACAACTCGAGGCGCAATACGGCGAAATGTGGGCTCAGGACGCCACCGCAATGTATAGCTACGCGGGTCAATCCGCAGCCGCGACCAAAGTGACGCCATTTACCGCAGCACCCCAGATTGCCAACCCGACCGCCCAAGCCACCCAGGGCGCCGCGGTCGCCAACGCGACCGGCAGCAGCACCGCCAGCGGCACGCAATCCGCATTGTCGCATGCGGTTTCGAGCACACCCAATACGCTCAAAACCCTCGCAGCGCCGGCATCCACAGCGAGCACGGCGAGTTCAACCACCAGCGATCCCTTTTCCGAAATCTGGTACCTGCTGACCGGGCAAACCACACTGCCCACCAGCCTCGGCTCTTTCGTCAATGGCTACAACCCGTTTTCGGCGCTGTGGTACAACACCGAAGGTCTTCCGTACTTCTCCGTCGGTATGGGCAACTTCGGCGTCCAGATCGCCAAATCAATGGGCGCTCTTGGCGGCGCGGCGCCAGCGGCCAAGGCACTGCCTGGCCTGGGCGGGCTGGGCGGCATGCTCGGCGGTGGCGCAGCCGCTGCTCACCCGGTCGCAGCACTGGGCAACGCCGCCTCCGTTGGTGGCAAATTGTCCGTACCGGTCACCTGGTCTGCGGCCAGCACACCCGCTCCGATGCTGGGGCAAGCCATCCCCGTCAGCACCGTAAGCGCTGCCCCTGAGGCTAGCGCGGGAGCGGGAAACCTGCTCGGCGGTATGCCCTTAGCCGGCGCCGGTGCAGTCGGACACGGCGGTGTCGGACCCAAATATGGATTCCGGCCCACCGTGATGGCCCGACCACCCTTCGGCGGCTGACCTCACACCCTTCGATCGGGGTGGTCGCACTCACGATGTGCGGAGAGCACGGCTTGTAGGACCAACGGCACGAACGTGGCGCTGGCCCAGTTGTAAGCCCTGGCCCACCGCGGCACATCGCGTCAGCGGCCCTCATGGCGGTAACGGGTGCCGTCGGCCAGACGCACCCATGAGCTGCCCTGTCCCACCTGCGCATAGCGCCGCTCCCGGGGTGATGAGCCTCATCACCGACTGCAGGGTGGCCATCTGGATACCCTGCTCCGGGTTGGCAGCAGGGCTGCTGCGATACGTCACACTACCGCCCGTACTACTGGGTTCCCTGATCACCACGAGCGGCACCGCCGGCAGTGTTAGGCAACGCAGAGGCTCCCAATAGCTACGCGGATTGTGCGCGTCGGCGCCCAACATCGTGCCGGGCAGCGTGCCACCGCACAGCGAGAGCACCGGGTCAGCGCAGACCTTCCTGACCGCTGCGCCCCCAGCACGAACAGAACAACCGGGCGCGTCTTGAAGCCGACGAGATGATCCGGAGAAAGCGGAGGACGGGATCTTCCGCTGACATGATCGTCTTAGTCGAGCTCACCGGGACTCCGAACGCTCACCTGCCATCCGTCAAGCCAATTACTGGAATTCGTGTGTCGTCCGCGTCTTTTCCGCCACTATGCGGGCCCGATCAGCCGACGCGCGGCCCACATGGGCCTCGGCGCGCAGCCGCTCCACCATGTGCGGGTAGTGCAACTCGAATGCCGGGCGCTCCGAACGGATCCGGGGCAGCTCGGTGAAGTTGTGCCGCGGCGGCGGGCAGCTGGTCGCCCACTCCAGCGAGTTGCCGTAGCCCCACGGGTCGTCGACCGTGACGACCTCGCCGTACCGCCAGCTCTTGAAGACGTTCCAGACGAACGGGAACATCGACGCGCCCAGGATGAAGGCGCCGACGGTCGAGGCGACGTTGTAGGGCTGGAAGCCGTCGCTGGGCAGGTAGTCCGCGTAGCGCCGCGGCATCCCCAGGTCGCCCAGCCAGTGCTGCACCAGGAACGTGGTGTGGAACCCGATGAACGTCAGCCAGAAGTGCAGCTTGCCCAGCCGCTCGTCGAGCAGCCGGCCGGTCATCTTCGGGAACCAGAAGTAGATGCCCGCGTACGTGGCGAACACGATGGTGCCGAACAGCACGTAGTGGAAGTGCGCGACCACGAAGTAGCTGTCGGTGACGTGGAAGTCCAGCGGCGGGCTGGCCAGCATCACGCCGGTCAGGCCACCCAGCAGGAACGTGATGAGGAAGCCGACCGAGAACAGCATCGGCGTCTCAAAGGTGATCTGCCCCTTCCACATCGTGCCGATCCAGTTGAAGAACTTGATGCCCGTCGGCACGGCGATCAGATAGGTCATGAACGAAAAGAACGGCAGCAGAACCGCTCCGGTGGCGAACATGTGGTGCGCCCACACCGCGACCGACAGGGCGGCGATCGACAGGGTCGCGTACACCAGGGTGGTGTAACCGAAGACCGGCTTGCGCGAGAACACCGGGATGATCTCGGTGACGATGCCGAAGAACGGCAACGCGATGATGTACACCTCGGGATGGCCGAAGAACCAGAACAGGTGTTGCCACAACAAGACTCCGCCGTTGGCGGCGTCATAGACATGGGCGCCCAGATGTCGGTCGGCGGCCAGCCCGAACAGCGCCGCGGTCAGGATCGGGAACGCGATCAGGATCAGGATCGAGGTCACCAGGATGTTCCAGGTGAAGATCGGCATCCGGAACATCGTCATGCCGGGCGCGCGCATGCACACGACGGTGGTGATCATGTTGACCGCACCCAGGATGGTGCCCAGACCGGCGACGATCAGGCCGGTGATCCACAGGTCACCCCCCGCGCCGGGCGAGTGCACGGCGTCGGACAGCGGCGTGTAGGCCGTCCAGCCGAAGTCGGCGGCACCACCCGGCGTGAGGAATCCGGCGATCGTGATCAGCGCGCCGAACAGGAACAGCCAGAACGAGAAGGCGTTCAACCGCGGAAATGCCACGTCGGGCGCGCCGATCTGCAGCGGCAGCACCAAATTGGCGAACCCGAACACCACCGGGGTGGCATACAGCAGCAGCATGATCGTGCCGTGCATGGTGAACAACTGATTGAACTGCTCGTTCGACAGGAACTGCAGCCCCGGAGCGGCCAGCTCGGTGCGCATCAGCAACGCCATCAGCCCGCCGAGGAAAAACAGCGCGTAGCAGGTGACGGTGTACATGATGCCGATCAACTTGTGATCGGTCGTGGTAATAAGTTTGTAGAGCAGGGTGCCCTTGAGGCCTGACCGTTCAGGAAAAGGACGGCCGGCTTGCAACCGCGGTTGAGACGGCGCTACGGCGGTCATCGCGTCTTTTCTCCCAGTTATTGCCACAGTTCTGGTTTCTGATGCTTCACCGTCCGACCGAACGTCGACAGCGGCCTAATGGTTGTGGCATCACAACCATTAGTTGTGGAGACCGTTAGGGAGTAACCGTTGGCGTACAATACTTTTCGGCACTGCCGATCCTACGGCCAGGCAATCTGTTGACCCTGCTTAGTTATCGGATTAGCAGCCGCCGCCAAGCGTGCCATTAGCTCGACAAGTTTCCGAAGGTGAGCGATAAGCCGCGCGTGCTGTCCCGTCGGCCGGCGCGAGCTAGGGACGACGACATCGATCAGCGTCGTTGGACGGCTTGGTGAAGTCGGTCATTACGACCAACGGGTGAGATTTCATCGACACCGCATGTCATTGTGCGTCGGAGAAGCCGCAATACGCGCGGCTGCGACCGTAGCCACGTCACGTTCACCAAACTAACCAGAGTTAGCTGGAATCCGTTCGGCCGCAACGCATTGAAAGGCATAGCAGCACACAACCAATTGTTGTGTGCCCACAACCTGTGGGCCGCTGCCGACCCGGCCGCGAGTGACGCACCATGGAGATAGTGACCCATGGGTGCAACGACGCCCCACGGGTGGCAACCGATCTACATCATCGTGACGCAACGGCCAGACAGCCCAACCCTGGCCACCGCCGGCGGATCTGAGCCCGGCGTAGTAACGCCACCGATGCGCGTTAGCGGTCCCGCGTCGACGATTGTTCGGGAAGGAACTCAACACATGACCACAACTCGTCCGGCCAAGGTTCGGAATGAGGGCCAGTGGGCGTTGGGGAATCACGAACCACTCAACGACACCGAAAAGATCAAGACCGACGACGCGCCGCTGAATGTGCGCGACCGCATCCTCAACGTCTATTCCCAACACGGTTTCGACAGCATCGACAAGTCCGATCTGCGCGGCAGGTTCCGGTGGATGGGCCTGTACACCCAACGCGAGCAGGGCTACGACGGCAGCTGGACCGGCGACGACAACACCGACAAGATCGAAGCCAAGTACTTCATGATGCGAGTGCGTTCCGACGGCAGACCCATGTCGGCGCACACCCTGCGCACCCTGGGTCAAGTCTCGACCGAATTCGCCCGCGATACCGCCGACATCGGCGACCGCGAGAACGTGCAATTCCACTGGATCCGGATCGAAGATGTTCCCGAGATCTGGCGGCGGCTCGAGTCCGTGGGCTTGACCACCACCGAGGCGTGCGGTGACTGCCCGCGCGGCATCCACGGTTCGCCCCTGGCTGGCGACTCGCTCGACGAGGTGCTCGATGCCACCCCGGCAATCGACGAGATCATCCGGCGCTTCATGAACAACCCCGACTACGCCAACCTGCCACGCAAGTACAAGACCGCGATCTCGGGCCTGCAGGATGTCTCCCACGAGACCCACGACGTCGCGTTCGTCGGGGTCCACCACCCCGAACACGGACCCGGCCTCGATCTGTGGGTGGGCGGCGGCCTGTCGACCAACCCGATGCTGGCCGAGCGGCTCGGTGTATGGGTTCCACTCGAGGATGTGCCCGACGTCTGGGAAGCCGTCACCCAGATCTTCCGTGACTACGGCTACCGGCGGCTGCGCGCCAAGGCCCGGCTGAAATTCCTGGTCAAAGACTGGGGCGTGGAAAAATTCCGGGAAGTCCTGGAAACCGAGTACCTCAACCGTCGCCTGATCGACGGCCCGCCCCCCGAGCCGGTCAAACATCCCATCGACCACGTCGGCGTACAGAAGATCAAGAACGGACTCAACGCCATCGGCGTCGCCTCCATCACCGGACGCGTCTCGGGCACCATTCTTTCTGCGGTGGCTGATCTGATGGATAAGGTCGGCTCAAATCGGGCCCGGTTCACCCCGTTCCAAAAGCTGGTCATCCTCGATGTGCCCGACGACAAGGTCGACAAACTGGTCGCCGGGCTGGACGCCATAGGCCTGCCGTCACGACCGTCGACGTGGCGCAAGAACACGATGGCCTGCACGGGGATTGAGTTCTGCAAGCTGTCCTTCGCCGAAACCCGGGTCAGGGCACAGACATTGGTGCCCGAGCTCGAACAGCGCCTAGCCGACGTCAACGCCGAGCTCGACGTTCCGATCACCGTGCACCTCAACGGATGCCCGAACTCGTGCGCCCGGATCCAGGTCGCCGACATCGGATTCAAGGGCCAGTGGATCGACAACGGCGACGGCACCTCGGTGGAAGGCTTCCAGGTGCACCTCGGCGGGGGCCTGGGCGACGAGAGCAACTTTGGCCGAAAACTTCGCCAGCACAAGGTCACCAGCGACGAGCTCGGCGATTACATCGATCGAGTCACCCGTAAGTTCCTCGACCAACGCAAGGACGGCGAACGTTTCGCCTCCTGGGCGCTGCGAGCCGACGAGGACGACTTGCGCTAAGGGGGCCACGCGAATGGTTGCAATGAACTTCACCGAGGAACAGCTGCGCGAACTAGCGCGGCGCGGAGCAGCTGACCTCGAGGGTGCGAGCACAGACGAAATTTTGCGCTGGACCGACGAGACCTTCGGCGGCGTGGACGGGCCCCGCAGCTGGGCCACCTGCAAGTGGGTAGTGGCCTGCAACATGCAAGAAGCAGTGACCATTTCGCTGGCCGCCGACGTACATCCGGGCGTTCCTGTGATCTTCCTGGACACCGGCTATCACTTCGCCGAAACCCTCGGCACGCGCGACGCCGTCGAATCCGTCTACGACATCCACCTACTCAATGTCACACCCGAGCATACCGTGGCCGAGCAGGACGAACTGCTGGGCAAAGACCTATTCGCGCGCGACCCCAACGAATGCTGCCGCCTGCGCAAAGTCCTTCCCCTGCGCAAGGCGCTGCACGGTTACGCCGCCTGGGTCAGCGGGCTGCGACGGGTCGAATCACCCACGCGCGCTAACGCACCGCTGATCAGCTTCGACGAGTCGTTCGGGCTGGTGAAAGTCAACCCGATCGCAACGTGGACCGACCAAGACGTGAACGACTACATCGAAAAGCACGGTGTCCTCGTCAACCCACTCGTTGACGAGGGCTACCCCTCCATCGGTTGTGCGCCCTGCACCAAGAAACCTGCACCCGACGAGGACCCTCGCAGCGGACGCTGGGCAGGACGAAACAAGACCGAATGCGGGTTGCACGCCTCATAGGCACTCCCATGCTCACCACACACGGCAGCCGAGACGCAACCACCGGGCGCCAACGCCCACGCCTACCGGCCGGCCACGCGCGCCCGGACCTCGACATGCGGCCACGTTCCCTAAGCTCAATACCCCCAACGGCATCGACGTGCTCACCGGATTAGTCCGACAACCGGCGCACGGTGGGGTCTGCTGCACGAG
>NZ_QMEV01000106.1 GCF_003284935.1 Mycobacterium colombiense
GACCAGCCAGGGGTGCGGCCGGGGCCTCGTCGCCGGGTGAGAAATTGCGCACGCCGTAGTCGCGGTACTCGGCCGAATGACGCGATCGCGCCCGGCGGCCGGAGTCGCCGTACGGCGCGGACGGCGCCGGGTCGACGGGCAGGCCATCCCGGGCGTCGTCGACGCCCGAATGCCGTGCGCGTCGCCGCCCGCCGGTCGATTCGCCCGGCGAATCGCCGCCGGCCCAATTGCTGGCGGGCGCCCCGGGCGGCAACCACTGCCCTTCCGCGGCGGCCGGCTGCCAGCCCTGGCCGGGCCAGTGCGCCTGCTGCCGTCGTTGCGGTTCCGGCTCGGGCTGCGGTTCGGGTTCTGGCTGCGGCTCCGGTTGGAATTGGGCCGCCGGCGGGGGGGACGGTTGCTGACGCGGCTCGAACCGCGGTTCCGCCGGTCGCGCATACGGGGAGTCCTCGGCGTACGCGGGTTCCTCGGCGTATGCGGGATCCGGTGCCGGTTCGTACTGGTGACGGACCCGTTCGCGGCGGGGCGGCGGCTGCTGGCGAGGCGGGATCAGCGGTTCTTCGGGCACGTCGATGATGGCGTCGTCGGCGCGGCCGGGGTTGTCCTGCGGCACCGAGGTCACCCGGTCGCTGGGCACCCAGTCCACCGGGTTGTCGCGCGGGTTTTCGCCGTTGCGGTCCCACTCGCTGTACGCGCGTTCCGGTTGGGGCTCGGCCTCGGGCGTCCCCCCGAGGGCCGGGCGCTGCGCCAGGTCGGTGTCGAACAGGATTTCCAGGCTGGTCCGCAGGGCGGACAGTTCCGCGCGCAGCTCGGCGAGGTCGTCGGCGGCCTGGGCCCGCAGCTCGGAGGCCAGCTCGCGGCGCAGCTGCGACTCGACGGTCAGCTCGTATTCGCGCCGCGCCGAGATCTCCCGGTCCAGCTGCAGGTCGTAGACCAGCTTGAGGTCGCGGACCCGGGACTGGTCGGCGTCGCTTTGGCGGCGATAGAGCACGGACACGAAGGCGCCGGCGACTGCGGCCCACAGCGCCAGGATTACAGCGAGCTTGAGAAGTTCCACCCGATTGGTGAAAACCAATGCGGAACTGGCCCCCATCGCGAGGACCAGCAACGCGGTCAAGAGCACCCACCCCGGCCTGCGGCCGCCGCGCCGCACCCGGGCGCCGCGGGACAGAACGGTCATGGCCTGAGAGTACCTGCGCGAGGTCAATCCGCGTGTCGCGTGGCTCCGGCGATTCTCACCCGGGTTGGTCGCGAGGACGCCGGGGTTGCTCGCCCGGTGACCGCGGGCAATCCCGGCGCCGGGCTAGCTTTCCGCGCCCTCGCCGTGCTCGGTCGGATCCGGCGGTGACTTGCAGCAATGTTGCAGCCAGAGCGCGGCGACGACCAGCGCCAGCGCGCTGACGGCCGCCACCACCGTCCCCGTGGTGTCCTCGGCGGCGGCCCGCAACCAGGACTTGCGCGGCAGGAAGTACACCAGGATGCCGACCCACCAGCCCAGCATCAACGCGCCGACCCAGGCCGAGGCCTTGGCGACCACCAGGCTGCGTGCCACCGCGAGTGGATGCAGCCAGCCCGGACCGGACCCGATCTCGCCCTGGCCGATCTTGGCCCGCACGTGGCGCGCCCACAGCGCCTCGGCGACGGCCACCGCCAGCAACGACAGGCCGGTCCACACCGTGATCGGCGGAAACCACCGATACAGGCCCTTGACCAGCAGGTACCCCACCACGGCGGCGGCCACCACCGCGGCGGTCAGGTCACGCTTTCGGGTGGGGCCCATCAGGTCGCCGGCCCCCGATCGGCCGGCCTCCCGTTGGGCCGAAGGGTGAGGCCGGTGGGCCGCACGCCGTCCCGGTCGGCCGCTTCCAGCTGGGCGAGCAGGCCCGCGACCGGCTGTGGGCCATCGGCCAGCGTCAGCCGGGCGTCCGGCTCGACATCGAGCCAGGGGATGAGCACGAAGGCGCGCAGGTGGGCCAGCGGGTGCGGCAGCGTGAGGTTGTTCTCCCGGGAGATCACCTCGGTCGGGTCGTAGCAGGCGACCAGGTCGACGTCGAGGGTCCGCGGCCCCCAGCGCTCGCCGCGCACCCGGCCCGCTGCCCGCTCGAATTCCTGCGCGCGGCTCAGCCAGCCTTGCCCGTCGCGGGCCGGGTCGTCGGCGATCACCACCGCGTTGAGGAACGGTGCCTGATCCACCCGGCCCCAGGGGTCGGTCTCGTACACCGGTGACACCGCGAGCACCGTCTCCCCCAGGCCGTCGACAACGGACTGCAGCCGGGCCAGCCGGTCACCCAGATTGGAGCCGATCGACAGCACCACGCGGGTCATGGGCGCCACTCCTCGCCCCCGGCTACGCCGGCGTCATCGTCGTCAGCGCGCGTCATAGGGCCCCGCCCGCCGGAACCACCGACCCGCGCCCGCCGCGCCGCGACCGCCGCACCACCACCGCGACGTCGGCGAACTGCTGCGGGATCGGGGCCTGCGGCTTGTGCACCGTCACCTCGACGGCGTGCACGCGCTCGTCGTCCATCACCTGGTCGGCGATCTGGGCTCCGACGGTTTCGATCAGGTTGCGCGCGGGGCCGGCCACCACGTCGGCCGCCAGTCGGGCCAGCGCGGCGTAGTCGTAGGTGTCGGCCAGGTCGTCGCTGGCGGCCGCGCCGGCGAGGTCGATCCACACGGTGATGTCGACGACGAAGTCCTGACCGTTGGCGCGCTCGTGGTCGAAAACCCCGTGTTGTCCGCGAACCTTCAAGCCGCGCAACTCGATTCGATCAGCCATCGTCTCCCGCCAGTTCCGTGCGCAACCCGCCGGTCCAGGCCGCTACGACTTTGAGGGCATCGACGGTGGCCCGCACGTCGTGCACACGCACCCCCCAGGCACCATGGAGGGCGGCCAGCGCCGAAACCACCGCGGTCGCCGTCTCGCGCCCATCGGGCGGTCGCGGGGCCCCGTCGGCCCCGGCCAACAACGTACCGAGGAACCGTTTGCGCGACGCACCCAGGAGCACCGGGATGCCGGTCGCGACCAGCCGCGGCAGGGCGTGCAGCAGCGCCCAATTGTGTTGTCCCGTCTTGGCGAATCCCAATCCGGGATCGATCATCAACTGGCCGGGTTCGACACCGGCGGACACCGCCGCGTCCACGCTGGCCAGCAGCTCGGCGCGCACCTCGCCCACCACGTCGCGGTAGTGCGGTGCGGCGTGCGGACGCTCGGCCGACACCGATCGCCAATGCATCAGCACCCAGGGCACTTTCGCGTCGGCCAGCAGCGGCGCCATCGCGGGATCCGCGCGGCCACCGGACACGTCGTTGACGATCCTCGCCCCGGCGCACAGCGCCGCGCGCGCAACGTCGGCGTGCATGGTGTCGATGCTGACGGTGATTGCTTGCGCAGCAAGGGCCTTGACGACGGGGACGACCCGTGCGGTTTCGACCCGGGGGTCGACCCGGGGGGCGCCGGGGCGGGTCGACTCTCCCCCGACGTCGATGATGTCGGCGCCGTCGGCGACCAGGGCCAGCCCGTGGGCCACCGCCTTGTCCGGGTCGAGGTAGCGGCCGCCGTCGGAGAACGAATCGTCAGTGACGTTCAGAACTCCCATTACCTGCACGGGCGCCGGACTCACTTACGCAGGATCAGGTCGAGCGCCTCGGCTCGAGAAGCCGCGTTGGTCTTGAACAGGCCGCGCACCGCCGAGGTGGTGGTGACCGCTCCGGGCTTGCGCACACCGCGCATCGCCATGCACAGGTGTTCGGCCTCGACCACGACGATCACGCCCCGCGGGTTGAGCTTTTTGACCAGGGCGTCGGCGATCTGGCTGGTGAGCCGCTCCTGCACCTGGGGCCGTTTGGAATACAGGTCGACCAGCCGGGCGATCTTCGACAGCCCGGTGACCCTGCCGTCGTTGCCGGGGATGTAGCCGACGTGGGCCACGCCGTGGAACGCCACCAGGTGGTGCTCGCACGTGGAATACAGCGGAATCTCCTTGACCAGCACCAGTTCGTCGTGTTCCTCGTCGAACATGGTGTTGAGCACGCTGTCGGGGTCGGTGTAGAGCCCGGCGAACATCTCCCGGTAGGCGCGCGCCACGCGGGCCGGTGTCTCGCGCAGGCCGTCCCGGTCGGGGTCTTCGCCGATCGCGTGCAGCAACTCGCGGACCGCGGCCTCGGCGCGCTCCTGATCGAATGCGCGCGTCGCGGGCATCGCGGTATCCGGCCCCAAACCGCGTAAGGCCATCGAATCCTCCGTTTGCTCAGCCGTGCGCCGGCGGGTTGGACCGGCTCACGTCGTCATCCTGGCGGTCGGGCGACCCGCCCTCCGGGGCGGGCTGACCGGGCGGTGGATACGGCGGATACGGCGGGTACGACGGGCGCGCCTGACCCGGGTGACCCGCTCCCCCCTGCTGACCGGGATAACTTTGCTGACCGCCCGGATGGCCCTGCGGTCCCGGATAACCCTGGGGGCCCGGGTAACCGCGCGCCGGTTGCTGCCAATAGGGCTGCTGCCCGGGCTGCGGATGCCAGTAGGTCGGCTGTTGTTGCTGCGGCGGCCATCCCGGCGCGCGCCAGCCTGCCGGGGCGCCGTAGTCGGGCTGGGTGGGACCCTGCGGCTCACCCTGACGACTAGCGCCACCCTGAGTGCCATGAGAACCGTTGCCGCCGTTGGCGTTTCGGTCGGCCTCCAGGCGCGCGGCGGCGGCCGCCTCGCTGGCCCGGGCGATGGCCGCCTTGAAGGCCGGCTCCGGGGTCGGCGGCGGCCACGGCTCGCCGCGCTCGATGGCCAGCTCGCCGGGCGTCTTGATCGGCGGCTTGTCCGACGGGATGCGGCCACCGAAATCGTCGAACATGGTGAGCCGCGGCCGCTTTTCGACACCCGAGAAGATGCTCTCCAGCTCGGCCCGGTGCAGGGTCTCCTTTTCCAGCAGCTGGCCCGCCAAGGTGTCGAGAATGTCGCGGTATTCGGTGAGAATCTCCCACGCCTCGGTGTGGGCGGCCTCGATGAGTTTGCGGATCTCGTCGTCGATGTCGCGGGCGACCTCGTGCGAATAGTCGGCCTGCGTTCCCATGGTGCGGCCCAGGAACGGGTCGCCGTGCTCCGAACCGTATTTGACCGCACCGAGTTTGGAGCTCATCCCGAATTCGGTGACCATCGCGCGCGCGATCTTGGTCGCCTGCTCGATGTCGGACACCGCGCCGGTCGTCGGCTCCCGGAAGACCAGCTCCTCGGCGGCGCGCCCACCCATGGCGAACACCAGCTGCGCGATCATCTCCGAACGGGTCCGCAGGCCCTTGTCTTCCTCCGGCACCGCCACCGCGTGGCCACCGGTGCGCCCGCGAGCCAGGATCGTCACCTTGTAGATCGGCTCGATGTCGGGCATCGCCCAGGCCGCCAGCGTGTGCCCGCCCTCGTGGTAGGCGGTGATCTTCTTTTCCTGCTCGCTGATGATCCGGCCCTTGCGGCGCGGCCCACCGATCACCCGGTCGACCGCCTCCTCCAGCGCGGCGCTGGTGATTACGGTGCCGTTCTCGCGGGCGGTGAGCAACGCGGCCTCGTTGATGACGTTGGCCAGGTCGGCGCCGGTCATGCCGACGGTGCGCTTGGCCAGCCCGGCCAGGTCGGCGTCCGGGCCGATCGGCTTGCCCTTGGAATGCACTTCCAGCACCGCTTTGCGGCCCGCCAGGTCCGGGTTGGAGACCGGGATCTGGCGGTCGAAGCGGCCGGGACGCAGCAGCGCGGGGTCCAGGATGTCGGGCCGGTTGGTGGCCGCGATCAGGATGACGCCGGCGCGCGGGTCGAACCCGTCCATCTCGACCAGCAACTGGTTCAGCGTCTGCTCGCGCTCGTCGTGCCCGCCGCCGAGGCCCGCGCCGCGCTGGCGGCCCACGGCGTCGATCTCGTCGACGAAGATGATGCACGGGTTGTTCTGCTTGGCCTGATCGAACAGGTCACGCACGCGCGACGCACCGACGCCGACGAACATCTCCACGAAATCGGAGCCCGAGATCGTGAAGAAGGGAACCCCGGCCTCCCCGGCCACCGCGCGGGCCAGCAGCGTCTTACCGGTCCCCGGCGGGCCGTAGAGCAGCACGCCCTTGGGGATCTTGGCGCCCAGCGCCTGGTAGCGGCCCGGGTTCTGCAGGAAGTCCTTGATCTCGTAGAGCTCCTCGACCGCCTCGTCGACGCCGGCGACGTCGGCGAAGGTGGTCTTGGGCATGTCCTTGGACAGCTGTTTGGCCCGCGACTTGCCGAACCCGAAGCCCATCCGGGCCCCGCCCTGCATGCGGGAGAACATCACGAACAACCCCACCAGCAGGAGCAGCGGCAGCACGTAGACCAGCAATTCGCCCAGGATGCTGCCCTGGTTCACCACGGTGCTGACCTTGGCGTTCTTGGCGCTCAGCGCGTTGAACAGGTCGACCGCGTAGCCGCTGGGGAACTTGGTGATGACCTTGTCGGAATTGTCGGTGTCGCCATTGCCCTTCTTCAGGGTCAATCGCAGTTGCTGTTCGCGGTCGTCGATCTGGGCGCTTTTGACGTTGTCGCCGTTGATCTGGGACATCGCCACCGAGGTGTCGACGGGCTTATAGCCGCGGGTGTCGTCGCTGAAGTAGAAGAACGACCAACCGAGCAGCACCACGACAGCGATCGCCGTGACGGTGCGAATCACGTTTTTCCGGTTCATCAATCATCGGCCGTGCCGGCCAGGTCCTTCCCCGATATACACGCAGCTGAAAAAGTCCAGGCTACCGCTAGCGGAGATCGCCAGCTCCGGCAGAGCCGGGCGCCGGGGGTACTCCCCTACCTTCGGTGTGGGCCCTCCCGCTCGCGGTGGACGCGTCTTCGCCGCCCTGCTCAGTTAACGACCGGCAGTTCCCGGCTACTCGTAATAACGGGCCTCGATCACGTTGCCGTCGGGATCGGCGAAGTAGTACGTATGCGGCGACCATCCGCGGGCCCCGAAGCTGTGGTTGAGTCGCGTGCTGGTGTCCACGCCCGCCGTCGTCAGACGCGCATCCAGCGCGTCGAATTCGCCTTTCGGCAAGGCGAGACAGATGTGGTTGACCGGATGGCCGGCACTCCCCTCGGCCACCACCGACGAGGCCCCGGCCGGCACCATCTCAAGCGGCATCAAGTCGATGATGGAGTCCGCGCACACCCGCACGCTGGGAAACGGCGCGTCGCCGGCCTCGAATTCCTCGAACCGGACGGGCTCGAGCCCCACGACGCGGGTGTAGAAGTCCATCGAGATCCGGGGGCGCTTCGTCCAGAGCACCACGTGGTCCAGTCGCATCGGTTCGAGTATTCCCGGCTTTCGGCCACCGGTCCCGCAATTCGGACAAGCCGAACCGGTTCGGGGCCTTCTCAGCCAGCAACCGTTGTGCTTGGGTTGGACGGTGCCCCCAACCGAACGGTTAGTAGACACCAATGGCGTGCGGCTCAGGGTGATCGAAGCGGGCGACCGTGGGGCGCCCGTGGTGCTCCTGGCGCACGGGTTCCCGGAGCTGGCCTACTCCTGGCGCCATCAGATATCCGTCCTCGCCGATGCCGGCTATCACGTGCTGGCGCCGGATCAGCGCGGCTACGGCGGTTCGGATCGGCCGGGCGGCGTCGACGCCTACGACATCCATCAATTGACGGCCGACCTGGTCGGCCTGCTCGACGACGTCGACGCGCAGCGCGCCGTGTGGGTCGGGCACGACTGGGGCGCCGCCGTGGTGTGGAACGCCCCCTTGTTGCATCCGGACCGGGTTGCGGCCGTCGCCGCGCTGAGCGTGCCGGTGACTCCGCGCCCGCACGTGGCGCCGACGAAGGCGTGGCGCAAGATGTTCGGCGAGAACTTCTTCTACATCCTGTATTTCCAGGAGCCCGGTGCCGCCGACGCCGAATTGAACGCCGATCCCGCCCGGGTGATGCGGCGCATGATGGGCAGCCTGCGAGCCGACGGCAAGGATGCGCTGGTGCGGATGGCCACCCCCGGTCCGCAAGGCTTCCTCGACCGCCTTCCCGAGCCGGACGGACTGCCGGACTGGATAGCCCAGGACGAGCTGGACCACTACATCGCCGAGTTCTCCCGCACCGGCTTCACCGGCGGACTGAACTGGTACCGCAATTTCGACCGCAACTGGGAGACCACCCCCGAACTCGACGGCGTCAAGATCTCGGTCCCGTGCCTGTTCATCGGCGGGACGGCCGATCCGGTCCTGTCGTTCACCCGCACCGACCGCGCCTCCGACGCGATCTCCGGGCCCTACCAAGAGGTGATGATCGACGGCGCCGGGCATTGGCTGCAGCAGGAGCGCCCCGACGAGGTGAATGCGGCCTTACTGGAATTCCTCAACGGATTGGAGCTGCAATGAGCGCGCCCCTGCGTTTCGGAGTCTTTATCACGCCGTTTCACCCCGTCGGCCAATCTCCCACGGTGGCACTGGAATACGACATGGAACGCGTCGTCGCGCTGGATCGGCTCGGATTCGACGAAGCGTGGTTCGGCGAGCACCACTCCGGTGGCTACGAGCTGATCGCCTGTCCGGAGGTGTTCATCGCCGCGGCGGCCGAGCGGACCAAACACATCCGGCTGGGCACCGGGGTGGTGTCGCTGCCCTACCACCATCCGCTCATGGTCGCCGATCGCTGGGTGCTGCTGGACCACCTGACCCGCGGGCGGGTGATGTTCGGGACCGGTCCCGGCGCGCTGCCCTCGGACGCCTACATGATGGGCATCGACCCGATCGAGCAGCGCCGGATGATGCAGGAGTCACTCGAGGCGATCCTGGCGCTGTTCCGTGCCGCACCCAACGAACGCATCGACCGGCACTCCGACTGGTTCACCCTGCGCGACGCCCAATTGCACATCCGGCCCTACACCTGGCCCTACCCCGAAATCTCCACGGCGGCAATGATTTCACCGTCGGGCCCGCGATTGGCCGGCGCGCTTGGCACGTCGCTGCTGTCGCTGTCGATGTCGGTGCCCGGCGGCTACGCCGCGCTGGAAACCACCTGGGACGTGGTTCGCGAACAGGCCGCGAAGGCAGGTCGCGACGAGCCGGACCGCGCCGACTGGCGCGTCTTGAGCATCATGCACATCGCCG
The DNA here is from genome assembly GCF_003284935.1 of Mycobacterium colombiense. Taxonomy (GTDB): domain Bacteria; phylum Actinomycetota; class Actinomycetes; order Mycobacteriales; family Mycobacteriaceae; genus Mycobacterium; species Mycobacterium arosiense_A. The sequence goes on from NZ_QMEV01000106.1 coordinate 9,085, forward strand.
ACAGCCGCGAGCAGGCCATCGACGACTGCACCTATGGGCTGCAGGATTTCGCGAATTACTTTGGCGCCGCGGGATTTGTGCCGCTAGCTAACAGCGTGGAAGGCACCCAGACGCCGCACGAGTTCGTCGCCGACTACGCGGCCAAGGGCAACTGCTGCATCGGCACGCCCGAGGACGCCATCGCGCACATCGAGGACCTGCTCGACCGCTCCGGCGGCTTCGGCACGCTGCTGATGCTCGGCCACGATTGGGCATCGCCGCAGGCGACGTACCACAGCTATGACCTGATGGCGCGCAAGGTGATTCCGCACTTCAAACGACAACTCGAAGCGTCGCGCTCGTCGCACGACTGGGCCAAGGCCAAGCGCGACCAGTTGATCGGCCGCGCGGGCGAGGCCGTGGTCAAGGCCATCACCGAGCACGTCGACGAGCAGAAAGACGCGGTGCACTGATGCGCGCGGCGGTGTTGCGCGACGGACGCATGGTCTATCGGGACGACGTGCCCGACCCGATACCGGAGGCCGGTCAGGTGTTGGTGGGCGTGCGGGCATGCGGAATCTGTGGCTCCGACCTGCATTTCGCCGCCCACGGCGCCCAGGTGCTGGAAATGAGCGACCGGGTGGCGGGCGGCGCGGGCGGCATGCACGTCGACCTGGGCCGCGACATCTTCATGGGTCACGAGTTCAGCGCCGAGATACTCGAAGCCGGGCCGGACACCGAGACCCATCCGCCGGGCACCATGGTGACGTCATTGCCGGTGTTGTTGTCCGCCAAGGGCGTCGAACCGATCGTCTACAGCAACAGCACCGTCGGCGGCTACGCCGAACGAATGCTGCTCTCGGCGCCGCTGCTGCTGCCCATCCCCAACGGCCTGGACCTCAAGCACGCCGCGCTCACCGAACCGATGGCCGTGGGGCTGCACGCGGTCAACAAGTCCAACATCGCGCCCGGCGAGACGGCCCTGGTGCTCGGCTGCGGCCCCATCGGCATCGCCATCATCGCCGCGCTGCGGGCGAAAGGCGTCGAAACCATTGTGGCGTCGGACTTTTCACCCAAGCGGCGCGAGCTCGCCACCGCGATGGGTGCCCACCAGACGGTGGACGCGGCGCAGGGGTCACCCTTCGACACCGTCAAGCCCGCGGTGGTGTTCGAGGCGGTCGGCGTGCCGGGAATCATCGACGGCGTCATGCTTCGGGCCCGGCCCGGTACCCGCCTGGTGGTGGCCGGCGTGTGCATGCAGCCCGACACGGTGCATCCGTTCTTCGCGATCGCCAAAGAGATCAATGTGCAATTCGTGCTCGCCTATACGCCCGACGAGTTCGGCGATTCGCTGCGCGCCCTGGCCGAGGGCGACATCGACGCCAGCCCATTGATCACCGGCGAAGTCGGCCTCGATGGGGTGGGCGCGGCGTTCGACGACCTGGCCGACCCCGAGCGGCACTGCAAGATTCTCGTCACGCCCTGAGGTTCGTCGCGGGGGTTTCGCCTTCGAATCAGCCTCCCGCCGGGGGTTGTGCGATGACGGTGGGCTTGAAACCGTATCGGGGCGTCACAAAGTGGGCGGCCGAGGCGCGCCCCGCCCCGCCGGTGGGCG
>NZ_QMEV01000107.1 GCF_003284935.1 Mycobacterium colombiense
GCCGTGTCGGGGGTCAGGCCGTCGCTGTCGACCAGCACCCGCGCGATCGCCTCGGCCGACGGCGTCACCAGCGCCACATGCCGGCACCGGGAACGCAACGTGATGGCGATGTCCTCGGGATCCACCGACGGCGCGCACAACAGGAAGACCGTCGACGGCGGCGGTTCCTCGACCACCTTCAGCAGGGCGTTGGCGGCGCCCTCGGTCAGCCGATCGGCATCCTCGATCACCACGATCTGCCAGTTCCCGGTGGCGGGGCGCCGCGACGCGATCTGCACGATCGCGCGCATCTCGTCGACCCCGATGGACAGGCCCTCGGGGATCACCCGGCGCACGTCGGCGTGGGTGCCGGCCATCGTCGTCGTGCACGCGTGGCAGCGCCCGCACCCGGGCTCACCGTCGTCGGCGCTCGACGTGCACTGCAGCGCGGCCGCGAAGCACAGCGCCGCCACCGAGCGCCCCGAACCGGGCGGGCCGGTGATCAGCCACGCATGTGTCATAGTCCCGGCGCCCGGCGCACTGTGGCCGGCGTCACCGCGAGCGGCCCTGGCGGCGGACAGCAACTCGGCCGTCACCGCGTCCTGGCCTACCAGCCGCGTAAACACCCCGGACATCACCGGTAACAGTAGTGGCGGCCCCGACAGATACCGAACGGCCACCGGACCGCGACCATTCCGTTATCTTCGGCGGCGCGGCGGCGCCCCGCGCGACCTGCCGAGATCGCAATTAAGTTTCCGCGACGTCGCCGCCGCCCGATACGGTGGGTTAGTGACTACGGCGGCAGCACTACCCGGGCGGATCAGCGCATTCGTCCGCTGGGTGATGCGCACACCGTGGCCGCTGTTCTCGCTCAGCATGCTGCAGGCCGACATCATCGGCGCCCTGTTCGTGCTCGGCTTCCTGCGCTACGCGCTGCCGCCCGAGGATCGCATCCAGCTGCAGGACCTGCCGGTGCTCAACGTGGCCATCTTCGCCACCGCGCTGGTCGTCGTGTTCCTCACCGGCTTGGCCGTCACGCTGCGGCTGCTGCTGCCCGTGTTCCGGTGGCAGCGCCGCGACAACATGCTCGCCGAGGCCGACCCGGCCGCCACCGAACTGGCGCGCAGCCGCGCGTTGCGAATGCCGTTCTACCGCACCCTGATCAGCATCGTGGCCTGGGCCATCGGCAGCGTGGTGTTCATCATCGCCAGCTGGTCGGTGGCCCGATACGCCGCGCCCGTCGTGGCGGTGGCCACCGGGCTGGGCGCCGCCGCCACCTCGATCATCGGCTACCTGCAGTCCGAGCGGGTGCTGCGGCCCGTGGCGGTGGCCGCCCTGCGCAGCGGGGTGCCCGAAAACGTCAAGGCGCCCGGCGTCATCCTGCGCCAGATCCTGACCTGGATGCTGTCCACCGCCGTGCCGGTGCTGGCGATCGTGCTGGCGGTGGTGGCGGACAAGACCTCGCTGCTGCACGCCACGCCGGAGAAGCTGTTCACCCCGATCCTGTTGCTGGCGATGGCGGCGCTGGGCATCGGCCTGGTCAGCACGCTGCTGGTGGCCATGTCGATCGCCGATCCGCTGCGCCAGCTGCGCTGGGCGCTCTCGGAGGTGCAGCGCGGAAACTACAACGCGCACATGCAGATCTACGACGCCAGCGAGCTCGGCCTGCTGCAGGCCGGCTTCAACGACATGGTGCGCGACCTGTCCGAGCGGCAGCGGCTGCGTGACCTGTTCGGCCGCTACGTCGGTGAGGACGTGGCCCGCCGGGCGCTGGAGCGCGGCACCGAGCTGGGCGGCCAGGAGCGCGACGTCGCGGTGCTGTTCGTCGACCTGGTCGGCTCCACCCAGCTGGCCTCCACCCGGCCACCCGCCGAGGTCGTCCACCTGCTCAACGAGTTCTTCCGGGTGGTGGTGGAAACCGTTGGCAAGCATGGTGGTTTCGTCAACAAGTTCCAGGGTGACGCGGCGCTGGCCATCTTCGGCGCGCCGATCGAACACCCCGACTCCCCCGGCGGGGCGCTGGCCGCCGCCCGGGAATTGCACGACGCGCTGCTGCCGGTGATCGGTTCGGCGGAGTTCGGCATCGGGGTGTCCTCCGGGCGGGCCATCGCCGGTCACATCGGCGCGCAGGCCCGCTTCGAGTACACCGTGATCGGCGACCCGGTCAACGAGGCCGCCCGGCTGACCGAGCTGGCCAAGCTCGAGCCGGGCCACGTGCTCGCGTCGGCGATCGCGGTCAGCGGGGCGCTGGACGCCGAGGCCCTGTGCTGGGACGTCGGCGAGGTGGTCGAGCTGCGCGGCCGCCGGGCACCCACCCAGCTGGCGCGCCCGGTGCACCTGGCCGGAACCACCGATCCCGCGCCCACCCGGCCGCGGACCGAGGAGATGTCCGGCGAGGCCATCGGCCCGGGCTACTGAGAGAACCCGAGCCGGATCAGCTGCGCTTCGCGGCCTTCTTCGCCGCCGCCTTCTTGGCCGGGGCCTTGCGGGTCGCCTTCTTGGCGGGGCGCTTGGCCGGGCCCCGAGCCCGGCGGTCGGCCAGCAGTTCGGCGGCGCGCTCGTCGGTGATCGACAGGACGTCGTCGCCCTTGCGCAGGCTGGCGTTCGTCTCGCCGTCGGTGACGTAGGGACCGAACCGGCCGTCCTTGATCACCATCGGCTTGCCCGTGGCCGGATCGGCGCCCAACTCGCGCAGCGGCGGCGCGGCGGCGCCCTGCCGGCCGCGGCGCTTGGGCTCGGCGTAGATCTTCAGCGCTTCCTCGAGGGTGATGTCGAACATCTGCTCCTCGGTCGCCAGCGAGCGAGAATCGGTGCCGCGCTTGAGGTATGGGCCGTACCGGCCGTTCTGGGCGGTGATCTCCTCACCGGTGGTGGGGTCCACACCGACCACCCGGGGCAGCGAAAGCAGCCGCAGCGCGTCCTCGAGCGTGACCGTCTGCAGGTCCATCGTGCGCAGCAGCGAACCGGTGCGGGGCTTGGGGCCGGTGGGCTTCTTGCCCTTCTTCGCGGGCGCGGCGCTGCCGTCGTCGTCGGGCGGTTGCTCCGGCAGGACCTCGGAAACGTATGGCCCGTATCGGCCGTCCTTGGCGACGATCTCGTGACCGGTCGCCGGGTCCACCCCCAACACCCGACCCTCCTGCGGGGTGGCGAAAAGCTGCTCGGCCACCTCCAGCGTCAGCTCGTCGGGCGTCAGCGAGTCGTTGAGGTTGGCCCGCTGCGGCTTGGGCTCACCGTCGTCGCCGGTCACCATGCGCTCGAGATACGGCCCGTTCTTGCCGACCCGCACGTACACCGGCCGGCCCTGCTCGTCGTCAAAAAGCCTGATGGAGTTGACTTCTCGGGCGTCGATGCCTTCCAGGTTGACGCCGACGAGTTTCTTCAGCCCGCCTGAGCGCGCCACCGAGTCGGCCACCCCGTGCTCGCCGCCGAAGTAGAAGTTGTTGAGCCAGTCGGTGCGCCGCTCCTGGCCCGAGGCGATCGCGTCGAGCTCGTCTTCCATCGCCGCGGTGAAGTCGTAGTCGACCAGGCGGCCGAAATGCTGTTCCAGCAAACCGGTTACGGCGAACGCCACCCAGGACGGCACCAGCGCGCTGCCCTTCTTGTGGACGTAGCCGCGGTCCTGGATGGTCTTGATGATCGACGAGTACGTCGACGGGCGGCCGATGCCCAGCTCTTCGAGCGCCTTGACCAGTGACGCCTCGGTGTAGCGCGCCGGGGGGTTGGTGGCGTGGCCGTCGGGGGTGAGTTCGATGGCGTCCAGTCGCTGGCCCTGGGTCAGTTGCGGCAGCCGGCTCTCGGCGTCATCGGCCTCGCCGCCGGCCAGTTCGTCTACCGTCTCGACGTAGGCCTTCAAGAAGCCGGCGAAGGTGATGGTGCGACCGCTGGCCGAGAACACCACATCTCGGCCGGTTGACTGGCCGTTGATCCGCAGGCTCAGCGTGGTGCCGCGGGCGTCGGCCATCTGCGAGGCCACGGTGCGCTGCCAGATCAGCTCGTAGATGCGGAATTCGTCGCCGTCGAGTTCGCGGCGCACCGCGTCCGGGGTCGCGAACGTCTCACCCGCGGGGCGGATCGCCTCGTGGGCCTCCTGCGCGTTCTTGACCTTGCGGGTGTACTGCCGCGGCGACGGCGACACGTATTCGGCGCCGTAGAGCTGGCGGGCCTGCGTGCGCGCGGCGTTGATCGCCGACTCCGAAAGCGTGGTGGAGTCGGTACGCATATAGGTGATGTAGCCGTTTTCGTAGAGCCGCTGGGCGATGCTCATGGTGCGCTCGGAGGAGAACCGCAACTTGCGGCCGGCTTCCTGCTGCAGCGTCGAGGTCATGAACGGCGCGTACGGGCGCCGGGTGTAGGGCTTCTCCTCCACCGACGCGACGGACAGCTGGGCCCCGCGCAGGCCCGCCGCCAGCTGCGTGGCGCTCGCCTCGTCGAGGATGGTCACCTCGTCGGCCTTGCGCAGCTGGCCCAGCGAGTCGAAGTCGCGGCCGGAGGCCACGCGCAGACCGTCGACCCCCGTCAGGCGGGCGGTGAAGGTGGGCGGCGCGGCCTGCGGGTCGGACACGCTGGCGTCCAGCTGGGCCACGATGTCCCAGTAGGAGGCGCTGCGGAACGCCATGCGGTCGCGTTCGCGCTGCACGATGATCCGGGTGGCCACCGACTGGACCCGGCCGGCCGACAGCTTGGGCGCGACCTTCTTCCACAGCACGGGGCTGACCTCGTAGCCGTACAGCCGGTCCAGGATGCGCCGGGTTTCCTGCGCGTCGACCAGATCGATGTCCAGGTCGCGCGGGTTTTCGGCGGCCTCGAGGATGGCCGGCTCGGTGATCTCGTGGAACACCATCCGCTTGACCGGGATGTTCGGCTTGAGGGTTTCCAGCAGGTGCCAGGCGATGGCCTCGCCCTCGCGGTCACCATCCGTGGCCAGGTAGAGCTCGTCGACTTCCTTGAGCAGGCCCTTGAGCTCGGTGACCGTGCTCTTCTTCTCGGGGCTGATGATGTACAGCGGTTCGAAGTCCGCGTCGACGTTGACCCCGAGGCGGGCCCAGGGCTCCGACTTGAACTTCGCCGGCACGTCGGCGGCGGCCCGGGGCAGGTCGCGGATGTGGCCGCGCGAGGACTCGACGATGTACCTGGAGCCCAGGTAGCCGGCCAGTTTGCGCGCCTTGGTGGGCGACTCGACGATCACGAGTCGCCGGCGGCTGCCGTTCCCGCCGCTGCCGGTGTCCTTTAGTTTCGGGTCAGCCAACTGCCCTTACGCTCCATCCGTGATTGGTCCCCCCTGCGAGACCACCTGCAGGAAGAATGACAGGTCGGCATCGAAAATTCCGGTGAAATTCAGGTACGCGACCGTTCCTTCGCCCTGCGGCACCTGACAATTTCGCACCCTTGGGCGGGCCTGCGCAAACTGACCCTCGCGAAAACGGGCGAAAGCCGACGCGATTCCGGGCGCCACCGCGCGGCTAAACTCGCGGCCACCGCGCGGACGCCTCGGCGCCCTCCGGCGCCTCCCCCACGTTCTCTACCAGGCGCGATAGCCTGCGGCGTCCGCTGATCCGCAGCGCCGGCCGACCGCCGCGGGTGCCGATCAGGGTGGGCGCGATCCCGACGCGCATCAACGCCGACGCCAGCGGCGAGTGCGTGTCCGGCGCGTGCGGGTCCAGCGCCAGCAGGTAGTGCTCGCCCTCCGGGTTTCCGGCCGCCAGCGTCCACGCTCGCAGTTCGCGCGGCCCGGGCAGCCAGCGCGGCGGCACGGTCTTGACCGCCCCGCGCGTCCATTCGGCGGCCAGCGTGCTCAGCGAGGGGTCCACGGCGGTGCGCACCAACGGGGTGTCCTCGTCGGTCCGGCTGATCTCGGCGACCAGACCCGCCTCGCGGATCATCTCGGCCAGCGCCGAGGCCCGCCAGGGCTGATCCACGACCACCGACAGCCGAGCACCCGCAACGGGATTTTCACCGGTGGCACCGACGGTGACGATCTGCCCGGACGCCGCCAGCACCCCGGAAAGATCGGCGACCGCGGGCGGCACCGACTCCGCTGTGAAGAAGGAAAGCTGGCTCACGCCACCGACAGTAGGCCAGGGTGCCCGCCCGCGTCTTGAGGCAACCGGCGCGGCGTCGGGCATCGACGGGGATGCACAGCCGGTTGCCGCAGTAAAGGAGGAAACCCCCCGGCTGAACCCGCTGGGCGGGTCTGCACGGGGGGTATCCGTTCAGGTCTGCTCTCGTCTAGACGGAGCGGACTCCGGTGGCCTGGGGGCCCTTAGGGCTATGGCCGATCTCGAACTCGACCTTCTGGTTCTCTTCGAGGGTGCGGAAGCCCGAACCCTGGATCTCCGTGTAGTGGACAAATACATCCGCGGAACCGTCTTCAGGGGCGATGAAGCCGAAGCCCTTCTCCGCATTGAACCACTTCACAGTTCCCTGTGGCATCTCTCGATCTTTCCTTTTCTTCTGGGTGCGGGGCATCGCTTTTCGATGCCCCGGGCCTGGTACGACCGCCATACCTCGCTGAGTCGCCGGAAGTTCACCCGACCGATTAACCTCGCAGGAACCGCGGCCGCAACGTCGATCCTGCGAAAGTTTGACACGAACACAGAAGCTGCGACCGCAAATAGTCAACCATGTTCATCGCGTCGGCGACAGACTTGTGTCATCCGCCGATTCGAAGGCCGCTGCGACGGCCGATTTCACGATCGGATCCCGGAGGAAGTGAGATGGCGAGTTTCGGCAGCGACCTGCTTGCCGCCGCACTCGCCGGGACCGCGGCCGACGAGCAGCCGCTGCGTCACGTCGCCGAACTGCCACCGCGCAGCGGCCGGCCGCACGAGTGGCCGGATTGGGCCGAGCCCGACGTCATCGGCGCGTTCGCCGCGCGCGGGATCACCTCACCGTGGTCGCATCAGTTCGCGGCCGCCGACCTGGCGTACGCGGGTCGGCACGTCGTGCTCAGCACCGGTACCGCTTCGGGCAAGTCGTTGGCCTATCAGCTTCCGGTCCTCAACGCGCTGGCGACCGATCCGCGGGCGCGGGTGCTCTACCTGTCCCCGACCAAAGCGCTGGGCCACGACCAACTGCGCGCCGCGCACGCGCTGACCGCGGCGATTCCGCGCTGCCGGGACGTCGGGCCCACCGCTTATGACGGCGACAGCCCCGACGAAGTCCGCCGGTTCGCGCGGGAACGTTCGCGGTGGTTGTTCTCCAATCCCGACATGATCCACTTGTCGATCCTGCGCAACCACGCCCGCTGGGCCGTCCTGCTGCGCGGTCTGCGATTCGTGGTCGTCGACGAATGCCATTACTACCGCGGGGTATTCGGCTCGAACGTGGCGATGGTGCTGCGCCGCCTGCTGCGGCTGTGCGCCCGCTACTCGTCGTCGCCGACGGTGATCTTCGCCAGTGCGACAACGGATTCGCCGGGCGCGACGGCCGCCGAGCTGATCGGGCTTCCGGTCGAGGAGGTCACCGAGGACGGTTCGCCGCAGGGCGCCCGGACCGTGGCGTTGTGGGAGCCCGCGCTGCGGGCCGACCTGACCGGCGAGAACGGCGCGCCGGTGCGCCGCTCCGCCGGCGCCGAGGCGGCGCGGGTGATGGCCGACCTGATCGCCGAGGGCGCTCAGACGCTGACGTTCGTGCGGTCCCGTCGCGCCGCGGAACTGACCGCGCTGGGCGCGCAGGCGCGGCTGGACGACATCGCTCCGGAGCTGTCCCGCGCGGTGGCGTCGTATCGGGCCGGCTACCTGGCCGAGGACCGCACCGCGCTGGAGCGCGCGCTGGCCGAGGGCCGGTTGCGGGGCCTGGCCACCACCAACGCGCTGGAGCTGGGCGTGGACATCGCGGGCCTGGACGCGGTGGTGCTCGCCGGCTTCCCCGGCACGGTCGCCTCGTTCTGGCAGCAGGCCGGCCGGTCCGGGCGGCGCGGCCAGGGAGCGCTGGTGGTGCTGGTCGCCCGGGACGATCCGCTGGATACGTATCTGGTGCACCACCCCGCGGCGCTGCTGGACAAGCCGGTCGAGCGGGTCGTGATCGACCCGGCCAATCCGTACATCCTGGGCCCGCAGCTGCTGTGCGCGGCAACCGAATTGCCACTGGACGAGGCTGAGGTGCGCACCCTGGGGGCCACCGAGGTGGCCGACGGCCTGGTCGATGACGGGCTGCTGCGGCGGCGCAGCGGAAAGTATTTTCCGGTGCCCGGCCTGGAACCGCATGCCGCGGTGGATATCCGGGGGTCGGCGGGCGGCCAGATCGTCATCGTGGAGGCCGACACCGGACGGTTGCTGGGCAGCGCCGGCGCGGGTCAGGCGCCGGCCACCGTCCACCCCGGCGCGGTGTATCTGCATCAGGGCGACAGCTACGTGGTGGACTCGCTGGACACCGAGCAGGGCATCGCGTTCGTGCACGCTGAGGACCCCGGTTACGCGACGTACGCGCGGGAGATCACCGACATCGCCGTCACCGGCACGGGTGAGCGCCTGACGTTCGGGCCGGTCACCCTGGGCCTGGTGCCGGTCCGGGTCACCCATCAGGTGGTGGGGTACTTGCGCCGCCGGCTCTCCGGGGAGGTGATCGACTTCATCGAGCTCGACATGCCGGAGCACACCCTGGCCACCATGGCGGCGATGTACACGATCACCGAAGATGCGTTGCAGCGCAAGGGCATTGGGCCGACCCGGATCCCGGGAGCTCTGCACGCCGCCGAGCACGCCGCCATCGGGCTGCTGCCGCTGGTCGCCAGTTGCGATCGCGGGGACATCGGCGGCCTGTCCACCGCCGTCGGGCCCGATCCGCTCGGGCTGCCCAGCGTCTTCGTCTACGACGGCTATCCGGGCGGCGCGGGATTCGCCGAACGGGGGTTTCGTCAGGCCCGCACCTGGTTGGGTGCCACGGCCGCCGCCATCGAGGCGTGCGAGTGTCCCCGGGGCTGCCCGTCCTGCGTGCAGTCCCCCAAGTGCGGCAACGGTAACGACCCGCTCGACAAGGCGGGCGCGGTGCTGGTGCTGAAGCTGGTTCTCGCGGAGCTGACGCGGGGGCCACGGCAGGGCGATGCGGGCGGGTGACGACCGGCCACCGGGTCGTGCGCCGAAGCCCGCACTCCTCTGGGGCCGCGCCCTCACCGTAAAATCGGCCGCATGGCCCACGACTGGTTGCTCGTGGAGACACTCGGGGGTGATCCCACCGTGGTGGCGCAAGGGCGCCAACTCAAGAATCTCGTCCCCATCACCACGTTCCTGCGCCGCAGCCCCTATCTGGCGGCGGTCCGCACGGCGATCGCCGAGTCGGTGCAGACCGGCCAGGCCCTGACCAGCATCACGCCCAAGCGGGATCGCATCATTCGCACCGAACCGGTGGTGATGTCCGACGGATTCATCCACGGCGTGCATGTCTGGACAGGCCCCGCCGACGCCGAACCGCCGGAGCGGCCGGTGCCCGGTCCGCTCAAGTGGGACCTGACCCTCGGCGTGGCCACCGACACCCGCGAGTCGCTGATCAACAGCGGCAAGAATCCCGAGGTCGAAGTCACCTTCGGCAGGGCCTTCGCCGAGGACCTGCCGTCGCGGGAACTCAACCCCAACGAAACCAAGGTGCTGGCCATGGCGGTCAAGGCCAAGCCAGGCCAAACACTGTGCAGTACTTGGGATCTCACCGACTGGCGGGGCGAGTCTATCCGGATAGGTTTTGTGGCGCGCACGGTGTTAGAGCCGGGGCCCGATGGCCGCGAGCATTTGGTGGCGCGGGCCATCAACTGGCAATCCGAATTGAAGGGGCCGGAGGTATCGACCGATGATCTGGCGCGACGAATCCTCAGCGGCCTGGCTCAGGCCGGGGTGCACCGCGCACTGATCGACCTCAACACCTGGTCGCTGCTGAAATGGCTCGACGAGCCCTGCACCTTTTACGACTGGCGCGGCAGTGAGACGGGCAAGCCCCGGGTCCACCCCGATGACCGGGACCTGATGTCCACCATGACAAGGGAATTCAGCGGCGGCGCCACCAGCCGGGTGTTGCGGTTGCCCGGCAACGACGGGGAATGGGTGCCGGTGCACGTCACCGTCAACCGGGTGGAACTGGAACCGGATACCTACGCCGGGCTGGTTTCGCTGCGCCTGCCCACCGACGACGAACTGGCCTCCGCGGGATTGTCGCCGACGCCGGACGCCGCGCCCTAGTCGTTCCCGGTCGCGGGTCCCGTCCGCGCGGCAGCCTTGGCCGCGCCGCCGAAGGCAAGCGCCACCCGCGCCGTGACGACGACATCGAGACCGTCGATGACACAACCGATGTCATTGACCCACATCCGGCGGGCCACCATGGTGGCGTCCGCGCACGCCGTGCCCGCACCGGAGCTCAGCCGGTTCGCGGCGGCCAGGGCGGCGAGGTCGGCCACCGCCTGGGCGCGGTGGCGCGCCACCACCGCCGAGCCCAGGTACGCGGCGGCGCCGGTCACCGTCAGCAGCACCACGATCATCCAGGCCGCGACCACAGTGGCGGAGCCGCGCTCAGCGCGAAGGCTCGGCCGCCGACACCGCCTCGGCCGCAATGTCGATGGTCGGCAACAACTTCGAATGCGCGACCACCGTGGCC
>NZ_QMEV01000108.1 GCF_003284935.1 Mycobacterium colombiense
GCCCTACAGTGGGCCACGGCCCACCAACCGAAAGTTGCATAGCGACTGGACCACCAAACGGGTCCCCCTCACACGGCTCTCAGCGCCTACGCCGCTTCAATGGATAGAAGGCACGCCGAAAAGTGAGACTAGCACCAATCGCGTAGTCCCCCTCCCGCCGTGGTTGGCGGACGATATGAGGGACTACTTGTCGCGAATCCATCCGTTTTCAGGCATCAACGCAGAAGGCGTGAAGTACGTAGCGCACGCGCCGTTGTTTCCCGGCAGGCGCAACAGTCGCGGCGGCACAACGTCGGGCGGCGTGGCGCAGTTTGATTGGGCCAAGCCCATTGTGGTGGACAACCTGTACCACAACTACTTTCAGCCAGCGACTAAGGCCCTTGGCCTTGGGAGCGTACGGTTCCACGACTTGCGGCACACGTTCGCTACGCTGGCACTGTCGGCAGGGGAGCACTACATGCAGGTGTCAAAGTGGCTGGGGCACTCGAGTTTCGTACTTACGCTAACCACCTACGCGGACTACATCCGCGAGGACGAGACGGCGGCACCGAAGCTGGCCCGTCCGGTTGCGGCCGCTCTAGCCAACGTTGTCGAGCTGCAGCGACGGAACGGCTAGCCCTCCAGCAGTCCCTTTAAAGCGGTATGGATTTCACGTTGGGTCCTGTCGTACGCCTGGTGGCAATCGTTGAGATTCACTGCAGTGCCAGGGTCTTTGCGTAAGCTGTCCCAGGGAATTCGAAGCGTGTCGTTGAGTGTCTCTGCTTGCTCAGCGGCAGCATCAAAGCCGTAGAGAGCCAACTTGGTTGCAGCCATTGAAGACTTATCGCCAAGTTTCTTCATTGGCCCATCGTCCATCTTTGCGACGCGCGCGGCGCGAACCGCTGCATCTTCTGGCAAGCCGACACGGTCAATCGCTCTGGTGAGCTCCTGGATTGCAGCACTAGCCTCTGTCAAGACCGCCACCTTTTCATCTCTACGGTTTTCACGCCTTGTAGTACGGGTGGTCTTCGTTACCCCGGCGTAGGCAATCCCAGCGCCAATGACAGCAATGAACGCAGCTATGACAGTTGCCCACGGTTGAGTGAGCCCGTCGGGTTGCGTGGCAGGAGGACACGGATCAGCCAGGAGCCACGCCGTCAGTGCCGAAGTCATTACTGAAGACTAAGGCGTAGCGACGGGCCTACACGCGGTACTCATGCTCCGACGCCACGACCTCGGTGTGCCAATATCCATAGCGCTGTAACAACCGCTTCGCAGTGGAGACCGCCTTGTCGCGGCTTTCCACGTTGGGTCCAATGACGACTTTGACGAGCGCAGATCTCTCAAACGGGATTTCGGTGTACGGCTTGAAACCCGCCAGCCCACCTGGCCGGAACTTCACGTCAACGGTCTGAAGGGGTCCTTGTGCGGCCCATTTGAACTCTTCGACATTCGATAGAGCATTCTTTATCGACAGGGATGACGATCCGAAGTGTTCCGCTATTGTAAGTCGCCACTCTTGCTCGCTTTGATAGGTCGTCTTCTTTACCAACGCAAGCATCGACAGCCACACCGGGATTTGGTTGATGACGTTAAATAGCCGGGTTGAAAGCCGCCCCTCACCGTTCTTTCCACAAGACTGTTCGACTTGGTAGAGCACCGCCTCGATTGCGCGCTGTCGTGCCTCATCGCCATACTGCACTTGCTGGGTGAACGCGCCCCACGTAAACGGAACCTGCTTGTTAGTACCACCCTCGATCGCTGTCATTTGAACAAGCTGGCCGTGCTCCGTATGGTAGTAGTATGGAACTTTAAGCATCGTTATGTTTTCCTTGTCGAACCCCAGCGCCACGCCTTTCGCGTCATCAGCGTACGAACGCCACTGGCCCAATTCGTCGCCGTTCTCCGAGAATGACGTTGAGAAAATGCGGTCTTCAATTGCGTCCGGATCGATAGCATTGGTCATTGAAATCGCCTGCAAGGCAGCATCGTAAGCCTCAGAGTATTCGGGTTTTTCCGCCTTGGCCGTTTCCAGGGCGGCAAGCAGTGCTTCCCACGCGTACCTGAGTTCCAGCGGATCGTTGAGGAACCGTATGTCGGTCGCCCGCAACAGTCCCTGCTGAACGATTGCCGCCAAACCGCCTGCATCCGTGTAGTGATACAGAACCTTGTGCTCAGCTGCGTCTTCCTTAAACATGTTGTCACTCATAGGATCCCCTGCGCGGTGGCGTCAGCCCCGCAGCCGATACCGCAGTTCACCACTGTTCACGTCGACCACACGCCCACCGCCACGGATGCGGAAAAGCAACTCTCCGGAGTTGGCGTCTACCACTCGGCCGCCTGCCCTGATGCGATAAGCGGGCGACCCTCCGTTGGAATTGACCACCCGAGCGCCGCGCACCCGAAACACCTGTCCCGAGTTCACATCGACCATTCGGTAGCCGTCGTAACTCTCATCACTCATGACTCCAGTGTCCTCCGACGCACCGACAAACATAGGCTGAGCAACACCGTGACAGCAGCGTGACAGCAGCGCGGCGGCAATCCGGCCACCTGGGACAACGGACGGTACGCTGCAATTGGCTCGCCGACCCGTCTGTCCTACTGTGACTAGGCGTTTTGAGCGGCTCAAGGATCGCGCGGCGACGTTGCAGAGCCTCTAAACCGGATAGACCTAGGGGCTCATAATCCGTTGGTCGCGGGTTCGAGCCCCGCCGATCGTTCATCCCAAGGCGCTTCGACCATGTGTAGACCGTTGGAGCGACTCATCCCCACCAGAACGACGTGGCGATCGCAACATAGAGCGCGATGAGCACTGCTCCCTCGAACCAGGTGGACTCGCCGTCGAAGGTCACCAGCACCGCGACCAGCGCCGACATAATCATCGACGCCAACAGCAGCGGCGAGAACACCAGATCGAAACCGGGCTGGCCGAGCCATGCCGCCGCGAGGCAGACGATCGGGGCGATGGTGAGTGCGATCTGGACGGGCGACTGGAGGACAACCTGAACCGCGTAGTCCATCTGGTTCTTGGCCGCCAGTTGAATGCCGACGAAATTCTCCACTGCGTTGCCGGCGATGGCCACGATCACCAGACCGGCGAACACCTCGTTGATGCCCGCTGCGTGCATCGCCGGCTCTAGGGCGGCGACGAACCATTCCGACACGAAGGCCGCACCGATTCCGGCGAGGGCCAGCATGCCGATGGCCATCGCCAACGGCCACTCGCCGTGTGCTGTTGCGGCACTGGCGGCGTGGGCCGAATCGGGGCTGGCCACAATGGGAGAGGTCGCTCTGGAGGGTTTCTCACCGGCTTGCGGCGCCGGGTCGGTGGCTCGGTTTCCCAGCGTGGCGGGCAGCGAGAGTGCGAACAGCGCGAGCATGACGACGGAGACGACGACCGACACCGCCCGTTCGTGCTGTTGCGCCGGGGTGTGTATCGCAGCCGTCAGCGAGGGGACGGCCAGGATGAACACCGCGAGGGTGAACATCAGTCCGAGGGTGCGCCCGTCGTCGGCGGCGAAACGCTGGCGGCCGTGCTTGATCCCGCCGGCCACGAATGCCAGCCCGAGCACCAGCAGGGCGTTGGAGAGAATCGACCCGACGATGGTGGCCTTCACCACGCCGTAAAGGCCTGCCTTGAGCGCGAACAAGATGACGAACAACTCCGGCAGGTTTCCCAGCGCCGTCTGCAATATCCCAGTGGCGTTGGGCCCGAGCCGGTCTCCGACCGCCTCCACCGAACGGCCGACCAGAGATGCCAGTGTGGCCAACGCGAGTGCGGAGATGATGAACGCCAGCAATGCATTCGCGTGGGCGAAGTAGAGAATCCCGGCCGCCGTGGACGCAAGCACGGTGAGGGTGATCATGATGCGGTCGCGCCGCGTCAACAGCGGAAGCCGTTCGGGATGGGTGGTCGTCACGCGCCTCTCCTCTGATCGCGCTGAAGTTTTCCACAACCGGTTGGTTCCGAAACCACGCTCTGCCCTGCCAAGCGAAAGACCGCGCCGGCTGTGCGGTCGCAGCCATCCGGCGACGGCCGAACCGTGGCAGTCTTGGCGGTGTGACCGACCTCGTGGAGCACTTCGAGGCTCAGCGGCCGCGCCTGTTCTGGTTGGCTACCGACTGCTGGGGTCGGCGACCGAAGCCGAAGACGCGGTGCGGGATGCATACCTGCGACTACACGGCGCGGACTCAGCGCTCATCGAATCGCTGCCGGCGTGGCTTACCAAGGCTGTCACGAACCTGTGCCTCAACCGGCTCACGTCGGCCCGCGCTCGCCGGGAGGTCTACCCCGGGCCGTGGCTTCCGGAGCCAGTCCTCACCGACGACCGGTCGCTCGGCCCGCAGGAAAGTGCCGAGCAACGCGAGTCGGTGTCCATTGCGCTGCTGAGCGTGATGGAGCAACTCAAGCCGAACGAGCGAGCGGCGTTCGTGCTCAGAGAAGCGTTCGCTTACAGCCATTTAGAGATCGCCGAGATCCTCGAGACGTCGGAGGTCAACGCCCGGCAGCTGTACCGGCGAGCCAGGCAGCGACTGGGCGAACCCCGTCAGCCGGCGCACCGACCGGAGCCGGCACAGTGGCGGTCCCTGGTCGATCGCTTCTTCACCGCCGCGAGCGCCGGCGACGTGGCCGGACTCGTCGAAATCTTGACCGCCGATGCGACCTCCACGGCCGACGGCGGCGGCAAGGTGGCGGCCGCCCGGCGCCCGATCTCGGGCCGCGACCGGATGGCCCAGTACGTGGCGCGGGTGTTCACCAGAAACCTGGCGCAGGTACGGCTGCGTCTCGACGCCGCCGAAGTCAACGGCGAGCCGGCGATGCTGGCATTCGACGGCGACACACTGGCCGGTGTCTTGTGCTTCGAGATCACCGGCCAGCGGATAGCGGCCGTGCGGATCCTGGCCAATCCCGAGAAATTGCGATTTCTTGCCGAACAGTTGTCACATCCGGCGGGCCTGCCCGGTTCATAGGGTGTGACCAACTCAGTACTCGTAACCGGCGGCACGGGAACCGTAGGCCGCATCGTTGTCGACAACCTGGTGGCCGCGGAGCAGGACGTCCGCGTCCTGAGCCGCGGGCGGCGGCCCGAACAGTCCACCGATGTCCGGCATGTCGTGGGGGACGTGCAAACCGGCGCGGGACTCGACGCAGCGATGGACGGCGTCGACACCATCGTGCACTGCGTCTATCCCAGCGAGCACGTGGTCGCGGCGGCCAAACGGGCGGGCGGACCGCATCTGGTGTACGTCTCCATTGTCGGTATCGACCGCGTCCCATTCGCGCTCTATCGCATGATGCTCGCCAACGAACGCCTGATTGCCGAGTCGGGCCTGCCGTGGACGGTGCTGCGGGCGACCCAGTTTCACGATCTGATCGCCTTCATGTTGCGCATGCTCGCGAAACCACCGGTCCTGGCGCTGCCGTCGAGCCTGCGGTTCCAACCGGTCGACGTGCGCGACGTGGGCGCACGGTTGGCCCAATTGGCGCTGGGCGAGCCGATAGGGCGTGCGCCGGATTTCGGTGGCCCGCAGGCGCGTGCGATCGACGATCTTGCCCGCAGCTACCTGGCGATCGTCGGTAAGCGCCGACGCATCGTCCCGGTCCGATTGCCCGGCAAGGTATTTGGCGGGATCCGCGCCGGCGGGCTGCTCACCCCGGAGCACGCAGCCGGCACGATCACCTTCGAGGAATACCTCGGCGAACAAGTCGCCACGGGCCAGCTGCCCTACCGCGACGCCATCCGCGCTTACCTGCCGCACCGTCGACACAAGGGGTTGCGGTGAATGCTTCGCCGGTTGCGCTTCGCGCCGGGGTGTGGTTTCTGACCGTCGTGGAGGTGGTGGTCGGGCTCGTCGCGACGCTGGCCCCTCATGCGTTCTACGACTACGTGCCCTGGGTTGATCTCATCCCGCCGTACTCCGAACACCTCATGCGCGACTATGGCG
Organism: Mycobacterium colombiense; assembly: GCF_003284935.1. Classification (GTDB taxonomy): domain Bacteria; phylum Actinomycetota; class Actinomycetes; order Mycobacteriales; family Mycobacteriaceae; genus Mycobacterium; species Mycobacterium arosiense_A. The sequence goes on from NZ_QMEV01000108.1 coordinate 5,929, forward strand.
CCATGAATCTCTCGCTTGCGCTCATATTCGTTGTCAGTGCAATCACGATGGAGCGGCGCATGGTGCGCATCGCGCTGGGCGCGTACCTGTTTTTCGCCATCCCGCACTTGATCTTTCATCTCACGCACCTGGAGCACTTCACGATGAAAGCCGCGGTCTGGCAGACGATTGTGCTCACGGTGGCCGTGCTGCTGCCCGTCGTGCTGGTGATCCTCACGGCGTGGCCACGGCCCCACGTCGACGAACTATTTCGTGGCTCGGGGAGTGGTGGCAGCGGCCCCCGCGCCGGCATCTGGCTTGCCAGCCGCTTCCGTTAGCAGCCCCGTGAGTTGCGCGATCTGCGCGCGTAGCTCGTCGATTTGCGCGGCGGTCGCGGCCTGCGTTGTGGTTTCTTCCTCGGCGACGCGATGGACGATCCAAGCGGCCACGGTCGCGGTGATCATGCCGATGAGGCCGTCGCCGAACGCCTTTTGCAGCGCCGCGACGATGAGGACCAATCGCAGCAACCGGAGTGGCCGGAGGAATGGGATCATCGCCCAAACCTCTCGAGCGTTAGTGGATGAGTGACGTTGCCCGATTCGCCAAACGCAGAAACGTGGTGGGCCGCACAGCCCTCGCTCCGTCATGGCCACGGCGGAATTCCCGCCCGACCCGACGTCGAAACGGCATGGTCGATCATCGGCATCGACAAGAAAACCTCGATACCCCACGGTGGACCGCCAATAAGGTCGACTACAAAGGGTTTTCGCAATTCGTGGTTTGCGCGCTCGTCAACGGTTGTGGCGATGCAGGTCGTTGGCGGCTTTGCGGATGTAGGTGATCGTGTCGCCGGTGAGAATGTCATCAGATCCCGCTGCTTCGAGCCCGTCGGCAATGTCGTTAAGCAGTTGAACCAGATCAGCGGGTAGTGGTTCGAGGAGTTTACGTCGTTGGGCGGCGATCCGGTCCGCCAGATCGTTGCGCCCATTCTCAAGAGCGGTTTTCTCATTTTCTTCTAGATACTGCAGGACGGCTGCTACCTCATCGTTTACGTCACTCATGGAAGAATGCTAGGCCAGAGCAGGGAGCGGTTGAGGCATCAGATCCGATGGCGAGCAGCAAACATAGCGCTTGCCGCGGCCGTAACAGGGGTATTCGGCTGAGCAAGATGACTCAACTGCCCGATCAAAGCGCGGACGAAATCGACCCGTGCGTGCGTGTTTACGGGGCGCGGGTCCACAATCTGCGCGGTGTCGACGTCGTGGCGCCGCGTGACGCGCTGGTCGCGTTCACCGGGATCTCCGGATCCGGCAAATCGTCGTTGGCCTTCGGGACCATCTATGCCGAGGCCCAGCGCCGCTACTTCGAATCGGTCGCCCCGTACGCGCGTCGGCTGCTATTGCCCACCGGCGCACCCAAGGTGGATGACATCACCGGGCTACCTCCTGCCGTCGCGCTGCAGCAACGCCGCGGCTCGGCGACGTCGCGGTCGACGGTGGGCACCGTCACCACGCTGTCGAACCTGCTGCGGATGCTGTTCTCGCGCGCCGGCACCTACCCGCGCGGGGCGACGGAACGCCTGGACTCCGATGCGTTCTCGCCCAACACCGCGGTGGGGGCGTGTCCCGAATGCCACGGGCTGGGACGCATCCATCGGGTCACCGAGGAGACGCTGGTACCAGACCCCTCGCTGACCATCCGCGAGGGCGCCGTCGCCGCATGGCCGGGCGCGTGGCAAGGCCAAAACCTGCGCGACATCCTCGTCACGCTGGGGTACGACATCGACAAGCCATGGCACAAACTTCCTAAGCGGCAACGTAATTGGATTCTGTTCACCGACGAGCAGCCAACGGTCGAAATCGATCCGGGCCAGCACCCGGTGCAGGCCGATTATTACTACAACGGCACGTTCTCCAGCGCCGAACGTCACGTCCGCCACACGCTGGCCAACTCCCACAGCGCGATGATGCGTCGCCGCGTACTGCAATTCGTCGACACCGTCGAGTGCCCGGTGTGCGACGGTTCCGGGTTGCGGCCCGAGGCGCTGCAGGTGACGTTCGCCGGTCGCACGATCGCCGACTACACGGCGATGCCCTTGGCCGAGCTTGCCGACGCGTTGCGCCCGACGGCCTCCCGGACTGATGCTGCGGCCGCGTACGAATCCACGGAATCCGGCGAGCTGACGGAGGTGGCGACCATGATCGCCGCCGACCTCGTCGCACGCCTGCAGGTACTCATCGATCTCGGCCTCGGCTATCTCACGCTGAGTCGCCGCACTCCGACGGTGTCACCCGGCGAACTGCAGCGGTTGCGGCTGGCCACCCAACTGCGCGCCGGCTTGTTCGGCGTGCTCTATGTGCTGGACGAGCCGTCGGCCGGACTGCACCCCGCCGACGCCGAACCGCTGCTCGAGGTGCTCGATCGCCTACGGCGCGCGGGCAATTCGCTATTCGTCGTCGAACACGACATGGACGTGGTGCGCCGCGCCGACTGGATCGTCGACGTGGGACCTGGCGCCGGTGAGCTTGGCGGGGGCGTGCTCTACAGCGGACCGGTGCCCGGTCTGGCCGACATCGAGGAATCCGTCACTCGTAGATACCTTTTCGACAAAGCCGGCCCGCAGCCTCGTCAACCGCGCACGCCGTCCGGGTGGCTACGGCTGCGCGGAATCTGCTTCCACAATCTGCGAGACCTCGAGGTGGGCCTACCCCTTGGCGTGTACACCGCGGTCACCGGGGTGTCCGGGTCGGGCAAGTCGACACTCGTCGTCAAGGTCCTCGGCGATGTCGTGCACAGCCAGCTCGGCACCGGACGAGCGGCCGACGCGGTCGAATCCGATGACGACGAAACCGACAGTGGCATAGCCGATCTCGATCATGACGCGAGTGTCGGTGTGGGGGTAGAGGGAGCCGAGCAGATCAACCGGCTGGTGTCCGTCGACCAGCGCCCGATCGGACGCACGCCGCGCTCGACGCTGGCGACCTACACCGGCTTGTTCGACGCCGTGCGCCGGGAGTTCGCCGCAATCCCGAAGGCGCGTCGTCGGGGTTGGACGGCGGGCAGGTTCTCGTTCAACGTGGCCGAAGGTCGCTGCCCCACCTGTCAGGGCGAGGGGTTCGTCTCGGTCGAATTGTTGTTCCTGCCAGGCACATACGCCACCTGCCCAACGTGTCACGGAGCGCGTTACTCCGACGAGACACTCGAGGTGCGCTATCGCGACCGCACGATCGCCGACGTGCTGGCGATGACCGTCGATGAGGCCGCGGAGTTTTTCGCCGACGTCGCCTCCGCGGCACGGAGCCTGATCACGCTGCAAGAGGTCGGTCTGGGCTATCTCCGCCTCGGGCAGCCCGCAACGGAGCTGTCGGGTGGCGAGGCGCAGCGGATCAAGCTCGCCGCCGAACTGCAGCGACCCCGGCGAGGGCATACCCTCTACGTCCTCGACGAGCCGACCACCGGGCTGCACCCCGCCGACGTGGATCTGCTCGACCGTCAGCTGCACCGCCTGGTCGACGCGGGCAATAGCGTCGTGGTGGCCGAACACGACATGCGGATGGTGGCGGGCGCGGACTGGGTGATCGACCTGGGGCCGGGGGCCGGCAGCGACGGCGGTGGGGTCGTCGCGGCGGGGCCACCGCAGAAGGTGGCGCGCGCAAAACACAGCCGCACGGCGCCGTATCTCGCCAAGCGGTTGGCGCCGCCTGTCACGCGGTGACGTATCTGCCCACGCTCGGCGTCGCCGCGAGCTACCGTGACCGACCGTGTCGCCGTCCGGCGCCGGTAATACGGCGATATTGCTGGCAAGACACGAAAATTTGATCCACCGCCGCGCCCGTTAGCGCAGTACTCTTTGTGTGCCAGCATCTCCGTGAAGGAGAGGGATCGTGGGATCTCAGAGAGTCGTCGGTAGCCAGCCGGATCGGCTCCCGCTGGCCGCCCGGGCCTCGGCGGTGCCCGCGACAATCCTTGAGCTAGGTGGTCGGTACCCCGGCGCCGCGGTGTTGTTCGCGGCGCCGCTGACCGTCGCCGGCATCTGGGGGATGGTCACGCGCCCCTCGTTTGCGTTGCCGCTGGTCCTGCTGGCCGGCGTGGCGCTGGTATTGATCGATTTCCTGGCCGGTCCGTACCGGGTGGCCGAGCAGCAGGCGCGGGTCGCCGGCGCCCCGAGGCCGAACCGTCAGCCGCTCCTCAATCAGCCCCGAATGCAGCCCAAACCGCCGCCGCGGGAAAAGGTGGAGGCCCACGCGGGGGCGCAGGCCGAAGCGGCCGCCGCTCGGGCGCTGGCCGCGGAAGCCGAAGCGGTGGCCGCCGAGGCGCGGGCGCGCGCCGACGCCGCCGCCGCCGAAGCCCTGGCCGCCGAAGCCGAAGCCCTGGCCGCGGAAGCCGAAG
>NZ_QMEV01000109.1 GCF_003284935.1 Mycobacterium colombiense
GGGAACGATGGCCAGCACCGAGCGGCCGGTGCGCACCGTCTGCGCCGCGGCCTCGGTGAACCGGTCCGTCCACGACTCGCCCGGCAGCGCCTGCCAGACGGCCCGGGCGGCGCGCGATTCGGCCAGCGCCGCCAGGAACTGGGCGCCCCGGCCGTAACCGTCCCAGCCCGACGGGTCGACGGGCTCCGGGATCACCGGATCACGGCTCACCAGCGGTTCGCGCTCGACGCGGGCATGCCGGGTGGGCACGGCCAGACGCAACACGTCGGGCCGGGTGCCCGCGTAATGCGCCGCGACCGCGTCGACCAGCCGGCGGATCTCCGGGGTGAGCACCGGTTCGGCCGACACGACGCGATCCAGCCACCCCAGCTTGCCGGGGTGGTCGGTGTCGTGGCGGCGCTCCAGCACAAACCCGTCGACCAGCCGGCCGTGGAAACGCACCCGCACCCGCACCCCGGGCTGGGCGTCGTCGGACTGCTCGGCCGACACCAGGTAGTCGAACTCGCGATCCAGATGCGGCACCGAGAGCATCGGCAGCACCCGGGCGATGGGCTCCACCTCGACGGGCGTGCGTGCGCCGCCGCTCACCGGGCCCCCGGGCCGCGAATCATGTTGCCATCCAGAGTTTTACCGTCGCAGACCGCAGCGTACCGGGCACCGGCGACAATCAGCTCTCGGCGGGCGCCGGGGCGTCTCCGTCGGCGTCCGCGGGAAGCTCGCGGCCGAAGAAGAATCCGGCCGTGATCAAGATCTGGGCCGCCGCATACGACCACCAGATCGGCACGGCCAGCGCCTCGTTGCCCAGCACGAAGCGGCCGATGGCGATCATCGAATCCGAGGCCGCGAAACACACCGCCCCCACCGCCGTCCAGATCGTCGGCAGCTTCGCCAGCAGGGCCGTGCACACCATCGCCGTCAGCACCACGATGTAGACCGTCACCGGAATCGTCAGCTTCTCCGCGCCCAGGTGGGGCCAGAACCAGACCAGCAGCGCGATCGACGCCGCACACATCAGGACCGCCGCAACGATGCGCACCGTCGACGGCCGCGCGTCCTTCGACGCCCCCGAGAACGCCGGCACCAGCGGCAGCAGCGCGCCCACAAAACAGATGTGCGCCAACAGGAATGCCGCCAGGCCCACCACGAAGGACAGCGTCCACCACGGGATCGCCAGCACCCAGTCGCCGAGGGCCGACAGCAGCAGCGCCGGCATCAGCCACCGCCGCTCGCGGACGACGGCATGCCCGGCCGCGGCCAGGGTCAGCAGGAAGGCCATCGAGGCCTTGAACGCCGGCTGCAACACCCAGTGCCCGGTCAGCTCGATTCCGGGCGGCGAGCGCAGCGCCAGCACGGTCAGGTAGATGCCGTAGCCGAGGGCCACCCAGCCGGCCACCACCCAGGCCCCGGCCACCAGACGAGGTGCGTACGGTACGTCCATGCCCAGCTTGGATAACACAGCCGACGAGAAACCCGCTATCGACCCCATCCTGCAGAAGGTACTGGATGCGGTTCCCTTCCGGCTATCCACTGAGGACGGCATCGACGCGGCGCGCCAGCGGTTCCGCGACCTGCCGCGCCGGCCGCTGCACCCCGAGCTGCGGGTCGAGGACCGCACGATCACCGGCCCCACCGGCCCGATCGCGGTCCGGATCTATTGGCCGCCAAGCCATTCCGATGGCCACCCGGACGGCGCCCCCGCGCCGGTGGTGCTGTACTTCCACGGCGGCGGCTTCGTCATCGGCGACCTCGACACCCACGACGGCACCGCGCGTCAGCACGCGGTCGGCGCCGACGCGATCGTGGTGTCCGTCGACTACCGGCTGGCCCCCGAGCACCCCTACCCCGCCGCCGTCGAAGACGCTTGGGCCGCAACGCTTTGGGTCGCCGAGAACGCCACCGAACTGCACGGCGACGCGAGCCGGATCGCCGTTGCCGGGGATTCGGCCGGCGGCACCATTTCGGCCGCCGTGGCACAGCGGGCGCGGGACCACGGCGGCCCGCCGATCGTGTTCCAGCTGTTGTGGTATCCCTCGACCATGTGGGACGCGTCGCTGCCGTCGTTCGCCGAAAACGCGACCGCACCGATCCTGGACGTCAAGGCCGTCGCGGAGTTCTCCCGTTGGTACGCGGGCGAAGTCGACCTGTCGAATCCGCCGTCGGACATGGCGCCGGGACGCGCCACGGACCTGAGCAACCTGGCGCCCGCCTACATCGCCGTCGCCGGTTACGACCCGCTGCGCGACGACGGCATCCGGTACGGCGAGCTGCTGTCCGCCGCCGGCGTCGCCGCCCAGGTGCACAACGCCGAGACGCTGGTGCACGGTTACCTGGGCTATGCCGGCGTGGTGCCCACCGCCACTGCGGCGCTCGAGGCCGGGCTGGCGGCGCTGCGAACCGCGCTGCACCGGTGACCCCGCGGCGTACGGTGAACCCATGAGCGAGCCGTCCATCGCCCGCCCCGGCATCGATGCGACCTTCAAGGCGTTGCTCGACGCCTACCCGATGACATTCCGCGAGGCCGACGGCGTCGAGGTCGCCCGCAAGCGGCTCAAGCTGCTCAAGGTGCCGCCGACGATGCTGCCGGACCTGCGGATCGAGGACCGCACCATCGCCCACGGCGGGCGCACCGACGTCCCGGTGCGCATCTACTGGCCCGACAGCGAGCTGCGCCCGCTGCCGGTGGTCGTCTTCTACCACGGCGGCGGGTTCTGCCTGGGCGACCTGGACACCCACGACCCGGTCGCCCGCGCGCACGCCGTCGGCGCCGAGGCCATCGTGGTGTCCGTCGGCTACCGGCTGGCCCCGGAGAATCCGTTCCCGGCCGGTGTGGACGATTGCTGGGCGGCCCTGCAGTGGGTCGGCGAGCACGCCGCCGAGCTCGGCGGCGACCCGCAGACCATCGCCGTGGCCGGAGACTCGGCGGGAGGCAACCTCGCCGCGGTGGCCGCGCTGTTGGCCCGCGATCACGGCGGGCCGGCGCTGCGTTTCCAGCTGCTGTGGTACCCCACGGTCACCGCCGACCGGTCCCTGCCGTCGCACACCGACAACGCCGAGGCGCCGGTTCTGAACCGGGACGTCATCGACGCGTTCCTGTCCTGGTACGTGCCCGACCTCGATCTGACCGACCCGAAGGCGCTGCCCACCACCATGGCGCCCGCCAACGCCGCGGACCTGTCCGGGCTGGCGCCCGCCTACATCGCGACCGCCGAACACGATCCGCTGCGCGACGACGGCGCCCGTTACGCCGAGCTGCTGGGCGCCGCGGGCGTGCCGGTCGAGCTGACCAACGAGCCCACCCTGGTACACGGATTCGTCAGTTTCGCCCTGGTGATACCCGCCGCCGCCGAGGCCACCGAGCGCGGCCTGGCGGCGCTCCACAAGGCGCTGCACCCCTAGGCAGGCAACGATGGCCCCGCACGACGACGAAACCCCCGACTATCACACGCTGATCATCGGCGCCGGCTTCTCCGGCATCGGTGCGGCCATCAACCTCGACCGGGCCGGGCTGCCCGACTACCTGGTGATCGAGGCCGGTGGCGGGGTCGGCGGCACCTGGCACTGGAACACCTATCCCGGTATCGCCGTGGACATTCCGTCGTTCTCCTATCAGTTCTCCTTCGAGCAGAGCCGGCACTGGTCGCGCACCTACGCGCCGGGCCGGGAGCTCAAGGCCTACGCCGAACACTGCGCGGACAAATACGGCATCCGGTCGCGAATCCGGTTCAACACCAAGGTGCTAACCGCCGAGTTCGACGACGAGCGCCGCCTGTGGCGGGTGCAGACCGACCCGGCCGGAGAAATCACCGCGCGGTTCCTGATCAGCGCCTGCGGCGTGCTGACGGTGCCCAACCTGCCCGACATCGACGGCGTGGACTCGTTCGGCGGCATCACCATGCACACCGCGCGGTGGGATCACGGCCAGGACCTGCGCGGCAAGCGCGTCGCGGTGATCGGCACCGGCGCCTCGGCCGTGCAGGTGATTCCCGAGATCGCGCCAATCGTCGCGTCGCTCACCGTCTTTCAGCGCACCCCGATCTGGTGTTTCCCGAAGTTCGACGTGCCGCTGCCCGCGCCGGCGCGCTGGGCCATGAGAATCCCCGGCGGCAAGTTCCTGCAGCGCCTGCTCAGCCAGGCCTACGTCGAGCTGACCTTCCCCATCTCGGCGCACTACTTCACGGTCCTCCCCCTGGCCAAGCGGATGGCCTCGCTTGGGAAATCGTATCTGCGGCAACAGGTTCAGGATCCCGCCGTGCGGGAACAGCTCACCCCGAAGTACGCGGTCGGCTGCAAGCGGCCCGGTTTCCACAACGGCTACCTCGCCACCTTCAACCGCGACAACGTGCGGCTGGTCACCGAACCGATCGACAAGATCACCCCCGACGCCGTGGCCACCACCGACGGGGAGAACCACGAGATCGACGTGTTGATCCTGGCGACCGGCTTCAAGGTGATGGACCCCGACAACGTGCCCACCTTCGCGGTGACCGGAAGCGGCGGAAAGTCGTTGAGCCGGTTCTGGGACGAGCACCGGTTGCAGGCCTACGAGGGCGTCACCGTGCCCGGTTTCCCCAACCTGTTCACGGTGTTCGGTCCCTACGGTTACGTCGGCTCTTCGTATTTCGCGCTCATCGAGGCGCAGACGCATCACATCGTGCGGTGCCTCACGCGGGCCAAGCGCGTCGGCGCCACCCGCGTGGAGGTCAGCGAGGAAGCCAACGACCGCTACTTCGCCGAGATGATGCGCCGGCGGCCCCGCCAGATCTTCTGGCAGGACAGCTGCCGGCTGGCCAACAGCTACTACTTCGACAAGAACGGCGACGTGCCCCTGCGTCCGGGCACCACCCCGGAGGTGTACTGGCGCAGCCGGCGGTTCAATCTGGACGACTACCGATTCACCGGTTAGCCGCTACGCTGCACACGTGGCGAAGGAATTTTCTGACATCGACGAGTCGCTTCGCGACTTCATCCGCGAACAGGCCGTGTTCTTCGTCGCCACCGCGCCGTCCGAAGGCGGACGAATCAACCTGTCCCCCAAGGGATATCGCGACACCTTCGCGGTGCTCGACGAGCACACCGTGGCCTACCTGGATCTGTTCGGCAGCGGCGTGGAGACGGTCGCCCACCTGCGCGACAACGGCCGCATCACCGTCATGTTCTGCTCGTTCACCCGCAACTCGCGCATCCTGCGGCCGTTCGGCACCGGACGGGTGATCCGCCCCGACGACGCCGAATTCGCCGAGCTGATACGGCATTTCGGCGATCAGCACGCCGGGGTCCGCACCATCATCGTGGTCGATGTGGAGCGGATCGCCGACGCGTGCGGATTCGCGGTGCCCTACTTCGAGCTGGTCGACGAGCGGCCCGTGCTCGACGCGGCGCACCGCAAGGTGACCGATGACCAGTACGGCCGGCTGATCAACCGCAACCGGCGCAGCATCGACGGGCTGCCGGCGCTCGAGGCCGACCACCCGGCGCCTAGATCGCGCGCTTGAGGTCGTCGACCTTGTTCAGCTGCTCCCACGGCAGCTCGACGTCGGTGCGGCCGAAGTGCCCGTAGGCGGCGGTCTGCGCGTAGATCGGGCGCAGCAGGTCCAGGTCGCGGATGATCGCGCCGGGCCGCAGGTCGAACACCTCGGGCACGATCTTTTCGATCTTGACCGGGTCGACCGTCGCGGTGCCGAACGTCTCGATGAACAGCCCGACCGGGGCGGCCTTGCCGATGGCGTAGGCCACCTGCACCTCGACCCGCTCCGCCAGCCCGGCGGCGACGATGTTCTTGGCCACCCAGCGCATCGCGTAAGCCGCCGACCGGTCCACCTTGGACGGATCCTTGCCGGAGAAGGCGCCGCCGCCGTGACGGGCCCATCCGCCGTAGGTGTCGACGATGATCTTGCGGCCGGTCAGGCCCGCGTCGCCCATCGGGCCGCCGAGGACGAACTTGCCGGTCGGGTTGACCAGGACCCGGGTCGACGACGAGTCCAGCGTGTCGTGGGCCAGCTCGTCCAGCACGGTCTTGAGCACGTGCTGGCGGATGTCGGGATCGAGCGTCTTCTCCAGGTCGATGCCGTCGGCGTGCTGGGTGGAGACCACCACGGTGTCCAGCCGCACCGGGACGTCGTCCTCGTACTCGATGGTGACCTGCGTCTTGCCGTCCGGGCGCAGGTAGGGCAGCGTGCCGTTCTTGCGGACCTCGGTCAGTTTGCGCGACAGCCGGTGGGCCAGCGCGATCGGCAGCGGCATCCGCTCGGGGGTGTCGTTGATCGCGTAGCCGAACATCAGGCCCTGGTCGCCGGCGCCCTGGGCGTCCAGCGGGTCCGCGGCGCCCTCGACGCGCGCCTCGTGGGCGGTGTCGACGCCCTGGGCGATGTCGGGCGACTGCGCGCCGATGCCGATGTTCACGCCGCAGGAGGCGCCGTCGAAGCCCTTGTCCGACGAGTCGTAGCCGATGTCAAGGATCCGCGCGCGAACCGTGTTGGTGATGTCGGCGAACGCCTCTTTGGCCGTCGTCGTCACCTCGCCCACCACGTGCACCTGTCCGGTGGTGACCAGCGTCTCGACCGCGACACGTGAGCGGGGGTCCTGGGCCAGCAGGGCGTCGAGGACGGAGTCGCTGATCGCGTCACAGATCTTGTCGGGATGTCCCTCAGTCACCGACTCACTGGTAAACAGGCGACCCTTTTCGCTCACAATGCCAATCCTTCCAATTAGTTAGTTAGCCGAATTATATCGGCTGGCGTCGGCCCGGCCAGCACCTGCCCCGGTGCCGAGAAGAACTCGACCGTTCTACCCGCTGCCCCCGTGCAGGAACGCGGCGATCGCATCCACGATACGACTGGCCATCAATGTCTTGGAGCCGTGCTGCAGCGCGGACTCGGTCCCGTCGGCCGCCAGCAGCCAGCCGTCGTTGTTGTCCACCTCGAAGGCCCGGCCGTCGCCGACGGCGTTGACGACCAACAGGTCACAACCCTTGTTGCGCAGCTTCGCCCGGGCGTGGAACAACACGTCGCCGTTGGCGTCGCCGGTCTCGGCGGCGAACCCCACGATGGCACGCATATGGGGCAGCTCGCCGTTGGCGCGCGCCCGCACCGCACCGGCCAGCACGTCGTCGTTGCGGACCAACTCGATCGTCGGCGGCCCCTCGACACCCTTTTTTATCTTGGCGGCCGCAACCTGGGCGGGCCGGAAGTCGGCGACCGCGGCGGCCATCACCAGCACGTCCGCCTCGGGCGCGTGCTTGGCCACGGCCTCGCCCAGTTGCTGGGCCGAGCTGACGTGCACCACCTCGACCCCGGCGGGGTCGATCAGCCCGGCGGTGTGCCCGGCGATCAGCGTGACCTCGGCGCCGCGCTGGGCGGCCACCCGCGCCACCGCGTAGCCCTGCTTGCCGGAGCTGCGGTTGCCGATGAAGCGGACCGGGTCGACCGCTTCCCGGGTGCCGCCGGCGGTGACCAGCACCTTGCAGCCGGCCAGGTCGTAGGGCAGCGCGTCGTGGCGGTCGAGCAGCAGGTGCGCCAGGGTGGTGATCTCCTCGGCTTCGGGCAGCCGGCCCGACCCGCTGTCCGTCCCGGTGAGCCGCCCGGCGGCCGGTTCGAGCACGACCGCCCCCCGGCGGCGCAGCGTGGCGACGTTGTCGACGGTGGCCGGGTGCAACCACATCTCGGTGTGCATCGCCGGGGCGAACAGCACCGGACAGCGCGCGGTGAGCAGGGTGGCGGTCAGCAGGTCGTCGGCCCGGCCGTGCACGGCCCTGGCCAGCAGGTCCGCGGTGGCGGGCGCCACCACGACCAGGTCGGCCTGCTTGCCCAGCTGGACGTGCGGGACCTCCGGCACGTCGGTGAAGACGCCGGTGTGCACCGGCTGGCCGGAGAGCGCCTCGAACGTGGCGGCGCCGACGAACCGCAGCGCGGACTCGGTCGGGATGACGCGGACCGAATGACCGGCCTCGGCGAGCTGGCGGACGACGGTGCACGCCTTATAGGCGGCGATACCGCCGGAGACGCCGACGATGACGTTCTTCGCGATCCGATCGCGGTTGTCCACAGCGCGCCCGGCCCGGCCCTGTTACTCGCCCTCGGTGTGCTCGAGCAGGTCGCCGTGGATCTCGCGCATCGCGATCGACAGCGGCTTTTCCTGCAGCCCCGGCTCGACCAGCGGACCCACGTATTCGAGGATGCCCTCGCCGAGCTGGTTGTAGTAGTCGTTGATCTGGCGGGCCCGCTTGGCGGCGTAGATCACCAGCGCGTACTTGCTCGAGACGCGGTCCAGCAGCTCGTCGATGGGCGGGTTGGTGATGCCCAGCGGGGTGTCGTAGGCGCCTTGTCCCCCGGCGGACGGATCGAACCGGTCGGGGACGGCGGCCAGCGCCGCGTCGGACTGCGGAATACTCACTTAGGTCAATCTCCTGGCGGATTGGAGCGGCTCGTCACCGCTGCAGAGGTGTTGAAAAATTCGGTGGTCAATCGTGCTGGGATGTGGTCCGGCTTTTGGTTTGGCCGGACGGATCAGGCCGGTCCGGCGCAGTTCCCACCAGCAAGGATACCAATTCGGAGCACGCTGACTCCAATTGACTGTTCACGACCACCCGGTCGAAGTCGTTTTGGGCCGCCATTTCGGTGCGGGCCGTCTCCAGTCGCCGCTGCATGACCTCCGGCGTCTCGGTGCCGCGGCCGATGAGCCTGGCCTCGAGATCTTCCCAGCTGGGCGGCGCGAGAAAGACCGCGAGGGCCTCCGGCATCGCCTTCTTGACGGCTCTGGCTCCGGCCAGGTCGACCTCGATGAGCACCGGGAACCCGCGGGCCATGGCGGTCCGGACCGGCTCGGCCAGGGTGCCCGACCGGTGCAGCCCCGAGTGGATTTCGGCCCACTCCAGCAGCGCACCCTCGTCGATCAGCTGCTGGAAGCGGGCGGGGGTGACGAAGTGATAGTCGACGCCGTCGACCTCGCCGGGCCGCGGCGCCCGCGTCGTGGCCGAGACGGAAAAATGCAGGTCCGGGACCCGCTCGCGCAGGCATCGGACCACGGTCGACTTGCCCACCGCGGAGGGACCGGACAGCACGACCACACGTCCGTCACCTGATGGTTCAGGACGTGTGCCGCGCTGGACGTCCGGTCCCCCGCCGGGGCTCACGGGCGCCCCTTGGGGGGTGCGCCCGCGGCTCGGGTCGGATTGCCCGCCTTCTCCTCAGGCCATTCGGCCTGCATCGTCGGCGGCCGGGTTAGGAGCCGAACTTTTCCAGCAGGGCCTTGCGCTGACGATCGCCGAGGCCGCGCAGGCGGCGGGTGGGGGCGATCTCCAACTCAGTCATGATTTCCTGCGCCTTGACCTTGCCCACCTTGGGCAACGCCTCGAGAAGCGCGGAAACCTTCATCTTGCCCAGGACTTCGTCGGTCTCGGCGTCCTTGAGCACCTGGGTCAGGTTGGTGCCGCCCCGCTTCAGGCGGTCTTTGAGCTCTGCTCGCGCTCGACGTGCGGCAGCCGCCTTCTCCAACGCGGCCGCGCGCTGCTCGTCGGTCAACTGGGGAAGGGCCACGATTCCTCCGTATCTGATCAATCAATTTCAATCGATCTCTTTTTGTCTCGCCGGTACTTCTGCCAGCGCAGACGACCGTACTCAGGCCTTCTGACGAAATCTAACCCGACCCCCTGCTTACGGGGACAAACTCCCAGCATGGACCGGCGCCTGGCACGCCAAAGCGGCGCTTCCCGGGGCGTCGCCGACGGCCCTCTTCGGGGTGGGCGGGGCGGGGTTTTTCGGGCCGGTTCCGCCCCGGATCGAGCCGTCTAGCTGCGGTTTTGGCGGCTGGGGGCGGCGCGCGGCGGCGTGGCCGGGCCGTCCGGAAACGCGCCGGCGGGCGGCCGCGGCGCCCGGTGCGAGGGATCACGGATTTGTTGCGGCGTGTCGCGCGTGTCGCGCCGGTGGTCAAAGGGCAGGCCAACGCCGCCGTTCGGC
>NZ_QMEV01000010.1 GCF_003284935.1 Mycobacterium colombiense
ACTGGGGGCAGCGCTCGATCACGGGCGAGGCATCATGGATCTGGCCAGCGCCGCGTCAGCCAGGCGGCCGGCCAGCGTCAGCCACGACGCGCACGCGCACTGGAAGGTCAGCGTTACGGGTGAACGACACGGTCAACAAGCCGACCGGCGGGCGGGGGGCAGACCCCTTGCCCGCCGGTGCCGCGTTGCCCTCTTTTAGGCCCCTGTCGGTCGTGCTGGCCGGCGGGGGAACGGCCGGTCACGTCGAACCCGCGATGGCCGTCGCCGACGCGCTGAGCGCCCTGGATCCGCAGGTCAGGATCACCGCGCTGGGCACCGCCCGCGGGCTGGAGACCAGGCTGGTGCCCGAGCGCGGTTATGACCTCGAGCTGATCACGCCGGTGCCGCTGCCGCGCAAACCCAGCGGCGACCTGGCCCGGCTGCCCTCGCGGGTGTGGCGGGCCGTCCGCGAGACCCGCGCCGTGCTCCGGGCGGTCGACGCCGACGTGGTGATCGGCTTCGGCGGGTACGTGGCGCTGCCGGCCTACCTCGCCGCCCGCGGCGTCTCGCCGCGCCAACCCCGGGTCCCGGTGGTGATCCACGAGGCCAACGCCAGCGCCGGACTGGCCAACCGGGTGGGCGCCCGCAGCGCCGTGCGGGTGCTTTCCGCGGTGGCCGATTGCGGCCTGCCCCGCGCCGAGGTGGTCGGGGTGCCGGTGCGCGAGGCCATCACCTCGCTGGACCGCGCGGCGTTGCGCGCCGAGGCGCGCAGGTATTTCGGCTTCGCCGACGACGCGCGGGTGCTGCTGGTGTTCGGCGGCTCGCAGGGCGCGGCCTCGCTGAACCGGGCCGTGTCCGGCGCGGCCGCCGAGCTCGCCGCCGCCGGCGTGGCCGTCCTGCATGCGCACGGCCCCAAGAACACGCTGGAGTTGCGCGACCCTGCGCCGGGCGACCCGCCCTACGTTGCGGTGCCCTACCTCGACCGGATGGATCTGGCCTATTCCGCCGCCGACCTGGTGATCTGCCGGTCCGGGGCCATGACGGTCGCCGAGGTGTCGGCGGTGGGCCTGCCGGCCATCTACGTGCCGCTGCCGATCGGTAACGGCGAGCAACGGCTCAACGCGCTGCCGGTGGTCAACGCCGGCGGCGGCATGATCGTCGCCGACGCCGACCTGACGCCGGAGCTGGTGGCCCGCGAGGTAGCGGGGCTCATGGGCGACCCGCCGCGGCTGGCGGCCATGACCGCCGCCGCCGCGCTGGTGGGGCATCCCGACGCGGCGCGCCGGGTGGCCCAGGCGGCGCTGGACATCGCCAGGAAGGCGCAGCTCGGCCGCCCGAGCGACCGGCCGGCCGGGGGAAGCCGGTGAACACCCCGCAGCTGCCCCCCGAGCTGCAGCGGGTGCACATGGTCGGCATCGGGGGGGCCGGCATGTCGGGCATCGCCCGCATCCTGCTCGACCGCGGCGGCCTGGTGTCCGGCTCGGACGCCAAGGAGTCGCGCGGCATCCACGCGCTGCGCGCCCGGGGCGCGCAGATCAACATCGGCCACGACGCCTCCGCCCTGGACCTGTTGCCCGGCGGCGCCACCGCGGTCATCACCACCCACGCCGCCATCCCGAAGACCAACCCCGAGCTCGTCGAGGCCCGCCGGCGCGGCATCCCGGTGATCCTGCGGCCGGCCGTGCTGGCCAAGCTGATGGACGGCCGCACCACGCTGATGGTCACCGGCACCCACGGCAAGACGACGACGACGTCGATGCTGATCGTGGCGCTGCAGCACTGCGGACGCGACCCGTCCTTCGCGGTCGGCGGCGAGATGGGGGAGGCCGGCACCAACGCTCACCACGGCAGCGGCGACTGCTTCGTCGCCGAGGCCGACGAAAGCGACGGCTCGCTGCTCGAGTACACCCCCAACGTCGCCGTGGTCACCAACATCGAGACCGATCACCTGGACTTCTACGGCAGCGCCGACGCCTATGTCGCCGTGTTCGACGCCTTCGTCGAGCGGCTGGCCCCGGGCGGGGCGCTGGTGGTGTGCGTCGACGACCCGGGGGCCGAGTCGTTGGCCAGGCGCACCGCCGAGCTGGGCATCCGGGTGCTGCGGTACGGGTCCCCGCGCTCCGGCGACGAACTCGCCGCCACGTTGTTGTCGTGGCAACAGCAGGGCACCGAGGCCGTCGCGCAGATCCGGCTGGCCCCCGAACTGGACCCGGAGCAACACCCGCGGGTGATGCGGCTGTCGGTGCCCGGCCGCCACATGGCGCTCAACGCGATGGGTGCGCTGCTGGCGGCGCTCGAGATCGGCGCGCCTGCCGACGCCGTGCTGGACGGCCTGGCCGGCTTCGAGGGCGTGCGCCGCCGGTTCGAACTGGTGGGCAGCGCGGCGTCGGTGCGGGTGTTCGACGACTACGCTCACCACCCCACGGAGATCGTCGCCACGCTGGCTGCGGTCCGCACCCTGCTCGAGCAGAGCGGTGACGGCCGCAGCATCGCGGTGTTCCAGCCCCATTTGTATTCGCGCACAAAGGCTTTCGCGGAGGAGTTCGGGCGAGCTCTGGACGCCGCGGACCAAGTCTTCGTTCTCGACGTCTATGGCGCTCGCGAACAGCCCCTGGCCGGCGTCAGCGGGGCCAGCGTCGCCGAGCACGTCACCGTGCCGGTGAGCTATCTGCCGCACTTCTCCGCGGCCGCCGAACAAGTGGCCGCCGTGGCCGCGCCCGGTGACGTCATCGTCACCATGGGCGCCGGCGACGTGACCCTGCTCGGGCCCGAGATCGTGACGGCGCTGCGGGTGCGGGCCAACCGCGGGGCGCCCGGGGCGTTGCGATGACCGAGCCCGACGACCCCGTCCCGACCGACGTGGCGGGCGAGCGGGCCGAAGCCCAGCCCGACGGCGACGACGCGGTCACCGAGCCGCTCGTCACCGACGCGGCCGGCCCCCAGCCCGATCAGGGGGCCGATCAGGCCGAGGTCGAGGGACCACGCCGGCGCGCCCGTCGGGAACGGGCCGAACGCCGCGCCGCACAGGCCCGCGCCACCGCCATCGAAGAGGCGCGCCGCGAGGCGAAGCGCCGGGCCAGCGGACTGGGCAGCGAGCCCTACCCCCCTAAACAACCGGCGCGTGGCGTCGTTCGGGGCCTGAAGATGCTGCTGGCCACCGTCCTGCTGGTCATCGTGGGCATCGGGCTGGCCCTGATCCTCTACTTCACGCCGGCGATGTCGGCGCGCAACATCGTCGTCGTGGGCACCGGGGTGGTCACCCGGGAGGAGGTCCTGGACGCGGCGAAAGTGCGGCCAGGGACCCCGCTGTTGCAGATCAACACCAGCCAGGTGGCCGACCGGGTGGCGGCGATCCGGCGGGTGGCCAGCGCGCGGGTGCAACGCCAGTATCCGTCGGCGCTGCGGATCACCATCGTGGAGCGAGTTCCGGTGGCGGTCAAGGACTTTCCCGACGGCCCCCATCTCTTCGACCGCGACGGCGTGGACTTCGCGACGGGGCCGCCGCCCCCGGCGCTGCCGTACCTCGATGTCGCCGACCCGGGACCGAACGATCCGGCGACCAAGGCCGCCCTGCAGGTGCTGACCGCGCTGCGGCCCGAGGTCGAGGGCCAGGTCGGCCGGATCGCGGCGCCCTCGGTGGCCTCGATCACGCTGACGCTCGGCGACGGCCGGGTGGTGATCTGGGGGACCACCGACCGCACCGACGAGAAGGCCGAGAAGCTGGCCGCGCTGTTGACCCAGCCCGGCAAGACCTACGACGTCTCCAGCCCGGACCTGCCGACGGTCAAGTAGCGATCTTCGTCACGTCGCGCGGCACGATGCGCCGTCGAGCAGCGCTCACGCCGCCCCGGCGCTGCAAAATTGCCCAAAATTTGCGGAGCGCGTGTCGGCGCGCCTGCGGGGTTAGGGCGCGCCGTACCCATACCGTTCTGGTTGCGCGTTACTACTTGACATAACTCTAACTCTATGGTTGAGGTTGAGGGTTTGCCGGGAAGGGACGCGAACGTCCGGAGGAGCCCACCGCCGGGAGAGCTGAGCCAAGCCCATCAGGGAGGAAGACGAATGATGACCCCCCCGCATAACTACCTGGCCGTGATCAAGGTCGTGGGTATCGGTGGCGGCGGCGTCAACGCCGTCAACCGGATGATCGAACAAGGCCTCAAAGGCGTGGAGTTCATCGCGATCAACACCGACGCACAGGCGCTGTTGATGAGCGATGCCGACGTCAAACTCGACGTCGGGCGCGAGTCCACGCGCGGCCTCGGAGCCGGGGCGGACCCCGAGGTCGGCCGCAAGGCCGCCGAGGACGCCAAGGACGAGATCGAGGAGCTGCTGCGCGGCGCCGACATGGTGTTCGTCACCGCCGGCGAGGGCGGTGGCACCGGGACCGGCGGCGCGCCCGTCGTCGCCAGCATCGCGCGCAAGCTGGGCGCGTTGACCGTCGGCGTGGTCACCCGGCCGTTCTCGTTCGAGGGCAAGCGGCGCGGCAACCAGGCCGAGAGCGGCATCTCGGCGCTGCGCGAGAGCTGCGACACCCTGATCGTGATCCCCAACGACCGGCTGCTGCAGATGGGCGACGCCGCGGTGTCACTGATGGACGCCTTCCGCAGCGCCGACGAGGTGCTGCTCAACGGTGTGCAGGGCATCACCGACCTGATCACCACGCCGGGCCTGATCAACGTGGACTTCGCCGACGTCAAGGGCATCATGTCCGGGGCGGGCACGGCCCTGATGGGTATCGGATCCGCGCGCGGCGAGGGCCGCTCGCTCAAGGCCGCCGAGATCGCCATCAACTCGCCGCTGCTGGAAGCCTCGATGGAGGGCGCACATGGCGTGCTGATGTCGATCGCCGGTGGCAGCGACCTCGGTCTGTTCGAGATCAACGAGGCGGCCTCGCTGGTGCAGGACGCCGCCCACCAGGACGCCAACATCATCTTCGGCACCGTGATCGACGACTCGCTGGGCGACGAGGTGCGCGTCACCGTCATCGCCGCGGGCTTCGACGCCGCCGGCGCCGGCCGCAAACCCGTCATCGGGGGCAGCGCCGACAAGGAAGAAAAGGGCGGCGCGCACCGGATCGAGTCGGCGAAGGCGGGCAAGCTCACCTCGACGCTGTTCGAACCGGTCGACGCGGTCAGCGTGCCGGTCCACACCAACGGCTCGACCCTGAATATCGGCGGCGATGACGACGACGTCGACGTGCCGCCCTTCATGCGCCGCTGAGAACATGCCGGTGACCCTGGACCCCCGGCCGCGACGGTCGGGGCCGCCTGGCCGACACGGAATTTCGGATACTGGTCACGTGAGCGTTCGCATTCGGCGGGTGACCACCACCCGCGCCGGTGGGGTCTCGAAGCCGCCCTTCGACACCTTCAACCTGGGTGACCACGTCGGGGACGACCCCGCGGCGGTGGCCGACAACCGGGCCCGGCTGGCCGCCGCCATCGGCCTGCGCGGCAGTCGCGTTGTGTGGATGAACCAGGTCCACGGTGACCGGGTCGAGGTGGTCGACGGGGCCCGCGACACCGCGGTCGACAACACCGACGCGTTGGTGACCCGCACCGCACGACTGGCGCTGGCGGTGGTGACCGCCGATTGCGTGCCGGTGTTGATGGCCGACGCGCGGGCCGGTGTGGCCGCGGCGGTGCACGCCGGCCGGGTCGGCGCCCAGCGCGGGGTGGTGGCCCGCACGGTGGAGACGATGCTGGGGCTCGGCGCGCGGCCCGAAGACATATCGGCCCTGCTGGGCCCGGCGGTCAGCGGCCGCAACTACGAAGTGCCTGCGGCGATGGCCGACGAGGTCGAGGCGGCGTTGCCGGGTAGCCGCACCACCACCGCGGCGGGCACGCCCGGACTGGATCTGCGTGCCGGAATCGCTTGCCAGCTAAGGGATTTGGGCGTAACGGCCATCGACATCGATCCGCGATGCACGGTGGACGACCCGGCGTTGTTCAGTCACCGCCGGGACGCGCCGACCGGGCGGCTGGCCTCACTGGTCTGGATGGAGTGACTGCGATGGCGGCCCCGGACACTGGAAGCGACCGCGAATCGGAATTGACTCACGCATTGGCGTCGGTGCGCTCACGCCTTGCCGCGGCGGCCGAAGCGGCGGGCCGCAATGTCGGCGATATCGAAGTTCTGCCCATTACCAAATACTTCCCAGCAACCGATGTGGTGACTTTGTCGCGATTGGGTTGTCGCGCCGTCGGCGAATCGCGGGACCAGGAAGCGACGGCGAAAGTGGCCGAAGTCACCCGGCTGCTCGCGGCGCCCGCGCGGGCGGGCGTGGGAAATCCGCGTTGGCACATGGTGGGTCACATCCAGCGGAACAAGGCCCGGTCTGTGGCGCGCTGGGCGCACACCGCGCACTCGGTCGACAGCACGCACCTGGTGACCGCGCTCGACAAGGGGGTGGCCGCGGCGCTTTCCGACGGCCGTCGCACCGACCCGATGCGGATCTACGTCCAGGTCAGCCTCGACGGCGACGAGTCGCGCGGCGGCATCGACATTTCCCGGCCGGGAGCCGTCGATCAGGTGTGCGACCGGGTCGAGGATTCCAAGAACCTGGACCTGGTCGGGCTGATGGGGATTCCGCCGCTGGACTCGGACCCCGAAGAGGCGTTTGACCGGCTCCGATCCGAGCATCGGCGGGTTCTCGAGTCCCACCGCAACGCCGTCGGGCTGTCCGCCGGCATGTCGAACGACTTCGAAATCGCCGTCAAACACGGTTCGACATGTGTGCGTGTCGGTACCGCGCTAATGGGCCCGCGGCGGTTACCGTCACCGTAAGTAGTCACTGCAGTAACAGCTTTATCACTAACACCAGTACTCCCAGGGGCTAGAAGGGTCAACGCAATGAGCACACTGCACAAAGTCAAGGCCTATTTCGGTATGGCCCCAATGGACGACTACGAGGACGAGTATTACGACGACCACGCCCCCTCCCGTGGTTTCCCGCGCCCGCGATTTGACGACGGATACGGTCGTTACGAGCAAGACGACTACGACGATCCGCGCCGCGAGCCCGCCGACTACCCGCCGCCCGCCGGCTATCGCGGCGGCTACGGAGACGAACCGCGCTACGGCGCCGTCCACCCCCGCGAGTTCGACCGCGCCGAGCGGGGCGGCGGCCCGCGCTTCGGGTCGTGGTTGCGCAACTCCACCCGCGGCGCGCTGGCGATGGACCCGCGCCGGATGGCGATGATGTTCGAAGAGGGCCACCCGCTGTCGAAGATCACCACGCTGCGGCCCAAGGACTACAGCGAGGCCCGCACCATCGGCGAGCGTTTCCGCGACGGCACCCCGGTGATCATGGACCTGGTGTCGATGGACAACGCCGACGCCAAGCGGCTCGTCGACTTCGCGGCCGGCCTGGCCTTCGCCCTGCGCGGCTCGTTCGACAAGGTCGCGACCAAGGTGTTCCTGCTGTCGCCCGCCGACGTGGACGTGTCCCCGGAGGAGCGCCGCCGGATCGCCGAAACCGGTTTCTACGCTTACCAATAGGCGCATCCGCCGCCCCGATCCGCAGCGGTCGTTCGGTTTCTCGAGGGACCGCAGGGGCGACGTGAGCTAAGGACTCTTACTCGGAGTCGGTACGCTGGCAGGCGCCGCGCTGATCCACGGCGCTTGGCATCGCTTAGCTTCTCATCGGTAAGGTCGGGGCACTTCAGTTGGTGTTGTTCTTTCAGATCCTCGGGTTTGCGCTGTTCATCTTCTGGCTGCTGCTCATCGCCCGGGTCGTCGTCGAGTTCATCCGCTCGTTCAGCCGGGACTGGCATCCCACCGGCATCACCGTCGTGGTGCTCGAGATCATCCTGTCGATCACCGATCCGCCGGTGAAGTTGCTGCGCCGGCTGATCCCGCAACTCACCATCGGGGCGGTCCGCTTCGACCTGTCGATCATGGTGCTGTTGCTCGTCGCGTTCATCGGCATGCAGCTGGCGTTCGGCGCCGCCGCCTAGGCCACGGGACGCCTCGGTCGAGGCCGCGCCTCCGGCCCGTCGGGGTCAATCCATTCCGCCCCGGAGACGGTTCGGACACGTTTTAGCGTCGGTGTGGTACCCGCCATTTAAAATTTCTAAGGTTTCGGATTTTATTGCCCTCAATGTTTGAAATTGGCTCTTATTTATTGGGCTAATCAGCAACGGTCGCGCCTGGTGTGACAGGATGGACGGCAGTTGCACTACGGCTACCACTGCGTTCTACACTTTCCAGAACGTTCGACAGGGAACTTGAGGGGACGAAACAATGCCGCTTACACCAGCCGACGTCCACAATGTGGCGTTCAGTAAGCCACCGATCGGCAAGCGGGGCTACAACGAAGACGAGGTGGATGCCTTCCTCGATCTGGTGGAAGCCGAGCTGACGCGGCTCATCGAAGAGAACAGCGATCTGCGCCAGCGCATCGAAGAGCTGGACCACGAGCTGGCCTCCGGCGGTGGCTCGGCCACCCCGGCCGCGGCCGCCGCCCCCACCCAGGCGATTCCCGTGCGCGAGCCCGAACCGGAACCGGCCAAGCCGGCGCCGGCCGCGGCCCCGGCCGCCGCGGTCAACAACGAGGAACAGGCCATGAAGGCCGCTCGGGTGCTGACGCTGGCGCAGGACACCGCCGACCGCCTGACCACCACCGCCAAGACCGAGTCGGAAAAGATGCTGGCCGACGCCCGCGCCAATGCCGACCAGATCCTCAGCGAGGCCCGCAGCACCGCCGAGACCACCGTCGCCGAGGCCCGGCAGCGCGCCGACGCGATGCTCGCCGACGCGCAGACCCGTTCGGAAACCCAGTTGCGGCAGGCTCAGGAGAAGGCCGACGCCCTGCAGGCCGACGCCGAGCGCAAGCACTCCGAGATCATGGGCACCATCAACCAGCAGCGCACCGTCCTGGAAGGCCGCCTCGAGCAGCTGCGCACCTTCGAGCGCGAATACCGCACCCGGCTCAAGACCTACCTGGAATCGCAGCTGGAGGAACTCGGGCAGCGCGGATCCGCGGCACCCGTGGACTCCAGCGCGGACGCGGGCAGCTTCGACCAGTTCAACCGGGGCAACAACTAGCCGTTCGGGCGTGCCGGTCGCTCGCCGAGCTTCGGGGTTGGCACACTAGGTCATGAAACCGCGGTCCCGCTCGTCGCTTGGAGGATGACTGATGCTCATCATTGCGCTGGTCCTGGCCCTGATCGGGCTCGTCGCGTTGGTGTTCGCGGTCGTCACGAGCAACGAGCTGGTGGCCTGGGTCTGCATCGCCGCCAGCGTGGTGGGCGTGGTGTTGTTGATCCTCGACGCGCTGCGGGAACGCCAGCGGGGTGAGTTGGGCGGCGGCGAAGCCCAGGACGCCGACGAGGCCCCGGTCGACGACGAAGGCTACGTCGACTACCCCGAGGAGGCCCCGGGCGAGGGCGAACCGGCGGCGACGGGGGAGCCCGCGCAGGCCGCGCAGACCGAAGAGTCCAGGGTCCCGTCCGACGGCCACGGCGACGAGCCCGCCAAGTAACTTCCTGTCCCGGCCGCGGTTGCGCGTTACCGCGCTCCGCCGGTCGGCGTGCCCAGCAGCTCGCGCACCTCGTCGTCGCTGATCTGGTGGAAGTCGTCGTAGACCTGGCCGACCGCTTCGAAGCCGGGCGGCATCGTCAAGCACACCACGTCGTCGGCCTCCCGCGCGAGTTCGCCGCAGGTCGACGCCGGTCCCACCGGGACGGCGACCACGATCGACTTCGGGCCTGCGGCCCGGATGGCGCGCACGGCGGCGAGCATGCTTGCGCCCGTTGCGATTCCGTCGTCGACCAGGACGACGATCCTGCCGCGCAGGTCGGCCATCGGGCGACCACCCCGGTAGGCGTGTTCGCGCCGCAGCAGTTCGGCCGCCTCGCTGTCGATCACCTCGCGCACCTGCTCGTCGGTGATGTGCAGGCCGCGCACCACGTCGTCGTTCATCACCACGCCGCCACCGCTGGCCAAGGCGCCCATCGCCAGCTCTGACCACTGCGGCACCCCGAGCTTGCGGACCAGGAAGACGTCGAGCGGAGCCCCGAGGGCCGCGGCGATCTCCCACGCCACCGGCACGCCGCCGCGGGCCAACCCGAAGACCAGCACATCACTCCGGCCGCGGTAGGCCGCCAGCTCCTGCCCCAGCGCGCGTCCGGCCTCGCGCCGGTCGACGAACGTCTTCGGGGATGTCCGCCGGATAAAGCCACTCGATCGGTTCATGCGTTCACACTCCCGGCTGCTGGGCCTGTCTCCAGGCTACGTGCGGTGGCCCGCGCGCGGTGGCAGAGTTCGGGTGGGCGGCCGGGGCAGGCACCACCGAAAGGATCTGCGAGATGAGACGGCGCTACGGCACCTACACGGCCTACAGCATCGCCTGCGCGATCGTCTGGGCGGTCATTTTGGCGGTGGTTGCCACGGCGGGCGACGCCACCTCCCGGCACACGTTTCTGCTGGTGTGCGGCGGGTGGGCCATCGGATGGCTGTCGGCGACGATCGCCAGGGGCGTCCCCGCCACCGAAGCGGCATCTGCGGCAGTGAGTTATGAGGGTGTGATCGCGGCTTCGCCGCTCTCAGTCGGGTGTGATCGTGGCTTCGCCGCTCAACACCCTCCATCGGCTCGGAAATGCACGCAAGCGCATTTCTCTCGCCGCAGTCGGGTGTCCGAGGGGGGACTTGTCCGTCTACGACACGGGTCGTGGTCTGGAGATTGGGGCGCTGACCGCTTCGGTCAAGCACCGGTCCACGTTTTTCGCTCAATCGCCACGCCGAGGAGCTCGCCCATCGGGCGGCCAGCCGTCGGTACCGGACTCAAGCGGAATATTCAGGGATCGAAGCAGGATCGAAAAGAGCCGCCAATTGGCGATTGCTCCGACAAGTTCGACCAAAACCGCGTGATCGCTATTGAATGCCTTCTGGCACCCTGCCCAGTTTTCCTCGGAGATGACCCCGTCGCGTACCACATCATCGGTCGCTGCGAGGACCACACGCTCGACTGGCCCGAGGCTTTCGGAATTCTGCCAGTCGCGCACCGCCAGGAGATCATGCTCAGGCACGCCGAGCAGTGTGGCGATTCGCCAATGTTGAGTCCATTCGTATTCGGAGCCAGTGATCCAGCCGATGCGCATGATGACCAGCTCGCGTAGCCGCGCGTCAAGGGAACCGCGGAATAGTAACGCGTCTAGCAGCCCGTACAGCGCAACCGCCACACGCGGCTGATGAAGTGCCACGCGGAATACCGACAGGTCTGCCAACTCTTCGGGCAACCCACATTCGGCAGCACGCAGCCGGGCCTGCTCGCGGTCGAGCATCGGTACGCGTTCCGCCATGGTCACGGGTGGCCCTCTCTGTTGAACCTCTGCATGCCGTCAGCGAGTGGGCAAGAAGACGTTGTGCAGCGCCGCACTTGATCGGGCATTTTCATCTGCAAGCGAATTGAGCAGCGGCGCGAGCCCAGCGAATCCGGTTGATTCTCTGGTGATGCGGTCGAACGGCCAGCGGCCTTCAGCGAGAATCTCGAGGGCTGCCCGGTAGGCGGGATACTCCACGCCGAGTGCGCCTACGACGCGTAATTCTTTATATATCAACAAGTCTGGTTCAAACCGGGGCGCGCCGCCTCCTCCGCGGGTGCCGGCCACCACGACTGTGCCGCCCGGTCTGGCAAGGTCGACGGCATCGGCGAATGCGGAGGGTGCTTTGGCGGTGACGTCGACGACCACGTCGGCAAGCCGTCCGCCTGTTTCACGCTGGAGCGCTGTCACTGCATTGTCCTGCGATACATCGATGGGCAGGTCGACACCGAATGATCTGGCTATGGCCAGTCGTTGTTCGTCGCGTGGGCCGACGCCGGTCATCGCGACGACCGCGGCTCCCGCCTCTTTGGCCGCCACGGCCGCGCAGATTCCGCGGATGCCGGGCCCCAGGATCGCTACGACGTCCCCCGCCTTGGTATCGGGAAGAGTTGCCCCCCATTGGATACCGGCCCCGAGAGGGTTGAACAACGTGGCGAGAACGGGATCCATGTCTTCGGCAATCGGGAGTAGCATCGCGTCCCACGGAAGCTCCACATGGGTGGCGTATCCGCCCCATAAGCCCGCGCCGATCTCCACGTCGACGAACCCGAACATGGTGGCGATGCCGTTCACCGCGCACCGCCGGTATTCGCCACGGCGACACTCGGGGCAGACTCGGCAGGACCGGAACACCTCGACGGCCACGCGCTGGCCGGCTTGTACACCCCAGCGTTGGCTGGCCGAGGTGCCGACGTGTTCGACGATGCCGACGATTTCGTGACCTGGAACGAATGAGAAGCCGGCAGGCAGGTGTCCGGTGAACTGTTCGTGATCCGTTCCGCACAGACCGCATGCTTCAACTCGCAGTATCGCACCCCGATCGCCGACGTCGGGGACGGTGATCTGGCGCCGCTGCAGACTCCGCGGTCCCGTCAACACCATCGCCTCGGCGATCATGGAAGCTCAAACCCGCTGAACGACCCTGTTGTTCGGAGGCTAACCGTTTTGCCGACGTACATCTCACTCGCCATCGCCTCGGCGATCTGCGGATCATCGCTGCGCGCGACAACTCTTCGCCCGTCAGACAGGTGCGCGATGATCGGAGTCCATCGAGGTTGCCCGTCTCGGTCGTAGACGACGGTGTATCCGTCCACTGTCGCGCAACCGGCCGCCTCGTCGACGCCTGCGACACCCAACCTCAATGAATCGATCTGAGCTTGCTCGACCGCCGTGTCGAGCAGTCGCCACCCGGTTGGTGGCGGGGTGGCCGACCACAGACCGACCGAATGCTTCGTCGAATACCACCCGAGGCCAGTGACGAGTCCGACATCGGTTGGGTCGCGTCTGCACCGTCGGACCATCTCAACGATCGAGTGGCTGACGTAATTGTTTCCGGGACCGCCGTGATAAGGCAGGCCTCCGGTTACTGTGAGGCCTCTGTCGTCGAGGGGGTCCAAGTCGAGAGCCTCGGCAGCCATCTCAACTGCCGACGGGAAGCAGGAGTAGAGGTCGAACCACCGAATGTCGTCGGTGGTCAACCGGCCCGCATTGAGAGCCTTCCGTGCCGCTACCTCGATACCCGATGAGCGACTGAGGTCTGGCCGTTCCACGGGGAAGTACACGTCGTTGCAGGTCGCTGCTGACCAGGGAAAGACCCAACGATCGCGCGCGACGCCCAATTCGTCCGCCACGTCGGCCGCCATGAGAATGAAGGCGGCAGCCATGTCGACGGACATGATGCTGTTGAGCAGCTTGGGATAGGGCAAGCAGACCATGCGGTTTTCCGCGGTGACTTCGCTGAGTTCGGTGGCACTTCGTGCGCGTGGGAACCAGGCCTGTTGGGGATGGCGTGCCGCCTCGGCTGTGAACGGTGCCATCAGCGTGCCCAGCCACTCCCGTTGAGCATCGAAGTCGCGGCCGTGGCGCGCGGCGATCGCGGACTCGAAGATGGGATACACCTCGTGCGGCCAACTCAGACCCACCGACAATTCGGCTTGACTCAGCCCGGGGCGGGCGTCGCCCAGGGATTCGTCGCCGGAGCGGGGCGGGGGCGGCGAGTCGAGAAGTGCCCTGCCCTGAAGCTTGCGCGCGGAATGCCCGCTCTCCGCCCCGACGACCAGGATGACATCTGCGCGGCCTTCGGCTATTTCGCCACCCAACACCTCGACGAGATACTGCGGGGTGTTTCCGCCGACTGGACAGCTGATGCGGCGGGCGGGACTGATGCGCATCGCTTCGGCGATCCTGCTGGCGGGATTGTCGCGTGGTATGACCAGGATGCCGGGAGTCGCGACGGTGTCGATGCGCCGCTCGACCGCACGACCTGCGTCTCTGACCGCGCGGAGTGCAGCCTCCACTGCCAAGTCGATCGGGTCCACGAAGTCGTCCCCGCGATGGGTCACTTCGCCCACGCCGACGACCACCGGGTTACGCGCTCCTACCAGCATCTGCATCCGCATCGGCCCGCGCACAGGGCCGCCGGGCTGGCTTGAGACACAAAGGCGATGGTGTCATGTATCTGGGCAAGTCACAATGGTGAGTGCGCCCCTCGCGGCATACTGGCCGTGTGTCGACAAAGTTGTTGAGATGGGGTGCCGCCGCGCCGTCAGATCGTGGTTCGGCTCGCGACCGGTTGCTCGATGCTGCCGAGCGGTGCCTCGAGAGTTGCGGTGTGGTGGGCACGACCATGGAGGACATCGGCAGAACAGCGGGTGTGTCCAGGGCAACGGTGTATCGCTACTTCCCCAGTCGGGAGGCGGTGATGTCGGGTGTCATCATTCGCGCAGCCGAGCGCTATCTCGACCGCATAAGCCCGCGGATCGCGGCGCACGCCGACCTGGGTTCCGCGCTCGTCGATTTCGTGGAATACACAGTTGAGGCCGCGCGCCGCGAAGAGATCATCGGATTGTTGTTCGGCAGCGACGAGGAACTCGCCGGCGTGGGTGTCGCGGCGGGCACCTCGACGTCCCTCTTCGAAATCGTCACCGAATTTCTGCGTCCCATCTTCACCAGACACTGGAGTTGCGTGGAACCGGGCGTCTCCGTCGACGACGCCGCCGAGTGGGTTGTCCGCACGATACTGAGCCTGCTGACTGTTCGAGGGCCGCGGGAGCGCAGTCGTGACGGGCTCCGGGCGTTTCTTTCGCGGTTTCTCCTTCCCGCGATCCTGGCCGGTGACCACCGTCGACCGGTGTGACAACTATGGCTTAATGTCTCAACAGCAGCTGAAGTAGGAGGCCAGAAGTGTCTGTGCAATTCACCACGTTCAACGAAGAGGTCGCTGAGCAACTAAAGAGCGCAGCAGAAACCACGGGCGGGTTGGCCGGTTACCTCGGCTTCCGGCACACGGAATTCACTGCGGGACGGCTCGTTGCGGAGATGGACGCACGCGACGACCTGAAGACGCCTTTCGGCAACTTGCATGGGGGCTGCTTATCGGCCATGGTCGACCACTGCCTCGGAGTGGTGTTTTATCCCGTGATTCCGATGGGATCCTGGGTCGCGACGACGGAGTTCAAACTGAATTTGCTTCGTCCTGTCTCCAGTGGCACTTGTGTAGCCACGGCGGAGATCATCTCGCTGGGCAGAACCAGCGGTGTGGCGCGGATCGACATCAGCAACGACGGCAGAGCGGTGTGTGCGGCCCAGGGCACCGTCACCGTCGTCGCACCGAAGACGAACTCCTGATGTCTGCACACAGAGCAGGTGATTCGTCGGCCCCGGTCGTCGAGCGCGTGCCCACGGCGGACGGACTGTCGCTGGCGGTCGACCTCTACCGGTGTGACGCGCCGCGGGCGGTTGTGTTGCTCCTTCACGGCGGCGGTCAGAGCCGACAGGCCTGGGACGTCACCGCCCAACGCTTGCATCAGCGGGGCTACACGGTTGCCGCGTACGACACCAGGGGACACGGGGACAGCGACTGGGACCCCGACGGACGCTATGACATGGACCGGCTGGGGTCCGACCTGCTGGCCGTGCGCTCCTACGCCGATTCCGGCCGCCCCGTCGCCGCGATCGGCGCCTCTCTGGGCGGCTTGACCATTCTCGGCACACACTTGCTCGCCCCGCCACAGCTATGGCAGGCCGTCGTCCTGGTTGACGTCACGCCGCGAATGGAGATGGACGGCGCCCGACGAGTCGTAGCGTTCATGTCGGCACACCCCGAAGGTTTCGACAGCCTCGAGTCGGCCGCTGACGTGATCGCCGCCTACAACCCGCACCGCCCCCGCCCCGACAACCTCAACGGCCTCCGAAAAGTTCTCCAACGTCGCGAAGACGGTCGCTGGGTCTGGCGATGGGATCCAGCGTTCGTGACGTCGAATTTCCAGTTCCTCCAAGGTGATCCAGACGACGGCGCTAAAGACTTCGACATGATGAGCGCCTTCCTTCTCGATGGCGCCCGCCGGGTAACCGCGCCAACGCTGCTGGTCCGGGGCCTGCTATCTGACATGGTCTCCGAAGAGACAGTAAAGCATTTCCTCACCGTCGTTCCGCACGCGCAAACCGTTGACGTGTCGGGCGCGGGACACATGATCGCCGGCGACAACAACGACGCATTCTCGACGGCGGTCGTCGAATTCCTCGACAGGACCATATGAACCCTGCTGTCGGTCGACTGCCCTTGTAGGGCTGGCGCCTATCCTGCTCCTATGCCAACTGAACCGGTGCGGATGTCTTTCCGCCGGCATGTGCGCGAACAGGTTTTGAGGGCGACACGAGAACTCACCATCGAGAAGGGCTGGGATCAGGTCCGGATGAGCGAGGTTGCCGAATCGGTCGGCGTTTCCCGCCCGACGTTGTACAAAGAGTTCGGCGACAAACAGGGGCTCGGTGACGCGCTCGTGGTCTCAGAGGGCCAGCGCTTTGTGGAAGGCATTCGTGCCGTCCTTGCCGAACATGCGGGCGACGTGCAGGGCGGCATCACCGCAGCGGTGCAGTTCACCCTCTGTGAAGCAGAAGACAGCCCGCTCCTCAAGGCAGTTCTGACGTCCAACCCCTCGGCGAAGGATCGCGGTGGCTCGTCGTCTACGGGGGTCCTCCCACTTCTGCCGACATCGGCTTCCCTGCTTGCACTCTGTTCCGGGGCCCTGATCACCTGGTTCAACGACCACTTCGACGATCTCGATCCCGAAGACGTTGAGGAGGTCGCAGATGTTCTGGTGCGACTGACAGTGAGTCATGTTGTACTCCCAGCCGCGGACATCGCCACCACCGGTGAGCGGATCTCCCGCGTAGCACTCAGGTACCTGGGAGTTGTCCACAGTTTGTAACCAGCAAGCTCTCGTGTCAGATCGAGCCGGCGAGGAGCTCTGAGCGGTCAACTCGGAGCTGCTGGCTGATGGCCCGCTTACTGGACATGAAATCGCGAGGACGATTGACGCAGTCGGCGGCGATGAGTTCGCCCTCGCGGAAGTAGAAGCAGCTGAAGTCACGCTCACGCGACGGGTCACCACTGAGCAACACTTCGTCGTACCCGGCGTTGAGACCTGCAATCTGGAGTTTGAGATCGTACTGGTCGGACCAGAACCACGGAAGCGCAGCGATTGCGCTGTGTTTTCCGCAGATTGTCGCCGCAGCGATCTTGGCCTGCTCGCCGGCGCTCGATACGGATTCCAAACGAATACGCGAGCCGTATCGAGCCATGGTGTGGCTGGTGCAGTCGCCGGCGGCCACGATGTCGGGGTCGCTGGTGCGGGCCTGGTCGTCGATCACGATGCCGTTGTCGACGGATAATCCTGCGGCCGAGGCGAGCTCGGTGTTCGGCACCACACCGACGCCGACGATGACCAAGTCGGCGGGGATCGGTTCGCCGTCAGCCAGCACCACCTCCTGCACCCCACCGTTACCGAAGAAGGCTTCGACGAGAGCGTGTGTTCGGATCTCCACTCCCTCGCCGTTGTGGATTCGGGTGTAAAACGCGGAAACCTCCGGCGCGGTGACCCGTTCGAGTACACGCTCGGTTGCCTCGAGGACGGTGACGTTCATGCC
Source organism: Mycobacterium colombiense (assembly GCF_003284935.1). GTDB lineage: Bacteria > Actinomycetota > Actinomycetes > Mycobacteriales > Mycobacteriaceae > Mycobacterium > Mycobacterium arosiense_A. The sequence goes on from NZ_QMEV01000010.1 coordinate 17,457, forward strand.
GAGCGAACACAGCGAGGCCGCCGTTTCCAACCCGATGTAACCGCCGCCCACGATCACAACCCTCCGACCCGGTGTAGCGGCGGCACGGATCAACTCGACGTCTGCAGCGGTACGCAGGTAGTGAATTCCGGGAAGATCCACCCCTGGTGTGGGGAGTCGTCTGGCCCTTGCACCGGTGCACAACGCGAGCTTGGTGTACGTCAGCGTGTCGCCGGTGCTCAGAGACACACGCTTGGCACTCCGGTGGATCGCCTCCACGGTCGCATTCAAGAGTCGAATGTGCTGCTTTTCGTAGAAATCAGCGCCGCGAATCAGGAGGTCGTCGAGGCCGTTCTTGCCGGCCAGGTATCCCTTCGACAACGGAGGCCGGTGGTAGGGCAGTCCCCCCTCGTCGCCGATGAGCACGACCTCCCCAGACCACCCCTCCCTTCGAAGATTAGCTGCCAACTGCGCGCCGGCGTGGCTCGCGCCGACGATCACCGCTCGTTCGGGAGTCACGCACTTGGCCTGGGAGTGAGGCGAACCATCAGCTTGCTGATACCCCTGACGAAATTCGATTGCACATACTCGGGTTCGCCGACCACCTCGATGTTCTCAAAGCGAGGGAGCAATTCCTCCCACAGGATTCGAAGCTGCAACTCAGCAAGTCGGTTTCCCATGCACCTGTGCACGCCGAACCCGAACGAGATGTGATTGCGGGCGTTGCTCCTATCGATGATCAACTCATCGGCCCGCTCGAAGACACGCTCATCGCGGTTACCAGAGGCGTACCACATCACGACCTTGTCGCCCTTGCGGATGAATTGCCCGTTCAACATGATGTCTTTTTTCGCGACTCGGCGCATGTACGCCAACGGGGTCTGCCAGCGAATGATCTCGGATACCATGTTGGGAATCAGGTCAGGGTTCGCCTTCAACTTCTCGAACTGATCGGGGAACTGGTTCAAGGCGAGAACCCCTCCGCTCATCGAGTTGCGAGTCGTGTCGTTTCCCCCGACGATCAGCAGTACCAAATTGCCGAGGAATTCCATCGGGCGGTCGATGAGATCCTTAGTGTCCTCGTTGGCCTGCAGCATCGTGATCAGATCGAAGCCCGGTCGCTCCCCGTTGGCGGTACGGGCCGCCTTGTCATGCCAGAGAGCGCTGAGCCCCTTCGCCATGTCGACCATGCCACGAAACACTCTGTCGTTGTCGGAAGGACCACCATTGGCTTGCTCCATGGAGGTGGCGAGGTCCGACCATTCCACGAGCTTGTGCCGCTGTTCGTACGGGAAGTCCAGCAGGGTCGCGAGCATGCGCGCTGTCAGTTCGATGGAGACGTGGTGCACCCAATTGAACGGCTGATCCACCGGTAGATCGTCCAGCACTTCCTGGACACGCGAGCGGATCAGCCCCTCCATCTCGCGCAGGTTCTTCGGCGCGACAACCCCTTGGACGGAAGCGCGCTGCAAGTCGTGTTGTGGCGGATCCATCGCGATGAACATGGCGATGTCCATAAAGCGAGGCGGTCTCCCGATGATGATGAACGGCTCTGCGGAGAAAGCCTCGTGGTTCTTGTCGACGGCGATGATGTCCGCGTGGCGGGTCACCGACCAGAATGGGCCGAACGGACTGTGAGCCTGGTAGTGCACCGGCGCCTCGTTGCGCACGCGTTCGAAGTAGGACTTCCAGCGGCCTTGGCGGTAGAGGAACGGGTTGCTGAGATCGATGTCGGCGATATCGATGTCCTCGACCGGAGGAATGGGCGTCTCGGTGAAGATCTTCTTACCATTGGTTCCGGTTACCCACCGGCGTGTCTTGTCGTAGAGGTGTGCGCCGCGGATTTGCAGCTCCAGAGGCACGGCAGACTGGGCTTTGGCGGCCACTGCCGCGGGAATACTCATTATTGTTTCCTCCAAATCCATGGCGTTGTTTCAGAGCTGGAACTCAGGTAGCTCGACCGTCAAGCCATCCCATGCCTCGGAGGCGGCCATCTGGCAGGACAGCCTCGACGTCCGCTGACGCTCGGGGTTCATCGCGAGCATCTCCTCTTCGTTGGCGCCGCAGAGTCCCACCGTGTCCGACCACTCGGGAGCGACGATCACGTGGCACGTTCCGCATGCGGCTTCCCCTCCACAATCGCCGTCGATGCCGGGCACCGCGTTGTTGACCGCAATCTGCATCAAGGACTGCCCTTCGGCCAAGGGGGCTTCGTACTTCTCGCCGTCATGAGAGACGAAGGTGACGACTGCCATGACTAACTCTCCTCAATCTGGAACTTCATCTTTTTAGTGTTGTCGCGCGTGACCAGCGTCGCTAGGCTCGCAGGAGTCAAAGAGTTGTGTTTTTAGCTCACGCGCAGGGAGGCACGTGAAACTCGACGACTCGGGTATGCCAGCGCTGGCTTTCCTGCAGATGCTGGACAGTGAGGCGCTGGGGCATGACGCCAGCATTGCGCTGCGCAGCATCATGGTTCGCGAGCACGTCACCGAGTCGATGTTGGTGGGCCGCGACGCGCAGGTCCCCTTACGGTGGTTCAAGGAGATATATTCCGATTTCGATTGTGATCAGGGAACCCGTCTGGGTTTCGCGTTCGCTGAACACGCCAAACTGACGTCCTTTGGGGCACTCAGTGTTCCCTTGGTCAGCGCGGGCTCGGTAGCCGAGGTTGTCGAGTTGCTTGCTTATCTGCCGGTGATCACCACAGCCCTCAGCCCGACGTTCCATTCGACGGAACGCGGCCTCACGATCGGGCTCACCGGTCGCACCGGTGACGCGGGCCTGAACTGCCTGGCCGTCACCTACGGTGGGCTGGCGCTGTTGCGTCTGCTCGACATGCTCGCGGGTGCCGTACCGAATATTGAACTGCATCTGAGTCATTCAGCACCGGAGTCGTGGGTTCTTCATGACGAAGTGTTGGCGGGTCGGATCTTCTTCGACGCCCCCAGCTCGTTCGTCCACGTTCCCGCGGCTTCGCTCGAGGAGGTCTGTCGATTCTCCGATCCTGTGGCGTACCGGATTGCCGTCACCGATTTGCAGCGAACTCTCGATCAACGACGTGACACGTCGGTCTCCGAAAAAGTAAGGGACCTGCTCGAGAAAGATCCCGGAAAAACGAACATCAGCCGGACGGCGGGCGAGCTCTCGATATCCCCGAGCACGTTGAAGCGGCGCCTCAGCGAAGAGGGGACCACCTTTCGAGAATTACGTCAGTCGTTCTTGCAGGAGCGAGCAATTCTGCGACTTCTCGACAGATCGGTGTCTGTAAGCGAGATCGCGGCAGAACTCGGGTACGCGGACCTCACGAACTTCACACATGCCTTCAAACGGTGGACCGGTCGGTCACCGCGCCACTTCAGAAAAACGCGCGACTGAGCGCGCAAGGTTCCGCCCGGGCGCGTGCCGGCGTCCACCGGAACCAGCGGGCTTCGCGATCGGCCTCATCTGTCACCTGGACATCGTCGAGAAACGACACGATCGGCGCGGGTTTCGGTCATCGCAGCACCCTCTTGGGAAGAGGCGCAACGACATCCAGAGAATCCATACCGCGCTGGCGGCGGGTGCGGGCGGGGGGTGACGCGGACCCCCTAGTCACGCTATGCTAACCGTCGTTCACGTCGGGACCGGCGTTGAACGCGTGGTCGGAAGGAGTCCGGATGCCACACGACCAGCCGGCCATCATCGGTGCCGCCGAACTCGCTCCAGGAAGAAACGTTCCGTACACCTCCACTGAATTGCATGTGCGCGCCGCGGTCGCGGCTCTCGCCGACGCAGGGGTGGTCCCAGACGAGGTCGACGGTCTCGTGTGCGCCGGGCCGATGACGAACGAGGGTTCGATCTTCCTGTCCGAGGACCTCATGGACTATCTCGGGCTGCACAACCTGAAACTTCAGATGACCTGTCAGCTTGGCGGCGGGACCCATCTGGCCATGACGCGCATGGCGAGTAACGTCATCGCCCGGGGCGAGGCCGAGACGGTGCTGGTCGTGTCGGCGGGCAAGTTTCCACCGATCCGCGATGGCGGGCGCGAACTGATGGCGCTGGTGTGTGACCACGCGTTCGAGATGCCCTACGGACCGTCCGTGCCGGCGCTGTACGGTTTGATCGCGCAGGCCTGGATGCACGAGACGGGACAGGGCAAGGCGGACATCGCCGAGGTCACCGCGTCGCAGGACCGGTGGGCCGCGCTGAATCCCGCGGCGATCGCGCACCGCTCACAACGCCTGACTGTGGAGGACGTGCTGGCGTCCCGCCCGATCGCCGGGCCGTTCCACTTCTACCACTGCTCGATTCCCTGCGAGGGCGGTGGCGCGCTCGTGCTGGGCTCGGCCCGCCGGGCTCGCGCGGGCAAGCACCGGCCGGTCCACCTGCTCGGCTTCGGAGAGGGTCACACCCACGGTTTTCTGACCTCGCTGGCCCGGCCGGGTCGTACCGGGGCCGCCCGTTCTGGTCCGATGGCCTTCGAGCGCTCCGGACGGGCGCCGGCCGACATCGACATCGCCTTGCTCTACGACGCCTTCGCCTCCAACCCGGCGATGATCCTTGAGGAGGCGGGTTTCGTGAAGCCCGGCGGGGCAGGCGATTTCTACCGTGACGGCTGCGCCGATCCGGGCGGCGACCTGCCGGTGAACACCGACGGCGGCCTAATCCGGTTCGGGCACACCGGGACCTCCTCTGGCATTTCGCAGATCCTTGAGGGTTACTGGCAGTTGTCCGGTCGCGCCGAGGGCCGTCAGGTGCCCGGGGCGGATACCGCGTTCGTGCACAGCTACGGCTCGATGCTGTGCAGTCACGTCAGCATGGTGATGGAGGGAGCGTCATGACCGCAGCTTCGAGTTCTCTCGACGGTCTACACGATCCTGAGGCGCTGCCGCCGCTGACCGATGTCAACCGTCCCTACTTCGCAGCAGCGGCCCGCGGTGTACTCGTCTTCCAGCGGTGCGCGAACGACCACCCTTTCCTCTACCCGCGGCTGGTGTGTCCCGTCTGCCATGACGGTGAGTTGGCCTGGGAGACCGCGGCGGGTACTGGTGAGATCGTCAGTTTCGCGCCGGTGTACCGCCCCCCGTGGGACTCGTTCCCGCGCAGCGAGCCGTACGTCGTCGTGCTCGTTCGTCTGGACGAGGGGCCGCAGTTGTTGGCCAGTCTCGAGGGCGTGGCCCCAGATGAAGTTGCGATCGGGACGAGAGTGCGCGCAGTGTTCGAGCGGGTGAACGAGGACCTTGGGCTGGTCCGATTCAGGCTGGCGGCGTCGTGACCACGTACGGGGTCTCGGTGCTCGGCGCGGACTTGGCCACCCTTGTCGAGACCGCCGAGGCTACCGACCTCGCCGGCTTCGACGCCGCCTGGGCCTCGGAGTTCTACTCGCGCTCCGGCTCGATCTCGATGGCCGCGATGGCCGCGCGCACAAAGCGCTGCCGCATCGGGTCGTCGATCCTGTATGGCGTCGGGCGCAGCCCGCTCGTGCTCGCCACCGAGGCGCGTGACCTCGACGAGCTTTCAGGCGGGCGCGTCGTACTCGGGCTCGGCAACGGCACACGCCGCATGATGAGCGACTGGCACGGCGTGGAGGACACCTCCGCTCCCGCTCTGCGCATGGAGGAGCTGGTCCCGCTCGTGCGTCGGATCTGGAACCTGCACGAGGGCCCCGTGCGCCATGAGGGGCGCTTCTACCGGATGAATCTCGTCCCAACCGGCGACGTCGCGCCGCCGAAGCGAGCGATCCCGATCATCACCGCGGGCGTGCGTCCGCGGATGTGCGAGGTGGCAGGGCGCGTAGCCGACGGGTTGGCTGGTCATCCGCTGTTCACCACGACCTACGTCGAGGAGGTCGCCCGCCCAGCCGTCGTGCGCGGTGCGGAGCGGGCCGGACGCGATCCCGCCGACATTGAGATCGTCTCGATGGTCATCTGCGCGGTGCACGACGACCCACAGATCGCACGTCGTGAGGCCGCGCAGCAGATCGCGTTCTACTCCTCGGTGAAGACCTACGAGCACGTGCTCGACGTCAGCGGTTTCGCCAGGCAGGGAGCGGCCATCCGCGACGCGTTCGCACGGCGTGACCTGCCGGCCATGTTCGCCGCGGTCACCGACGACATGATCGACGCGATGGCGGTGGCCGGCACCGCCGCCGAGGTCCGAGAAGGGCTGCGCCGCTACGAGGGCGTGCTGGACCACATCGTTCTCTACTCACCCTCGATTGGTCTCGCGCCCGAGCGCATCGCCGAGAACCTCGGCAGCCTCATTCGCGATTGTGCGCCGGCCTTCGCCGGCGGGAAAGGTGACCAGAGTGGCTGACGCATCGCTCATCGGGACGCAACTCGGGAGGACCACGTTTCCCGTCGACCGGTCCAAAGTGCGCGAGTTCGCACTTTCGCTCGGCGACCGCGACCCGATCTACCAGGACGTCGCGGCCGCCCGCGCCGCCGGCTTCGGCGCGATCCCCGCTCCTCCGACCTTCGTCGTCTCCTCGGCTCACTGGCGCGCCGACGACGACATGTTCGGCGCCCTCGGGCTCGACCTGCGACGCGTACTGCACGGTGAGTGCGGCTGGGAGTATTTCGCGCCGGTGTTCGTCGGCGACGAGCTCACCGAGACTCGTCGGGTGTCGAACGTGACCAGCCGCGAGGGGAAGCGCGGCGGCATCATGACAATCGTGACGATCGAGACCGACTTCACCAACCAGCGCGACGAACTCGTCGTGCGCCAGACCGACGTCTTGATCGAAACCGGAGGCTCCACCCAATGACGACATCCCCCGCGCCGGTGGCGTTGGCCATCGGCGACGAGATGCCGACCTCACAGTTCGGCCCGCTGACGCGCTCGCACATCGTTCGCTACGCCGGCTCCGGCGGCGACTTCAACCCGATCCACCACGACGAAGAGTTCGCCCGCGCGGCCGGCATGCCCGGTGTGTTCGGCATGGGACTGCTGCACGGCGGTGTGCTCGCGCAGCGGCTGACCGCCTGGGTGGGGCTGGCCAACATCCGCTCGTTCCGCATCCGGTTCACCGGTCAGGTATGGCCCGGTGACCTGCTCAGCTTCGGCGGCAGGGTCACCGGCGTGCGCGAGGCCGGAGGGCAGCAGGTGGCAGACCTCGAACTCGTGGTCACGCGCCAGACCGGCGAACCCGCGATAAAGGGGAGCGCCGTCGTGCAGGTGACCCGGTGAGCGCGCCAACGAGCGACGTCACCGGCCTCGGGATGACGTTCGGGACCTTCGACGAAGGCCGGGCGTGGGTCGGTCATCGCTCCGAACCGCGGCATGCGTGGTTCCCGATCGACCGCTCGATGGTGTTGTACTACTGCTCGCTCGTCGAGGACGCGAACCCCCGTTACTGGGAGGGTGAGGACTGCCCGCCCGGGCTGCTGATGAGCCTCGGCTTCGCGCCGCAGTGGGTGCCCGGGTACCTAGCGCGTGCCGACATGATGTTCGCGCTCAGCGTCCCGTTGCCGGGCCACCACATCATCAACGCCTCGACGACGACGGAGTTCGAACGCCGGCCCCGGGTAGGCGATCACGTGTCGATCGTGGAGGAGATCGCCTCGATCTCCGAGCCCAAGACGACGCGGGTGGGCACCGGTGTGTTCATCACCACGGTGAGCACCTTCTCCGACCAGCACGGTGAGGTCATCGGCCGCAACACCAACGTGCTCTTCCGATACGACACCGCCGATAGTGAAGGCGCATCATGAACGACTCCACCGAGCGCAGCATGGTCCGCGTCCCCGTGCGGTTCGAGGACATCGCCGTCGGCGACACCCTGACGCCCGTCTCGATCGAGATCAGCTACAAGCGCATCTGCATGAACGCGGCTTCGACATGGGACTGGTTCCCCGGTCACCACGACCCCGACTACGCGCGCAGCCAGGGCCAGCGCACGATCTACCTGTCAACCCTCTTCTTCCATGGCTTCATCGACCGCGGCCTCAACGAATGGGCCGGACCCGACGCGCTCATCCGGCGCCGCAGAATCTCAATGATCCGGTCGATCTATCCGGGCCAGACCGCAACCCTGAGCGGCAAGGTCGTGGCCAAACGCGACGATGGCGGACGGCGCCTCGTCGACCTCGAGTTGCTCGTCTCGAGCGAAGATGGTCCGTGCGTGCCGAGTGAAGCCACCGTTGAGCTGGCCGACCCGTTTGTCGAGGTGCCGGGGTGAGCTGCCACTCACATGCGAGGCGACGGTGAGGGACGGAGGCTCGGTGGCCGAGCAACCGGTTCGCTACGAGGTCGTCGACAGCGTGGCCTGGCTGACGATCAACCGGCCCGAGGCGCGCAACGCGCTGAACAACGCTGTGCGCACGGGGCTTTTCGACGCGGTACGCCGCTTCAATGACGACGACGCGGCGAAGGTGCTCGTCCTCACCGGCGTGGGCGATAAGGCGTTCTGCGCCGGCGGGGACTTGAAGGAGATGGCGCAGAACGCGCTCAAGGTGCCCCCGAAGGACTTCGCTCCGCAGTTCGGCCGCAACATCGATGTCGCGAAGCCGACGATCGCGGCCGTCAACGGTGTCGCGTTCGCCGGGGGCTTCCTGCTCGCGCAGCAGTGCGACCTGGTCGTGGCTGCCGAACACGCGACCTTCGCCGTCAGCGAGGTCAAAGTCGGCCGCGGGTCGCCGTGGGCGGCACCGCTATCGTGGCTGGTGCCCCCACGCGTTGCCATGCAGATCCTGCTGACCGGCGACCCGATCACCGCCGAGCGCGCCCACCAGGTCGGCTTAGTCAATGAGGTGGTGCCGGCCGATCAGTTGCGCGAGCGTACCCAGCAGTTGGCGCTCAGCATCGCCGCGAACGCACCGCTATCGGTGCTTGCGTCCAAGCGCACCGTGTACCTCTCGGCACAGCACCACCTCGCCGCCGCCTACGACCTGGCCGACGAGATATGGGAGCCGGTCTATCTGAGCGACGACGCGCAGGAAGGCCCGACGGCGTTCCGCGAGAAGCGCGCACCACAGTGGAAGGGACGCTGACATGGCGGTGACCATGCAGTCGGTAATCGCCGACATCGAAGCCGAAACGGCCGCGTTGCGCGAACTCATCGCACCGCTGCCCGAAGGTCCGCGCGGCTGGGACGCGCCGACTCCGGCCGTGGGCTGGGCGATCCGCGACCAGATCAGCCATCTGGCGTTCTTCGACGACGTGGCGGTGCGCTCGGCCACCGACCCCGACGGTTTCAGCAGCGACTACCTGCCGATGATGGCCGACGGAAGCATCTCACCCGACGTCATCGCTGAGCGCTGCCGTCAAATGCCGGCTGCCGACCTGCTCGCGTGGTTCGACACGTCGCGTGCAGCCCTCGTTGCGGCGTTCGCGGACATTGCCCCGGCGACCCGCCTGCCGTGGTTCGGGCCGCCGATGAGCGCGGTCTCGTCGCTGACAGCGCGACTCATGGAGACCTGGGCGCACGGCCAGGACATCGTCGACGCGCTCGGCGCGACCCGCGAGGCCACGGCACGGCTGCGGCACGTGGCCCACATCGGGGTGGGTGCGCGCGCTTTCAGCTACCTGGCCAACGGTCGGGACCTCCCCGCGGACCCGGTACGCGTCGAGCTGACCGCTCCGGACGGCAGCGTCTGGACGTGGGGGCCAGCCGACGCCGCCAACCGCGTGAGCGGGCCGGCGCTGGACTTTTGCCTGTTGGTGACCCAACGCCGCCACCGCGACGACACCGCTTTGGTCGCCGACGGACCGCTGGCCGACCAGTGGCTCGCGATCGCCCAGGCCTTCGCGGGGCCCCCTGGCGGCGGGCGCGTGGCGGGCCAGTTCGCAGGGGGTCAGCGGTGAGCGTCCCGGTTCGCATCGGCAACTGCTCCGGCTTTTACGGCGACCGCATCGCCGCAGCCCGCGAGATGGTCGAGGGCGGACCGATCGACGTCCTGTGCGGTGACTATCTGGCCGAGCTGACCATGCTCATCCTGGCCAAGGCCCAGGCCAAAGACCCGTCCGGCGGGTACGCGCGGACTTTCCTCACCCAAATGGAACAGGTGCTGGGCACCTGTCTCGATCGTGGCATCAAGGTCGTCGCGAACGCGGGCGGGCTGAATCCCGCCGGCTTGGCCGCCGCGTTGCGCGAGCTGTCCGCACGTCTCGGCCTCACCGCGCGCGTCGCGCACGTCGAGGGCGACGACCTACGTGGCGACCTCCACGCAATCACGCCGCCCGTCGGCGACATCAAACCGGTATCGGCCAACGCCTACCTCGGCGCCTGGGGCATCACCGAGGCGCTGCGTTCGGGCGCCGACGTCGTCGTGACCGGCCGGGTCACCGACGCATCCCTGGTGGTCGGTCCAGCTGCCTGGTGGCACAGCTGGGCGCCCGAGGACTGGGATCGGCTCGCGGGCGCGGTCGTCGCCGGGCACGTGATCGAGTGCGGCCCTCAGGCGACAGGCGGCAACTACGCGTTCCTCGACGAGATCACCGACCGCCGCTACCCGGGGTTTCCGATCGCCGAGGTCGCCGAGGACGGCTCTTCGGTGATCACGAAGCATCCCGGCACGGGGGGATTGGTCTCAGTCGGCACGGTCACCGCCCAGCTGCTCTACGAGATCGCTGAACCTGCCTACCTCGGCCCCGACGTCGTCGCCCACTTCGACACCATCCGGCTGGCTCAACAGGATGAGCACCGCGTCGCGATCAGCGGTACGAAAGGCAGTCCGCCGCCGGACACGTTGAAGGTGGCGTTGAATGAGGTGGGCGGCTTCCGTAACACGATGACTGGTGCTCACCGGCCTCGACATCGAGGCCAAGGCGGCCTGCGCCGAACAGCAGCTCTTCGACGTTCTCGGCGGACGCGACGCCTTCGACGAAGTCGACGTGAGGCTGTTGCGTTTCGACGTCTCCGATGCACCGACGAACGAGCAAGCCTGCGCGCACCTGCGTGTGACGGTGAAGGACGCCGACCCGCGCAAGGTGGGCCGAGCATTCTCCGGGGGGTCATGGAGATCGCCCTGGCTGGTTTCGCCGGCTTCCACACCACCACGCCACCGTCCTCGGAGACCGCCTTCGGCGTCTACCGGCCGGCCTACATAGCGCGCTCGGCCCTCACGCACGTACTCGTCGACGCCGACGGCACACGGCACGAGATCCCTGACCCGCCGACCGGTGCGGTCCCGCCGGCTGGGATCGCCCCGCCCGCGAAGCTGCCGGTGCCGTCCGGGCCGACACGTCGCGCGCCGCTCGGGTCGGTACTCGGCGCGCGGTCCGGAGACAAGGGCGGCAACGCTAACCTCGGCGTGTGGGCACAGGATGACCCTGGGTACGCGTGGGCGTGCGACTACTTCAGCGTCGAGCGGCTGCGCACACTGCTCGGGCCGGAGACGGCGCACCTGCCCATCGAGCGCTTCGAACTGCCGAACCTGCGCGCGCTCAACGTGGTGGTGCACGGCTTGCTCGGTGACGGGGTGGCCTCGTCGACCCGGCCGGACGCGCAGGCCAAGGGGCTCGGGGAATACGTGCGGTCCCGCATGGTGGACATTCCCCAGTCGCTGCTCGACACACACTAAATCCGGTGCGGGGCGCCGTCTACCTGCTGTGTAACCGCGCGGCTGAACAGCGCCGCAACGGCCGCGGCGGCCAGCATCGCCTCAATCGTCGCGTCGTCCAGCGACGCCGGCATGTACGCGGACGCGTTGAGCAATGACAGCACGGCGGCGACCAGGCCCTGTGCGCGCTCACGGTCCAGATCGCCCCGTGCTCGTACGAGCGCGTCGACCCAGAAGGACTCGTACCTGTGCTGTCGGCGTCGCAGGGCACGGGTCGCCAGCGGCGACAGCGAGCGGTGCTCGCGGGCGTAGACGGCCAACAGGCCGCGTCGTCGCGCGCCGAAGGCCGCGTGTAGGTCGACAAGGGCGTGCAGGACCTCCGTCGGTGTGCCGGCGTTGGTGGCGCGCCGGGCGCCGGCCAGCAGCTCAGTCATGGCGGCGTCGCATAACTCGCGCAGGATCGCGTCCTTGTTCTGAAAGTGCCGGTAGACGGCCGGCCCGCTCACCCCTGCTGCGGCACCGATGTCGTCGATGCCCACGGCGTGAAAGCCTTGCCGCGCGAACAGGTCGGCGGCGGCCTCGAGGAGCAGTTTGCGGCGCAAACCGGCCACTTTCAGGCCTCCTGTCGATTTGTGGTTACGTTGTTCGCCGTCCGATCCGCTGGGCCGGGCTGGGATCCTACCGGCGCTGGGGTTGCCTGCGTCGGCACCCGCCGCACCAAATCAAGGGAGGTGAACGAAACCGCTAGCCCCCGCCGATGCTGTCGCATCCTCTTCTCAGTTCATGATTTAGGGGCCCTGCTTCGAACCCGCGATGTGCAGCGGCACGACTCAGCGCAAAACGACTCCGCCCTCGATGCCCGTGAACTGCGCGCGCAGCTCGGTCTTGAGCAGCTTGCCGGTGGCGTTGCGCGGCAGTTCGGCGACGAAGTGCACGTCACGCGGACACTTGAAGTGCGCCAGCCGCTCCCGGCACCACGCCACGATCTCCTCGGCGCTCGGTGCCTGTGTTGCCGGGTCGGCGACGACGATCGCGACGACGCGTTCGCCCCACTTTGAGTCCTTGCCGCCGATCACGGCGGCGTCGAGTACCGCCGGGTGGCGGAAGAGAACTTGCTCGACCTCGATCGGGTAGACGTTCTCGCCGCCGGAGATGATCATGTCCTTCTTGCGGTCGACGAGGGTGATGAAGCCCTCGGCGTCCATGCGCCCGAGGTCGCCCGTGTGGAACCAGCCCCCGCGTAACGCCTCGGTGCTCGCCTCGGCCTTCATCCAGTAGCCGGTGAACACATTCGGGCCGCGCACGATTAGTTCGCCCACGGTGTCGGTCGCGACGTCGCGGTCGTCGTCGTCGACGATGCGGGCGTCGACATGCATTGCGACGCGGCCGATCGACCCGGCCCGCTTGCTGATGTTCTCGGCGTCTAGGACGGTCACCAGGGGAGCGGTCTCGGTCATGCCGAAGCCCTCGGTGAAGGGCACGCCTCGCTCGCGCATGAAGTCGATGACCGTGAGAGGGACGGGCGACCCGCCGCCCATGGCGAAACGCAGCGCAGACAGGTTGAAGGAGTCGAAGTCGGACACCTGTGTGAGAGCGGTCCACATGGCCGGCACCATGAACTGAACCGTGACGTGGTGGTCGGCCATCGCCTGCAGCGTAGCTCGCGGCTCGAAGGACGGCATGATGACGCTGGTGCCGCCGACGTAGAGCAGCGGCAGGGTGTGTACTCCCAGCCCGCCGATGTGGAACATCGGCGCCACCGCGACGGTGACGTCCTCGCCCCGCAGGCCGATGTCGGTGCCGAGGACGTTGATCGCGTTCCATAGCAGGTTGTCGTGGGTGAGGATCGCGCCCTTGGGTCGGCCCGTCGTCCCCGACGTGTACATGATGAACGCGGGGTCGCTGCCGTCGACGTCACCGTTGAGCGGTTCGAGCGCGGCGCCCGAGACGACGTCTTCGTAGCCGAGCTCGCCCGGCGCCGGCACCCCACCGGCGCGCACGACATGGCGCACGCGGACTCCGGACTCGGTGACGGCGCTCCTGGCCTGCGCGGCGAACGGCTCGTGGAAGACCAGAACATCGGCGCCTGAGTCGGCCAGGATGTAGCCGATCTCGGGTCCGGCAAGGCGCACGTTGAGCGGAACTGCAAGTGCGCCCATTTTGGCGCAGCCCAGCAGCACCTCGATGAACTCGGTCGAATTGACCAGCAGCATCGCGACCCGATCGCCCTTGCGCACGCCGAGGGCGATGAGTGCGGCGGCGACCTGGTTGGTGCGCCGATCGAGGTCGGCGTAGGTGATGTGCGCGCCGTTGCTGATCAACGCGGTGCGCCCGCCGTTGAGGAAGGCGCGCCGGGTCACCCACTGACCGATGCCGAGTTGCATGCGATTCCCTTTCATTCCGCGGCGACTCAGTAGGACGCGGGCAGTTTCAGGCTGTGCTGCGCCACGAAGTTGAGGATCATTTCGCGGCTGATCGGCGCGGTGCGCATGAGCCGGGCCGGACCCCACAACGTGGCGAGGCCGTACTCGGTGGCCATGCCGTTGCCGCCGTGGGTCTGAATCGCCTGGTCGAGCGCCAGGATGCCCGCCTCGGCTGCGGCATATTTCGCCATGTTCGACGCCTCACCCGACCCCGGATCGCCGGCGTCGTGCAGGGCGGCGGCACGCTGAGTCATCAACCGGGCCAGCTCAACCTGGATCTTGGCGTGGGCGAGCGGGTGCGATACGCCCTGGTGCGAGCCGATCGGCGCTCCCCACACGTGGCGGTTGCGGGCGTAATCGGCGGCTTTATCCAGCGCGTAGCGACCGATGCCGTTGCCGAGCGCCGCCCCCATGATTCGCTCCGGGTTCAGGCCCATGAAGACCTGGCGCAGGCCCTCGTTCTCCGCGCCGATAAGGTTGGCGGCCGGCACGCGGACGTCATCGAAGAATAGAGTGAACTGCTTCTCTGGAGTGACCGCCTGCACCGGGATGAGTGACTTGGTGAGCCCGCGGACATCGGTGGGCACGACGAGCAAGCTGAGTAGTCCGCGACCACTGTCGTTGGTAGACGTTCGGGTGACGACCAGGATCGCTTCGGCTTCGTCGACACCAGAAATGTAGTACTTGGTGCCGTTGATGACCCAGTCGTCGCCGTCGCGTTTCGCGGTCGTGGAGATGTTGTGCGAGTTCGAGCCCGCGTCCGGCTCGGTGATCGCGAATGCCATGATCGTCTCGCCGCTGGCGATGCCCGGCAGCCACTGCTGCTTGAGTTCCTCACTGCCGAATGCCTGGATGATCGTGCCGCAGATGGTCGGCGAGACGACGGTCATCAGCAGCGGGCAGCCCGCCGCGGCGAGCTCCTCACCGACGATCTGCATGTCGTAGATGCCGCCGCCGCCGCCGCCGTACTGCTCGGAAAGGTTCACCCCGAGGAAGCCCTGTTTGCCCACGGCCTGCCACAGCTCGGTGCTCTTCGCGCCGGCCAGCGACTTTTCCAGGTAGTACTCGTGTCCGAAGTCCTTGGCGATCTCGGCGACCGCCTTGCGCAGGTCCTGACGTTCCTCTGTCTCGTGCAATTCCATGACACTCCTCACATCGGTATCGACGCGCCACCGATCGGGAGCGCGCCGGGTTCATTAGAGCTCGGTGGCGTCCGACGCCACTTCACCGCCGTCCACCGCCTCGACCACGGCGAGGACGTCACCGCTCGAGACCTGATGGCCGACCTGGACCGGCAGGGCGCTCAGCACCCCGTCAATCGGGCTCGCGACGGTGTGCTCCATCTTCATCGCCTCCAGGACGACAAGGGTTTGGCCCGCCGAGACCGTCTCGCCCTCGGCGACTGGCAGTCGGACCACCGAACCCGGCATCGGCGCGGTGAGCGACCCGGGCGGGTTCAGAGTGCTCGGGTCGACGAAGCGTGGCGCCAGCCGCAGGGCGGAGTAGCCGGCGACCGAGTCGAGGTGGGCAACATCGCCGTCGAGGACGACATCATAAGTGCGGCGCACCCCGTCGACGCGCAGCACCACCCGCTCGCTACTGCCCTCGACAACCTCGACGTCGGCCAACGGCTCGTCGTCGACCTGCAGGCAGGTCCCTGTCGAACCTAACGTGTACCCGACGCGCACTTCGCGCCCACCCTGGGTCTGCCAGGTTGTGGTCTGCGGCTGCGAAGGGTTGTTGCGCCAGCCGGCGGGCAACGTGGCCTGCAGAGTTGCGACGGCACGCCGCGCGGCCACCCCGGCCACGGTCGCCGCGACGGCGTGCAGGCGCTCGGACTGCGTGTCTGGGAGGGCAGCGCCGAGTTGGGCGACGTCGTGTCGGTCAAGGAACCCAGTGTCGGTGCCCCGCCCGGCGAACTCGTCATGGCGCAGGACGCGAACAAGCAGGTTGCGATTGGTGGTCACGCCGTGAATACGGGCGCCGGCCAGCGCCGCCGAGAGGCTGGCAAGTGCCTCGTCGCGCGTTGGTGCCCACGCGATGACCTTGGCCAGCAGCGAATCGTAGTAATGACTGATGACCGAACCGGCACGAAAACCCGAGTCAACCCGCACGCCGGCAAGCGCCGGGACATCCAAGGTGCGCAGGGTGCCGGTACAGGGCCGGTAGTCATCGGCCGGATCCTCGGCGCACAGACGGGCCTCGACCGCGTGACCGCGAATTCGCGGGTTGTGCATCTCCTCAGGCAGCGGGCGGCCCATGGCTACGAGCAGCTGGGCACGCACCAGGTCGAGGCCGGTGATCAGCTCGGTAACCGGGTGCTCGACCTGCAGCCGGGTGTTCATCTCGAGGAAGGCGAAGGAGTCGGCTTTGCCATCCTGAGCGGCGTCGTAGACGAACTCGACCGTCCCGGCGCCTACGTAGCCGACGGCGCGCGCGGCGGCGATGGCGGCCTCGCTCATCCGAGCGCGCAACGCGTCGTCGACGACCGGTGACGGCGCCTCCTCGATCACCTTCTGGTGTCGACGCTGCACGGAGCACTCGCGCTCGAACAGAGAGACGACGTTTCCGTGCGTGTCGGCCATGATCTGGATCTCGACGTGGCGTGGGCGCTGGACGTAACGCTCGAGGAAGACGGTGCCGTCGGCGAACGCGGCGGCGGCCTCACGCGAAGCGGAGGTGACCGCTTCGTCGAGCTCGTCCGGCGACGCGACAATGCGCATGCCTCGGCCACCGCCGCCGGCGCTGGCCTTGACCAGCACGGGGTAGCCGACGTCGGCGGCCAGCTTCGCCAGCTGCTCGGCCGATAGCCCCGTCGTGTCGCCACCGGGCAGCACAGGCACCCCCGCGTCGGACATCGTCTTCTTGGCCTGCAGCTTCGAGCCCATCGCGTCGATCGCCCCGGGCGGCGGACCGATGAAGACGAGGTCGGCGGCGGCACAGGCGCGCGCGAACCCGGCGTTTTCCGAAAGGAAGCCGTAGCCGGGGTGTACTGCGTCCGCGCCGGTGAGCGAGGCAGCGGCGATGATCCGGTGGATGTCGAGGTAGGTCTCGGCGGCAGACGAGCCGGGAAGGTGCACGGCCTCGTCGGCGTCGGCGACGTGCCACGCGTCGGCGTCGGCGTCGGAATAGACCGCGACGGTGGCGATCCCGAGATCGCGGCAAGTGCGGAACACCCGCCGCGCGATCTCGCCACGGTTGGCGACCAGGACCTTGCGGATCTTGGGCATCGCCATCACATCCGGAACACGCCGTAGCCACGCTGGCCACGGACCTCGCCGTTGTGGATCACCGACAGGCAGAACCCGAGAACGGTCCGCGTATCGCGGGGATCGATGATCCCGTCGTCGTAAAGTCGGCCGCTGTTGGCCAGTGCGACGGATTCGCGCTCGATCTGTTCCTCGACGGCGGCGCGCATCTGGGCGTCGGCCTCCTCGTCGAAGGGCAGCCCGCGGTCGACGGCGGACTCGCGCGCCACGATGGACAGCACTCCGGCCAGTTGCGCCGGACCCATCACGGCCGACTTCGAGTTAGGCCAAGCGAATAGGAAACGCGGCGAGTACGATCGCCCGCACATGCCGTAGTTCCCGGCACCGTAGGACGCACCCATGGTGATGGTCACGTGCGGAACTGTGCTGTTGGACACGGCGTTGATCATCTTGGCGCCGTCCTTGATGATGCCGCCCTGCTCGTACTCGGCACCGACCATGAAACCGGTGGTGTTCTGCAGGAAGATGAGGGGGGTGTCGATCTGATTCGCCAGTTGGATGAACTGCGAACCCTTCTCGGCCTCCTCACTGAACAGGATGCCCCGTGCGTTGGCGAGGATGCCGACCGGGAAGCCGTGGATCGAGGCCCAGCCGGTGACGAGTGACGTGCCGTAGAGAGGTTTGAACTCGTCGAAGGCCGAGCCGTCGACCACTCGGGCGATGACGTCGCGGGGGTCGAAGGGCACCTTCGGATCGACCGACGCGATGCCGAGCAGCTGATCGGGGTCGTGCACCGGCGGGTGCGGCGGCGTGGTGGGTCCGGGGCCGCTCTTCCGCCAGTTGAGCCGCGCCATGATGCGACGGCCGATGCGGATCGCATCCTGCTCGTCCTCGGCCATGTAATCGGCCAGCCCCGAGGTGCGGGCGTGCATGTCGGCGCCGCCGAGCGACTCGTCATCGGAGACCTCGCCCGTGGCCATCTTGACCAGCGGCGGACCGCCGAGGAACACCTTGGAACGGTTGCGCACCATCACGACGTAGTCGCACATGCCCGGGACGTACGCACCTCCCGCGGTCGAGTTGCCGAAGACCAAGGCCAGTGTCGGCAGCCCCGCTGCGCTGTGCTGTGTCAAGTCGTGGAACAGCTGTCCGCCGGGCACGAAGATCTCTGCCTGTGTGGGCAGGTCGGCGCCGCCAGACTCGACGATGTTGATGATGGGCAGTCGGTTCTCCCGCGCGATGGCCATGCCGCGGAACACCTTGCGGAAGGTATAGGGGTTCGATGCGCCGCCGCGGACGGTGGGGTCGTTGGCGATGATCATCGACTCGATGCCCTCGACCACGCCGATGCCTACCACCACGCTACCGCCGACGGGGAACTTACTGCCCCAGGCGGCGAAGGGGCATAGTTCGAGGAACGCCGTGTGGGGGTCGAGCATCAGCTCGATGCGCTCGCGGACAAGCAGCTTGCCCCGCTTACGGTGGCGCGCAACGTATTTCGCGCCGCCGCCGCCGTTGACCAGCGCCAGTTGCTCCGCGATGGTGTCGAGTTGCGCGCTCAGTCCTTCGCGGTTCTTGAGATAGCCGGGCGCGGTGTCGTCGACCCGATCGGGCAGGACCTGTACCAAAGTTTTCCCTCCAAGCGAGCATCGACGTCGATCTACTAGGCGCTGATGTTAGCCGCAATTAACATCAGGTGACAACGGTGCGGGGCAGGCGTCGGATTTGTTCCGCGCCATGGTTCCGTCGAATGGCGAGGGATCGAAGCGGTGCGTTTCGCTGCAGATCGAGCGATCGAAGGAATTGACTGGGGAGGGACGGCACACAGGGCCCGTGGGAGGTCGTATCGAGTTCCTCGTCCGGCGCGCGTGGAGTCTACGGTTCGCGATCTCGGGTGAACACCCGCAGCGATTGTCAGTGTCGCGCCATGCCCTTCAGCCAACCGAGTAGTGCATAACGCCGGTCGGCCAGAATTTATCGGGTCTCCTCGGCTTTGGCCAGCGGCGGAGCGGCCTGATCAGGCGCCTGTCCGAGGGTATATAGGCCGAGAATGCCGAGAAAACCCGCACAGTGCTCGATGAGCATTTCAGTCGAGAGGTTCAGTTGTCCATCTATCCAGCGACGGAGTATCTCGAACAGGCCCCCGACACCGTAGGTAGCGGCGAGATCTGCGACCTGGAGCACATCGCTGGGTATATCGAGGTGCAAGCGGGCCTCTCTGAGCACCAGCTCCGCAAAATCGGTCATCAGATCGCTTCGCAGCTGCCGAAGGAGGGGTTCTGCGCCCGACTCGACAAACAGTATGCGGGCCATGCGGGGATCGTTCTCGATCACCTGAACCAGGGCCTTGATCGGAGCGTAAGCCAGTTCTTGAGGAGCAACCGTGTCGTCCGGAATGGCGCTGGTTATCACCGCTTGGAAGGTAGTGGAGATCTTGGCAAATACCGCACGCAAGAGCGCGTCTCGATCGCGAAACTGTTGGTAGAAGTACCGGCTCGTCACTCCTGATTTCGCACACACGGCGGTCACGGTGCACGCGGTAGCTCCGTGGGTGCCCATGATTGAGACCGCGGCATCAATCAACATCACGCGACGCTGTGCATCGCGTTGAGTTGCGGACAGCCCGCCATAGACACGTGCTGGACTCATGTCCTACAGTCTGGCAGTCTTATCTGACAAGGCATAAAGTCAGATCCAAACTTCGAGGAAGGACCTCAAATGTCGGACGATCAAGCCCCGACCCCGACCCGGGTGCTGCCAAAACCCAGGCGCGTTCGGTTTCCGATGCCGACCTCCACGAAGCGGCAACATTTTGTCGATGGCGACCTGGTGATGAGCCATTTCATCTCGGTGCTTTCTGCGACGTTCCCGGAAGGCGAGGATTTCTTCATCCGCTCGGTCAGGAACTTCCAGAGTTCCATCGACGATCCCCAACTAGAGACAGCGGTCAAGGGTTTCATCGGACAAGAGGCCACACATCGACACCAGCATCGTCTCCTAAACGAGCGACTCCAGGTCATGGGTTATCCGACCGCGCGAATCGACCGTCATGTCGGACGCTTGATCAAGCGATTGGAACGGCGCTTTTCGCCGGAAATGCGGCTGTCCATGACCTCCGCGTTGGAGCACTACACCGCTACGCTGGCAGAAATCATTCTTACCAGCGAAGACGCCCAGAAGCTCATCGGCCAGACAGAGGTTCGACCGATTCTGCTGTGGCATGCCTTCGAGGAGTCGGAGCACAAAGCGGTTGCCTTTGATGTCTATCGGCTGGTGGGAGCAACCGAGCGCACCCGTGTACGGGGCATGCGGATCGCTTCAGTAATTCTGTTCGGCGAGCTCATTCTGCAGACTGCCTTGTCTATGGCCGCTGATAGAGCCTCATATAACCCGGTCACCCTGGTGCGCAGTCTGTACCGCTTTAGTCGCACCCCGATGTTCACCGCCGATGCGCTGCGGCGTTTCCGTTCCTACAATCGCCCGGGTTTCCATCCTGATGATTGGGACAGCGCCGCGGTCCTGGAGCATTGGAGCAAAGAACTGTTCGACCAAGACGGTTCACAGCGAGTTATCGCTTCGTCGGGATAGCAAAGATGCGGAAGTGCGGCGACGCAGGAGCACCGTTCCTGCGTCGCTCCTTCCGAACAGGGTGCGACGCGTCGGTGACTCACGGATTCGGTGCTCGGTGGCCGGTGAAGGTGGCGGTCGGACCCGCAAATGCGGTTCGCAGCGATCGCCACGGGGCTGGCTGGCCCTGTTGTGAGCCTCGATCAGTCGCTGATGACATAGCGTTGAGCCAGGGTTTCAGCAAGTCTGCTGGTGTGCGCGACCACTTCTTTCTCGGTCACCGCAAGCAAACCGGAGTGCCAGGCGGTGATGACTTCGACGAATCCCCCGACAGCGATCAGGGTGTCCATGCGAAGGGCTATCTCGTCGGCATCTTGTCGGAGGTGTGGCCGGCTTGCCTCAACGACCAACTGCGTTGCTTCCTGTAGCGCCACGGCGCGGCGGTCTTGTAGCGGTGAGCTACCGACATGCTGAGCGAGGAGGATGCGTGCCCGGCCGGGATCGCGTGCGATCCGGTCGACCACGATGGTGATCGCCGCGGTGATGGTTTCGATCGGCGGCCGATTCGCACGCTCGTTGAAGAGCGCGGCGACCTCGCCGAGCATGTCATTGCGGACGCCATCCCACGCAGCAACGAGCAGCTCATCGCGCGTCTTGAAGCCCTCGTAGAAGTATCGATCGTTCAGCCCTGTGCGGGCGCATACGCCGCGCATAGTGACCGCGGCCCAACCGCTCTCACTCCAAATCTCGGTTGCGGCCTCGATCAATTGCTGCCGTCGCTCGGCACGACGCTCGGCCCCGGTCCGACCACCCCAGCGCTTGTTTCTCGACCGCACCTCTCCATCTTGACAAGGTGCTCGTTCCACCACCAAACTGGTGGCATGCGACACCAATGGTGGCTGGTGCCCCCAGATGAGAGTTTCCCCACAGCAGACGTCCATGTCGCGACCCGAAAGGCAGACGGATGAGATTGCTGCCCTTCGGCGGCGCACCAGGCAGAACGCACCGCGCCGATGCAGTCGTCACGGGCGCAGGAAGCGGTATCGGCCGCGCATTCGCCGTGGAGCTTGCGCGCCGAGGTGGACGCGTGGTGTGCGCCGACAAAGATCCCGTCACTGCAAAAGAGTCGGCAGAGTTGGTGAGGCAGGCTGGCGGCGAGGGCTTCGACATCGCATGCGATGTCACCGATCTTGAGCAGGTCCGCAACCTCGCTGATGTGAGCGAAGACTGGTTCGAGAAGGCTGCGAGCCTCGTCATCAACAACGCCGGAATCGGTGCGGGCGGCAACCGCATCGGCGCGACGTCGATCGAGGACTGGAACGCGGCGATTTCTGTCAACCTCTGGGGCGTTATCTACGGCTGCGAGACTTTTGTGCCTCGGCTCCGCAGCAATGGGCATGGCGGAGTCATCAATGTGGCGTCGGCAGCGAGCTTTGGCTCGGCCCCTCGGATGGCGGCTTACAACGTGAGCAAGGCCGGGGTGCTCGCTCTGTCGGAGACATTGGCGGCCGAACTGAGCGGTACTGACATCAACGTCACAGTGCTTTGCCCCACCTTCGTGAAGACGAACATCGTCAACAATCCTCAAATCGACGAGGCGGCTGCAAGACTCGCGGCCAACCTGATGAAATGGACCGGCATTTCGCCACAGCACGTTGCTCGAACGACGTTGAACGCGCACGATCGCGGACAAATTTATGTAGTACCCCAACTCGATGCCAAAGTCTTGTGGCAACTCAAGAGAGCCCTACCCGGCCCCTTTACTCGCACGCTGGGCCTCGTGGAGCGCATGGCCTCATGGAACGATTCAGCCGAGTAGAGGAGCAGGGAAAATGGCTTTCGCATACAGTGACATGCTCGAGACAATCAAAAACAAGCAATGGGCTCTTGCCGATATCGATTGGAACGCCCCTGGCGCGGAACTGATCACCGATGAACAGCGTCCCAAACTCAAGCAATTCATGTCCGACGTGGTGTGGATTGAGCATGTTGGAGCACGTGCCTTCGCCGCGATGGCTCCAAAGGCGCCATTCGAAGCGCTCGGAGACATTTACCGTTACTTTCACGCCGAGGAGCAGCGTCACGCCAATGCCGAACTTGCCTTGATGCGTCGCTGGGGCATGCTCGAGGAAGGCGAGAAACCGGTCCCGAACAAGAATATTCGGCTGGTCATCGAATGGCTGGACCGTTATGCGGAAGCCCTGCCCCTGACCGTCATCGGGGCCGCGATTCCGGCACTGGAGACTGCGCTCGATGGAGCGCTGCTGAAGTTTCTCCTCGATGAGGTTGACGACCCTGTGTGCGGGGAGGTGTTCAACAAGGTCAACAGCGACGAATCAAGGCATCTCGCGGTTGGCTTCCAGGTCTTGAATGACCTGGGCGCCAGCCCGATGCGAATCCACGCCATTCAAACTGCGGGTGCTCTTGTCGACCCGCGAATTCTCACCGGCGCTTTGCTGTATATCCCGCTCCTGACGCGCATGTTGATGAATCTCAACGCTATGGGTCTGTCCGAGGAGAAGTTATACAACGCAGTGACGCGGTATGCCAATGTCGGCGATCGCAGTGAGCATACGCGGAGGGTGCCCGGCTATCACATCTTGAAGGCGCACATGTCGTCGTCCATCAAGCGGTCCCAGCCTCTGCACTTCGTGTCTCAGCGCCTTGGCAATGCGATCGATGTTTTCCCTGTTCAGATTTTCGGTCGGCCGCCATCCTGGACGGACGAACTGACCTACGAACCGGTTGCCAAATGACAGGCACCACGACGACGTTGATCGTCGGCGCCGGGTTCGCAGGCATCGGTGCGGCGATCAGACTGCTTCAAGAGGGCACGGATGACTTGGTCATCCTGGAACGGTCAGATCGCGTCGGAGGCACCTGGCGAGACAATACTTATCCCGGTGCGGCCTGCGATATTCCCTCGCTTCTCTACTCCTACTCGTTCGAGCCGAATCCGGGCTGGACTCGTACCTACTCGGGGAGCGCTGAGATCCTCGAATATATCGACGATATGGTCGCCAAGTACGATCTTGCCCGGTTCATCCAGTTTGATACCGACGTGACTGCCTTGGAATTCGATGAGAGTGCCGGCATCTGGATGGCCGACACGGCAGATGGAAAGCGGTATCACACCCGGTCAGTTGTGATGGCCAGTGGACCACTTGCCAACGCCAGCTTTCCCGATATTCGGGGTATTGACTCGTACGGTGGAAAAAAGATCCACAGCGCTCGATGGGACCATGGCTACGATCTCGGCGGTAAGAGGGTTGCAGTCATCGGGACAGGCGCGAGCGCGGTTCAGATCATTCCCGAGCTCGTAAAGTCGGCTGCCTCGGTCAAAGTCTTCCAGAGAACGCCCGGCTGGGTGTTGCCCAGGGTGAACTTCAGGCATCCGGCCTGGGCGCGTTCGACCTTCACACACCTGCCGGTGAGCGAACAAGCGCTCCGCGACGCGTGGTTTTGGGCCCACGAAGTGATGGCAGTGGGTATGGTCTGGAACACCGCCGCGACGTCCGCGATACAGCTGGCGGCCAAGGCTCATCTCCGTCGGCAGGTGAAAGACTCCTGGTTGAGACGTCAGTTGACGCCCCATTTCAGGCCTGGATGCAAGCGCATGCTCATGACCAGTGATTATTACCCTGCGCTACAGGCGGATAACTGCAAGCTGATCAGCTGGCCGATCGCCACATTGTCACCCAACGGTGTTCGGACCGCCGACGGTGTCGAGCACGAAGTGGACTGTATCGTATTTGCCACTGGCTTCGATGTGGCCAAACGTGGCACCCCGTTCCCGATTAGCGGCCTCGGCGGTCGGAAGCTCGGCGATGAATGGTCTCAGGGGACATTTGCCTTCAAGAGCGTGAGCGTGGCCGGGTATCCGAACTTATTCTTCACTTTCGGACCGAATTCGGGGCCAGGCCACAACTCGGCGCTCGTATATATGGAGGCTGCAATTGACTATATAGTCAAGGCGATCAAGCTCCTTCAGCAAAATGACATCGGCACTTTGGATGTGAGGGAGGATCGTCAGGACCGCTATCACTCCGAAATTCAGCGCCGCCTTCGACGAACGACTTGGAATTCGGGGTGCAGCAGTTGGTATTTGACCGAGGACGGCTACAACGGCACGATGTACCCAGGTTTCGCGACCCAGTTTATGAGAGAACTATCCCGCTTGGATCCTCATGATTACGTGATAACCCGGCGCGACGATACACACGTCGAGCTGACGCAATCACTCTGAATACAAGTTTGCAAGGCTGACCGTCAGAACGGTGAAATACAGGAATGGATCGCAAGTCCGACCGTAATTACGAGATAATTATCATAGGAGCTGGATTTTCCGGCATCGGGTCTGGCATTAGCTTGATGAAGGCGGGATTTACCGACTTCTTGATGGTTGATGACGCCGATGGCGTAGGTGGTACGTGGCACTGGAACACCTACCCGGGTATCGCTGTCGATATACCGTCGTTCAGTTATCAATTCTCATACGAAATGCGGCCCTCTTGGTCGCGCACGTACGCCCACGGCAATGAGCTCAAAGCCTATGCCGAGCGATGTGTTGAAAAGTATCGGCTCTGGGACCATATTCGTTTCAACACAACCATTACCGAGGCTTGTTTCGACGAGAACGCAACACGGTGGCATTTGACCAGTGCCAATGGTGAGGAGTTCACGGCACGCTTCGTGATAAATTGCTCCGGCGTTCTCAGTCGGCCAAAGTGGCCTGAAATCAAGGGGGTGCGAGATTTCGCCGGCGTTACGCTCCACACGGCTAGATGGGACAATGCCAAAGATCTCAGCGGGAAGAGGGTTGCAGTAATCGGTACCGGTGCATCGGCGGTGCAACTGATACCCGAAGTCGCAAAGAAAGCAGAGAGTCTGACGGTATTTCAGCGAACTCCAATTTATTGTCTGCCGAAGCCAGACTTCCCCATACCGACGTGGGGTGGAAGGCTTCTACATTTCCTGCCGGGGGCACAATTGGCGACCCGGACCGCCAGCCAGGCGTTCGTGGAAATCACTTTCCCAATCGCCGCTCACTTTCATACGGTGATACCGTTCGCCGATGTCATGGAGAGCGCCGCAAAGCGGTACATGCGGCGTGAGGTCCATGACCCGACGACGAGAGAACAACTCATTCCGCGCTACTCGTTGGGCTGTAAACGACCCAGCTTCCACAATTCCTATCTCGCAACGTACAACCGGTCCAACGTTTCGCTCGAGACGAGCGGCATAACCCATATCGACCATGCATCCGTCCATACTCGAGACGGCAAAGCTCATCCCATTGACGTCTTGATCCTGGCCACCGGCTTCAAAGTGATGGAGTCGGGCAACATGCCAACTTACGTATTGAAGGGACGCGGCGGGCTGGAGCAGGCTACATGGTGGGACGAGCATCGACTGCAGGCCTTCGAAGGGGTGAGCGTCCCGGGATTTCCGAATCATTTCAACATCTTCGGCCCGTACGGCTACAACGGTTCCTCGTACTTCACGCTCATCGAGGCGCAGAGTCGGCACATCGTCCGGTGTCTTCGTCGCGCGCGGGCGCTGGGTGCTAACTGCGTGGAGGTCAAGAAGGAGGCGAACGACCGTTATTTCGCCGAAGTGCTAAGGCGGCGTCACAGACAGGTTTTCTGGCAGCCGAGCTGTTCCAATGCCAACAGCTACTACTTCGACAGGCACGGTGACGTTCCACTCCGTCCATCAACGACTCTGGAGACCTATTGGCGGAGCCGCACCTTTCGCCTCTCGGACTACCGATTCGAGAATCGGCCCGAAGAGGTGTGTCCCCGGTGACCAGAATGGATGCCCCTGACTGGCAGCCCAGTCTTGCCAGTCATCTCGTCGCGATGTCCTCGCGAACCACGCTGCGGCCACTGGCGCAGCTGATGCCATCAAACGCCTACGGACTTGCGGTGATGGATCGCGTGCTTCGAACAGCGCTCGTAGCCTCACGGCCTCGGCGCGGCGTCACAGTGCGCAAGGTTGACACTGTATTCGCCGGAGGCCCGGTTCGTGGGGACTGGATCACCACGCCTGCCATTAATCCGCATGCCAACCCTTTGCTGTACATCCACGGCGGCGCCTATTCTATGTGCTCGCCGGAGACGCACCGCGGTCTTCTTGGTGAACTCGCCTCGGCGAGCGGGCGCCCCATCTTCGCAGTGAAGTATCGTCTTGCCCCGCGGTATCCCTATCCCGCAGCCGCGGACGATGCGCTGAATGCGTATCGCTGGCTTACCAGCGGAGGGTCCCCGGGTTCTTGTCAGCGCACCGTCGCGGTTGCCGGCGATTCAGCGGGCGGTCAGCTCACGATGGCCACGGCCTTGGGCGCACGTGCAGTTGGATTGCCGCTCCCTGATGCGATGCTGCTGATGTCTCCCGTCCTGGATCTCAGGTGCGAACTTGCCAGAGCGCGTGAAATTCGCCGCCGGGATCCTTTTGCCTCCGCTCAATCAGCGGCGCGCGCTCTTGACCTCTACGTAGGTGGCGCAGATCGCGGAGATCCGCGCCTCAGCGTGCTTGACGCGGACCTCACCTCGATGCCGCCGATCCTCATTCAGGTGGGCGGGAGAGAAATGTTGATCGATGACTCGCGCCGTCTCGCCGAGCGACTTCAATCAGCTGGATCCCACGTCGAGATCCAGGTATACCGGGGACAGATCCATGTATTCCAGGCTATGTTCCGGATTCTTCCCGAAGCCCGAGACGCGATTCATCGAGCGGGACGCTTCCTTGAAGCCTCGGAAGTCAGGTGAAAGTGTCCGAACAGGCAATGCTCCTACACCTACACCACCTCGACCGCCGCAGCGTGAAGTCAGTCGTCTCTGCCTCATGAGCAGCAACTTCGCGACGGCCTGTCGCGCATACGATCCGTCGATCGTGATCATCGGGGCCGGCTTCGCCGGGGTTGCGATGGCCCACCGGCTGAAGAAGGACGGGTTCACGAACTTCACGATCCTGGAAAAGGCTGCAGACATCGGGGGTGTTTGGCGTGACAACACCTATCCGGGAGCGGCCTGCGACGTGCCGTCAGCGTTGTACTCACTCTCGTACAAGCCCAATCCTCGTTGGTCACGGCGATATGCCGAGCAACCCGAGATACTCAAGTACCTCCAACAACTCGTGGAGAGTGGCGGACTGGCCGCGCATCTGCGTACCCAGACCGAAGTTGTCGCAATGACCTTCGATGACCAGCTAGGGCGTTGGACCCTGGTTACGAACTCGAACGAGACAATAACCTGCGATGTCGTCGTCTCGGCCGTGGGTCAGCTCTCCTTGCCCCACGTACCCGTTATTGCCGACGCAGACACCTTCCAGGGGCCGCGCTTTCATTCGGCGCGTTGGGACCGATCGGTTTCGCTTCGCGGCAAGCAAGTAGCCGTCATCGGCACAGGAGCTAGTGCCATCCAATTCGTGCCACACATCGCCCAGGAGGCGGAGCATGTCACGCTATATCAGCGCACGGCTCCGTGGATCTTGCCGAAGTGGGACAGCAGGTATGGAGTCCTTCACGACAGGGTGAGCGAGTTATTGCCGATGGCGCTGCGCCTCGAGCGTTTCGCGGTATGGCTAATTTTCGAGTTGCTCGCTGTGACGCTAGTCGACGCGAAGCCCCTCTCACGCGTCCTCGGTGCGATCGCGCGCCGCCACCTACATCGGCAGGTTGCTAGCCCATCTTTGCGCGAGCAATTGATGCCTTCGGACGCGCCAGGGTGCAAGCGAGTGCTGTTCTCGAATGATTACTATCCAGCAATCGCGAGTGATCGCGTGTCGTTGGTGCCGAAGGCTATCGCAGAGCTCTGCGACAACGGTGTCAAGACCGTGGATGGAGAGTTTCGTCCTGCAGATGTCGTGATCTACGGAACCGGGTTTCGCGCCACCGATTTTCTCGCCCCGATGTCCGTGCGCGGCTCTCGCGGAGTCTCCTTGGCCGAGGTGTGGAAGACCCAGGCGTACGCATATCTGGGCATCACTGTCCCCATGTTCCCGAACCTGTTCCTGCTTTATGGTCCCAACACGAATGTGGGCTCGGGGTCGATCCTCTACATGATCGAGTCACAAGTCCGTCACATCGCAACGCTCATCAAAGCCGTGGCTGCTCATCCGGGTCATGCGATCGATGTCAGGACGGAGAGCGCGCAACGCTACAACACGCGCTTGAGAAGGCGACTACGGAGGTCGGTGTGGGCGCTGTGTGCGAGCTGGTATCGAACCTCGAGCGGGGAAATCCCGACGAACTGGCCGGGGCCTACCTTGGTTTATCGACTCCTTACCCGGAAGCCGCACAGCGGCGATTACGTCTTGAGAAACGTCGGGCGTCTAAAGGTCGGAGACCCTGCAGAACCGAGCCTGGCCGACTAAGGGCACGAGACGCGCACTTAACCGCTAGGCCAATAATGTCTAGATATTGACATCAATGGCATCTTTGTAAAGACTGGTGGACGCCGTCAAAGCGGCCCAGCGTCCAGGAGGAACCATGACGAATCACCTTCTCGCACCTGCGCACCACGTGAAGGAGCGGTTGTCCTCTGTGATCATGGTCCCCGCGCCTCACGCCGTCGACGACAGATGGCGTCGATGGAGCCGGGACTGGCCGGTTCGTGAACTGGCACCGGCACCCGCGGGCAATGGATTGAAAGCCGTCCGGGGGGATGCCGGACTGCCCTTCGTAGGTCACACGCTCGACTACATCCGATTCGGCTCGGATTTCAGTCGAGAGCGCTACGACCGTCTGGGTTCGGTGTCGTGGATGGGCGCGTTCGGCACCAAGATGGTGGTCATCGCCGGCCCTGACGCCACTCGAGAGGCGTTCACGAGCGAAGCGAAGGCATTCTCTCAGGATGGCTGGTCCTTCCTGATCGACGCCTTCTTCCATCGCGGTTTGATGCTCATGAGCTTCGACGAGCACTTGATGCACCGGCGCATCATGCAGGAGGCGTTTACGCGTCCGCGCCTGACCGGATACGTCGAACAGGTAACGCCATGCGTTCGCTCGGCAGTGCCTGCGTGGCCGGTGGGCCCGTCGGTTCGAATCTACCCACTGTTGAAGGAACTCACCCTCGACATCGCTACCGACGTCTTCATGGGCGGCCGCGGCAAGGACGAGAGCGATGCTGTCAACAAGGCGTTCGTCGCTACGGTCCGGGCGGCGAGTTCCCTTGTGCGTGCTCCGCTTCCGGGAACCAGATTCCGCGCTGGTGTGCAAGGGCGGCGCGTTTTGGAGGACTACTTCTTCCGGCATCTGCCGGCCGCGCGAGCCGGTGAAACGGAGGATCTGTTCGCTGCTCTCTGTCAAGCCACGACCGAAGACGGGGAGCGGTTTTCCGACGAGGATGTGGTGAATCACATGATCTTCTTGATGATGGCGGCCCACGACACCTCGACGATCACCACCACAGCGGTCACCTATTTCCTTGCCAAGTATCCGCAGTGGCAGGAGGCTGCGGCTGCGGAAGCCGCGGCCATCGGTGACGGGTTGCCGGACATCGAGGCCCTGGAGAAGATGACGGTCATCGACCTCGTGATCAAGGAAGCGCTCAGACTGCTTGCACCTGTTCCGCTGGTGATGCGCAAGACGGTTCGAGATGTCGCCATCGATGGATATCACATCCCCTCGAACACGTTATGCGCTATAACGCCTGCCGTGAATCACTTCGATCGAACGATCTGGAGTGATCCGGAGCGGTTCGATCCCTCACGTTTCGACGAGCCTCGGCGCGAAGACCAACACCACCGATTCGCCTGGGTTCCGTTCGGAGGTGGAGCGCACAAGTGCATCGGCATGCAATTCGGGACGCTCGAGGTCAAAGCAATCCTGCACAGGATGCTGCGTTCGTTCACTTGGAAGGTTCCGGAGAACTATCACGTCCGATGGGACAACACCTCGCTGCCCATTCCGGTGGACGGACTTCCGTTGGAGATGAAGCGCCGATGACCGTCGACCACAGCCCCTACCTCGAACCCACGGAGTTTCTTGACTGGCAACAAGATTCGGTACGTGACTTCGTGTCATCGGCGATCCGTGGTGCCTGCGGCGACACCGAGAAGGCCATCGCCATCTTCACCGCGGTCCGTGACTCCATTTGGTACGACCCCTACACGGTGACCGACAACCCGCACGCGTATCGCGCCAGCACCGTCGCGACCGCAGAACGGGCCTACTGCGTCCCGAAGGCCGTGCTCTTGACTGCAGCGTGCCGAGCGGCGGGAATCCCGGCGCGGCTGGGGTTCGCCGACGTCCGAAACCACCTCCAGACCAAGGCATTGCGCGAGCGGATGGGTGGTAGCGACGTTTTCGTCTACCACGGCTACAGTCTCATGTTCCTCAACGGTGCGTGGGTAAAGGCCACCCCGGCGTTCAATCGCGAGCTGTGCGCACGCTTCGGTGTCTCGCCGATCGAATTCGACGGCCGTAGCGACGCGCTACTCCATGGTTTCACCGCTGACGGCACCCAGCACATGGAGTATCTGCGCGACCGGGGAGCCTACGACGATCTACCCCTAGCAGACATCCTGCAAGCACTGAGAACGCATTACGGCACATTCATCGATCAGCCGAACAGCCGTCCCGACCTCTTCGCCTGAAAGGGCACTACACGATGCAAAGCACAATGCAAAATGTTCCGCTCACGGTGTCGGCGATCGTCCAGCATGCGGCAGCCATACACGGTGACAGCGAGGTCGTCACTCCGACCGGAAATGGATATCGGAGAACGCCTTACCGCATTGTGCTGGCGCGAGTGGCTCGCCTTGCCAATGCGCTGCGCAGTCTTGGCGTCACGGCAGACCAACGCGTGGCCACCTTCCAGTGGAGCAACCAGGAACATCTGGAGGCCTACTGTGCGATTCCCTCCATGGGCGCGGTCCTGCACACGCTCAACATTCGTTTGGCCCCAGAGCAACTGGCGTACATCGCCAATCACGCGAGCGATCAGATCGTCCTAGTCGACGCTTCGGTTGCCCCGTTGTTGGCGCGCGCGCTCCCAGCGATGGCGTCGGTGCACACCGTCATCGTCACCGGAGAGGGCGACCTTGCCCCGCTACAGGGATGCGGGAAGACCGTTCTGCGTTACGAGGAAGTGCTTGCCGGCCAAGAAGAATCATTTGACTGGCCTGAGCTCGACGAGCTGTCCGCCGCGGCCATGTGTTATACGAGCGGTACCACCGGAGATCCCAAAGGCGTCGTCTACAGCCACCGTTCGACGTACCTTCACTCCCTGACCGCCTGCACAGCTAACGCTTTGTCAGTCAGCGAGGCCGACCGTGTTCTGGCCATCGTCCCAATGTTTCACGCCAATGCGTGGGGGCTTATTTACGCAGCGTTGATGTCCGGTGCGGATCTCGTACTGCCTGACCGGTATCTCCAAGCCGAACCGTTGGTGTCGATCATCGAAGACACCAGACCGACCTTGGCCGGTGCAGTGCCGACGATCTGGAACGATGTCGACCGATATCTGGATTCGCACCCTGAGCGGGACATTTCTTCGTTACGGCTGGTCGCGTGCGGGGGGTCTGCTGTTCCGCTTTCGTTGATGCGGGCATTCGAAGAGAAGTACGACGTGCCCATTGTGCAGGCCTGGGGTATGACCGAAACCTCTCCGTTGGCGACCGTTGCACGTCCGGTTCACAGAGCCGACGCGACGCGGCGCTGGGAGCTGCGCGCATCCCAGGGCCGACCGATCTGCGGTGTCGAAATCCGGTTGCGGGACGACGACGGGAAAGACGTGCCGTGGGACGGGCAATCAGTTGGGGAGATCCAGGCGCGCGGTCCCTGGATCACCGGGTCCTATTTCGGAAACAACGATACGGAGAAGTTCGACGAAGGATGGCTGCGTACCGGTGATGTGGGCAAGATCGACGCCGAGGGCTATCTGACACTGACCGACCGCTCGAAAGACGTCATCAAGTCGGGTGGCGAATGGATCTCCTCGGTGGAGCTGGAAAACACGCTGATCGGCCACCCTGCCGTGTACGAAGCGGCGGTAGTCGGCGTCGCGGACGATAAATGGCAGGAAAGGCCGTTGGCGCTTGTCGTCGTCCACCCCGGAACCGACGTTGACATTGACCAACTCCGATCGTTCCTTGCGGACAAAGTCGCCAAATGGTGGATTCCCGATCGATGGAGCTTCGTGTCCGATATTCCGAGGACGAGCGTCGGAAAGTACGACAAAAAGGCCATCCGTGCGCGCCACTCTGCCGGCGAATACCTCATCGAAATCGAAACGTCATAACGTCAAATCCCTGGAATTCCAACAGTCGGAAGGTAATCATGTCCTCACCAATCTCTCCCTGGATGAATGCCGAATTACTCGAGCTTCGTGACCTCGCTGCGAAGTTCTTCTCGGCCGAATTGGCGCCGCATGCGAACCGCTTTGCAGACCAGCACCACGTCGACCGAGAACTGTGGAACCGAGCAGGCGAGCTGGGCCTGCTCTGCATGTCTATACCTGAGGAATACGGCGGAGGCGGTGGCACTTTCGCGCACGAAGCGGTCGTGCTTGAAGAGCAGGCCCGCATAGGTGACAGCTCATGGGGCGCGGGACTGCACAGCGGAATCGTCGCCCACTACATCCTGCAGTACGCGACTGAAGAGCTGCGCGCGCAGTGGCTTCCCAAGATGGCGTCCGGTGAAATGATCGGGGCGATCGCCATGACAGAACCGGGGACCGGGTCCGATCTGCAGAGCGTCAAGACAAAAGCCCTCCTGGACGGTGACGAGTACGTGATCACCGGCTCCAAGACTTTCATCACCAACGGCCAACAGGCCGACCTCATCATCGTTGTTGCCAAGACAGATCCGAGCCAGGGCGCTGCGGGCATCTCTTTGATCGTTGTCGAGGCTGACCGGGCGGGATTCCGGCGCGGCAAGGTTCTCGACAAAATCGGCCAGCGCGGCCAGGACACCTCCGAGTTGTTCTTCGATGAAGTGAGAGTTCCGCGCTCGCATCTACTGGGCCAGTCTGAGGGACAGGGCTTCATTCAGCTGATGACGCAGCTGCCACAAGAGCGACTCATCGTCGCGGTGGGGGCTGTCGCAGCGATGGAACTTGCCCTGGAGCAGACGCTCAAGTACACGCGTGAGCGGGAGGCGTTCGGTCGGCCTGTCTTTGGCTTTCAGAACACCAAGTTCACGCTGGCTGAAGCCGCGACAGAAACGCGCATCGCACGAGTGTTCCTCGACTACTGCATCGACCTGCACCTTGCGGGTCAACTCGACGTGCAGACCGTCGCCATGGCGAAGTGGTGGACCACTGAGCGAGCGATGAAGGTACTCGATGACTGTATGCAGCTTCACGGCGGATATGGCTACATGACCGAGTACCCCATCTCGAGGTTGTGGGTGGATCAGCGCGTGCAAAAAATCTATGCCGGCACGAACGAGGTGATGAAGGAAATCATCTCGCGTTCCCTATGACTCAGAGGAGTTGCCGCCCGCACGTTAGTCATCTAGAGGAGGAGGACTGATGGCATCGATGGTGGTGCCGTATCGCCACGACATGGGCGGCCACTGCGGATCGGGGGCTCTTCGGGATTTGACCGAATGGGCCGGGATCCGTTGGGGTGATGACACCCCGGACGAAGGCATCGTGTTTGCTCTCGGCGGGGCCCTCGACTTCTCGTATGTTCGCTCGGCCCACCTACGTCCACCGATCTACCTCGTTGGACGCAGCGCGGACCTCGAAGACGAATACTTGACCCGGTTGGGCGCGCGCTTCGAGTGTCGTTCGACAGACGACCCCGATCTCGGGTGGAAATGGGTGACCGAACAGATCGATGCCGGTACGCCGGTCATGGTGTGGACTGACATCGCCGAATTGCCCTATCTGAGAACGCGTCTGAGTATGAGCCGGCACGATGTCGTGATCGTAGGGTACGACGACGACGAGGAACTCGCCTTCGTGGTCGATAACGATCGCGATACACCTCAAGCCGTGCCTTACGAGAATCTACGGAAGGCGCGGGCATCGACGGGATTTCCCGTCCCCACGCGGCACACCACCTACGTAGTCGAGTGGCCCGGCGCGGCACCAGATCTCGGCAATGCTGCCCGGTCGGCCTTCCGTAGGTCCGCGGACGCGATGCAGGGTTCGTGTGTGAGCGCGCCGATCACCGAGGACTCCGATTGTGAAATTCAGGTGCGTGGGCTACCAGGGGTATCGACTTTTGTGGAGGATCTCAAGCGGTGGCCGAAGATCTTTGACGACGACACCCTCGACGGAGCCTTGTTTGCGCTGAGCGCCTTCATCGAAAAAGCCGGAACCGGAGGCGGTCTGTTCCGAGATCTGCAAGCACGTGGATGTCGGCGCGTCGCTGAAGAGTTGAGTTTCGAACCTGCGTTTAAAGCAGCGGAGGCTGCAAAGACCGCATCTGAGTTGTGGACCGCGGTTGCGCACGCCGCTTATGACCGCGGTGCAGATCCGCACCGAAGAGCGAGCGGCGCCGCGTCCGTGGCTGCGCAATTGCCGACAGCCGAACGTCGACTCGCGGAGGCGCTGAGGGAGGCAGGAGATCTACTCCTATGAGTTCTGATTGCTTCGGAGCAAGCCGAACTGGTTGCGACCCAGCAGATTTATTTGAGCGCTTTGAATTGTGTCATAAGAAGGGAGAATCACGATGGCTGTCTTCGCTGATGCGGAAGAGGTTTACCGCTACCTCGCCGGCATCTTTCGACGAGGTTTGGAGAACGAAGACCTTGCGAACAGACTTGCCGGGTCCGGGGTGGTGTTACGGATCCACTACACCGATCCGGATGCGGTAGTAACCGTGGATATGCCGGAGAAGGTCGTAGAGACCGGCGCGGACAGTGGCGTTACACCGAATGTCGAATTGTTCATGTCCGCGGATACCGGCAACAGGTTCTGGTTGGGGAAGGTGAACTTGACCATGGCGATGGCGAAAGGAACTGTACGAGCGAAAGGTCCTGTCACCAAACTGATCAAGCTCATACCGCAGGCAAAGAACCTCTTTCCGGAATACCGGGCAATCCTTGAGGCCGACAAGCGTCACGACCTGCTCAATGTGTGATGTCGGTGCGGTACCGCGCCCGGGCCCGGGTGAGCGGCGCGGGCCTCTGGGCGATGTGCCCGGAGATCATCCAGGACAGTTCGCGCGACCACCGTGCGCGGTCGGGATAACTACTCGAGAAGCGTAATTCGATAGAAGGGACTTCAACATGAAGACACGTGCGGCTGTTTTGTGGGGCTTGGAGCAGAAGTGGGAGGTCGAAGAAGTCGATTTGGATCCGCCAGGTCCCGGGGAGGTCCTCGTGCGGCTGGCGGCCACCGGCTTGTGCCATTCCGACGAACATCTGGTGACCGGCGACCTCCCGATCCCATTGCCGGTAGTGGGGGGTCATGAGGGTGCTGGCACAGTCGTGGAGTGCGGCGAAGGGGTTGAGGAACTGTCCGAAGGTGATTCTGTCATCTTGACCTTCCTTCCCTCGTGTGGGCGCTGCTCGTACTGCGCGCGCGGCATGGGCAATCTCTGTGAGTTGGGAGCGGCGCTCATGATGGGACCGCAGATCGACGGCACCTATCGCTTTCACGCACGAGGCGAGGACGTCGGGCAGATGTGTTTGCTCGGGACGTTTTCCGAGTACACAGTGGTGCCGCAGGCGTCCGTGGTCAAGATTGACGGCGGAATCCCCCTGGATCGGGCAGCCTTGATCGGTTGCGGCGTCACGACCGGTTACGGATCTGCGGTGCGGACTGGGGAGGTGCGCGCCGGGGACACCGTCGTGGTAGTGGGAGCGGGCGGAATCGGAATGAATGCGATTCAGGGCGCGCGAATCGCGGGAGCGCTGGCGATTGTGGCGGTCGATCCGGTGAAGTTCAAGCGAGAGCAAGCGAGCGGGTTCGGTGCGACGCACACCGCGGCCTCGATGGATGAAGCTTGGTCGCTGGTCAGCGATATGACGCTGGGCAAGCTGGCTGATGTCTGCATCCTCACCACCGATGTGGCTGAGGCCTCCTACACCGCGGAAGCGCTGGCCTTGGTCGGAAAGCGCGGGCGCGTCGTGGTCACGGCCATCGGGCACCCCGACGACTCATCGATCTCAGGATCACTGCTTGAAATGACGCTTTACGAGAAGCAGATTCGTGGCGCTTTGTATGGCTCATCCAATGCGCCGCACGATATTCCGCGACTGGTCGAGCTGTACTCCGCTGGGTTGTTGAAGCTCGATGAGTTGGTCACCCGCGAATACTCCCTCGACCAAATCAATGAGGGCTACGAGGATATGCGTTCAGGAAAAAACATCCGAGGGCTGGTCCGGTTCTGAAGAGCATCATGCCCACTGCTGGTCTTCATGTCCTTGCGTCGCTGCAGATCATGCGGCCGGGCCGCTTGGGTGGTTGGCGTCGCGTCCTTCTTTCCCGTCGTGAGGACGGCAAGCATCAGACACCTCATAGATCATTTATCACATTCTCTGGAGGCTGAGATGACGGACGCTGGCACGACCACGGCAAGCGGGGATGGGGCTGCTCGTTTCGCTATCGCCCCGGAGGTGTGGACCACGCCGGAGCGACGAGCGCTGAGCCAAATGGCGCGGTCTTTCGTGGAACGTGAAATCGCGCCGAAGCTAGCGGAATGGGAGCACGTGGGTGAGATTCCGCGCGACCTGCATCTCAATGCTGCCGAGGTGGGGCTTCTCGGAATCGGGTTCCCGGAAGAAGTCGGCGGCAGCGGCGGCAATGCGATTGACTCTGCACTGGTCACTGAGGCCATCCTGGCCGCAGGCGGGTCCACTGGCGTCTGCGCCGCCTTGTTCACCCATGGCATTGCCCTTCCCCACATTGCCGCCAATGGCTCCGACGCCCTGATTGAACGATATGTCCGTCCGACGCTCGCAGGAAAGATGATCGGCTCGCTGGGCGTTACCGAGCCTGGGGCAGGTTCAGATGTCGCGAATATGCGCACACGCGCAGTGCGCGACGGCGACACCTACGTGGTCAACGGAGCAAAGACGTTCATCACCAGCGGAGTTCGGGCGGACTTCGTTACTACGGCGGTACGCACCGGCGGACCGGGTTACGGTGGAGTTTCATTGCTCGTGATCGACAAGAATTCGCCTGGATTCGAAGTGTCCCGCCGGTTGGACAAGATGGGATGGCGATGTAGCGACACCGCCGAGTTGTCTTTCGTCGACGTTCGCGTACCGGCTGAGAACCTGGTGGGGGCAGCAAACAGCGGGTTTTTGCAGATCATGCAGCAATTTCAGGCTGAACGGCTCGGCATCGCCGTCCAGGCGTACGCGACGGCGGGTCGGGCTCTCGATCTCGCCAAGAGTTGGGCGCGGGAGCGTGAAACGTTCGGTAGACCCTTGACGGGGCGCCAGGTCATTCGCCATAAGCTCGCGGAGATGGCTCGACAGGTCGACGTGGCGTGCACCTATACCCGTGCGGTCATGCAGAGGTGGCTAGCGGGGGAGGATGTCGTTGCCGAGGTGTCGATGGCCAAGAACACCGCTGTGTATGCGTGCGACTACGTGGTCAATGAGGCGGTTCAGATCTTTGGTGGGATGGGCTACATGCGTGAGTCTGAGATCGAGAGACACTACCGAGACTGCCGGATTCTCGGAATAGGCGGCGGCACCAACGAAATCATGAATGAGATCATTGCCAAACGTATCGGACTCTAGTTCTTGATACCAGTAAAG
This sequence comes from Mycobacterium colombiense, assembly GCF_003284935.1. Taxonomy (GTDB): domain Bacteria; phylum Actinomycetota; class Actinomycetes; order Mycobacteriales; family Mycobacteriaceae; genus Mycobacterium; species Mycobacterium arosiense_A. The sequence continues at coordinate 55,789 of NZ_QMEV01000010.1, forward strand.
AAAGTTCTCACATCGCAGGTCAACGACGGTCAGGCGGCTGTTGGTCCAGCCTGCCGCTCGCGGCGTCTCGATGCGGCGAGGAGCGAGGGCAGCTGCGCTTCGTCGTGATGCCAGAGCTGTGGTGGCCTGCGACTTAGTTCCGGCGCCGGTCGTGGGTGCATGTGTGCGTGGCGGCGGACGGAGGGCGAAGCGCAGGGAGCGGCGCGGACGGGAGCGCCAGCGGACGGGAGCAGAGCGAGCGTAGCGAAGCCTGCAGGTAGCCGCCGTTCCTCGCAGATCCTGGCCTCCAGGATCTACGTCATAAGCTGCGAGGGGGCTGCGTCATGGTGCTGTGGCTCGTAAGCTGGCGGCTGTGAGCGGGGTTCTGACGCAGCGTGCACGGCGCGAGACCGAGACGCGGCTGGCTGAGCAGCCGCGGCGGTTGGCGCATGTCCGGGGCGTCGCGGCGACTGCCGAGCGGTTGAGTCGGCGTTTCGATCCCCAGACAGCGGACTGTCTGGTCGCAGCGGCGTGGCTGCACGATATCGGTTACGCATCGTCGTTGCGCCGGACCGGGTTTCATCCGCTCGATGGAGCGGAGTACGTGCGAGCGGCCGGCTTCGGGGAGCTGGCCGCCTCCTTGGTGGCCTTTCATACCGGAGCGCACGCGGAGGCTGCCGAGCGGGGCTTGTCAGGCTTATCCGCGTTCAGTGATCCGCCCAGCGATTTCCTTGATGTGCTGACTTTTTGCGATCTGACGACCGGACCTGACGGGGCGCCGATATCACCGCGCGATCGGTTACGCGACGTGCTGTCGCGTTATGGATCCGAGGACCCGGTGCACCGGGCGGTCGACGCGGGCCGCGACGAATTGTTGGCGGCCGTCCGGCGAGTACGCGACTGGCTATAAACCCAGCCGGTTAGCCGAGGTAGGGGCCGTCGCGGTGTTGCAGGTAGTGCTCGATGCGCAGCCTCATCGACGGATGCATATCCAGGTTAGGGATCTCGTCGGGTGCAGTCCAGGCGATGTCCGTGCTTTCGTGGTCGATGGCAAGGGTGCCGCCGAGCACCGTGGTGGTGAACAGGAGCGAGAATTGCTGGCGGACTTCGCCATCGGTGAACGCGACCACGTGGCGGGGATTGGTGTAGACACCGACCAGACCCGTGACTTTGACGTCAAGCCCGGTTTCCTCTTTGACTTCCCGCACGGCGGTGTCGGCGATAGTTTCGCCGATGTCGTGGCCGCCGCCCGGTAGCGCCCACAGGGTGTTGTCGCGGCGTTTGATCAGCAGAATGCGACCGTGTTCGTCGGTGACGATGGCCGAGGCCGACGGAACGACACTGTTGGGCGCCGGGGCGTTGGGGTCGTTGTAGTAGTCGGTGCGCATCGGGGTCAGCCTTTCGAGGTCAGCGGTCTGGCATGGTCCCAGACCTGGGTGAAAGCGTCTTCAAGGGTGGCCCAGAGCCGTGGCTCGTGGTGACGTGACAGAACCAGCACAGGGTTGTTGCGCCCGGCTGAGCCGTAGATGTGGAAGTTGACGATCATGGCGTCATCGACCCGAAAGATCGACGTGTAGAGCGCGGTGTCGTGGGTGCGGATGTCCAGCCCCGGGGTGCCGGCGTGAGGGGCGAGCAGTTCCACGGACGTGCGGCAGCGGGCGATGACGGCCTCGCCGATCCCTTCCTCCTCGCCGCGCAGGATCGTGGTGGGGGTGTCGGGGTCCCCGACGAGAAACCGCACCGTCACACCGCGGGCGGCGGCGGCGAGCAGGGTGTCGAGGAATCCGTCGAGGGTTTCGAACAGGAACGTGGCCGCCAGGACGAGGATGTCGATGCCGGTGGTGGCGTCGGCGAAATGCTGCTGCCACATGGTGATGGGTAGCTGGGTGCGGCTGGCATACAGGGTCGCGGTGAACGGCCCACCCGCAGACGCTGTTGCCACTGCGCTCGCGGTGGAGGGTGGGTACTGGTTGGGCCACAGGTCATGCGGGGTGCAGTCGAGCACCTCGCTGGCTCTGTGGGCGTTGTGTTCGCGAATTCTGTAGTCGCTATCGGCCAGCCAGCGTCGCACCGACTTGATATCGACACCCACCGCGGTGGCGAACCGCTGCGAGGACAGACCTTTGGCGTGTAGCCGCTGCACGAGGCGATCGTTGGGAGTGATGGCGGCCTCGGTGCCGTCCTGCTCGTCCATCGTGCCAGCGCACATCTTCCCGTGTCGTCCGTATCCATCCCTCAGCGCGTGGTGTCTAGTTTGCCATGCGACTGCCGCCACCCGGCGGCGATAGTGCCGGTGTGATGTCCGTGGGTATGTCCGGGCCGTGTCCGAAATGCCCGTGGATGTGTCGGAAATGTCGGCATATGTCTCTCGCAACGTCCGTGATGTCCACGTGAACTGAGTCCAGCGCCGGACCGGCGTCAACAGCTCACGAAAGGACCAGTAGGACAATGCGTTTGAGAATCGATACGTCTGGGACTCGTTTTATCGTCACCCGCGCTCCTGAGCCACGGCTGAACTTCGAAACCGGCGCCCCGAAAGTCGACACCGCCACCGGGATGCCGATGTACGCCACCCAGGTCCTCGCGCTGGATGACTCCGGCGGCGAAGTGCTCATTGTCACTGTGGCAGGAGACCCCAAAGTGACAGTCACGCAGCCTGTTTCGGTAGTTGGTCTGGTGGCCATCCCGTGGGCCCAAGGTGATCGCAGCGGGGTGGCGTTCCGTGCTGATGCCCTCACCGCCGCCACCGCCAGTGGTGCTGCGCCGAGTGAGCAGACACGCCCGCAGAAGTAACAACCCCCAAGCGGGTGTGGGGTGCGGTGAGCAGATCATCGCACCCCGCCACCCCGACACCCCGGGCATTGCTGTTGACCACACGCTCACGGAGGGCATCTCTCATGACATCGAACAAGAAGAACACCACCAACAGTGGATCAGGCGATGACGACTGGTTCGGAGAACTGGTCATGTCGCTGTTCACCGCATCCGGGTATGTGCTGTGGTGGGCGGTGCTGTTCCCGGCGATCAGCGTGCCCATCATCGCCAGCCTCGTCCTTGCTATCAGCCACGGCCCACGCGTGGGCCTGATCTGCGCGATCGTGTGCAGTGCCGGGTATGCGGGCTGGGCCTGGCTCCAACCGGGGTCATTTCGCGCCTGGGTGACCGAACCGGTACGGCGGCGCTGGCTCACGTGGTCGCGCTACACCCGCACCTGGGAATCGATCTGCACCTTGCACGGCCTGACCGCCACCCTCGGCGGACGCACTCTCACTCCCACCCTGCGCACGGTGACGATCGGTAAAACCACCGATGTGCTCGTGGTGCGGATCGTCACCGGCCAGTCCGTGGCAGATTGGCATAAACAGTCCGACGCGCTGGCCGCCGCGTGGCGCGCCGGCCGCATCAGCATCACCGCCATCTCGCCCGGCGAACTGCGCATCACGTTAATGCGCGCAGACGTGCTGGCTGAACCGATCGCCCTGCCCATGCCAACCCCGGCCACCCCGGTCGATCTGGTGTCGGTGCGGGTCGGGATCACCGAAACGCGACATTGGTGGCAGGTGCCGCTGCTCGGTCACCACGTGCTGATCGCCGGGGCAACCGGCGCAGGCAAAGGCTCAGTGCTGTGGTCGTTGATCGCCGGCATTGCCCCCGCGGTGAAGACCGGGCTGGTCGGGTTGTGTGTCATCGACCCCAAAGGCGGCATGGAACTCGGTGCCGGAGCACCCCTGTTCACCGTGTTCACCCACGACGCCACCGACACCACCCTGGAGTTGCTACGCCAGCTCGTCACGGTGATGCACGCCCGGGCGAATCGTCTGCGCGGCCACACCCGCCTACACACCCCCACGACGTCGGAGCCGTTGTTCGTTGCGGTGATCGATGAGATCGCCGCACTGACCGCATACGTGACCGACCGCAAGGTCCGCACCGAAATCGAACAACTCCTGGGCCTGCTGCTCTCCCAAGGCCGCGCAGTCGGCATCAGCGTGGTCGCCGCGGTCCAAGACCCGGCCAAAGACACCCTGCCGGTACGGCAGCTGTTCACGGTGCGGATCGGGTTGCGGCTGACCGAAGCCACCCAAACCACCATGGTCCTCGGCCAAGGGGCGCGCGATGCCGGGGCAGAATGCGACCGCATCCCCGACACCACCCCCGGGGTGGGCTACATGATGGTTGACGGCACCGCCCACGCCCAGCGGGTGCGGGCCTTTCACGTCACCGACCACGACATTACCGCCCTGGCCAGCCGGTTCCGCCGAACCGCGAGGCGACCGAACAAGCCCCACCAGCCACACAACACCGATACCGGCCACACCGCGAGTGAGGGCAGCGGTGAATAGCTCCACGACATCGGCGCAGCTTGTCCTACCGGGTGTTCCGGATACAGCTGACACCGCCCGGGTGGTCGAGCAGATGGTGCGGCGCGCCGCCTCGATGGGATACGAATCCTGGTGGCGACGAGCAGAATCCGTCGGATTCTGCGCCCACCCCATCCAGCTGATCGGTGCCGATGAGTACGGGCGTCAGCGGGTGGTATGGACGCGCTGCAACAACCGTCGCGCCCACATCTGCCCCTCCTGCTCGGATCTCTACCCCGCGACACCTGGCAACTCGTGCACGCCGGTGCCGCTGGCGGTCACCACGGCATGCCCACCACGGTGGCCGATCATCCGCAAGTGTTTGTCACTCTCACCGCACCGAGCTTCGGGGCCGTCCACACCGCCACGAAGTCACGGGAGAAGGCAGCGCAGGTGTGCCGCGACCAGCACCGGGTCGGCGGCTACCGACGCTGCCCGCATGGAAAACAATTGTGGTGCAGCATGTCCCATGATCATGGCGACGAGCGGGTCGGCCAGCCGCTGTGTCCGGAGTGCTACGACTATGCCGGGCATGTGCTGTTCACGTGGCACCTGCCCGAACTGTGGCGACGCTTCACCATCACCCTGCGGCGCGCCCTACGCAAAAGCCTGAAAGCCGCCGGAGTTGACCCGGATACGGTGCGAGTGAGCTTCATCAAGATCGTCGAACTGCAAGCCCGCGCTATCCCACACATCCACGCACTGATCCGCCTGGATCCCCACGACGACCTTGACCGCCCCGGGTGGGAATCACCTATCGGTGCAGTCGAACTCGCTAGGGTCATCCAGTACGCCATCCGCACCGTCACACTCACCGTCAACGACCCGACAGCCGATGGCGGTGGGCAGACGATACGGTTCGGCACACAGATCGACACCCAACCGCTAACCGCATCGGTGGATCCGCCGCCAAATGAGCACAATTCAGGCTCAGGCCGGTCCATGTCTAGCCGGCTGGTGGCGCGCTATCTCGCCAAGTATGTCACCAAATCCTTGGCAGCCCTCGGAATCAGCGCACGCCGCCTATCTACGGAAGCCATACCCGACCTGGACGTGTCCGAGCATGTGCGGACCATCCTGACCACCATCAGCGATCTCGCGGACAAAGGACTGTCCGGCATCGGGCGGTGGTTGCACACCCTCGGATTCCGCGGCCACATCACCAGCAAATCCCGCCGTTATTCGACTACCATGACCGTGCTGCGCGAACAGCGCGCCATTTGGACGCGTGAGGAAAGCTCGAAAAGCACTGCATACCAATACGATCCCGACTGTGACTTCGCCGGTGGCGATGATCTGGTGGCGTGGGAGTTTGACCGTGCCGGCCCCGGCAGCCTCGGCGATCGCAGTCTCGTCTATTCCGCGGCCCTCCAACGTATTCACATCCGCCGCATCGGACTAGTGGAAGCCCGTCGCCACACACGCAGCCAGCATTGGGATCCACCAGGGGCAAGCGATGGCTGAACGATGCCCAACCCCACATGCTCGCTCCGAATGTGACGCTCGAATTAATGCACCGAGCATGTCAGAGGGAGGTGTTCAAATTGACCTGCCGAACCGGAATCGGCTTCCGCGCGAGGCCAACCGCGCGCTGGTAAACGTCATACTGGCTGTGCGGGACCGGACCCGCGGATCACGAAGGGAAGTGGCATGAGCCTCAGGTTCGCTTTCTATGGCCGAGTGAGTACCGAGGACGCTCAAGATCCCGAGGCGAGCCGCAGCTGGCAGAAACGTCGTGCCATCGATCTGATCACTCCGCATGGCGGAGTCCTCGCTGTCGACTACTTCGATATAGGTCAAAGCCGTTCGCTTCCCTGGAAACGCAGACCGGAGGCTTCACGTCTGCTTGCAGATGTCACTTCTCGTGACCGTGGCTTCGATGCCGTGGTGATCGGGGAACCTGCTCGCGCGTTCTACGGACCGCAATTTGCGCTCACTTTCCCGGTGCTCACGCACTACGGGGTTGGCCTATGGGTGCCTGAAGTCGGCGGAGCGGTTGATCCCGGATCCGAGGCACACGACCTCGTGATGACGCTCTTCGGCGGTATGAGCAAGGGAGAACGCGCACGAATCCAGATGCGCGTCCGTACCGCGATGTCGGCACTCGCGCAGGACACAACCAGATACCTCGGCGGTCGCCCACCGTACGGGTATCGACTCGTCGATGCCGGCCCGCATCCCAACCCTGCCAAGGCAAGTCTTGGGCAGCGGCTCCATCGTCTCGAACCCGACCCCGCGACATGTTCGGTCGTCGAGCGGATCTACCGCATGTACGCCGATGGTGCTGGCTTGCGCTTCATCGCACAGCAGCTCACCGACGATGGAGTGCCATCACCAAGCCAATATGACCCGGAGCGGAACCGGCACCGTGATCCGCGCGGATGGTCCCATTCGGCGATCCGCGCAATCCTCGACAACCCGGCGTACCGCGGTATTCGTGTGTGGGGCAAGCAGGAGAAATACGAGGTCTTGGTCAACCCCGACGATGTCGCTGCCGGGTACGAGACTCGCATGCGGTGGCGTGACGAGGTCGACTGGATCGCACCTGACCGGCGAACGCACGAAGCGCTGATCACTGACGAGCTGGCGCGGGCTGTCCGACTTCGGATGCAGGCGCGGCGGGGTCCGGGTCTTGTGTGTAGCAGAGAATCGACGGTGCCATATGCGCTGCGCGGGCTGCTGTTCTGTGCCGCATGTGGACGCCGCATGCAGGGTGCCGCCCGACCAGGGAAGCAAACAACGCGCATCCTCTACCGATGTGAGCTGGGCAAGTCGCGTTCCGTACCTGTGGACCTGAGTGACCATCCGCGCACCGTCTATCTTCGGGAAGACGAGGTGACCGCACGACTGGACGAATGGATCGCCACCCTGGCCGATCCAGAAGACCTCGCCCGCGGGCAGGAGATGGACCCCTCGGCGAGAACTGGCCACGCCGCCTTGCAGCGCGAGCTGAGCGAGGTCAATAGCAAGGTTGCCGCCTTGGTCGCGGCCGTGGAGTCTGGTGTGGCCGTTGAGGACTTGACTGCTGCGTTGCGTCGTCGCACGGCCGAGCGCGACGAGCTGAGGGCACGTCTTGAGCGCACGGAGCGGCCCCATGTCATGTCTGCCGCACAGATCAGCCAGCTGGTCGAAGAATTGGGCGGGCTGTCGGCCATCCTCGGTGCGGCAACCGGGGCGGAACGCGCTCAGGTGTACGCAAGCTTGGGTCTGCGTCTTGATTACGATCCGCACCTGCGGCGAGTCACGGCGACAGCCGACCTGAGTCGTGTCGCCGGATGTGTCCGAGGGGGGACTTGAACCCCCACGCCCATTAGTAGGGCACTAGCACCTCAAGCTAGCGCGTCTGCCATTCCGCCACTCGGACAAGGCCAAACCAGCATGGGTTGGCAGCTAAGGCTATCGGATCGTCGACCGCGAACCCAATCCAGCTCCCGCAGACGTGTCGACGATCGGCATCGAGCCGTCCGGCCGCCGCAATGGTAGGAAAGGTGGTTGTGACCATTCAGAGCGGGGCGACCGAGGAGCCAACCAACCCGAGCGACGACGTGGTCGAGGTGGTCAGCAAGTTGATCCGGTTCGACACCACCAACACCGGCGAACCGGAGACGACCAAGGGGGAGGCCGACTGCGCGCAGTGGGTCGCCGAGCAGCTCGCCGAGGTCGGCTACGCGCCGCACTACGTCGAATCCGGCGCCCCGGGCCGCGGCAACGTGTTCGTCCGGCTACCGGGTGCGGACAGGTCGCGGGGCGGCCTGTTGATTCACGGGCACCTGGACGTGGTCCCGGCCGAACCGACCGAATGGAGCGTGCACCCGTTCTCCGGAGCGGTGAAAGACGGCTTTGTCTGGGGTCGCGGCGCGATCGACATGAAGGACATGGTCGGCATGATGATCGTGGTGGCCCGCCACCTGAAGCGGGCGGGCATCGTGCCGCCGCGCGATCTGATCTTCGCGTTCCTCGCCGACGAAGAACACGGCGGGACCTTCGGAGCGCAGTGGCTGGTCGACAATCGACCGGAGCTCTTTGACGGGGTCACCGAGGCGATCGGTGAGGTGGGCGGGTTCTCGCTCACGGTGCCGCGCCGGGACGGCGGCGAACGTCGGCTCTACCTGATCGAGACGGCCGAGAAGGGGCTCTCGTGGATGAAGCTCACCGCCCGGGGCGCGGCCGGGCACGGGTCGATGGTGCATGACCAGAACGCGGTCACGGCCGTCGCCGAGGCCGTCGCCCGCCTGGGCCGCCACCAGTTTCCGCTCGTGGTGACCGACGCGGTCGCGCAGTTTCTCGCCGCGGTCAGCGAGGAGACCGGGCTCACCTTCGACACCGAATCGGGGGACCTGCGCGGAGCGGTCGACAAGCTGGGACCGATGGCCCGCATGCTCAAGGCCGTCCTGCACGACACCGCGAACCCCACCATGCTCAAGGCGGGATACAAGGCCAACGTCGTGCCGGCCGTCGCCGAGGCGGTGGTGGACTGCCGGATCCTGCCCGGCCGCAAGGCGGCGTTCGAGGCCGAGATCGACGAGCTGCTCGGGCCGGACGTGACGCGCGAGTGGATCAAGGATTTCTCGTCGTACGAGACCAGCTTCGACGGCGACCTCGTCGACGCCATGAACGCCGCCGTGCTGGCGTTCGACCCGGACGCCCGCACCGTGCCGTATATGCTTTCCGGCGGCACCGATGCAAAGTCGTTTGCGCGCTTGGGTATTCGTTGTTTCGGCTTCAGCCCGCTGCGGTTGCCGCCGGACCTGGATTTCACCGCGTTGTTCCACGGTGTCGATGAGCGGGTACCCATCGATGCGCTGCGGTTCGGCACCGACGTGCTGGCCCACTTCCTGACCCACTGCTAGATGACAGACGCAAGCCGATCACACGAGAGGACCGCCATGAGCACTGCTCCTGACCCGTACGCATCGTTGCCCAAGCTGCCGACCTTCACGCTGACCTCGCAATCGGTCACCGACGGCCAGCCGCTGGACAAGCCGCAAGTCAGCGGAATCATGGGCGCGGGCGGCGAAGACGTCAGCCCCCAGCTGAGCTGGTCGGGCTTCCCGGACGAGACCCGTAGCTTCGCCGTCACCGTCTACGACCCCGACGCCCCGACGGCCTCCGGGTTCTGGCACTGGGCCGTGGCCAACCTGCCTGCCGACGTCACCGAGCTGCCCGCCGGCGCCGGGGACGGCAGCAACCTGCCGGGTGATGCGCTGACGCTGGTGAACGACGCCGGGCAGCGCCGCTACATCGGGGCCGCGCCGCCGGCGGGCCATGGCCCGCACCGGTACTACATCGCCGTGCACGCCGTGGACACCGAAAAGCTGGACCTGCCCGAGGACGCCAGCCCGGCCTTCCTCGGGTTCAACCTGTTCCAGCACGCCATCGCGCGGGCGGTCATCCACGCCACCTACGAACAGAAGTAGGTCGGGGGGCTTTCGGGCCCACATCACTTGCGCCACTTTCGTCTCGGCGGTTTCACCGTGGCGATTGTTGTCGGTGGGCGGTCGTAGTATTCGAACATGCGTTCGATGATGGCCGGGCGGTGCTGATGACGGTGACCGACCGCGAGGAGCTTCAGCAGGACATCGAAGCGCTGTGCGCTCTGGCCTCTCGCTTTGCAGAGCACTCGTATGGGGCGCTGACCAACCCGGAACGCTTGCGAATGTTGGAGAGACTCGAATGCGTAACGCGCAGACTCCAAGCGCCAAGTCATCAGCTCATCAATCAGATTGGTGCGCAATGGGATTCAACGGAGTCGGGTGGCAGGCTGTCCTGGGTGCTGGCCGATCGCCTGCACCTCACCCGGGCCGAAGCCGGCCGCCGGATCGCTGAGGCCGCCGACCTGGGTCCGCGCCGGGCGCTGACGGGCGAGCCGTTGGCGCCGATGCTGCCCGCCACGGCGGCGGCCCAGCGCGACGGGGCGATCGGCGCCGACCACGTGGCGGTGATCCGTCGGCTTTTCCACCAGCTGCCCGAGTCCGTCGACGTCGAGACGCGTGAGCACGCCGAGAGACAGCTGGCGGCCAAGGCGACCGAATTCCGTCCCGATCAGCTCGCCAAGCTCGCGCGCCGCCTGATGGACTGCCAACCCCGACGGCAGCTACAGCGACGAGGATCGAGCGCGGGCGCGCGGGCTGGTGCTCGGCAATCAGCAAGCCGACGGCATGTCGCGCCTGAGTGGATGGTTGACGCCGGAGGCGCGCGCCGGTTGGGAGGCGGTACTGGCCAAACTGGCGGCGCCCGGGATGTGCAATCCCGACGACGACACGCCGGTCGTGGACGGCGCCCCGTCAGAACAGGCGGTGCAGCACGACAGCCGCACCCCCGCTCAGCGCAACCACGACGGGCTCAACGCGGCGCTGCGAGCTGTGCTGGCCAGCGGAGAGTTGGGACAGCACAACGGATTACCGGCCAGCATCATCGTGACCACCACCCTTGGCGAGCTCGAAGCCGCGGCGGGGAGGGGTTTGACCGGTGGCGGCACCATGCTGCCGATGTCGGATGTGATCCGCCTGAGCCGCCACGCCCACCACTACCTGGCGATCTTCGACAAGGGCAAGGCGCTGGCGCTTTACCACACCAAGCGGCTGGCATCACCCGGCCAACGAATTGTCTTGTACGCCAAGGATCGCGGGTGTTCGCATCCCGGCTGCGACGTGTCCGGCTATTACTGCGAGGTCCACCACGTCGCCGATTGCCAAGACGTACCGCACCGACATCGACCAGCTCACGTTGGCCTGCGGACCACACCACCGGCTCCTTGAGAAGGGCTGGACCACCCGAAAACGCGCGAACGGCGATACCGAATGGATACCGCCGCCGCATCTCGAGCGTGGGCAACCGCGCACCAACACCTTCCATCACCCGGGATGTGCTGAGCGAGGGGGACGGCGCCGCCTGACCTAGTCCGGCGTGCGGGTCGCCGAGCCGACGGCCTCGCCGAGCGAGGCAAAGCCGATCCAGGCGAGATGTTCGGCGGCGGCTCACATGCGTCCGTACGCGAGCGCCATGATTAGGCCCAAACCCGCTAGCAGGAGAAACATTATCGTCACCGGGTCGATGACTTCGAAGATCAAGTGCTCACGCCCGAATAGACGGGGTCGGCAGCGATGCGCGACCGAGCGTTGCCCCGCGGATGGGCTGTCGGTGGCTCGTCGACTTGCGCTCGGTGCATGTCATATGGCACAGACTCAAGCAGCGTCACCAGTCGTCCCGTTTCATCGGGAATTGAGTAGATGCGCTTCTCGCCCGGACGCGCGCCGGCTATCGCGCGGCCCAGGGGCGACGCCATGGAGTAGACCTTGATGTTGGCGCCCTCGCTGCCTCGCCTGCCGAGTAGAAAAGTCTCGGTCTCGCCGGTGCCGTCGTAGCGGATGGTCAATACCATCCCCGGTTCGGCGATAAAGTCACCGGCGGGATCCTCGCCGATGACGGCCTTGGACAACAGCTTTTGAATCTTACGTATACGCCGTTGGAGCGCTACGCGATTCCCGTCGAAGTCCATTGCGTCGTCAGGAGTTTCAACGATGAGCCCCGATCGCAGCGCGTTGAGTTTGTTGCGCAGGCGGACGTATTGCTGGCGTGTCATCCAGATGGGCTTGGCGCCGGTCATGTCGAGTGGTGTCCTTTCGTGTGACGGGGAGCGTCGTCAGGGGCGGGCCGATGTGGGCAGCCGCCACTGACGACTCGGACGCCCACGGTGGGCGAAATTCCGATGCGGTTCAAAGCTTTTCGTGTAGCCGTTAATTCCATGGTGGCCTGCGCCGGCACGATCGTGTTTGCCGTAAACCGACAACGGCAGTGCGCGGCGTTGTCACGCGCCCACAACGCCGCCGCCGCGGGCGCCTCGCGGAGGCTCACGCGGCAATTGGGATGGGTTGGGGATTGAAGGTGGCCGCGCCGCTTATTGTCGCTCGACGAGGCGATCGAAGCTCTGTTGCCATCGGTCGTAGCGCAGCCGGTCGAGGGTGACCCGTGCGCGGGCGAACAGGGCCACAGCCACAAGGCTCACGCCCCACCATGTCGCCACTGCGATGGCCAGCGCGTCATCGCGGGCGGTGTTGAGCGGTCGGGCAACCGGAAGGCCCTGGTCGTCTACCCAGATCTCGATATCGTCGCCGATCTTGGCCGTCAGCGGCGCGGAAACGTCGCCGGTGCGTTCGGTCCCGCCGGCGAACCATCGGGCGGGGACCGTCACCGTGGGGCTATCAAGGTTGCGGCGCGGGTGACTGTCTCCGGTGACCGTTGCGGTCACCGGGCGGCGAGTCTGGACCTGCTCGGCATAGAGACGGCTTCGAGAATCGTGGACCGCGGTGCCCACGGCGGCGCCGATGGGCAGGGCGATCAGTGACATCGCCACGGCGAACACCAAAATCAGCGCCTCTACCCGGTCTGTGGTGCGTATCAGCGGGTTACGACCGAACAGCCGCACCAACAGCCTCCGCGGCACGGGCACGGTGAATGCCTCCATCGCGGCGTCATCGTCTGGTTGGCGGTCGGCCCTCCGTTGATGATCGGACTCCGGGGTGGACATCGAGTTTCCTATCGAATGGTCGGTGTGGGCTGAGGTAGCGCAAGGCGGGCTGAACCAACCTGAGTCAAGCCCGGCCTCTGAGTGAGCTATCTTCATGATGGTTCAGATGGCTGGCGCGGGCTTTGCCGCAACAAGACAACTGCGCTGGCGCGCATTGTCGGGCATCGACATTGCCCGATGTCAATCGGTGTCGATGGCCGCGAGTTCTATCATCATGGCCAGCCGCTTTCGGGCATCGTTCAACGGCAGGTTGGTGATCTCGGCCATCTTGCGCAGCCGGTAACGCACGGTGTTTTCGTGCACTCCCAGCCGCTCGCCGGCTTCGGCGGGATCGCCCTGGGCCTCCAGCCACGCACGCAGCGTGGCCACGTAGTCCGTGCCGTTGGCGCGATCATGCCGGCCCAGCTCGGCCACCGGGCCACGGGATGGGGACCGCCCCGAGCGCGCCGCCGTGCGTAACCGCTGCAGCAGGATGTCAGCCCATGACTCGTCATAAACCGGAGGCGTAGCGGCGGGTGACATCTCATGCAGCGAAAGGCATTCCTCGGCTTCCCGGCGCGCAGCGGCGAGGTCTGTCACGTCGGCCGCGCCACTTACGCCGGCCAACACCCTCATGTGTTCGGGCAGGGCCGCCCGCAGACCGGTCACCCAGCGGAGCGCCGCGTCGGCCTGCCCACTCGGTAGCAGCGTGTAAACGATATTGCCCGCCAAAGCGCTGCGGCCCGGCCGAGACCAGCCGAAGCCGGTGGTGGCGCGCTCGAACGCCAACAATAAAGCGGCATCGCGTTCTTGGCCGATGAACGCCTGCAGCGCAATAACTCTCAAATCGTCGAGCGGCAGACCCAGCCGGCTCGCGACCATGGGGGCATCAGCAGTGCCTTCCAGCAACTGGATCACCAGTTCGGATTCGACTTGGCGCTCCAAGTCGGCGCTGGCTCGTGACCGTAGAAGATGCAGGGCCACGGTATGGGCACCCTCGGCTAAGGCGCTGCGCGCCGCTTCGTCCAGCGGCGCCGAACAGGCGACCCATACCGACCCGATCAGCTCTCCTCCGGAGAGCACGGCGACCACCATGCGGCCGATCAAGCCATGTTCGGAATCCTCGGGGACGAACAGCGGCTCGTCAGAGACCCCCAGGTGTGCGAATACGCCCCGCGTATCGAAATATGCCCGCAGCCGCTCCGGTGTCTGCCGCTCCAGGATGGTCTGCACCCGTGCCGGATCGGCATGTTGCTGCAGCTTCGAATACGCCAATACGCGCAACAGCCGATCGTGAATCACAACTGAACTGCCGATTGCGTCCGCCAGGCTATCGGCGAGCGCGAACAGATCCGTTGGGCCACGACCGGATTCAGTCTCACGGCCCTCCAGCACGAGTCCGTAGACGACCATAGCGAGCTCGCTCCACGTGACCGCCTCGTCGACCACCATGATCGCGCCGACCCCGGGGCCACTGTCAGACGCGACAGGCCCCTGCCCGTCGCGCACCAACACCACCACAGCACGCGCCGAAGCTGCCCACTGTGCCGCTTCGCGAACCGAGCCGGCACCGATGGCCAGCAGTACATCGCCTACCACCGCACGGTCCGGCGCGGCGTCGTGGATCACCACGCTGCGCAGTTCAGTCGATCTGGGCACCGACGACCACCGCAATCGGACGCCGTAACCACCCAGCACATTCACCAGGCGGTCCAACGTGATCACCAGCCGCTCCTCATGCCGAACTGGTGCCCAGCCTAACCAGGAGTCAAGCGAGACGGAGCCGCATGACCTAGTCCGGCGTACGGGTCGCCGAGCCCACGGCATCGCTGAGCGAGGCAAAGCCGCCGTCGTGCAGCCGCTGCGCGATGCCGTCGTGAATCTGCTTGGCCCACAAGCCGCCTCCGTAGATGAAGCCGGTGTAGCCCTGCAGCAGCGACGCGCCCGCGGTGATCCGCTCCCAGGCGTCGTCCGCCGTCTCGACGCCCCCGACGCTGATCAGCACCAGGCGATCACCCACCCGTCCGTAGAGCCGGCGTAACACTTCCACGGCGCGCCGTGCCACGGGCGGTCCGGAGATGCCACCGGGACCCAGCTCGTCGATGCCGGGCGTCCGCAAGCCCTGCCGCGACACGGTGGTGTTGGTGGCGACGATGCCGGCCAGGCCCAGTTCGACTGCCAGGTCCGCGATCTCGTCGACGTCGGAATCGGAAAGGTCCGGCGCGATCTTCACCAGCACCGGTGTGGATGTCTCGGCGAGCACCGCCGCAAGGATGGGTCGCAGCGTCTGGACCGCTTGCAGGTCACGCAGCCCGGGCGTGTTCGGCGAGCTGACATTGACCACGAGGTAGGACGCCAGGGGGCCGACCAGCCGGGCGCTCGCCCGGTAATCGTCGACGGCCTCGTCGGCCGGCGTCACCTTCGTCTTGCCGATATTGACCCCGATCGGCACCTCGGGCCGCTGCCGCGCGAGCCGCGTCGCCAGCGCGCCGGCGCCGAGGTTGTTGAAGCCCATCCGGTTCAGCAGGGCCCGGTCGGCCGGCAGCCGGAACATGCGGGGGGCCGGATTGCCGGGCTGCGGGTGGGCCGTGACCGTCCCGACCTCCGCGTGCCCGAAGCCCAGCGCGCCCCAGGTGAGCAGGCCCAGGCCGTCCTTGTCGAAGCCGGCGGCCAGCCCCAGTGGGCCGGCAAAGCGCACCCCGAACACCGTGCTGGCCAGCGCCGGATCCGTCGGAGCCAGCAACCGGTGCAACAACCGCCGCGTCCACCCGGTCGCGGTGACACCACGCAACACCGCGAACGCCAGTGTGTGAATCCGCTCGGGCGGGATCACGAAAAACAGCTGTCGCAGCACGCCGTACATCCGGTGCCCGCGCTCGCGTGGCCGGACGGCCGTCACAGTTCCGGCTGGTCGGGCCGTCGCCCCTCGGAGCCGGCGCCGTCCAGACGAGACTTTTTGCGGCGCAACAATACTCGCCTACTGCCGTCGGTGTAGAGCCGCACCCTGGTCAACTCCCAGCCGCGGTATTCGGCCTCGATGGACAAGCGGGTGGACGCGCTGACGCGGGTGACGTCCGGCGGCAAACGCAACGGCGCCCATTCGTATTCGTCGGACATCTCGGTGTCCCAGCCCGCGGGCAGCCGGCTCCGCCGCGCCGCGGTCAACGCGTGCCCGCCGCGTGCTCGATGACCTGAACTCCCGCACCGGAACCCGACACCACGTACAGGGTGCCTGACGCTTCGTCGAAGGCCAGTGAGTTCGGTTGCTGCACGGTCGGGTAACGCACCTTTTCGACGGGAATTCCGGTGGACAAATCGTAACCAATGACGATATTGGAAACGGTCTGCGAAACCCAGGCTAACGCGCGGGAACCGACCAGGCCGTACGGCGCCTGCCCAACCGGGTAGGCCTGGCGCAGAATCAGCGGGTCCACGCCGTACACCAGCAGCTGGCCGCCGCGGGTGTCGGCGACCAACACCCGTCCCGCCGGATCGGCGGACATGGTGGTGGCGCCCCGGCCCGCGCGCAGCGCCTGCTCGGCATGACCGTCGGCGCCCATCGTCGTCACCGACGTCTGGCCGCGGTCCAGCACCACCGTCGTATTGCCTTGTGTGGCAAGGACATCGACGCGCGCAAAGATCTTGTTGCGGTTGGCGACGGTCGCGCTGGTGACGGTGCCCGGCGTCTGAGAGGCAAGGGTGTAGACGGCGCCGTCGGCGCTGCCCAGCACCAGCTTGCCGTCGGCGCGCTGGGCCACCGCGGTGAATTCGGTCTGGGAGGCGTCGGCGACGGCCACCTGAGTCACCCGACCGGTAAGCAGCTCGACCGCGAAGTAGCCGCCGCGGGCTGCCAGGTAGGCGGTTCCGCGGCCGTCATCGGCCAACGCGGTCGCCGGCCCCGGCAACTCGACCACGCGAGGCGTGACCTGCGCGTCACCGAAGACGGTGATGCTGGCCGGGGCGGCCGGGTCGGGGCCCGGCGTCAGGACGGCCAGCTGATGCGTGCCGCCGTCGAAGACCGCCGCCGCGGCGTGACCGGCCAGCGGACGCACCGCGCCGGCCGGCTGCTGGGACGCGGGTGGCGACACGGCGGCGTGCGCCGGTTCGATGGTGTGCGGGGCGCCAGCGAGCGGATTGGATGAGCATCCGGCTATCGCCCACAGCGAAACCGCGAGAGTCGTCAGACCGCCCCGAACTGCGCGTATCCGGCGCGACGGTCGTGACAGCAATTCATTTCCCTCACGGTGTGGCGGCGGAACGCAAGCGGAACACAAGCGGAACCCAAATTCTAAGGAACGCTGTCGCCTCCACAGGGGCCACGCCGCCTGCATCCGACCCTACCGGCGAGGTATGGTCGGCTCATGGCCGTCACCGCTGACCGTCATTTGACGCAGAAAGAGTTTGCTGTCGAGGACATGTCGACAGGCATTGCCGCTAGCGGATACGGACAAGTCGGTGATGGACGGAGCTTTTCGTTCCACATCGAGAACCGATCCCTGGTCGTCGAGATTTACCGGCCCCGCCTGGCGGGGCCCGTTCCGCAGGCCGATGAGGTGGTTGCCACGGCGGTCCGCGACGTGGTCGACATCGACCTGACCGACGAGCGCAGCCTGAGCGCTGCGGTGCGCGACTCCATAGCGCACGCGGTGCCGGTCTCGCGCTAGTCATTGAGGGGCCCGTCCAACGGGTACCGTCGTGGTCGATATGACCGTCATCCTGTTACGGCACGGCCGCTCGAGTTCGAACACGGCCGGCGTCCTCGCCGGTCGCTCCGAGGGCGTCGACCTCGATGACAAGGGCCGCGAACAAGCCGACGGCCTGATCGATCGGATCGGCGATCTGCCGATCCGGGCGCTGATCAGTTCGCCGCTGCTGCGCTGCCGGCGCACCCTGGAACCGTTGGCCGACGCGCTGTGCCTGACGCCGCTCGTCGACGATCGGCTTGCCGAGGTGGACTACGGCGAATGGACGGGCCGCAAGATCGGCGACCTGGTCAGCGAACCGCTGTGGAAGGTCGTGCAGGCGCACCCCAGCGCGGCGGTGTTCCCCGGCGGCGAGGGCCTGGCGCAGGTGCAGGCCCGGGCCGTGGCCGCCGTGCGCGAGCACGACCGCCGCCTGGCCGCCGAAGCCGGGGAGGAGGGCCGCGGCGACGTGCTGTGGGTCGCTTGCACTCACGGGGATGTCATCAAGGCGGTCATCGCCGACGCGTACGGCCTGCACCTGGACGGCTTCCAGCGCGTCACCGCCGACCCGGCGTCGGTCAGTGTGATCCGCTACACCGAACTGCGCCCGTTTGTGTTGCACGTCAACCACACCGGCGCTCGTCTGTCCGCGTCCTTGCGCGCCGGGCCCCCGGCGAAGGAAGAGGCAAAGCCCGAAACCGGCCCCGGGTCCAACGGGGAGGCGCAGCAACCGGCCGCGGGAGTGCCGTCCAGCGACGCGGTGGTCGGCGGTTCCACGGATTAATACGGATTAATCCGGCGGCTGGCACCATCGGATCGCACGGCGACGGCAACTGCCGGTATTTTGGGAAGTGCCATGGCCCGCGCAATTCATGTCTTCCGCACACCCGACCGCTTCGTGGCCGGGACCGTTGGCCAGCCCGGAAATCGCACGTTTTACATCCAGGCTGTGCACGACGCCCGCGTGGTGTCGGTGATATTGGAGAAACAGCAGGTGGCGGTGCTCTCCGAGCGCATCGGTGCGCTGCTGCTGGAGGTGAACCGCAGGTTCGGCACGCCCGTTCCACCGGAGCCCGCCGAGATCGAGGACCTCGATCCGCTGGTCACCCCCGTCGACGCCGAGTTCCGGGTCGGAACCATGGGCCTGGGCTGGGATTCGGAGGCCCAGACCGTGGTGGTCGAGCTGCTGGCGGTCACCGACGCCGAGTTCGACGCCTCGGTGGTGCTCGACGACACCGAGGAGGGTCCCGACGCGGTCCGGGTGTTCTTGACGCCGGAGTCGGCGCGCCAGTTCGCCACCCGCTCCAATCGCGTCATCTCCGCGGGGCGGCCGCCGTGTCCGCTGTGCGACGAACCACTGGACCCGGAGGGCCATATCTGCGCGCGCGCCAACGGATATCGGCGCAGTGCGCTGCTCGGGCCTGACGATGACCCCGAGGTCTGACGACCGTGAGGTGTTGCGCGACGGCGAGCTGACGGTCATCGGACGGATCCGCTCGGCCAGCAACGGCACCTTCCTGTGTGAGTCGACGCTTGGTGAGTCAAGCGTGCACTGCGTCTACAAGCCCGTCGCGGGGGAGGCGCCGCTATGGGATTTCCCGGACGGGACGCTGGCCGGCCGCGAGCGGGCCGCGTATCTGGTGTCGGCGAAATTGGGCTGGAATATCGTGCCCTACACCATCATTCGGCACGGCCCGGCGGGTCCGGGAATGTTGCAGAAATGGGTGCAGCAACCCGGCGACGCCGTGGACACCGAGCCGCGGCCGGGGCCGGATCTGGTCGACCTGTTTCCCGCCGGCACCAAGCAGCCGGGCTATCTGCCGGTGCTGCGCGCCCTCGACTACGCGGGCGACGAGGTCGTCCTGATGCACGCCGACGACATTCGCCTGTGGCGGATGGCGGTGTTCGACGTGCTGGTCAACAACGCCGACCGCAAGGGGGGCCACGTGCTGCGCGACCTCGACGGCCACATCTTCGGTGTCGACCACGGCGTGTGCCTGCACGTCGAGGACAAACTGCGCACGGTGCTGTGGGGGTGGGCCGGTAAGCCGATCGACGATCACACCCTGGAAGCCGTGGCCGGACTGGCGGACGCGCTCGACGATCATTTCGGCGACGAGCTGACCGAGCACATCACCCGGGCCGAAGTGCGTGCGCTGCGCGCCCGCGCGCACGCGCTGCTGGACCGCCCGGTGATGCCCGGACCCAACCGGCATCGCCCCATCCCGTGGCCGGCCTTCTAGCGGTGATCGCAAGCGCGGCGCAGCCGGGCGCAGCGGGTTGCCGGCATAGGTCGCAGCCGCCCGCCGCCATCGGTGCGGGCCGCGGCACGCCGTCGGCGATACTGAACCAGTGAGCAACCGCGCGGACGATCTGGCTGACCCGACCGATGCCGCGCTGGCCGCCGATCTCGCCGCCGAAGCGGGGGAGTTGCTGCTGATGGTCCGTGACGAAGTCGGCTTCGGGTATCCCTGGGCGCTGGGCGACGCTGGCGACAGCCTGGCGAACGCCTTGATCCTGCGGCGACTGCACGCGGAGCGGCCCGACGACGCGGTGCTCAGCGAGGAGGCCTACGACGACCTGTCTCGCCTCAACCACGACCGCGTGTGGATCATCGACCCGCTAGACGGCACCCGGGAGTTCTCCACGCCGGGCCGCGACGACTGGGCGGTACACATCGCGCTGTGGCAGCGGCCCAGTAACGGCCAGCGCGAAATCACCGACGCGGCGGTGTCGTTGCCGGCCCGCGGCAACATCGTCTACCGCAGCGACACCGTGACCGCGGATTCCGCGCGCGTCGGCGTCAGCGACACCATCCGCATCGCCGTCAGCGCCACCCGTCCTCCCGCGGTGCTGCACCGGATGCGGCAGACGCTGCCGATCCAGCCCGTCGCGATCGGCTCGGCGGGGGCGAAGGCGATGGCCATCATCGACGGGGACGTCGACGCCTACGTGCACGCGGGCGGCCAGTGGGAGTGGGATTCGGCGGCCCCCGCCGGGGTGGTGATGGCCGCCGGCATGCACGCGTCGCGGCTCGATGGGTCGCCGATGCGCTACAACCAGCTCGACCCGTATCTGCCCGACTTCGTGATGTGCCGCGCCGAGTTGGCGCCCATCCTGCTGGGCGCCATCCGCGGCACCTAACGGCGATAGGCCGGCTGCGGCCGGGCCGGCGCGTCAGCCTTTGGCCGAGAGCGGCCGGTCCGTGTATTCGACGAGGCTGCCTTTCGGGCGGCTGTCGTCGCCCGCCTAGGCTGATTGCCATGCAGTCGTGGTCTTCCCCAGAGGTCCCCGTGTTGCCGGGGCGCGGCCCGGAGCTTCGGCTGTATGACACGTCGGACCGACAGGTGCGTCCCGTGGCGGCCGGATCGACCGCCACGATGTATGTCTGCGGCATCACCCCGTACGACGCGACCCATCTGGGCCACGCGGCAACCTATCTGGCGTTCGACCTCATCTACCGGCAGTGGCTGGATCTCGGCCACGAGGTCCACTACGTGCAGAACGTCACCGACGTCGACGATCCGCTGCTCGAGCGCGCCGAGCGGGACGGCATCGACTGGCGCGACTTGGCCGCGCGTGAGGTGTCGCTGTTCCGCGAAGACATGGCGGCGCTGCGCGTCCTGGCCCCCCGCGAGTACGTCGGGGCGACCGAGGCCATCGCGGAGGTCGTCGAACTCGTCGAGAAGATGCTCGCGTCGGGCG
Organism: Mycobacterium colombiense; assembly: GCF_003284935.1. Classification (GTDB taxonomy): domain Bacteria; phylum Actinomycetota; class Actinomycetes; order Mycobacteriales; family Mycobacteriaceae; genus Mycobacterium; species Mycobacterium arosiense_A. The sequence goes on from NZ_QMEV01000010.1 coordinate 77,022, forward strand.
CGGCGTACGCGGTCGACGGCGAATACCCGGACATCTACTACCGCGCCGACGCCACGCGCCAGTTCGGCTACGAATCCGGCTATGACCGCGACACCATGCTGCGACTGTTCGCCGAGCGCGGCGGCGACCCGCAACGGTCCGGCAAAACCGACCAGCTCGACGCCCTGCTGTGGCGGGCCGCGCGGCCGGGGGAGCCGAGCTGGCCCTCGCCGTTCGGCCCCGGGCGCCCGGGCTGGCACGTCGAGTGCGCGGCGATCGCGCTCAGCCGCATCGGCAGTGGCTTGGACATTCAGGGTGGGGGCAGCGACCTGATCTTCCCGCATCACGAATTCACCGCCGCGCACGCCGAATGTGTCCGCGGCGAGCGGAGATTCGCGCGCCACTACGTGCACGCCGGCATGATCGGCTGGGACGGGCACAAGATGTCCAAGAGCCGGGGCAACCTGGTCCTGGTGTCCCAGCTGCGCGCGCAGGGTGTCGAGCCGGCGGCCATCCGGCTCGGGCTGCTCGCCGGGCACTACCGCGGGGACCGGTATTGGAGCGACCAGGTGCTCGACGAGGCCGTCGCCCGGCTGCTCCGTTGGCGTCGCGCCAGCGGGCTACCGGCCGGGCCGGACGCCACCGACGTGATCGCGCGGGTGCGCCAATACCTGGCCGACGATCTCAACACTCCCAAAGCCCTTGCTGCGCTTGATGGTTGGGTCACCGACGCGCTGGACTACGGGGGTCACGACGCCGAGGCGCCCCGGCGGGTGGCTGCGGCGATCGATGCGCTATTGGGCGTGGCCGTCTAGCCCGGGCGGGACATGCGCTGGGTCACGCAGGCTGGCCGCTTCCCAGGCTGGTTCCCTCCGCGATGACCCCTTCGGTTGCCGCATGTTCGGCTGCCACATGTTCGGTTGCCGCATGTTGGGCCGCTGTCCACCATTTCGCCAGTGCCGACAGATCGGCGGCTTCCTCGTAGAGGTTGGTGGACCGGGAATTGACCACCAAGGCTTGGTCGGGCGTCGCGGGGCTGTCCCCTGCGGTCTTGGCCTCGGCCGCGCGCGCCAGCTCGAAAGCGTCTGTCGCCGAAGCGCGTTCGTCGGCCGGCACGGAATATGTCCGGAAGAAACGCGCCAGCTCGTCTTCAGAGGTAGTGCGGACATAGTGGCGCAGCTGCAGGATCGCGTCGCGGATTTCGATGACGGTCTGGTGCAGCTGCAGCGTGGTCTTTTGAAACCGGCGGTCGTCGTGCTCGAGGTCGAAACTGCTTTCCGGGACCACGGTCGTCATGCTGAGCCGCAGCGGCTGCAGACTTCTCCACATGCGGCTGACGCGGTCGAGTCCAAGAAAGGAATGCAGCCGCACGGCGAGCGGAACCGCGCCGAAGAGATACACGATGACGGCCATCCACAGGACTTCGAATCCGTGCACCCGCATCCGGAACCGCACGGTGTCGGTCCAGCCGAGCTGGTCGCTCACCGCCAACACCAGCGCCTCCAGGCAGGCTGCGGCCGTCAGGGCGACGGCAAGCACCCCGGCGGCCGCCAGCAGCAATTCGCGCGTGTCGGTGGCCCTGAGCAGCTCCGCGCCGAACATCCACAGCAACCGCACCACCAGGGTGACGAGGATGGTCAGGTACAGGCTCAACGCCAACACCGCATCCCAGCCGCCGGCCACCTCGAACGGCTGACCCGCGACGCGAGCACGGGTGCCCACGGCCAGGAAAGCCGCGGACAGCGCAACGGCGGCCACGCGGTAATAGCGGTGACTGCGACGCGTCGCCTCCGGTGAGATCCGGTTCCACAGCATGGTGAAGCCGATGAATTCAGCGTCCGCCAATATCATTGCGACGCAGGACAATTGCTGGGCGGTGGTCACGCTCATGAGGGCGCCTGTAGACAACATCGCTTCCACCCGGCGCTCGCGCAGCAGCTGCGCGAGCAGCAGCCAGGCCATCACGTTGTTGAAGTAGGTCTGGTACAGGTTCGCCTTGCACCACCGGAACCGCGCCGCAAGAAGCATCGCCATGATCGTGATCACGGGCCACGCGACGATACCCGGGATGATGGAGGTCATTGGCGACGAAAGAAGGCGCTGCGCATCATCGAGCGACGCTCGGTAGCCTCCGCGGCGGCGATCAGCAACAGGGAAGCGAACATCTCCGCGTCGCGCTCCTGATCACTCGCGTAGTCGCCACGACCCAATACCGCGCGGACCGTTTCGGGATCGATGTCGGGCAGGGCCTGGCGGCACACCCTGTATTCGGGCGCCTCGTCGAAGCCGTCACCGCCACATCGACCGTGACCCAACAAGATGTGCCCGATCTCGTGGCCCACGATCTGGTCGATGTGGTAGTCCGTGGTGCCGACCTCATGCAGGATCAGGTCTTCGTCATCGCAGGCCAGCCAAATTCCGCAGGGGCTGTCCGCTAGCGTCGCGGTGTCCGTCGGGACCAGCCTGATGGCGCGACCGCGCATCTGGCCCAAGTTCTCGATGAAAACGTTCCGGTCCCACGGCACCGGAATCGGGAGGTCGCGCGTCAGCGCGAGTATGTCAGCGTTCGAGGCCGCCATCTCGTTGGTCATCTCTCTGCGAAGAAATCGGGGGCAGCCGTTCAAGCTCGCGGAGGTGGTCGACGATCGCCGCCAGGCTGTTGAGGGCCTGGGGTGTCAGCCCCGATGCGCGCGCCGCCAGATCGCGCACGCCGTTATCACGCAATGCCTGTAGAAGATTCAGTTGCGCGTCGATCGCCGGGTCGGTGCCGCGATCGATCAGATAGGACGGCGGCACGCCGAAGAAATCGGCGATCGCCCTCAAATGCGCGACAGTGGGATTCGTCTTTATGCCGCTTCTGAGCTGCCAGAGGTACGCCGGGCTGATCGGGACGCCGGTCTTGTCGGTGATCGCCGCCGCGGCCGCGGCGTTGGACAACGGAGGCGTGCCGGCCTTGCGCATGAGCTCGAACAGCTTGTTCAGCCGGGCCGCCAGCTCGCCGTCGTTGGATCCGTTGGCTGTGACGCCATCGGCTGCCAATGCACTCTCGTTTCATCTGATCTCTGGCGGTGTGTACTCATGTTACAGGGCGGTCCTCCTCGACGGTCCCGAAACGCTACTCGCGAAAACTTTTCGGTGCGCGGCTGCGACCTCGGCGTCTGTGGATGGTGAAGCGCTTCATCTCGGTTATGCACAGGCGCGCGGCGTTCCGTCTTGCATTTTCATCAGTGTACGGTTGAATTTCCGGCGTGTACTGGCGTATACAATTCGCCGCGGCGTGTGCCCGGCCGGGTGTGGCGATCGACGTGCGGCGCGGTTCGCCTACGGACCCGGCTTTGCTGGTGAACGACGAGGGGCGGGCACCAGAGCGCCGGGTCCGCCTTCCCGCGGGGAGGCTGGGGATTTCGAAGGTCTTCCCTGCTGGGTTAGGGCCTCGTCCGAATCGGCGAAGCGTGGCGAAGCGCGATAGACCAGGGTGTCGGAGGCCGTCCGCAAGAACGGCAAACTCGACCGCCGCTTCGATGGCGGCGCTGACCCGTTGTCGACGTCGCGTAGGAAGGGACCCCCTCGGACGCAGATGTGGCACTGAGACGTGAATTCCAGGGGTGCCGACACCGGTCCGGCGGTGTTAGCTATGGCTGCGATGCGGGGCCAAAAATTTGTTCTGCGCGTATGCTCGGTGGTCGGCCAGAAGCGGGACCAGCTGTGGATAAGAGTTTGCTATGAGCCCCCCGTTGATCCGCCGTTCGAACCTATGAAACACCTGTATAACCTGGATATTAATTTACACGGGTGTCGAATCGCGGCGGGTCGAAACAATTTGCTGCCAGGTGCAGATTGGCGTATATTTTTCGGTAATTGCTGGACTGCAGAAGGGATGAGTCCGGTGCACACGACGAGCGGGCGCGCAGGGCCGTCAGTGAACGGTCGGCTGCGTCGCTACCCGCGTCGTGATCATCGTCGGCCACAAGAGCGTCGTGTGGCCGTTACCGCTTGGGCTGGTTGCCGGCCCATCTGGACTTTGGAACGCTATCCACTGGCTACCGCCCTGGCTTTGCGAAACGCCAAGGCGCCGGTGCTCGCTCGCTAAAAATTAGGGTTTTCTGGTGTCGGGGGAAGTCGGGTCCACGTGGCCCATTGTGGGGCGAGATCTGGAGTTGCGGCGGTCTCTGGCGGCCCTGAGTAACGGCGAATTTCACGGGGTGGCGCTGGTCGGCGACAGCGGGGTGGGCAAGTCGACGCTGGCGCGCATGCTGGCGAAAACGGTTGAATCAGCCGGCCGGACAGTGCGATTCGCGCTCGGCACTCAAACGGGCTACGCAGTGCCGCTCGGCGCGTTCTCTCGCTCGGTCAGCCTCGGGGTGACCCACGAACCGGCGGTCATGCTGGCCGCTGCGCACAAGACGCTGGCTCAAGAGAAGAACCTGGTGGTGGTTGTCGACGACGCGCAGCTGCTCGATCCGTTGTCGGCCACGTTGGTCAATCAGCTGGCGGCCGGGCGCAGCGCGCGACTGATCGTGACGATCCGGTCCGGTGAGCCAGTCTCGGATGCGGTGACAGCGTTGTTGAAGGAACGCATATTGCTCACCGTTCACGTCGATCCGTTCACCCGCGAGCAGACCGCCCTGCTGGCCGGGGCGGTGCTGGACGGTCCCGTCGATTTCCCACTGGTCGACGAGCTGTTCGAGCGCAGCGCGGGAAATCCGTTGCTACTGCGCGGTTTCCTGGCCGCCGGCCAAGAAAGTGGCGCGCTGGTTCGGACCCAAGAGGGCTGGCAACTTCGGGGACCGTTGTGCGCCGACCGCGAACTGCGCGACGCGTTGGAGTTTCGGCTGCAATCCCTGAGTCCGGACGAGTTGGAGGTGGTCGAGATCCTTGCCACCGCCGAGCGGCTGAAGTGGGAGGTCCTGCGGGACATCTGCGATGCGGAGGCGCTGGCGAGCCTGGAGCGGCGCGGTCTGATCCAGTTGGTCGCCGACGGGTCCCACGCGGTGGCGCAGTTGAGTCACCCCATGCTCGGTGAAGCGGCGACCCGGCATGCCGGGATGGTGCGCGCGAGGCAAGTCAACGGCAAGCTGGCGCGGGCCCTGCAGAAGCACGAGCGGGCCGGGGGACGCGTGCTCAGGTTGCCCGGCCTGCAAGGCCGAATCCGGTTGGCGCAGTTCATGATGCGCAGCGACCTGGAGCCCGACCTCGACGTGGTCACCGAGGCCGCCGCGGACGCGTTGGCGATGTCGAATGTGGTGCTGGGCGAGGACCTGGCGAGGTTCGCGCTCGATCGCGGCGGTGGGGTGCCGGCCGCCTTGGTGCTTGCCGAGGCGGTGTGTTGGCAGGGCCGCGGCGAGGAGGCCGATTCCGTGCTCATCGACGCCGAACCCGACGGCGGGGACGAATGGCTGGTAGCGCGCTGGGGCTGCCTGCGCGCTGCGAACCTGTACTGGGGCTGCGCAGACGCCGAAGCCGCAACCCGGGCCCTCGATGACGTGAAAAAGCGGGTGACCTCCGAGGCGGGCATGCAGCTGATCGACGCGCTGGAGCTGTCCATGGGCTACTTCCGAGGCGACGTCGAGACGACCATCGCGCTTGGTCCAGCCCTATGCGAGTCCGATTTACTACCGATTGCGACGGTGTGGGCTGCCTTCCCCACCTGCGGCGCCCTGGCGGCGGCCGGCCGATTCTCTGACGTCAGCAGGGTGGCCGACGTCGGGTTGCATGCGGCCACGCTGTGCGGCCTGGGGCCGCATCAGTTCAACATCGGGATGGCCGAGGTCATGGCCGCGATCGCCGCAGGCAACGATCGCACGGCCGAGCGCGCCTACAAGCGTTATTCCGCGATGGCCAACGGCCTTCCAGAACTGGAGGCCATGGTGAACGCGATGCTGGGCCTCGTGCACGTCGCACGCGGCGAGCTCGCGTCCGCGTGCGCGGCGTTCGTCAAATCGCAGGCGGTGATCGCTGAGGGGTTTCCGTCGCCGTGGTTGGTCCTGGTGGCCGCCCGCCATGCGCAGGCCGAGGGCGGGCGGGGGGACAATGCCGCGGCGGCGGCGGCGCTGCGGCGCGCGGAGAAGGCCTACGGACCGCATGTTGCGGTGTTCTTGCCCGAACTCGAGCTCGCCCGGGCCTGGGAGCGGGTGTCCGCCGGCGACACCACGGGTGCCCAGGCGCATGCGCTGCGCGCGGCACAAACCGCGCGAGTCGCCGGGATGCACGCCGTCGAACTACAGGCGCGCCATGCCGCCGTGCGTTTCGGCGATCGTTCGCAGGCCACGCGGCTGGAGCAGCTCGCCCGCATCCTGAACACCACGTTGGCCGAGGCGGTCGCCGACCATGCCCGCGGGCTGGCGCGGCACGACGGCGATCTGCTCGACGCCGCGGCACATCGGTTCGCTGACCTTGGCGCGTTTGCCTTCGCCGCCGACGCGTCGGCTCAGGCCGCCGGCGAACACGCCCGCCGTGGCGACCGCACGAAGAAATACGACTCCTCCACCCGCGCACACGCGCTGGCCAGTCAATGCGGTCTACGCACCCCGTCGGTCGACGCGTCGGCTCGCCCGCTTCCGTTCAGCGGCCGCGAACGCCAGATCGTGATGCTGGTCGCGGCCGGCCTGTCCAACCGGCAGATCGCCGATCGGCTGGTCATCTCGGTACGCACGGTGGAGGGACACCTGTACCGGATTTTCACCAAACTCGGCATCAACAATCGCGACCAACTCATCTGCCTTACCCGCAAGGAGCCGTCCGCGCGAGGCGAGTTGTCACTTGGTGACGACGAGTCCCTGGGTTACGGACGCCACGACCACCCCCGGACCGGCTGACTCTCCATAGATAATCTATGAATTTCGGCGGGCCGCCACTCTATCTCTGCGCAGGCACCACTCGACTTAGCTGTGGATTCCGATGATGCCTGCTTGAGGGGCCATACGCTCCCGCCCATGAGAGGTATTCGGAAGCGCACAGTCGCGATCGTCGACCACGATGTCGACCCATCCGCGGTCACGGTTTTGCCACGACAGCCGCTCACAGTCGAGGGCCGGCCCGCATCGGGCTGCCTGGCCGTGACCTTGGCGTCGCTTGAGAATTTCAGGCTTTATCTGGCGGCAGCGAGTTCAGCCTTCATGTAGCGAACGGCGAGCTCGGACCGTCTCGTCGGGCAGACGAGAGCGGCACCGGCTCGCTGTAGTCGACGAGCGCACCGGTATCGGCCGCCTTGTCGGCGGCGTCGGTGGGAGTGGGGAAACTTTGACGCACCGGGTGAATGAATCGACGTGGCCCATCGTGGGCCGCGATGCCGAGTTCCGGCGATCACTGGCGGCGCTCAGCAACGGGGACTTCAGCGGGGTGGCCCTGGTCGGCGACAGCGGGGTGGGCAAGTCGACGCTGGCGCGGATGCTGGCGAAGACGGTCGAGTCGGCCGGCCGCACGGTGCGATTCGCCCTGGGCACCCAAACAGGTTGCGCCCTGCCGCTCGGCGCGTTTTCTCGCGTGGTGAGTCTCGGCGTGGGACACGAACCGGCGATCATGCTGGCCGCCGCGCACAACACCTTGGGGCAGGACAAGAACCTGGTGGTGGTGGTGGTCGACGACGCGCAGCTGCTCGATCCGTTGTCGGCCACCTTGGTCAACCAGCTGGCGGCCGGTCGCAGCGCACGGTTGATCGTGACGATCCGGTCGGGGGAACCGGTCTCGGATGCGGTGACCGCGCTGTTGAAAGAACGGCTGCTGCTGACCGTGCACATCGATCCGTTCACCCGCGAGCAGACCGCCCTGTTGGCGGGTGCGGTGTTGGGGGGCCCAGTCGAGTCGGGATTGGTCGACGAGCTGTTCGAGCGCAGCGCGGGAAATCTGTTGCTACTGCGTGGTTTTCTGGCCGCAGGACGGGAAAGTGGGGCGCTGGTTCACACGGAGGAGGGTTGGCAACTGCGAGGTCCGTTGCGCGCCGACCGCGAGCTGCACGACGCGTTGGACTTCCGGCTGCAATCGCTGAGTCCAGCGGAGCTGGAGGTGGTGGAGATTTTGGCCACCGCCGAGCTGCTGGAATTGGAGATCCTGCGTGAAATCTGCGATGCCGATGCAATGGCACACCTGGAACGCCGCGGCCTGATCCAGTTGGTCGCCGATGGATCCCACACCCTGGTGCAACTCAACCACCCCATGCTCAGTGAGGCGGCGACCCGACGCGCCGGGATGGTGCGCTCGCGACAAATCAACGGCCTCTTGGCGAAAACCCTTCGAAGGCATCTGCGGACAGCGGGCCGGCGCTCGCAGTTGCCCGATCTGCGGGGCCGGATCCAGCTGGCGCAGTTCATGATGCGGAGCGACCTCGATCCCGACCTGAGTGTGGCCGTCAAGGCGGCCGCCGACGCGTTGGCGATGTCGAACGTGGTGCTGGGCGAGGAGTTGGCCAGGTTTGCGGTCGATCGTGGCGGTGGCCTGCCGGCCGCGTTGGTGCTCGCCGAGGCGGTGAGTTGGCAAGGTCGCGGCGAGGAAGCCGAAGCCATCCTGCTGGACGTCGACGTCGACGTCGATGATGCCGACGAGTGGTCGGTCGCCCGGTGGGGGTGTCTACGAGCCGCCAACCTGGCGTGGGGGTGTGGTGACGCGGAAACCGCGGGGCGAGTACTGAGCGACGTGAAGCAGCGTGTTGCGTGCGAGGGGGGCCTGCATCTCATCAACGCCCTGGAGGTTTCTATCGGGTTCTTCTGCGGTGATGTTGCGAGCACGATCGAAGCCGGGCCGGCGCTGTGCGAGTCCGATGTCATGCCCATGGCGACCGTGTGGGCGGCCGTCGCGACCTGCGGTGCCTTGATGGCCGCCGGACGGTTTGCCGAAGTCGGCCCCATAGCCGAGGCGGGACTGCGCGCGACCGCGCTCTGCAAAGCCGGATCGCAACGGTTCGCCATCGGGGTCGCCGAGGTCATGGTCGCGGCCGCTTCCGGTGACTATCCCGCGGCCGAGCGGATCCACAAGCGCTATGCCGCGATGGCCATCGGCATCCCGGCGGCCGAGGCCATGGTCGACGCCATGCTCGGGCTCGTGCAGGTCACCCGCGGTGAGCTGCCGGCGGCCTGCGCTACCCTCGACCGCTCGATCTCCGAACTGTCCCAAGGTTTTCCGTCGCCGTGGTTGCTGGTGGTGGCCGCCCTGCACGCGCAGGCCGAAGGGGCGCGGGGCGAGAGTGCGGCGGCCGCGGCGGCGCTGCGGCGCGCGGAGAAAGTCTACGGCCCGCATGTTGGCGTGTTCTTGCCCGAACTCGAGCTCGCCCGGGCCTGGGAGCGGGCGGCGGCCGGGGACCCGGCGGCCGCCCAGGCGCACGCGCTGCAAGCGGCGGAGACCGCACGAGCGGCCGGGATGAACGTGGCGGAGATGCGGGCACGCCATGCCGCCGTGCGCTTCGGCGACCGTTCGCAGGCCACCCGCTTGGCGGAGCTCGTCGAGACGTTGAACACTCCATCGGCGCGGGCCGTCGCCGACCATGCCCGCGGCCTGGCGCAACACGACGGCGACCTGCTCGACGCCGCGGCACACCGGTTCGCTGACCTCGGCGGTCTGGCGTTTGCCGCCGACGCGTCGGCTCAGGCCGCGGGCGAGCACGCCCGCGCGGGCGACCGTCGCAAGGAGGTCGAATCGTCGACCTGGGCACACGCCCTGGCCAGCCGATGCGGGTCGCGGACACCCGCGCTCGAGGCCGCCGCGCGTCCCCTTCCGTTCAGTGGCCGCGAACGCCAGATTGTGCTGCTGGTCGCGGCCGGTCTGTCCAACCGGCAGATCGCCGATCGGCTGGTGATCTCGGTGCGCACGGTCGAGGGCCATTTGTACCGCCTTTTCACCAAATTGGGCATCAACAATCGCGACGAACTCATCCGCCTGATGAGCCGAGATGCGTCGTGACCGAACGCGCTATTTGGGCGTTCGGGTGGGGCCAGATCTGATCGCTCCAGCGGCTGCTGTGTAATCCACCCGAGCGTGCGGGTCCGCCCCAGGTCGTTCGCAAACCGAAAGACATTCCCTTGCAAGCGGATAGCGTCCGTGCCGCACGCCGGGCGTCCGGCACGGATAACCCGTCTTGCGCTCGTCGGTGAGCGTTTGAGCACTCGGTGACCACTGGTCAAAAACGCCGTTACCAATCCGTTACGCACTGCGCGGCCGATGACTACTCGATCTGTGCGCGCGTACCACTTGAGTCGAATCAATCGGTCCATGACAGTTGTTCGAGCAAACTTAAGCTCCCGCACATGACATCATGCCTGGCGGGCATGGCCGGTTGGACTCCCGCGATTGTGGACTACGACCGGATCTCCAAAAACCCGCCAAAGCCGTTGCACCGGGCGGCCGTTGGGGCCGGCACCGGGGCCGGCGCAACCATACCGATGCTGCCCACTGCCGCATGGCGCACGCGCGCAACTCTCGTCGCCGCAAGCGCGGGCCTGCATCACGGACGTTCACGCATGTGCAAATTCCTCCACCGGGCCGGGGCGAGCACGCAATACACCTACGCCGTTTCTAGAGGTTGAAATCATGTCTCACAGCCACCGCGTGGTCGACCATATCGTCGGGCATCTCGCGTCAATCGGGGTCGACTACATATTCGGCGTCGACGGCGGCAACATCGAGGACCTGTACGACGCCGCATTCTTGCATTCGGACATCGACGCGGTGCTGGCCAAACAGGAGTTCTCGGCCGCCGCGATGGCCGACGGATACAGCCGCAGCCGCGGTGGCTTTGGTGTGGTGGCGACGTGCGGCGGAGGCGCGCTGAACCTTGTTGCCGGGCTTGGGGAATTGTTCACCAGTCGCATGCCGCTATTGGCGCTGGTGGGCCAGCCACCGACCACGATGGATGGTCGCGGCAGCTTCCAGGACACGAGCGGTCGCAACGGTTCGCTGAACGCCGAGGCGCTGTTCTCCGAGGTGTCGGTCTTCTGCCGCCGGGTGCAGACCCCCGCCGACATCGCCTCGGCATTGCCCGCCGCCGTGGCAGCGGCGCGCACGGGTGGCCCGGCGGTGTTGTTGCTGCCCAAAGACATTCAGCAATCGCAGGTAAGCATCAATGGCTTCATGCCTGAACACGGAATCGAGCGGCCGCGAGACATCGGCGATCCGCGTCCGATCGTGGGAGCGCTGCGCCGGGTGAGCGGTCCGGTGACGATCATCGCCGGTGAGCAGGTGGTCCGCGACGACGCGCGCGCCGAACTGGCATCCTTGCGGGCCGTGCTGCGCGCGCGGGTGGCATGCGTGCCCCACGCCAAGGACGCCGCAGGCACACCGGGTTTCGGGTTGTCGTCGGCGCTTGGCGTCACCGGCGTCATGGGCCACCCGGGTGTGGTGGAAGCGGTGGCGGATAGCGCGTTGTGCCTGGTGGTGGGCACCCGGCTACCGGTGACAGCCCGCGCCGGCCTGGACGCTGCCCTGGCCGCCGTGCCCACCATCTCGATCGGGTCGGTACCGCCGTACGTCGCGTGTACCCACGTCCACACCGACGACCTGCAGGCCTCGCTGCGAATGTTGACCAGCGCGCTGACCGGCCGCGAGCGGCCAACCGGGATTCGAGTGCCGGATGCGGTATCCAGCACCGAGTTGACGCCGCCGCGGTTCGACGGTCCCGGTGTGCGTTACCGCGAAGCGATGGGCATGCTCGACCGCCTGTTGCCCGACGGCGCGGACATCGTGGTCGACGTCGGCAACAGCGGCGCCGCGGCCGTCCACTATCTACCGGTTCGGCGCGGGGGCCGGTTCGCGGTCGCCCACGGCATGGGTTACAGCTTTGGCGCCGGCATCGGAATGGCGTTGGGGCGTACCAAGTTCGGGCGACAGACCGGGCGCGTCGTGGTGCTAGCCGGGGACGGCGCCTTCTTCATGCACGGCATGGAGGTGCATACCGCAGTGCAATACCGGTTACCGGTGACGTTCGTCTTGTTCAACAACAACGCCCGCGCCATGTGCGCAATGAGCGAAAAGTTGTTCTACGGAAATCGGCACAGTTACAACACCTTCACGACGAGTCGGCTCGGGGCCGGCCTCGCTGCGATGTTCCCACAGCTTCCAGCGGTTGACGTCAGCGACGTCGACGGCTTCAGCGCCGCCATGCATTCGGCGCTGGAGGCCGATGGACCGTCGGTGATCAGCGTCGAATGCGCCGCCGGCGAAATTCCTCCTCTCTCGACGTTTCTCGGGCCTGTGACGTCGGAACCTGTTGCTTGCCAAGGTGTCACGAAGGAGAACAGAACCGATGTCGTCTTCAGCGCTTGACGACATCGCCGCCCGTATCGGCACCAGCGCACTTTCAACGCCTACATCAGCCTAACTAGGAGTACGTCGCGATCATGCTCAATTACGGTACGCAAAACGACCTGCTGGGACCGTTGACCGCAGCTCAGCGGTCGATCTGGACTGCTCAACTGCTGCAGCCCGAAGTCTCTTACAACTTTGCCGGCTACGTCGTGATCGACCACGATGTCGACGCCGAAAGGCTCAGCGATGCCTGCCAAGCGGCCACGAGCCGGTTCGGAACACCTTGCGCGAGGCCGTCTTTGGATGACGGCGAGCTGGTCTTCATCGTCGACCGCTCGCTTCCGCAGACCTTGCGCTGCATCGACCTGCGCACCGAGCGCGACCCGGTGGCCGCCGCTCGCGGCTGGATGCAAGACGACTACCGCCGGCCGTTCGATCCGCTGCGCGACCGCCTTTGTGACTTGGCGCTGCTGCGGATCACCGACGAATTGTCGTACTTCTACTTGCGCACCCACCACGTTCTCTTCGACGGGTTCGGGGCGAACAACTTCATCCGCTACATCGCCGCCGTGTACACGGGTTCGGTTTCCGACACCACCGACGTCGTCGACTTCTCCGAGTTTGCGCTGATCCGTGACGCGGAACTGAAGTACCAGGAGTCGTCGCGCTGCGCTGCCGATGCCGAGTACTGGAAGGCCGTCATGCGCGAGCCTTTGGAGGTCACCGACCTGGCAGGTACGCGCAGGCTCGCGCCGCCGCGCCACCCCGTCGTGCACGAACTGGTGTGCAAGCACCGCGTGTCCGACGACGGGCGCGGCCAGTTCGATGTCGCACGGGCGATCGCGACGGTGGCGGTTTTCATCGCGAAAACGACGGGGCGGCAGAACGTCTCGATGTCGTTGGCGGTTTCGGGACGCACGACCGCGGCGCTGAAACGGTGTGCCGGCATGATGTCGAACCTGTTGCCGCTGCGCGTCAGCGTCGACGACGGCGAAAGCATGGCCGCGCTGACCGATCGGGTCGGCAAGGACTTGATCGGTGCGCTGCGCCATCAGCAATTCCGGCGCTGGCCGGATCTGATTGCCGATACGGCCCCTCTGGACATGAACGTCGAGTTCGGGCCGGTGATCAACGTGATGGCCTTCGCCGAGCCGCTTCGTTTCGGACCGTCGGAAGCGACCTTCGAGGTCTTCAACTTCCCCGTACAGGACGTCGCGTTCAACATCTATCCGCGGACGGTCGACGGCAGGCCGCGAATTCAGTTCGCGTGGAACCCGGATCGCTACACCGCCGACGAAATGGCCAGGCACATCCGTCGTCTGGAATTGCTCCTCGACCGCCTACTCGTACCCGATGCCTCGGTGACGGTGGGACGGGTGTCGGTGCTGGATCGCGGTGAGCGCGATCTGGTGTTGTCGGGCTGGTCCGGGTTCGGGCTGCGCGCTCCGGTCGGGGTGGCGCCGCAGTTGTTGGCCGTGGCGGTGGCCGCGGATCCAGACGCGGTGGCGGTGCTCGACGGTGTTCGGCAGGTGTCCTATCGCGAACTGGACGAATGGTCAACGCGGTTGGCGCGGGTGCTGATCGAGGCTGGGGTCGGCCCCGAGCGCGCGGTCGGCGTGGCGATGGATCGCTGCGCGGAGTTGCTGGTGGCCTGGTGGGCGGTGGCCAAGGCCGGCGGCGTCTATGTTCCGGTCGATCGTTCCCACCCGGTGGAGCGGATCGCCACGGTGCTCGACGCGGTGGACGCCGTGTGCATGGTGACCTGCGGCACCGACACCGTGGCCGGGGCCGGGACGCGCCCGGTGCTGCGCATCGACGGCATGGACCTGTCCGGACGGTGCGCCAAGCCCATCACCGACGCCGACCGGCGCGGGAAACTCGAGGTCGGCAACACCGCCTACGTCATGTTCACGTCGGGGTCCACCGGCACGCCCAAGGGCGTAGTGGTCAGTCACGCCGGCCTGGTGGGATTGGCTGCGGCGCAATGCAAGGTGTACGGGTTGGGCGCGCAATCGCGGGTGCTGATGGTGGCCGCGCCGACGTTCGACGCGTCGATCTTCGATGTGTTGTGGGCGGTCGGCTCGGGGGCGACGTTGGTGGTTGCCCCGCCGCAGGCCTACGGCGGCGAGGCGCTGACCGCATTGCTGGACGAGCAGCGGGTCAGCGCGGCGGTGGTGACGCCCACGGTGCTGGCCTCGCTGGATCGGTCCCGGCTCGACGAGGTGGACACGCTGGTAACCACGGGAGAGGCCTGCCCGCCGGAGTTGGTGGCCGCCTGGGCACCGGGCCGGCGGATGTTCAACGGCTACGGACCTTCCGAGGCCACCATCTGCGCCACCTCCACCGCGCCGCTGTCGGCGGGGCAGCCGGTCACCATCGGCGCGCCGATTCCCGGCATGTGCGCGCTGGTGCTCGACGCACGGCTCAACCCCGCCCCGATCGGGGTGGCCGGCGAGCTCTATCTGAGCGGACCCGCGCTGGCGCACGGCTATCTCGGCCGCCTGGGGTTGACCGCCGAACGGTTTGTGGCCAACCCCTACGGCGATGCCGGGGGGCGGATGTATCGCACCGGCGATCTGGTGCGCTGGACGTCGGCCGGTTCCCTGGACTATCTCGGCCGAGCCGACGCCCAGATCAAGCTGCGCGGGCAGCGCATCGAACTTGGCGAAATCGAAAACACCCTGCTGGCCTGCCCGCAGGTCGGCCAGGCCGCCGCCACCGTGCACCGCGGCCCCACCGGCGACCGCCTGATCGGCTACGTCAGCGGCATGCCCGAGCCCGACCCGATCGTCGTCCGTCAGCGGCTGAGCGCGCGGCTGCCCGAATACATGGTGCCGGCCGAGATCGTGGTGCTCGACAAGTTGCCCCTGACCTCCTCGGGCAAAGTCGACCGGCGGGCCCTGCCTGCCCCGGTCGCCGCCGCCGCACCCTTCCGGGCCCCGGACACCGAGACGGAAAAGGTCATCGCCGAGGCGTTTGCCGACGTGTTGGGCGCGGACCGGGTCGGGCTCGACGACGACTTCTTCGCCCTCGGCGGGGATTCGATGACCGCCACCCGGGTGAGCGCGCGCCTACAGCTGGCACTGGGCAGGGAAGTGCCGGTGCGTTATCTGTTCGACGCGTCCACGGTCGCCACGCTCGCCGACTATCTGCACCGGCATCGTGGCGGCGCCGCACGCGCACCGTTGCAGGTGATGCCGCGCCCGGAGCGCGTTCCGCTGTCGTTCGCCCAAAGCCGGCTGTGGTTCCTGGACCGGTTCGAGGGCGGGGGCGCGACCTACAACATGCCGATCGCCTTCCGGATCAACGGGGCGCTGGATGTCGAGGCGCTGGGAGCGGCCCTCGATGACGTCATCGCCCGCCACGAATCCCTGCGCACCATATTTCCCGACGTCGACGGTGCGCCGTTCCAGCAGGTGTTGCCCGCCCGGGCGGGGATGTGGCGGCGCGGGGGCGCGGCGGTGGTGTCCGTGCCGGAGTCCGACGCGCTGCAGGAGCTGTTGACGCTGGTGGCGTACCGATTCGACCTGTCCGCCGAAATCCCGATCCGGGCCCAGATCTATTCCGTGGGACCCGAGCAGTATCTGGTGGGAATTGTCGTGCACCACATCACCTATGACGGGTGGTCACTGCCGCCGTTGGCCCGCGATGTGGCCGAGGCCTATCGGGCACGCCGGCAGGGCCTGGCCCCGCAGTGGGCGCCGCTGGCCGTGCAGTATGTCGACTACACGCTGTGGCAGCGCGCGCACCTGGGCGATCTCGACGACAGCGACAGCCCCATCGCCGCGCAGCTCGACTACTGGAAACACACGCTGGCCGGCATGCCCGAACGCCTGGCGCTGCCCACCGACCGGCCCTACCCGGCGGTGGCCGATTACCGCGGCGCCAGTGTGCCGGTCGACTGGCCGGCCGAGCTGCAGCGACGGGTGCGCGGGGTGGCCGGCGAGTACAACGCGACCAGCTTCATGGTGGTTCAGGCCGCCCTGGCGGTGTTGTTGGCCAAGCTCAGCGCCAGCAGCGACGTGGCGGTCGGGTTCTTGATCGCCGGCCGGCGCGACCCGGCACTGGATGAGCTGGTCGGCTATTTCATCAACACCTTGGTGCTGCGTGTCGACCTGGCCGGTGATCCCACCTTCGTCGAACTGCTGGCCCGGGTGCGCCAGCGCGGCCTGGCCGCCTTCGAACACCAGGACGTGCCCTTCGAGGTGCTCGTCGAGCGGCTGAACCCCACCCGAAGCGCGACCCATCACCCGCTGTTCCAGGTCGTGTTGTCCTGGCAGAACTTCGCCGGGCAGGACGACCCCGCCGCGGCGTTGGCCCTAGGCGACGTGCAGATCACGCCGCTGCCGGGCTCGCGGCGGGTCGTCGACGACACCCGGATGGATCTGGTGTTCTCCCTCGGCGAACGCTGGACCGAGGACGGCGAGCCGGCCGGCATCGGGGGCACGGTTGACTTCCGCACGGACGTGTTCGACGCGACCACCATCGAGACGCTGATCGAGCGGCTCCGATCGGTTTTGACCGCGCTGACCACCGATCCCGCGCGGCGGCTCTCGTCGGTGGACGTACTGGATGCCGGCGAGCACGCCGACATGGATGCCTGGGGCAACAGGGCGGTTTTGACCGAGCCCGCGGACACGTCGGTGTCGATCCCGGTGGTGTTCGCCGAGCAGGTGGCGCGCGCGCCGGAGGCGGTGGCGCTCAGCTGTGGGCGGCGTTCGTGGACCTACCGCGAGGTCGAGGAGGCCGCTAACCGGTGGGCGCACGTTCTGGTCAGCCACGGTGTCGGGCGGGGCCAGTGTGTGGCGCTGCTGTTGCCCCGCTCGGCCGAGGCGGTCGTGGCGATCCTGGCGGTGTTGAAGACCGGTGCGGCGTATCTGCCGATCGACCCGATGCATCCCGACAGCCGGGTCCGCTTCATGGTGGACGACGCCGGGCCGATCGTCGCGCTCACCACCGCCGGGCTGGCCGACCGGCTGGACGGGTGCGACCTGTTGGTCATCGACGTCGACGACCCACGCATCACGAGCTACCCGAGCGCGCGGCTGCTGGCGGCGGCTCCAGACGACATCGCCTACTTCATCTACACCTCGGGCACCACCGGCGCGCCCAAGGGGGTGCCGATCACCCACCGCAATGTCATCCGGCTGCTGCAGTCGCTGGACGCCGAGATGGCGCCGGGACAGGTGTGGACGCAGTGTCATTCCCTGGCCTTCGACTACTCGGTATGGGAAATCTGGGGCGCGCTGCTGCGCGGAGCGCGACTGGTGGTAGTGCCCGAGTCGGTGACCCGCTCACCAAAAGACTTGCACGCCTTGCTCGTTGCCGAACAGGTTAACGTGCTGAGTCAAACCCCCTCGGCGTTCTACGCACTGCAAACCGCCGACGCCCTGTCCCCGGAACTGGGCAGGCAGCTCAAATTGGAGACGGTGGTGTTCGGCGGGGAAGCGCTTGAACCGCAACGTCTTCGGACATGGCTGCACGACCACGCGGGACTGCCGCGTCTGATCAACATGTATGGCATCACCGAGACCACGGTGCACGCCTCGTTCCGGGAGATCGTCGCGGCCGACACCGACACCGCCGCGAGCCCGGTCGGGCGGCCGCTGTCACACCTGGCCTTCTTTGTGCTGGATGCGTGGTTGCGGCCGGCGCCGGCGGGCGTGGTCGGCGAGCTGTACGTGGCTGGTTCCGGTGTGGGACTTGGGTATTGGCGGCGGCCCGGCCTGACCGCGGCGCGGTTCGTGGCCTGTCCGTTTGTGGGCTCGGGAACTCGGATGTATCGGACCGGGGACCTGGTGTGCTGGGGTCCCGACGGGCAACTGCGGTATGTGGGGCGCGCCGATGAGCAGGTCAAGATCCGCGGGTATCGCATCGAGCTCGGCGAGATCGAGACCGTCCTCGCCGCATACCCGGGGGTGGCGCAGGCCGCGGTGATCGCCCACGCGACCAGCTCCGGCGCGAGTCCGGCCGAGCGGGTCAGCGACAAGCGATTGGTGGGCTATGTCGTGCTGAACCGAACGATCCCGACCGGGGAAGGCGATGAGTCGGCGATCGAACGCGTCGCCGAGCTACGCCGCTTTGTGGCCGGCCGGCTGCCCGAATACATGGTGCCGGCGGCGATCATGGTGGTGGAGTCGCTGCCGTTGACGGTCAACGGCAAACTCGACCGGCGGGCGCTGCCTGCGCCGGAATTCGTTACCGCGGAGGGCTATCGGGCGCCGCGTGATCAACGAGAACGGGTGTTGGCCGCACTGTTCGGCGAGGTGCTCGGGGTGGCGCGGGTCGGCATCGACGAGTCGTTCTTCGACCTCGGCGGGCATTCGCTGTCGGCGACCCGGCTGATCGCGCGGATCCGGACCGAACTGGGTGCCGAGGTTCCGATCCAGGCGTTGTTCGACGCGTCCACCGTGGCCGGATTGGCCGAGTGGATGAACGCGCACGCGGGGGAGCGGGCGAGGCCGGCGTTGACGGCACAGCAGCGGCCCCCGATGGTGCCGTTGTCCTACGCGCAGAGCCGGTTGTGGTTCATCGACCGGTTCCAGGGCGGCGCCGCGACCTACAACATCCCGATCGCCTTCCGGATCGTCGGGGCACTAGATGTCGAGGCTCTGGGCGCGGCCTTCGACGATGTCATCGCCCGCCACGAATCGCTGCGCACCATCTATCCCGACGTCGACGGCGTGCCGTTCCAGCACGTGTTGCCCGCCCAGGCGGGGATGTGGCGGCGCGGCGACGCGACGGTGGTGTCCGTGCCCGAGCAGAACTTGCTCGGCGAGTTGGCGGCGCTGCTGGGGTATCGCTTCGACCTGTCGTCGGAAGTCCCGATTCGCGCGCAGGTCTATTCGGTGGGACCCGACCATTATGTGGTGGGAATTGTGGTGCACCACATCGCCTTTGACGGGTGGTCCATGGTTCCGATGGTCCGTGATGTGGCGCAGGCCTATCAAGCGCGGCGGAACGGCACCGCCCCGGGGTGGGCGCCGCTGGCTGCGCAGTACGTCGATTACACGCTGTGGCAACGGGATTGGCTGGGCGCCGAGTCCGACCCCGACAGTGTGATCGCCGAGCAGTTGCGGTACTGGCGACAGGAATTGGCCGATGTGCCCGAGGCGGTGTCACTGCCGGCCGATCGGCCACGCCCGCCGGTGCCCAGTTACCGCGGTGATGCGGTGGAACTGCGCATCGAACCGCAGCTGTGGGCGGGGGTCAAAGCCGTGGCGGCGGCGCACAACGCGACGGTCTCGATGGTCCTGCAGGCGGCGTTGGCGATGCTGCTGCACCGCGTCGGCGCCGGCGAGGACGTGGTGATCGGCGCGACGATCGCCGGGCGGCTCGATGAGGCACTCGATGATCTGGTCGGCTTCTTCGTCAACTCGTGGGCGCTGCGAGTGGGGGTCAGGTCGGGCCACCGGTTCAGCGAGGTGCTCCAGCAGGTGCGGCAGAAGGCGCTGGACGCCTATGGCAACCAGGAAGTTCCGTTCGAACTGCTGGTCGAGCAGCTCAACCCGGTGCGCTCCACCGCGCATCACCCGCTGTTCCAGGTGGCTTTGGTCTTCCAGAACAACGCGCGCCCCGACACGGTGGCGATCGACGGGCTCAGCGTCGAGCCGCTCGCGGCGGAAGTCCACACCGCCAAGTTCGAGCTGGATTTCAGCATCGCCGAAGTGCCCACTGAGGACCCGGCCGCCCCGATGGCCGCCGGGACGGTGACGTATGCCACCGATCTGTTCGATCGGGTCACCGTCGAGCGGTTGGTCACCTGGTTCGGGCGGGTGATCGAGGCGGTGGTCGCCGATGCCGCGGTGGCGGTGGGAGACGTGGCACTGCTGGATCGCGATGAGCTCGAACTGCTGACGGGCTGGTCCGGTGCCGGCGCGCTGGACGCGCCGGCGGGGCTGGGCCCGCAGCTGTTGGCCGCGGCGGTGGCCGCCGATGCGGACGCGGTGGCGGTGGTCGACGGTGCGCGGCAGGTGTCCTACCGCGAACTGGACGTGTGGTCGACGCGGTTGGCCCGGGTGCTGATCGAGGCGGGGATCGGTCCCGAGCGCGCGGTCGGCGTGGCGATGGATCGCTGCGCGGAGTTGGTGGTGGCCTGGTGGGCGGTGCTCAAGGCGGGCGGCGTGTACGTGCCGCTGAATCGGGCGCATCCCGGCGAGCGGATCGCCACGGTGCTCGACGCGGTGGACGCCGTGTGCGTGCTGACCTGCGGCGCCGACACCGTGGCCGGGGCCGGGGCACGCCCGGTGGTGCGCCTCGACGGCATGGACCTGTCCGGGCGGTGCGCCAAGCCCATTACCAACGTTGATCGGCTGGCGCCGTTGGCGGTGGATGACACCGCGTACGTGATATTCACCTCCGGGTCCACCGGTGCCCCCAAGGGGGTGGCGGTCAGCCACGCCGGTCTACTGGGCGTGGCGGCGGCGCAGCGCGAGGCGTTCGGGTTGGGCGCCGAAGCCCGGATGCTGATGGTGGCCGCACCAACCTTCGATGCGTCGATCTTCGAGTGGTTGTGGGCGGCGGCGTCGCGCGCGACGTTGGTGGTGGCGCCCCCGGACGCGTACGCCGGTGCGGCCCTGACCGAGTTGCTGCGCGACCAGCGGGTCAGCGCGGCGCTGGTGACCCCGACGGTGCTGGCTTCACTGGATCGGGATCGGCTGGACGGACTCGAGACGCTGATCACGGGCGGGGAGGCGTGCCAGGCGGAGTTGGTGGCCGCCTGGGCGCCGGGCCGGCGCATGTTCAACGCCTATGGGCCTTCCGAGACCACCATCTGGGTCACCTATGCGCCGCTGTCGGCGGGGCGGCCTGTCAGCATCGGCGCACCGATCGCCGGGGTGCGTGCGTTGGTGCTCGATGCACGCCTCAAACCCGCGCCGATCGGGGTGGCGGGCGAACTGTATGTGGCCGGACCCGTGCTCGCCCACGGTTATGTGAAGCGGTCGGAGTTGACCGCGGAACGGTTCGTGGCCAACCCATTTGGGGACGCCGGCGAACGCATGTATCGCACCGGTGATCTGGTGCGCTGGACCTCGGCCGGCGTGCTGGAGTACCTGGGCCGCGTCGATGCGCAGATCAAGCTGCGCGGGCAGCGCATCGAACTCGGCGAGATCGAAAGCACGCTGCTGGCCTGCCCGCGGGTCACCCAGGCCGCGACCACCGTGCACCGCGGCCCCACCGGGGACCGCCTCGTCGGCTACGTCAGCGGCGTGCCGCAACCCGATCCCGCGGTCCTGCGTGAGCAGGTGGGCGCGCGGTTGCCCGATTACATGGTGCCGGCAGAAATCGTGGTGCTCGAAGAGTTTCCGTTGACCTCCTCGGGCAAAGTCGATCGTCGGGCGCTGCCGGCACCCGTGCTTGCCGCCGCCCCCTTCCGGGCCCCGGAAACCGAGACGGAAAAAATCGTCGCCGAGGTGTTCGCTCAGGTGCTGGGCGTGGACCGGGTCGGCCTCGACGACGACTTCTTCGCCCTCGGCGGCAATTCGATGATCGCCATCCAGTTGAGCACGCGGTTGCAGCAGGCGCTGGGCCGGGAAGTGCCGGTGCGCTATCTGTTCGATGCGTCCACCGTCGCCGGTCTTGCCGATTATCTGCATCGCGATCCCGGCTGCGAAGAAACCGTTTCCGTGCAAGAAGTGGTTCCGGTCCAAACCCTGAAAAAGGGTACCGGCGTTCCGCTGTTCTGCATTCACCCCGGGGGCGGGGTGAGCTGGCTCTATCAGGCGCTCGGCAATTACGTGGAGTGCCCGATCATCGGGATTCAACAGGTTCCCGATGGCGAAGAGGCCGAGCCCCGGTCAATTCGCGATATGGCGAACAACTACGCCGACCGAATTCAACGAGTTCATCCGGCCGGGCCCTACAACCTTCTCGGTTGGTCTTTCGGGGGCGTGGTCGCCCATCAAATCGCCATCGAGTTGCAGCGGCGCGGATGCGACATCAACTGCCTGATCCTGCTGGATGCACAACCCAGAACGGACGATCTACCCGAAGAGGATCTCCATGACTGGACCAGGCACATCGAAGCGCTGCGCTTCTATCGGATCGGCGGCCAAGAACAGGCTGAGGCGGTGACCTTCGAGCACATCGAAGCGCTGATCCGCGAACGGGGCGCCGCGGAATTCGCCGCGGAGTTCCCGCGCTACCAGCAGGTTCTGGATCTGTTCATTCGAAACATCAACAGCGACATCGAATTGGCTCAACGGCACGAGCCCGGTGTTTTCAATGGCGATGCGATCGTCTTTTCCGCTACGCGTGGCGAGACCAATCAGTCTCTGCTGCAAAGTTGGCGACCTTACGTTGCCGGCGACATCACCGAGCACGCGGTCGACTGTACGCACCAAGAGATGCTCACAACCGAATCGCTCAGCATGTACGGCAAACAACTCAAAGATTCATTGGAACAAGTTCGATCTGGCGAGGTCTGCCAGCCCCTCGATTGTGAGCGGCCCGGCGAACTCGAGCGGTTCGGGGAACGGAGGGGCACGTTGAGTACCGGCACGAGCACGATGGACGTCGTTCCCGGCGTCTGCCCATTCAGGCATCTGCAAGACCCGGCAGACGACATCGAGGCGACAGAGCCACAGGCCAAGCTGGCCTATGCGGATTACCTGCACATCGACGAGCTGCTGGGCGCGGTTCAGCCGTTGTTTGGGGACGGCGACCCCGTCGTCTGGGGCGACGAGAGGTACTTTCTGATCATCCACCAAGCCTCCGAGCTGTGGGTGTCGCAGATCTTGGTCGACCTCGACCTTGCCCTCGAGTCCGCCCGCCGTTCGGACTTCGACCGGGCGATCGGCCGGGTGAAACGCGCCAACGCCCTGCTCGAGCTGGTCGTGACGACGCAGAACGCCCTGCAACACCTTGCCGTGGACGATTTTCACCGGTTCCGGCCCCGGTTGCAGGGCATGAGCGCCGGGCAGTCGGCCCAGTTCACCACCATCCTGGCCGGCGTGCGCTACGCGCCCCTGGCGGCACTGCTCGAGATCGTTGCCGACCGGAGCAACGGCGACAGGCGCACCCGCCGGCAACGCCTGCACCTCGGAGCGCACCTCGACGTGTTCATCGCGGGCCTCATGCGCTGGCGGCTGGCGCACCTGGACGTGGTCAGCCCCTTCGTCGGGGACACCCGGGGGACGGGCGGCAGCGTGGGGATCGGCTTCCTGATCGACCGGCTCTTCGAGGGTTCCAGCCCCGCACCGGACCGAATGTTCAGCTGCTAGGCGAGTGGACCGCCACCGCGAGCCGACATGACCGTCGTGCGCTACGGCAGCCATCCGAGTCAATACGGCGAGCTCAGCCTTCCCGACGAGCCGGGGCCCTGGCCGGTCGCCGTGATCATCCATGGCGGGTTCTGGCGGACGGCTTACGGCGCCGACCTCGGCGCCGAGCTGGCCGCGGATCTGGTGCAGCACGGGTTCGCCGCCTGGAACCTCGAATACCGCAGGGTGGGCGACGACCCGGACCGCGGGGGTGGTGGTTGGCCGTCGACCTGTCTCGACGTTGCCGCCGCCGTCGACCTGCTTGCCGCGGACGGGCAGACCGTGGCGGCCGGGCGCCTCGATCTGTCGCGAGTCATCGCGATCGGGCATTCCGCGGGAGGCCACCTGGCCGGCTGGCTGGCCGGTCGAGGGTCAATGCCCGCCGGCGCCCCCGGGGCCTCGCCCCTGGTGCCGCTGACCGGCTTCCTCAGCCAGGCCGGAGTCCTGGATCTCGGTTTCGGCATGAAGGAGAACACGGGACGCGGAGCCATCCGAAAGTTCTTGGGCGCCTTGTCCAATGGCCCCGACGACGACACCGATACCGACACCGACACCCGGCTGGCGAGTCCGTGCGCCATGCTCCCCACCGGGGTCCCCTCGGTGTGCGTGCACGGCACGGCCGACGACGATGTGCCTCTGCGCCAGTCGCAGCGCTTCGTTGCCGCGGCGCGTCGGGCGGGCGACGACTCCCGTCTGCTGGTGCTACCCGGAGCCGATCACTACTCGCTCATCGATGTGACGTCCCCGTCCTGGGCGGTCTGCCGCGCGGCGGTGCGGGAGCTGGCGCGCCCGCGGCGACGGCCTCGGGAAGCGTCGTTGACGTCACTCCACCCGAGCGGCCCGCACGGTGGCGCCCCTGCCGGGAACGAGGCCGACCTCCAGGCGGATGGGTTCGTCGCGCGGGTCGACGGCGGTGAGGTCTACTGAACGCAGCACCGTCGCCAGGATGTGCGTGACTTCGAAGATGGCCAGCCGATCGCCCAGGCAGCGGTGTTCCCCGCCGCCGAACGGGATGAGTTCGTAGGAGCTGGGGCGGTGCTGCAGAAAGCGTTCTGGCCGAAACGCTTTCGGCTCCTCGTAGAGGTCCGGATGCCGGTGCACGGACTGGATGACGGCCATGATCGTCGTCCCGCCCGGAAAGTAGTGCCCGGCCAAGCTGAGCGGGCGGGGCACGAACCGCGAGACGAACATGAACGGCGGTCGCAATCGCAGGGTTTCCTGCACCACCGCGTTGAGATAGGTGAGCTCGGTGCCACGGCGCACCTCCGCGGTGGCCGCGGCGAGCGCGTGCGGCGTGCGGACCAGTCTTTCGATCACCCAGCTCACCAATGTCGCCGGGGGGTCGTAGCCGCCGATCATGATCCCGACCACCTGGTCGCGGATCTCCTTGTCCGACAGCGCATTACCGTCCGCGCGCAGCAAGGAATCAACGACGTCGTGGTACTCGAGCTCGGGGTGGCGCCGGCGGTGGGCGATCTCGTCGTACACCAGCTCGTCGCAGCGCCGCAGCTCGCGCTGAAACCGCGGCCACAACCGCAGCCCGCCGACCGAACGCAGGGTCGAGCGAATCGCGACCTGTCCGGACGCCGCCGTGCCGAGCAAGGCGCGCCACGCCGATTTCCACTGCGGCATCGTCGAATCGGGCACGGACAACACGACTTTCAAGATCGCTTCGAGTGACAGCTCGAGCATCCGCGGGTACACCGCCACCGTCGGTTCGTCCGCCCAGCCGTGGACCTCGTGCTCTGTTCGGGTCACGATGAACTCTTGCCACCGGGTCAGCGCGTCACCGCGCAACCGCGGCACCATCAACTTGCGCAACCGGCGGTGGTCGGGGCCGTCCACCAGGAAGACCGATCGGTCGCCCCAGAACGGATCCATGACGCGATGGGGCTGTGGGGCATTGGCGTCGTCGGCTGCCGCGGTGAACAGCGGCTTGATCAGCGCCGGATCCCGCACAAAAGCGACTTTGGCTCCGACGAGCCGAGATATCGGCGGGGGAGGAGACAGCCAGACTACGTCGCCGTACCGGTCGAACAGGTCGTCGAAGGCGGTGTCACCGCGTCGCGGCAGTGTCCACGCGAACTTGAACATCCCCGCGAGCCCGGGTCCCGCCGGGGTGGCGGCGCGCGCGATGCGCTGGGTTTCTACCATCGCCGAGCTCCTCACCCTCCCTGCGGCGCTGACGCCGACTGCGCGCCTACGCGATGCTCATCGCTCGAATGCGCCGCCCAGACTTTTCGGCCGAATGTCGGTCCAGTTCTGTTCGATGTAGTCCAGACATGCGGCGCGGTTCGCATCGCCGTACGCGACTCGCCAGCCGGCCGGGACATCGGCGAAGGCCGGCCACAGGCTGTGCTGCTCTTCGTCGTTGACCAACACCAAAAAGTCGTAATTGTCGTCGTCGAATGGATTAATGCTCATCGGTTCTCCTGACCGTCTCTACTGCCGGTTTCTCGCTTGTTTGACGGGAGAACTCGATGACGCCGTCATTGGGTTTCATCCATGGTCATGTTTGCCGCGCCCCAATACTTTCCAATCGGACGCCAGCAGAACTGATTGCTGCCCTGCCGGTGCCAGAGATAGGTGTCGATCTCACCCAAACTGGCGCGCATCACGAACTTCCACATTGATCGCTCCGGTGGAATTGACTTTTTGTGCATTGTTCCTCCCCTTCGGAAAGTGGAACCGGCCAGCCGACCTGGTTGGCCCCCCGTCGCGCGCCGGTGGACCGCAATGGCTCCAGCGGTTACGCATCCCCAAAAAGCGGCGGTGAATTTCGGGCTGCCGGCCCGCAACCCGCAGAACCGCCACTCCCTCAGGCTTTTCACGGCCCGCTCGTAAAAGCCGGAATTGTCGGCATGGTCAAACGCGAGCTTGCCCGGATAGCGCTCGGTCGGGAGCCGCAAATGGTCAACCAACGTCACCGACAGTGGGACCAAGGTGTCGATTGTCATTTGGCGGTCGCCCCGCCGCATGCACGACTACGTGTCATGTCCGGAGCTTATGGTCGCCGGTACCGCTATTGGGGAGCGTGCGAGCCGAATAGAGTAGTCCGGGCGCGCAGTTAGGGTAGTCGGAACGAATTAACGCCCGCCGGGAGCGCGTCAAGCCGGATGTCATCCTGCGCGGAATTCGACAAGGGCCTATCAAATACCCACATTGTCGCTGGGGTCAATTCCGTCCGCCGCCGTACCGGCAATCCGCCGTGCGCTCCGGACCGAACAGCGTGCAGGCGGGTGCCTCGAATGCTCGCACGGTACGTTGGCGACCATGA
Organism: Mycobacterium colombiense; assembly: GCF_003284935.1. Taxonomy (GTDB): domain Bacteria; phylum Actinomycetota; class Actinomycetes; order Mycobacteriales; family Mycobacteriaceae; genus Mycobacterium; species Mycobacterium arosiense_A. Next base: position 103,767 of record NZ_QMEV01000010.1, read on the forward strand.
CGTCGCTGCAGGAAAAAGTCGTTTTCATCACCGGCGGTGCCCGGGGGATCGGGGCCGAGACCGCTCGTCGGCTGTGCGCCCAGGGCGCCAACCTCGTCCTGACCGATCTCAACGAAGCCGACCTGAAAGCCCTCGCGGCCGAACTCGGCGAAGAACGGGTGTTGACGGCCGTCGCCGACGTGCGTGACCTGTCCGCGATGGAGGCCGCCGCCGCCAGCGCCGTGGAACGATTCGGCGGCATCGACGTGGTGGTGGCCAACGCCGGCATCGCCAGCTACGGGTCGGTGGCGCAGGTCGACCCGGAAGCGTTCAAACGGGTGCTCGACATCAACGTGCTCGGCGTCTTTCACACCGTGCGCGCCACGCTGCCCGCGTTGACCGAGCGCCGCGGCTACGTGCTCATCGTCTCGTCGCTGGCCGCCTACACGGCCTGTCCCGGGCTGGCGCCGTACAACGCCTCCAAGGCCGGCGTCGAGCTGCTGGCCAATGCGCTGCGGCTGGAGGTCGCCCACCTGGGCGTCACGGTCGGCTCGGCGCACATGTCCTGGATCAACACCGCCCTGGTTCGTGACACCCAGTCCGACCTGCCGGCGTTCAACCAGTTGCTGGCCAGCTTCCCGTGGCCGCTGAACAAGACGACGACCGTCGACAAGTGCGCGGCGGCCTTCGTCAAGGGCATCCAGCGCCGCCGCACCCGCGTCTACTGCCCGCGCTGGGTGGCGCTGTTCCGTTGGGTCAAGCCGGTGCTGTCGAGCCCGGTGGGCGAAATGCCCCTGCACAAATCCACCGCAGAGCTGCTGCCCCAGCTGGACGCCCAAGTCGCCGCGCTGGGCCGCTCCACCAGCGCCTACAACCGCGACCTCGGCAGGTCCTAGCCGGCCGGGGCGGCGTGTTGGGACGCGACGGCCGCCACCCGGCGGCGCACCAGGAACCATCCGGCGCTCAGCGCCGGGATGACCACCACCACCGTCGCGATGGTCCAGGTGCCGGTCTCCTTGTCGAACGCCATCATGACCAGCACGCCGGCCAGGAACGCCAGGGTGAGATACCCCGAGTACGGGGCCCATGGCATCCGGAATCGCGGCCGTTCCAGCTGCCCGGCCTTCGCCAGCCGGTAGAAGCGCAGCTGACACAGCACGATGGTGGCCCAGCACGCGATGATTCCGGGCGCCACGATGTTGAGCACGATCTCGAAGGCTTCGCCGGGGTTGACGGCGTTCAGGGCGATGCCGAGCAGGCAGATGGCGGCCGCCATCGCGATGCCGACGAAGGGCACCCCGTTCTTCGACATCCGGGTCGCGAACCGGGGGCCGCTGCCGCTGGACGCCATCGAATGCATGATCCGGCCGGTGGAATACAGCCCGGCGTTCAGGCTCGACAGGGCGGCGGTGAGCACCACGATGTTCATCAGGTCCCCGGCGCCGTGGAAACCGATCTTGGAAAAGAAAGTGACGAAAGGACTTTCGGTTGCCTTGTAGGAGGTGTAGGGCAGCAGCAAGGTCAGCAGGGCGACCGACCCGACGTAAAAGATCGCGATGCGCGCGATCACCGAATTGATCGCGCGGGGCATCACCTTCTCCGGGCCGACCGTCTCCCCGGCGGCTGTCCCCACCAATTCGATTGCGGCATAGGCGAATACGACTCCCGATGTGGTCAGCAGGACCGCCAGCACGCCGGAGGGAAACAGGCCGCCGTGGTGGGTCCACAGGCTCAGCCCGGTGCTGTGGCCGTCGATCCGATAGCGTCCCGCCAGAAAGACGATCCCGACCACCAGGAAGGCCATCAGCGCGAGAACCTTGACCAGTGCCGCCCAGAATTCGAGTTCACCGAACCACTCCACGGAGATCAGGTTCATCGACAACACGACGATGAGCGCGAGCAGCGCCAACACCCACTGGGGGATCGATTCGAAGGCCGTCCACCGGCGCAGGTAGGTGGCGATCGCGGTGGTGTCGACGATGGCCGTCATCGACCACCCCAGGAAATACATCCAGCCAATCGCGTAGGCGGCCTTCTCGCCGAAGAACTCTCGCGAATACGACACGAACGAGCCCGACGACGGTCGATGCAACACCAACTCGCCCAGCGCCCGCAGAATCAGGAACACGAAAACGCCGCACACGGCGTAGACCAAGAACATCCCGGGGCCGCCCTTGGCCAGCCGGCCCCCGGCGCCCAGGAACAGCCCGGAGCCGATCGCGCCGCCGATGCCGATCATCTGCACTTGGCGGGCCTTGAGTCCCTTGCGATAGCCGGCGTCCTCGCCGGCTGAGCCGGCTACCGGGCTTGGGCCGGCCGCAGGAGCGGGGTCGGCAACGGGATTCGGGTTGCCATCGTCGGGCAACGCGGCCATGAAACGTCCAATCGGTAGGTCGCGACGCGATGCTTCCGTAGTTGATCGGTCGACGGCAAGTTCGCCGACGGGTGCGCGGGTTAGCGCCCGAAGCCGGGGCGACGACGGCGCAGGTAACGCTCGAACTCGGCGGCCAGCGCGTCGCCGTCGATCTTGCCCAGGGCGTCGTTCATGTCGACTTCGGCGTCGCCACGTTGCTCGAGCGACAGCACATACTCGGTGAGGTCCTCGTCCTCGGCCGTCATCTCGGTGACCGCCTGCTCCCATTCCTCGGCGTCCGTCGGCAGGTCGGCCAGCGGCACCTCGATGTCGAGGACGTCCTCGACGCGGCGCAGCAGGGCCACCGTCGCCTTCGGGTTCGGCGGCTGCGAGACGTAGTGCGGCACCGCCGCCCAGAACGTCACCGCGGGAATCCCGGCGGCCACGCAGGAGTCCTGAAACACCCCGGCGATGCCGGTCGGCCCCTCGTAGCGGCTCTCCTCGAGGCCGAAGCGCTTCGCCGACTCGGGGGAGTAGGCCGCGCCCGACACCGGGACCGGCCGGGTGTGGGGGGTGTCGGCCAGCAGCGCGCCCAGGATCACCACGGTGTCCACGTTGAGCTTGTCGGCGATGGCCACCAGTTCCGCGCAGAACGTGCGCCAGCGCATGTTGGGTTCGACCCCGTGCATCAACACGACATCGCGGTCGCTGCCGGGCGGGCGGCAGTGCGAGATTCGCATCGCCGGCCACACCAGTTCGCGGGTCACCCCGTCGACCTGCCGGATCACCGGGCGATTCACCTGGTAGTCGTAGTAGGCCTCGTCGTCGATCTCCAGGATCGGGTCCGCTTCCCAGATGGCCTCGAGGTGTTCGAGCGCGTCGCTGGCCGCATCGCCGGCGTCGTTCCAACCCTCGAACGCGGCCACGACGACGGTGTGATGCAGTTCGGGCAACGCAGCTTGACCACTAGGGGGGCCAAAGGGAGGGCCGTCGGGCGGGGTCACAGAATTAGCGTACGGCTTTCCGCCCGGCGACGATGCGGACCGTGGGCGGTCCGAGGCGGAGGTCCCCCCGCTTGCGGGGGCGAGTCGGGCAAGTGGACGCGCCCGGCGACGATGCGGACCGTGGGCGGTCGGTTGCGGAGTCGGGCATGTTCGGCCGCGGTGGCCAAGGCGTGCCGGGCCGATTGGCGCTCAACCGGGGGCTTTGCATAGGACGACTATTCTTATGGCATGACCGCCGCTGACGATCAGACCCCGGACGGCATCAACAACCGGCGTCGACGCGGTCGAGACGAAATACGTTCGGCTGCGATTTCGTTAACCTGGGTAATTACTACGTCGCCGGCAGGCTGCGCGAGCTGTCGATAGCGGCGATGGGTTGGGCGTCCGGGCGTCGATCGGGTGACGACGTAGACTTCTTTGGTCGAGAGGCGTTGCAACGGATACGGGTTTGCGCCGGTATCCGCCACGCTCGGCAGAGTCAAGGACGCCTTCCGCTATGGAAGGAGTGCACGTGACCGCCGTTGAGACGAAAACTTCCGCGACGAAAACTTCCGCGTCGAGCACCTTCGCGCCGAACATCCGTCCGGACTGCACCGACGAGCTGACGGCAGCGCTGCGCCAGCGGATCGTGGTGATCGACGGCGCGATGGGGACCGCGATCCAGCGCGACCGGCCGGACGAGGCCGGCTATCGCGGCGACCGGTTCACGGAGTGGCCGACCGCCCTGCAGGGCAACAACGACCTGCTCAACCTGACGCAGCCACAGATCATCGAGGGGATCCACCGCGAGTACCTCGATGCGGGCGCCGACATCCTGGAAACCAACACGTTCAACGCGAACGCGATCTCGCTGTCCGACTACGACATGGCGGAGCTGGCCTACGAGCTGAACTACGCGGGCGCCGCGCTGGCGCGCAAGGCCGCCGACGAATACAGCACCCCGGACAAGCCCCGCTACGTCGCGGGCGCGATCGGGCCGACCACCCGGACCGCGTCGATCTCGCCGGACGTCAACGACCCCGGGGCCCGCAACGTCTCCTACGACCAGCTGGTCACCGCCTACCTGGAGGCCGCCAACGGCCTGGTCGACGGCGGTGCGGACCTGCTCATCATCGAGACGATCTTCGACTCGCTGAACGCCAAGGCGGCGGTGTTCGCCGTCGAGACCCTGTTCGAGGAGCGCGGCCGCCGCTGGCCGTTGATCATCTCGGGCACCATCACCGACGCCTCCGGGCGGACGTTGTCCGGTCAGGTCACCGAGGCCTTCTGGAACGCGATCAGGCACGCGAAGCCGATCGCGGTCGGGCTGAACTGTGCCCTGGGTGCGCCGGAGATGCGGCCCTACATCGCCGAGATGGCGCGGATCGCGGACACGTTCGTCTCCTGCTACCCGAACGCCGGGCTGCCCAACGCCTTCGGCGAATACGACGAAACCCCGGAGCGTCAGGCCGGCTACATCGCCGACTTCGCCGACGCCGGCTTGGTCAACCTGGTCGGCGGCTGCTGCGGCACCGCGCCTCCGCACATCGCAGAGATCGCCAAGGTCGTCGAGGGCAAAACGCCGCGCGAGGTGCCGAAAATCGAGGTGGCCACCCGACTTTCGGGCCTGGAGCCGCTCAACATCACCGACGACTCCCTGTTCGTGAACATCGGTGAGCGCACCAACATCACCGGCTCCGCCCGGTTCCGCAACCTGATCAAGGCCGAGGATTACGACACCGCGCTGTCGGTCGCCCTGCAGCAGGTGGAGGCGGGTGCGCAGGTCATCGACATCAACATGGACGAGGGCATGATCGACGGCGTCGCCGCGATGGACCGGTTCACCAAGCTGATCGCGGCCGAACCCGACATCAGCCGCGTCCCGGTGATGATCGACTCCTCCAAGTGGGAGGTCATCGAGGCGGGCCTGAAGAACGTGCAGGGCAAGCCGATCGTCAACTCGATCTCCATGAAGGAGGGCGAGGAGAAGTTCATCCGCGAGGCACGGCTGTGCCGCAAGTATGGCGCGGCCGTCGTCGTGATGGCCTTCGACGAGCAGGGACAGGCCGACAACCTGGAGCGCCGCAAGGAGATCTGCGGACGCGCCTACCGGATCCTGACCGAACAGGTCGGCTTCCCGGCCGAGGACATCATCTTCGACCCGAACTGCTTCGCGCTGGCCACCGGCATCGAGGAGCACGCCACCTACGGGATCGACTTCATCGAGGCCTGCGCCTGGATCAAGGAGAACCTGCCCGGGGTGCACATCTCCGGCGGCATCTCGAACGTGTCGTTCTCGTTCCGGGGTAACAACCCCGTCCGCGAGGCGATCCACGCGGTGTTCCTGTATCACGCCATCAAGGCCGGCCTGGACATGGGCATCGTCAACGCCGGCGCGCTGGTGCCCTACGACTCGATCGACCCCGAACTGCGGGACCGCATCGAGGATGTCGTGCTGAACCGTCGCGAGGACGCGGCCGAACGGCTGCTGGAAATCGCCGAGCGATTCAACAGCTCGGAGAAGTCCGAGGATCCGGCGGCGGCCGAGTGGCGCGGCCTGCCGGTTCGCGAGCGGATCACGCACGCGTTGGTCAAGGGCATCGACGCGCACGTCGACGACGACACCGAGGAATTGCGGGCCGAGATCGCCGCCGCCGGCGGCCGCCCGATCGAGGTGATCGAGGGCCCGCTGATGGACGGCATGAACGTTGTCGGTGACCTCTTCGGCTCGGGCAAGATGTTTTTGCCCCAGGTCGTGAAGTCGGCCCGGGTGATGAAGAAGGCCGTCGCCTACCTGTTGCCGTTCATCGAGAAAGAGAAAGAGGAGAACGGCACCGCCGCGAGCAAGGACACCAACGGCACGATCGTGATGGCGACGGTGAAGGGCGACGTCCACGACATCGGCAAGAACATCGTCGGGGTCGTCTTGCAGTGCAACAACTTCGAGGTGATCGACCTCGGAGTGATGGTGCCGGCGAGCAAGATCCTGGACGCGGCGAAGGAGCACGACGCCGACATCATCGGGCTGTCCGGGCTGATCACCCCCTCTTTGGACGAGATGAGCAACTTCGCCGTCGAGATGGAACGCGAGGGCCTGGAGATCCCGCTGCTGATCGGCGGCGCGACCACCTCGCGCGCCCACACGGCCGTGAAGATCTCGCCGCGCCGCAGCGGGCCGGTGGTGTGGGTCAAGGACGCGTCCCGGTCGGTGCCGGTCGCCGCCGCGCTCCTCGATCCCAAGCAGCGCGGTCCCCTGCTGGAGGCCACCGAGAAGGACTACGCGTCCCTGCGCGAGCGGCACGCCCAGAAGAACGAGCGGCCGACGTTGCCGCTGGAAAAGGCGCGGGCCAACCGGACGCCGATCGAGTGGGACGGCTACACGCCGCCGGTGCCCGCTATCGGTGTGGGAATACGTGAATTTTTGGACTACGACCTGGCCGAGCTGCGCGAATACATCGACTGGCAGCCGTTTTTCAATGCCTGGGAGATGAAGGGCCGCTTCCCCGACATCCTCAACAACCCGGCCTCGGGCGAGGCGGCCCGCAAGCTGTACGACGACGCGCAGGAGATGCTCGACACCCTGATCAAGGAGAAGTGGCTGACCGCCAACGGGGTGATCGGGTTCTTCCCCGCGAACGCGGTCGGCTCGGGTGTCGAAGACATCGAGGTGTACACCGACGACACCCGCAGCGAGGTGCTGACGACGTTGCACCACCTGCGTCAGCAGGGTGAGCACCGGGAGGGAATCCCGAACCGGTCGCTGGCCGACTACGTCGCGCCCAAGGACAGCGGGCTGGCCGACTACGTGGGCGCCTTCGCCGTCACCGCGGGGCTCGGCAGCCAGGAGAAGATCGCGGAGTTCAAGGCGGCGCTCGACGACTACAGCGCGATCCTGCTGGAGTCGGTCGCCGACCGGCTGGCCGAGGCGTTCGCCGAGCGGATGCACCAACGGGTCCGCAAGGAGTTCTGGGGATACCAGCCGGACGAGCAGCTGGACAACGACGCACTCATCGACGAGAAGTACCGGGGCATCCGGCCCGCCCCCGGCTACCCCGCCTGCCCCGAGCACACCGAGAAGGCGACGCTCTGGACGTTGATGGACGTGAAGGAGCGGACCGGCATCGAGTTGACCGATTCGATGGCGATGTGGCCCGGCGCCGCCGTCAGCGGCTGGTATTTCTCGCACCCGCAGTCGCAGTACTTCGTGGTCGGCCGGATGGCCCAGGACCAGGTCGCCGACTACGCGAAGCGCAAGGGCTGGACGCTGCCCGAAGCCGAGCGCTGGCTGGCCCCCAACCTCGGCTACAACCCGGAGGACTGAGCTCCGGGTTCGGCCTGGAACGCGGCGGTGATCGCGGCGACGCGCGGGTCGGCGCGCAGCTGCTCGAGTGTCACCGGCAGTGGCAGCCGCCAATTCGGGTATTCGTCGATGGTGCCGGGCAGATTCGGTTGTCGCGGCTCGGCGACGATGTCGTAGGGCGAGATCAACTTCAACCTGCTCGGGGTCGCCGCCAGGAAACGGTGCATCGCGACGATGATGTCGTTCTCAGTGGGATCGGCCCGCAGCAGGCCTTCGGCGCGCAGCAAGGCCAGCCACTCGGCTTTTTCCTTGTCGGCCGAAGCCCGTTCGGCCGGCACATCATCAAGCAGCCCTAGCTCCGCGCGCACCCGCACGTGTTCGCCTCGCAAGAAGCCGGCCGCTGTGGGCAAATCGTGCGTGGAAAGGCTGGCGGCGGCGCGTTGCGGCCACCTGGACGACGGGAGCAGCGGTTGTTCGGGCGCCGCCTCGTCGCGGGTGAACCAGGATACCGCGCAGCCGAGCATTCCGTTGTCGCCCAAAGCTTTCGTGACCTCCGGCTCGACGGTGCCCAGGTCCTCGCCCACCACGGTCGCCCCCGCTCGCTGGGCTTCCAACGCGAGCACGGCAAGCATGACGTCGGCGTCATAGTGGACGTAGGTGCCCCGGTCGGCGGACTCGCCCGGCGGTATCCACCAGAGCCGCCACAAGCCCGCCACGTGGTCGATTCGCAGGCCGTCCGCGTGAACGAGTATGGCGCGCAGCATGTCTCGCAGTGCGCCGTACCCCGTCGCCGCGAGCCGGTCGGGCCGCCACGGTGGCAGCCCCCAGTCTTGGCCGCGCGGGGTGAAATTGTCTGGGGGAGCGCCGACGTGAACTCCGGCGGCCAGCATGTCGGCGAGGGCCCACGCGTCGGCACCGTCGGAGTCGACGCCGACCGGCAAGTCGTGCAACACGCCCAACGCCATACCGGCTCTTCGCGCGGCGCTGCGGACTTCGCCGAGCTGTTCGGCGCAGCGATGCTGTACCCAGGCGTGGAAGGCGACCCGGGGTGCCAGTTCCCGCCGAGCGGCGGTGACGCCCGGTCTGTCGACGCTACGCAAGGATTGGGGCCATTGCGGCCAGCGGCCACCGTGCCGCTCGGCCAGCGCGCAGTAGGTGGCCCAGTCGCCCAGCGCCCTGGACGACGGTGAGTCGTCCAGCGGATTCGGTCGGTTCTGCCCGCGCCAAAGCGCTTCCAACGCTGCGCGTTTCGCGGCCCAGACGAGGTCGTGGTCGATCCGCTCGGTGCCGGACCAAACACGCAGGGCGTCCACTTCGGCGCGGGTCTGCGGGTCGGCCCTACGATAAGCGTCCAGGTCTTCGGTGCGCAGCGCCAACGGGTTGGCGAAACGCCGACTGGAAGGGGTATAGGGGGAGGGTTGAACCGGATGCGTGGGGCCGGGTGAGTTCAGCGGATTGAGCAATACCGCGCCCGCACCGTGCGCTGCCGCGGTCCAGTCGATGAAGTCTCGCAGGTCGCCCAGATCGCCGATGCCCCACGAGCGGTCCGAGCGCAGCGCATACAGCTGCAGCATCCAGCCCCAGGTGACGGGTGTCTGGGGCACCTGCGGCGGGGCCGCTACCAGGGTGACTTGCTGCCCGTCCCGGGTGTGCAGGCGGTACCAGCCCGGCGATAGGTCGGCGGGCAACTCGGCGCGCACGTTGGTCTGGTTGCCGTCCTCGCCGACCAACGTGACCGCTCCGGGAATGGTTCGCGGCCGGCCGCCCACCCGCACGGCGACTGTCGGCGCCAAGGTCCCCATGCGCTTGCGCTCGGCCAGCCGCGCCAATTCACGACGCCGGTCGGCGTCGCTGCCGGCATCGACCTCCAGCAAGGCGAGCACCCGGACCACCACGTCCGCATCGACCTCGACCGGTTCGCGTCGCTCGTTTCGGTAGGAGGTAGCCACCCCGTGGGCCGCGGCCAGCTGTCGCAAGTCCTCTGGCACCGGTTTGGGTGTGGCCATCAGACGGTTCGCGATTCGGACACGACGGGGCGGATCGGTGAGTTGCTGCGAAGAGGCGGGCGCACTTCGGCAAAATACCCGCCCTGGGCCGACTTACACGGGCACTCACACGCTCAGATCCGCAACACCGAACCCAGCGCCGACAGCGGGATGTGGGCCTGCGCGGTGCCGCCGTCCATGTACCACTGCGGCAGCCCGGGGGAGAAGTTGGCACGTCCTCAGCAAACATATCGTTGCGTACCGACGCCGTGCTGAGCTGATTCCCCAGATCCAGCAGACCGCCTACCGGCTTTTCGCCGAGCGCGGCTTCGAGGCGGTGACGACCGAGGACATCGCTGCGGCCGCCGGGGGTCTCCATCAGCACGTATTTCCGGTACGCGCCCATTAAGGAGGGTCTGCTGGTCGATCCCGTCCGGGAGGCCGCCGCCGAGATCGTCGGTTCCTACGGCGCCAGACCGGCCCACGAGTCACCGGTCGAGGCGCTGATCCAGCTGTTCGTCACCCACGCCAGAGATGTCAGCGAGGTTGACAACCTCGATACCTGGCGTCTGGCCGTCGCATCGGTGTCGATGCGGTGGCCGACATCCGACCCGCGTTGTTGGTCCACACCAGTTTGGCCACAGTGAAATTCGTCCTCGATGGCTGGCTGACCTCGAACGTCGCCGAGAGCGCGGAGTTCCACGTGCTGCTGGAGCAAGCGCTGCGCCTGACCCTCGCCGGATTCGACTGAGGAAGCCGCGCAGACGCGGCCGGGGCTAAACCGCCGTGACTTTGCTCGCCGCCGCGTGAAACAATCGCTGGCCGTGAAGACCTTCGAGGATCTGTTCGCCGAGCTGGGCGAGCGTGCCCGTACCCGGCCGGCCGGCAGCGCCACGGTCGCCGCGCTCGACGGCGGCGTCCACGGCCTGGGCAAGAAGATCCTCGAGGAAGCCGGCGAAGTGTGGCTGGCCGCCGAGCACGAAAGCGACGAGGCGCTGGCCGAGGAGATCAGCCAGTTGCTCTACTGGACGCAGGTGTTGATGGTGGCCCGCGGGCTGACCCTCGACGACGTGTATCGGAAGCTATGACCATGCTGCGGGTTGCGGTTCCCAACAAGGGCACGCTCAGCGAGCCGGCCAGCGAGATTCTCGCCGAGGCCGGTTACCGGCGTCGCACCGATTCGAAGGACCTGACCGTCATCGACCCGGCGAACCAGGTCGAGTTCTTCTTTCTGCGGCCCAAAGACATTGCCATCTATGTGGGTTCGGGGGAGTTGGATTTCGGCATCACCGGCAGGGACCTGGTCGGCGATTCCGATGCGCCGGTGCGCGAGCGTCTGGCGCTGGGCTTCGGCTCGTCGAGCTTTCGCTACGCCGGACCGGCGGGGCGCGACTGGAAGATCGCCGACCTGGCCGGCAAACGGATCGCCACCGCCTACCCCAACCTGGTGCGAAAAGACTTGGCGGGGCGCGGGATTGACGCGACCGTCATCAGGCTCGACGGCGCGGTGGAGATCTCGGTGCAACTCGGCGTGGCCGACGCCATCGCCGACGTGGTGGGCTCCGGACGCACCCTGAGCCTGCACAACCTGGTGGCCTTCGGTGACCCGCTGTGCGATTCGGAAGCGGTACTGATCGAAAGCGACCACAGCAGCAACGCCGGGACGCAGGCGGCGCGCGATCAGCTGGTGGCGCGGATCCAGGGCGTGGTGTTCGGCCAGCAATACCTGATGCTCGACTACGACTGCCCCCGGTCGGTGCTGGACAAGGCCACGGCGATCACGCCGGGGCTGGAGTCGCCCACCATCGCACCCCTGGCCGACCCTGACTGGGTTGCCATCCGCGCGCTGGTTCCGCGTCGGGGCGTCAACGAGATCATGGACGAGCTGGCCGCCATCGGCGCCAAGGCGATCCTGGCGTCCGATATCAGGTTCTGCCGGTTCTGATTCGCACACGGTGTAAGACCCGCGGCTGTGTTAGCGTCCGCCTCGGGGACTGCCCGGGTTGGCGTAGGGGCACTCCCTGCATCGGTCGCCGGCTGTTCGTCTCCCAGGAGGGTTTCCGTGACACACGCGCTTCTCGTCTTGTTGGCTTTACTGATTGGCGTCGTGGCCGGGCTGCGGTCGCTGACGGCGCCTGCCGTCGTGGCCTGGGCCGCCTACATCGGCTGGATCGACTTGCACGGCACGTGGGCGAGTTGGCTGACCAACATCATCGCGGTGATCATCTTCACCGTCTTGGCCGTGGGCGAACTGATCAACGACAAGCTGCCCAAGACACCGGCCCGTACGGCGCCGCCGATCTTCGCGGCCCGCATCGTCACGGGTGGGCTTGCCGGCGCGGCGCTGGGCGCGTGGCCACACTGGACGTTCACCGCGCTGGGCGCCGGTGTCATCGGTGCGGTGCTTGGGACCCTCGGCGGCTATCAGGTGCGCAAGCGGCTGGTGGCCGCGACGGGCGGCAAGGACCTGCCCATCGCGCTGCTCGAGGACGCCGTCGCGATCGTGGGCGGGTTCGCCATTCTTGCGGCGACGGGCCACCTGCTGACCGAGTACCTCCTGACGGCGGTTAAGTGACAAAGCATTTCGATGCGATCATCGTCGGGGCCGGCCAGGCCGGGCCGCCGTTGGCAGGCCGGCTGACCGCCGCCGGCCAGCGCGTCGCCGTGATCGAGCGCAAGCTGATCGGCGGCACCTGCGTCAACACCGGGTGCATTCCGACCAAGACGCTGGTGGCCTCCGCGCACGCCGCCCATCTGGCCCGCCGCGGCGCGGAATACGGCGTCGGGACCGGGACGGTCAGCGTGGACATGGCCAAGGTCAAGGCCCGCAAGGACGAGATCATGCTGGGCGACCGCAAGGGCGTCGAGGATTGGCTCGAGGGCATGGAGGGCTGCACCGTGTTCCGGGGGCACGCGGTCTTCGCCGATCCGCACACGCTGCGCGTGGGCGACGATGAGCTGCACGCCGACCGCATCTTCCTCAACGTCGGCGGGCGCGCGGTGGTGCCCGACATTCCCGGCCTGTCCGACGTCGACTTCCTCACCAACGTGTCGGTCCTTGAACTCGACACGGTGCCAACGCATCTCGTCATCGTCGGGGGCAGCTACATCGCGCTGGAGTTCGCCCAGATGTACCGGCGGTTCGGGGCCCGGGTGACCGTCGTCGAACGGGGCCCGCGGCTGGCGTTGCGCGAGGACGAGGACGTCTCGGAAACGATCGAAGAAATCCTGCGCGCCGAAGGCATCGACGTCATCGTCGGCGCCGACGATATGCGAATAGCCAAGAACGGCAACGGCTTCGAGCTGACCCCTCGTGACGGCGCCGCCCCCGTCCAGGGGAGTCACCTGTTGCTGGCGGTGGGCCGGCGACCCAACACCGACGATCTGGGCCTGGGCGCGGCCGGGGTGCAGACCGATGCCCGCGGCTACATCGTGGTCGACGACCAGCTCAAGACCAGCGTCGAACACATCTGGGCGATGGGCGACTGCAACGGCAAAGGTGCGTTCACCCACACCTCCTACAACGATTTCGAGATCGTCGCCGCCAACCTGCTGGACGACGACCCACGCCGGGTGAGCGACCGCATCACCACCTACGCGCTCTATATCGATCCGCCCCTGGGGCGTGCCGGCATGACCGTCGATCAGGTCCGCTCGTCGGGCCGCAAGGCGCTGGTCGGCAAGCGGCCGATGACCCGGGTGGGCCGGGCCGTGGAAAAGGGTGAGACACAAGGCTTCATGAAAGTCGTGGTGGACGCCGACACGCAGGAGATCTTGGGCGCCGCCATCCTCGGGGTGGGCGGCGACGAGGCCATTCACGCCATCCTGGACGTGATGTCGGCCAAGGCGCCCTACACCACGCTATCGCGCACCATGCACATCCATCCCACCGTCAGCGAACTCATCCCGACGATGCTGCAGGAGCTCTCGCCGCTGAGCTAACGGTCAGGCGGCCGGTTCGGTGGGACGCGAATCGGTCTGCGTGCCAAAGGTTTCCGGCCAGCCCGGGTAGGGCGGCGGGGTTCCGCCGAAGAGCGGGCAGAGTTGTTGGTGGGGACACCAGTCGCACAGTCGGGACTGGGTGGGGCGGAAATCGCCGGTCTGGCCGGCGGTTTGGATCGCGCGCCAGATCGCCATCAGCGTCTTCTCGAAGCGCAGCAGCTCGTCGTGGTCGGGCGTGTAGTCCAGCACCTGGCCGTCGGCAAGATAGATCAGCCGCAGCCGGGTGGGTTGCACACCGCGCGAACGCAACAGTGCCACCGCGTAGAACTTCATCTGGAACATGGCCTTGAACTCCGCCAGGGCCCGCGCCTCCGGCGGAGCCTTGCCGGTCTTGTAGTCGACCACCCGCAACTCGCCGGTGGCGGCGACGTCGATCCGGTCGATGAACCCGCGCAGCAACGTGCCGTCGGCGAGCTCCACCTCGACCCGCTGTTCGCAGCACTCCGGGTCGAAGCGGGTGGGGTCTTCGAGCCGGTAATAACCGGCGAGCAACGCCTGCGCCTCGGCCAACAACTGGGCGCGCTGCGCCGGGTCCGTGTCGGCGGTCATCTCGGGCGTCGCCGCGAGGAGCTGGTCCCACGCGGGCTCCACCAACGACAGGGCGGTGTCGGGGCCGCGCTGTTCGGCGGGCAGGCCGTAAAGCTGCTGCAGGGCGGCATGCACGAGCGACCCGCGCAGCTGCGCGGGCGACGGCGCCTCGGGCAACCGGTCGATGGCCCGGAACCGGTACAGCAGCGGGCACTGCTTGAAGTCCGCGGCCCGGGACGGCGATAAGGCGGGGCGATACGCCTGGCCCACCGGCCGCACCGCCGACTCGGGCGCCTCCGGCTGGACGATCATGTCCGCAGCCTAGGACCGGGCGCCGACAACCCCCAAGCACCTGCGGCGGCGAGTCGGCTGGCACGCTAGACCGCGTGTCCGTATCCGGCCCGTTTACCGAGGGCGAGCGCGTCCAGCTCACCGATGCCAAGGGTCGGCACTACACGGTGGTGCTCACCGCGGGCGCCGAGTTCCACACCCATCGCGGGGCGATCCCACACGACGCGCTGATCGGGCTCGAGCAGGGCAGCGTGATCAAGTCCAGCAACAACGCGGTGTACCTGGTGATGCGGCCCCTGCTGATCGACTACGTGATGTCGATGCCGCGTGGGCCCCAGGTGATCTACCCCAAGGACGCCGCCCAGATCGTGCACGAGGGCGACATCTTCCCGGGCGCGCGGGTGCTGGAGGCCGGCGCCGGTTCCGGCGCGCTGACCTGCTCGCTGCTGCGCGCGGTCGGGCCCGAAGGCCGGGTGACCTCCTACGAGGTGCGCGCCGATCATGCCGAGCACGCCGAACGCAACGTGTCGGTGTTTCACGGCGGCCAGGCGCCCGAGAACTGGCAACTGATCATCGGAGACGTGTCCGACTCCGAGCTGCCGGACGGATCCTTCGACCGTGCCGTGCTGGACATGCTCGCGCCGTGGGAGGTGCTCGAGTCGGTCGCCCGGCTGCTGATTCCCGGCGGCGTGCTGATCGTTTACGTCGCCACCGTCACTCAGCTGTCGCGCGCGGTCGAGGCCCTGCGGGCCCAGCAGTGCTGGACCGAGCCGCGGTCGTGGGAGACCTTGCAGCGCGGCTGGAACGTCGTGGGGCTCGCCGTCCGGCCGCAGCATTCGATGCGTGGGCACACCGCGTTCCTGATCTTCACGCGGCGGCTTGCGCCCGGGGTCGTCGCGCCCGTGCCGTTGGGTCGCAAGCGCGAAGGCCGCGACGGCTAGCTAGGCGAGGTCGTCGCTGCGTACCAGCGAGCGCCGCACCGACAGCAGCTCGAATTCGGGATGCGCGGCCACCAGCCGCTCGGCCGCGTCCAGCACGTCGACGGCATGACCACGGTCACCGGACACGGTGGCGACGCCGATGCCCGCCCGCCGATACAGCTCGTGCGAACCCACCTCGGCCGCCGACACGCTGAACTTGCGCTGTAACTCGGCGACCACGGGGCGAATGACCGACCGCTTCTGTTTGAGTGACCGCACGTCGCCCAGCAGCACCTCGAACTCGAGCCAGCCGATCCACATGCCGCGGGTCAACCCGGCGGGTTCTGGTCGGCG
>NZ_QMEV01000110.1 GCF_003284935.1 Mycobacterium colombiense
GGTGGATCTGGCCGAGGCGGCCGGGCTGGACCCGGACGACCGGCGGCCCCGCGACGCTCGTCGTGATCCGGCCGCACACCTGCCGCGGGCGGTGCGCTGGCAGCGCTACAGCCGCGCGTCGGCCAGCGAACTGCACCGCGCCTGCGGCGCAGACATCGCCCGGGGATCGCTGCGGTTGTGGTCTCAGGCCTGTGCCTCGCTGCCGGGGGAATCCTGGTGAGCGGCGAATCCGGCGACGATCCCGTCGCCGTGGTGGACGCGCTGGTGGCGGCGGCCGGGCCCGGGCTGGATCCGCCGGCCATCCAGCGCCTCGACGCCGTGCTGGTGACCGGCCCGTGGATGGCCGGGGTCAGCGCGGTGGCCGACGCGCTGCGTAAGCGGCTCCCGCAGCGCACGTTCGTGGAGTCGACGGACCTCGGTCCCCGCGAGGTGCCGATGGCGGTGGTGTTCGTCGTGTCCGCGGCGGCGAACCTGACCTCGTCGGACTGCGCGCTGCTGGACGCCGCGACCGAGCACACCGACGCGGTCGTCGGGGTGGTGTCCAAGATCGACGTGCACCTGAACTGGCGGGAGATCGTCGCCGCCAACCGCGACGCGCTGGGCGCGCACGCGCCGCGCTACGCGCGGGCGCCCTGGGTGGGCGCGGCGGCCCTGCCCGATCTGGGGGACCCGGACGTCGACGACCTGGTCGAGACCGTCTCGGCGCAACTCGAGGACCCCGATCTGGCACGGCGAAACCGGTTGCGGGCGTGGCAATCCCGGCTGCAGACGCTGAGCCGGCGGTTCGATCGCGAGGTCGAGGGGTCGGGCCGGCGGGCCCGGGTGGAGGCGCTGCGCGAAGAGCGCAGCGCCGCCCTGCAGCAGCGGCGGCAGGCGAAAAGCGAGCGCACCATCACGCTGCGCGGCCAGATCCAGCAGGCCCGGGTGGCGCTGTCGCACTCCGCGCGCAACCGGTGCGCGTCGGTGCGCACCGAACTGCAGGAAAACGCGGCGGGGCTGTCGCGGCGCAAGTTGCCCGGCTTCGAGACGGACGCCTACGAGGCGCTCGAGGAGGCGGTCGCCGAGGTCAGCCGCGACACCGACACGAAACTCGCCGAGGTGGCGCAGGTGGTGGACGTGCCGATGGAGCTGCCGCCGCTCGAGCAGCTGCCCACGGTCGACGTGTCACCGCCGCCGCTGAAGTCCCGCCGGCACGAGACCTGGCTGATGATCCTGCTGGGCGTCGGGTTCGGGCTCGGCGTGGCGCTGACGTTGAGCAGGCTGATGAGCGGGCTGGCCTCGCGGCTGAACCCCGCACTTGCCGCCGTCGCGGGCCTGGCGTGCGTGGCGATCTCGGTGGCGCTCACCTACATGGTGATCAACCTCCGAGCGCTGCTGCACGACCGGTCGCTGCTGGACCGCTGGGCCGGTGACGTGACGGCCTCGCTGCAATCGGTCGTCGAGGAGCTGGTCGCCACCCGCGTGCTGGTCGCCGAGTCGGTGTTGAGCAAGGCGCTGCTGGCCCACGACGAGGCCGAGAACGCGCAGGTGTCGGCCGCGGTGGGCGTCATCGACGCCGAATTGCGCGAGCACGCCCTGGCGGCCGCGCGGGCCGCCGCCGCGCGGGATCGGGACATGCCGGCGGTGACGGCCGCCCTGGCAGCGGTGCGTGCAGAACTGGGTGAACCGGGTATACGAGAGGACGAAAGTCACGCCGAACAAGCCAGCGCTGACGAGACCCAAAAACCCGCTTCAAGGAGCGAAGATGGCGACCCGTCGGGATCTTCTGAATCGTTGTTGTGAGAAGGCTTATACCTGCCCGAGACTTCCCCGACAAGATCCTCAGGATAACCTGTAGTTAACGCCACCAATTCCTTAATTGTGTGGGCGAGAGCATAGCGAGCAACACCAGCCCGATACGCAGAAGAATCCAGGAGAGTTCGATGACCTCAGCGACCATTCCCGGCTTGGACACAGCACCCACGAATCACCAGGGCCTGCTGTCATGGGTGCAGGAGGTTGCCGAGCTCACCCAGCCCGATCGGGTGGTTTTCGCTGACGGCTCCGACGAGGAGTTCCACCGGCTGGCGGCCCAGCTGGTCGAGGCCGGCACGCTGAAGAAGCTCAACGAGAAGAAGCACCCCAACTCCTACCTGGCGCTGTCCGATCCGTCCGACGTGGCGCGGGTGGAGTCCCGGACCTTCATCTGTTCCGAGCGCCAGATCGACGCGGGCCCGACCAACAACTGGATGGACCCGTCCGAGATGCGGTCCACCATGACCGACCTGTACCGCGGCTGCATGCGCGGACGCACCATGTGGGTGGTGCCGTTCTGCATGGGCCCGCTGGGCGCCGACGACCCCAAGCTGGGTGTGGAGATCACCGACTCGGAGTACGTCGTCATCTCCATGAAGGTGATGACCCGGATGGGCAAGGCCGCGCTGGAGAAGATCGGCGACGACGGGTTCTTCGTCAAGGCGATGCACTCGGTGGGCGCGCCGCTGGAACCGGGCCAAAAGGACGTGCCGTGGCCGTGCAACGACACCAAGTACATCACCCACTTCCCGGAGACCCGCGAGATCATGAGCTACGGCTCCGGTTACGGCGGTAACGCGCTGCTGGGCAAGAAGTGCTACTCGCTGCGCATCGCCTCGGCGATGGCCCACGACGAGGGCTGGCTCGCCGAGCACATGCTGATCCTCAAGCTCATCTCCCCGGAGAACAAGGCCTACTACTTCGCCGCGGCATTCCCGTCGGCGTGCGGCAAGACCAACCTCGCGATGCTGCAGCCGACCATCCCGGGCTGGCGCGCCGAGACGCTCGGCGACGACATCGCCTGGATGCGGTTCGGCAAGGACGGCCGCCTGTACGCGGTCAACCCCGAGTTCGGCTTCTTCGGCGTCGCGCCGGGCACCAACTGGAAGTCCAACCCCAACGCCATGCGCACCATCGAGGGCGGCAACACCGTCTTCACCAACGTGGCGCTCACCGACGACAACGACGTGTGGTGGGAGGGCCTGGAGGGCGAGCCGCAGCACCTGATCGACTGGAAGGGCCGCGACTGGACGCCCGACTCGGGCGAGAAGGCCGCCCACCCCAACTCGCGGTACTGCACCCCGATGTCGCAGTGCCCGATCCTGGCGCCCGAATGGGACGACCCGCAGGGCGTGCCGATCTCCGGCATCCTGTTCGGCGCCCGGCGCAAGACCACGGTTCCGCTGGTGACCCAGGCCCGCGACTGGCAGCACGGCGTGTTCATGGGGGCCACCATGGGCAGCGAGCAGACCGCCGCCGCCGAGGGCAAGGTCGGCACCGTGCGCCGCGACCCGATGGCTATGCTGCCGTTCCTGGGTTACCACGTCGGTGACTACTTCCAGCACTGGATCGACCTGGGCAAGAACTCCGACGAGTCCAAGCTGCCCAAGGTGTTCTTCGTCAACTGGTTCCGCCGCGACGAAGACGGCGGCTTCCTGTGGCCGGGCTTCGGCGAGAACAGCCGGGTGCTCAAGTGGATCGTGGACCGCATCGAGCACCAGGCCGGCGGCCAGGACACCCCGATCGGCATCGTGCCGACGGCCGACGACCTGGACCTGGACGGTCTCGACGTCGACGGCGGTGACGTGGCCAAGGCGCTGGCGGTCAACCCGGCCGAGTGGCGCGAGGAACTGCCCTTGATCGAGGAGTGGTTCGAGTTCGTCGGCGACAAGCTGCCCACCGGCGTGCGCGACGAGTTCGAGGCCCTCAAGCAGCGGCTGTCCGAAGCCGGCTGAGCGACGCGGCCGGCGACCACTTAACACCCGTCAAGTTTGGCGGCGGTACAGTCTGCGCATGCAGATCCGCCCCTACATCGGCGCCGACAAACCTGCTGTCATCCTGTACCCGTCCGGGACGGTCGTCACCTTCGACGACCTCGAAGCGCGAGCCAATCGACTGGCGCACCGGTTCCGCCAGGCGGGTCTGCGTGAGGGCGACACCGTCGCAATCCTGATGGAGAACAACGAGCACATCCATGCGGTGATGTGGGCGGCTCGTCGCAGCGGTTTGTACTACGTGCCGATCAACACCCACCTGACCGCGGCCGAGGCGGCGTACATCATCGACAACAGCAGCGCCAAGGCCATCATCGGCTCGGCGGCGCTGCGCGACACCCTCGCGGGGTTGGCCGAGCACTTGCCCGGCGGCCTACCCGGGCTGCTGCTGATCGCCGATGGTGAGCTGTCCGGCTGGGAGCGTTACCCGGAATGCGTTGCCGGACTGCCCGATTCCCCGATCGACGACGAGATCGAGGGCGACCTGCTGCAGTACTCGTCGGGCACCACGGGGCGGCCCAAGGGCATCAAACGCGAATTGCCGCACGTGCCACCGGCCGAGGCGCCCGGCATGATGTCGGCGTTGGTCAGTTTCTGGATGACGCCCGATTCGGTCTATCTCAGCCCGGCGCCGCTGTACCACACGGCGCCGTCGGTGTGGTCGATGAGCGCGCAGGCCGGCGGCATCACCACCGTCGTCATGGAGAAGTTCGACGCCGAAGGCTGCCTCGACGTCATCGCACGCCACCGGGTCACGCACGGCCAGTTCGTGCCGGCAATGTTCACCCGCATGCTGAAACTGCCTGAGCAGGTGCGTCATTCGTACGACCTGTCCAGCCTGCAGCGGGTGATGCACGCGGCGGCCCCGTGCCCGGTGGAGATCAAGAAGCAGATGATCGACTGGTGGGGGCCGATCATCGACGAGTACTACGCGTCCTCCGAAGCGCACGGCTCGACGCTGATCACCGCCGAAGAGTGGCTGGCCCATCCGGGTTCGGTCGGCAAACCCATGGGCGGCGCCGTGCACATCCTCGACGAGCACGGCAACGAGCTGCCGCCGGGACAGGCCGGCGAGATCTACTTCGAGGGCGGCTACGCGTTCGAATACCTCAACGACCCAACCAAAACCGCCTCCTCGCGCGACAAGTACGGCTGGGCCACCGTCGGCGACATCGGCTACCTGGACGACGAGGGCTACCTGTACCTGACCGACCGGCGCCACCACATGATCATCTCCGGCGGGGTGAACATCTACCCGCAGGAGGCCGAGAACCTGCTGGTCACCCATCCGAAGGTGCTGGACGCCGCGGTGTTCGGGGTGCCCGACGACGAGATGGGCCAGCGCGTGGTGGCGGCCGTGCAGACCGTCGAGGCCGCCGACGCCACCGACGAATTCGCCGAGGAGCTCACGGCGTGGCTGCGAGACCGCTTGGCGCACTACAAATGCCCGCGATCGATCGCCTTCGAAGCGCAGCTGCCACGCACCGACACCGGCAAGCTCTACAAGAACGTGCTGATCGAGAAGTACTCGGTGTGAGCCATGCTCCGGGTGGTCGACCTGTCGAGTGCGCCGCACGACGGCCCGGGGTCGCCGCCCGGGGTGATCGTCTGCATCGGTTCGGCCGCCGACCTCGCCGCGTCCGAATCCTGGCTTGACGCGGCAACTTTCACGCTCACCGAGGAACCCTGCGCCGACCGGCGGGTGGTCACCGTCGAGTCGGTGCCGGCGACCCTGGACGAGCTGACGGCACGCTGCGGACGGTGGCCGCACGCCAGCGCCGTCTGTGACGACGTGCTGCGCGCGGTGGACCCGCTCGGCCCGACGCTGCCCGGGGTGATGACCGAGTCGTTGGCGTACTCGACCCTGCAGGCCGGCCCGGAGTTCGCGCGGTGGCTCCGCGAGCGGGGCCCGGCTCGCGTGCCCGAGATCGCCGACCCGGTGCGGGCGACGCGCGACGGCGACGTCGTGCGCATCGCGTTCAACCGTCCCCAGCGGCACAATGCGTTCTCCACCGATGCGCGCGCGGCGCTGTTGGAGGCCCTGGCCGTGGCGCAGCTGGACCCGTCGGTCACCGGCATGGTGTTGAGCGGCAACGGCCCGTCGTTCTGCAGCGGCGGGGACCTCGCCGAATTCGGCACCTTCGCCGAACCGGCGAGTGCGCATCTGGCCCGCACCCGCTACAGCCCGGCCCTGGCGCTCGATGCGCTGACGGTCAGGCTCGGCCGGGCGTGCCGGGCGGAGGTGCACGGCCGGGTGCTGGGCAGCGGACTGGAGATGGCGGCGTTCTGCGGGTGGGTCACCGCCCGCGACGACGCGGTGTTCGGGCTACCCGAATTGGCGTTGGGGCTGCTCCCCGGCGCCGGTGGCACCGTCAGCGTCACACGGCGGATAGGCCGTTGGCGCACAGCGTATCTCGTGTTGTCCGGGCGCGCCGTGGGCGCGCCCACCGCGCTGGACTGGGGGCTGGTGGACGAGGTCGGGGTTCAGAAGCCCGAATAGGTGGTGGTGGTCGTGGACGGGATGGACGACACGATCGCGGCGAACATGGCGAACCACAGCACCACACCGATCACCGCCGCGACGGCACCCACGATCGCGCCGATGATGGCCCACTTCTTGGCGTTGTTCGACGCCTCCTGGGCTTCGGCGTAGCGGCCCTGGGCCCACAGTCCGGACACCTTGGTGGAGTAGACGATCGACACGATCCCGAACGGCAGGCAGCACAGCACCGTGACCAGGATCGCCCAGACCAGATAGTTCTCCGGCTCCTGCCATCCCGGCTGGGGCGCCGGCCATCCGGCGGGCGGGGGCTGCCCCTGCCACCCGGGCGGCTGCTGGGCCTGCCACCCGGCGGGGTGCTGAGCCTGCCATTCCGGTTGTTGGCCTTGCCATTCCGGTTGCTGCCCCTGCCATTCTGGCGAACCGCCGGGCGGCACGGGAGGATAACTCATGGCGGCTGCCTTTCCCTGTGGTTCCCGCGGTTGGCGAACAGCTTTGCTGCCGTACCGGTTCGCCCGCCGGAGAAGTCAGGTAAATATACCCCCAAACGTTGTTCTCGGGCCGTGAGATTCGCGGGCCGGATCAGATCCCGCCGCGCGTCACCAGCTGGCGGGCAATCACGTTGCGCTGGATCTCGTTGGTGCCTTCGCCGACGATCATCAGCGGCGCGTCC
The DNA here is from genome assembly GCF_003284935.1 of Mycobacterium colombiense. GTDB lineage: Bacteria > Actinomycetota > Actinomycetes > Mycobacteriales > Mycobacteriaceae > Mycobacterium > Mycobacterium arosiense_A. Next base: position 6,962 of record NZ_QMEV01000110.1, read on the forward strand.
CGGAAGTAGCGTTCCACGTCGTATTCGGTGGAATAGCCGTAGCCGCCGTGGATTCGCACCGCGTTCAGCGCGATCTCCATCGCGACCTCGGAGGCGAACAGTTTGGCCATCCCCGCTTCCATGTCGCAGCGTTCGCCGCTGTCGTAGCGCTCGGCGGCGTACCGGGTGAGCTGTCGCGCCGCGGTGAGTTTGGTCGCCATGTCGGCCAGGTAGTTCCCGATCGACTGATGCTGCCAGATGGGCTGGCCGAAGCTCTCCCGCTGCTGGGCGTAGGCCAGGGCGTCTTCGAGCGCCGCGGTGCCAACGCCGAGGGCGCGGGCGGCCACCTGGATACGTCCGGTCTCCAGGCCCTTCATCATCTGTGAAAAGCCATCGCCCGCAACGCCTCCCAGCAACGCCGTGCGAGGTAGGCGGAAGTTGTCGAATGACAGCTCGCACGACTCCACGCCCTTGTAGCCCAGCTTGGGCAGGTCCCGCGACACCGTCAGGCCCGGCCCGTGCTCGACGAGCGCGATCGAGATGCCCCGGTGACGCGGGGTGGCGTCCGGGTCGGTCTTGCACATCAGGGCGATCAGCCTGGAACGGCGGGCGTTGCTGATCCAGGTCTTGGATCCGTTGATCACCAGGTGATCGGCGTCGTCGGGGCCGGCGGGCAGCGCGGTGGTGGTCATGTTCTGCAGATCCGAGCCGCCGCCGGGCTCGGTTAGCGCCATGGTGGCGCGCACCTCGCCGGTGGCCATCCGCGGCAGGTAGCTGCGCTTCTGGTCCTCGGTGCCGAACAGCGTCAGCAACTTCGCGACCACGGTGTGCCCGCCCATCGCACCGGCCAGGCTCATCCAGCCGCGCGCCAGTTCCTCGGTGACGCGCACGTAGCACGGCATCGACACCGGCGAACCGCCGTACTCCTCCGGAACGGCCAGACCGTAGATGCCGATCCGCTTCATCTGCTCGATCCAGGCCTCGGGGTAGGCGTTTTCGTGTTCGACCTCGCGAATGCTCGGTTTGACGTCGCGGTCGATGAACGCCCGCACCGTGGCGACCAGCATCTCTTCTTCGTCGTTCAGTTCCCCGCTCACCCGCGACCACCCGATCCACTTGCGCCGAACGTCGACTTGATGTGCGAAATCGGAGCGAAAGGGCGCCACCAAGTCGACGGCGGGTCGATTCCGAATTGACCCTCGATTCCACAGCCTGCCAGCATGGGTCGTTGTGACGCGTGACGGGTATGCGGGAATCCGCGAGGGCGGACCGTACTTCGACGACCTCTCGGTGGGGCAGGTGTTCGACTGGGCGCCGTCGATGACGCTGTCGTCCGGATTGGCGGGCGCTCACCAGGCGATCGTGGGCGACCGGCTGCGGCTGGCGCTGGACGCCGACCTGTGCGGCGCGGTGACGGGCCTGCCGGCGCCGTTGGCCCACCCGGGGCTGGTGTGCGACGTGGCGATCGGGCAGTCGACGCTGGTGACCCAGCGGGTCAAGGCCAACCTGTTCTATCGCGGTCTGGTGTTCCACCGGTTTCCGGTGATCGGCGATTCCCTCTACACCCGCACCGAAGTGGTTGGGCTGCGGGCGAATTCGTCGAAGCCGGGACGGGCGCCGACCGGACTGGCGGCGCTGCGGATGATCACGATCGACCAGGCCGATCAGTTGGTGCTCGACTTCTACCGGTGTGGCATGCTGCCGGCCGGCCCGGATTGGCGGCCGGAGGACGGGCCGCACGACGATCTGTCCGGCATCGGCGCCGACGTGGCCGGCCCGGCCCACGATCCGACCGCGCACTGGGCCGGCGAGGTGTTCCGGGACAAGGTGCCCGGCCCGCACTTCGACGCCGGCGTGGCGGGTGCGGTGCTACACAGCACCGCCGACGTGGTCAGCGGTGCTCCCGAACTTGCCCGGCTCACCTTAAATATCGCTGCCACGCACCATGATTCGCGGGTCGGCGGTCGCCGGCTGGTGTATGGCGGGCATACCATCGGGCTGGCCTTGGCGCAGGCGTGCAGGTTGCTGCCCAATCTGGTGACGGTGTTGAACTGGCAATCCTGCGATCACACCGGGCCCGTGCACGAGGGCGACACGCTCTACAGCGAGCTGCACGTCGAATCGGCCGAGCCCACCGATCACGGCGGCGTGCTGGGGCTGCGCTCGCTGGTGTATGCGGTCAGCGACACCGCGGGTGAACCGGACCGTCCGGTGCTGGACTGGCGGTTTCACGCGCTGCAGTTCTGAGACGAGGTGCGCCACGCGCACAATGGGGACGTGAGCTCGGCGGCAACCCACTGGGGAAGCAGCGGGCTGGCCCATTTGACCGGCCTGCCCGACGGTCCCGCCGACTTCTCCCGCGCCAACGTGCTGACTCGCGCCCTCGAGGTCGCCACGGCCGTCGGTGACCGGCTGGGCATCGCTGTCGATGCACCGAGCCTGCTGACGGGGCGGGCGGCATTGCTGGGATTGACCCGCGCCGGGCGGGTCTCGCCCGGCGGCGCCACCCGCCTGCTGGCCGCCCGCGATGGCTGGTGCGCGCTCACCCTGTCGCGCGCCGACGACGTCGACGCCGTCCCGGCGCTGGTGCAGGCCAACGACGTGGGCGCCGACCCGTGGCCGGT
>NZ_QMEV01000111.1 GCF_003284935.1 Mycobacterium colombiense
CTGCCGCCGCCGCCATTGGGGCCGCCGGGTTCGCCGCCACCGGGCACAGTGGTGGGCGCGACGCTAGACGACGGGGTGGTCGTCGGGGTGGTGGTGCTGCTGGGGCCGCCTTTATGGCCGCCGCCGCAGGCGACCGATAACACGAGCATCGCCGCACCGCCGAGCAGTGCGACCGTCGTCCTCGGTCCAGATCTCATCAGATCCCCCAATCTCCACATGCGCCACTTCGCGCCGCCCACTTTTTCTTACCCCGGGGCGTCGCCGCGCAAACAGATTCGGGCGGCGAAATCCGCCGAGACGAGGATGGCCCGTCACGGGGATGTGACGGGCCATCGCGAACGGCGGTCTGCTAGCAATTCGCTCCCGGAATGCACCCGACGAGCGTGGCGATGTGGGCGCCGGGGACGGACGTGCCGGGCTGTGTCGTCGCGACACTGGACGACGGATGCGGCGCCACCGCCGTTGTGCTGCCGGCCGGGCTAACACCCGCGGCACCGAATCCGACCGTCAAAACGGCCGCCGTTGCACCGCCGAACACCGCGATCGCCTTCGTGATTGGGGTCTTCATCGGGCGCTCCCCTCAGCTCGGTGCGTTTGTTACAAGCTAAATCCTACACCTGTGCAACTGTGCGCACGGTAAATTTTTGGCATCGGACCGCGGACGGCGAACCGATGCGCGTCGGACACCCCGGTGACGAGAGTGGTTCGCGGCGGGCGCGGGCGGCGCGCCGGTGCGAGTCGGCCCTGGATCACGCAATCCGCAAGCGGCCGCCGCATCGGTGGATGGGCGGCCGCCGGTGGGTTGCTGGCTAATCTTCCTTGTTGATCAGCTTGCGCAGCGCGACCCGGTCGGGCTGCAGCAGTTCGGCGATGCGGGGCCGGTTCACCTCCGCGACGATGATCTCGCCGACCTCCTGATAGACCTCGCTGAAGATGCCGTGCGATTTCATCTTCGCGGTCTGATATTGGTTGTCCTCGGTCGGCGTCACGTAGATCACCGCGTCGGCCTTGAAGCGGTGCACCAGCCAGAGGTGGATCAGCGTCATCAGCCGCTTCTGCCGGAGTTTCTCGGCGAAGGTGTTCTGGTCGCGGACCTGAAGGATGCTGCGGCCGTGCCGGTCCTTGATCGGGTCGACGACGACGTTGGCCAGCTGCTCGTCGTCGTTGCCGTAGATCCCGAGCTCCAGCACGTCCGAGCCGGCCCGGCGGGGCCGCAGCTGCACCCGCAGCTTCTCCCCCAGGCTGTAGTTCTCGCTCCACATCGCCAGCCACTCCTCGAGCAGCTTCTTCGGCACCTCGGTCTGCACCAGGTGCTGGTGCTGGGTCGACCCCTCGCCCATCGCCTTGGTGGTCGCGGTGCGACCCGACGAGGCGGTCAGCGCCGCGTCGCTGCGCGGCCCGCCGACCAGGGTTTGCGGTGTGCGGTAAGGGGATTCGACCAAACGCATCTTGCGCTGCAGGCGCGCCAGCGCCAGCATGCCGTCCTGTTGCAGCGAGGTGGCGAATTCTTCGGCCGCGACGCCGTCGATCTGGTGTCCGCCATAGGTGATGAAGTTGAAGACGAAGCCCATCTTGCCCAGTTCCTCGGGGAACTGCTTCATCTGCTCATCGGTCATGCCGGTGGTGTCCCAGTTGAACGACGGCGACAGGTTGTAGGCCAGCATCTGCTCGGGGAACTCGGCGTGGATGGCATCGGCGAACTGCTTGGCGTCGGCCAGGTCGGCGGTCTTGGTCTCCATCCACAGGATGTCGGCGAACGGCGCGGCCGCCAGCGACTTCGCGATGGCGTACGGGATGCCGCCGCGGATCTGGTAGTAGCCCTCCGGGGTCTTGGACAGCTCGCAGTCCCACCCGGGGTCGACGCCCAGTTCCTTCGCCTTGGTCTTGGCGGAGTACAGCGATGCACGCGCCGCGAAGGCCCGCCACTCGTCGACGCTCATGTCGGCCGGCTCGCCCTCGCTGGCATCGAATTCGAGCACCTCGGCCACGGCCTCGCCGTAGGTCATCAGGCCGGCGTCGTCCTCCCACGCCGCCACGAACCGCGACTCGACCTGGTCGAACAGGTCGTCGATCGACTGATGACCGTTCTCGCGCCAGGTGTTGACCGCATCGGAGATCACGCCCTGGATGCCCTGGCGCTCCAGCCACGCCCCGGCCTCGGCGTACTCCCCTTCGGGCAGCGCATAGAGAAGGTGGCCGTTGAGGTCCTTGACGCCCAGCTCGTAGAAGCGGCGCACCATCGCCAGGAAGCAGGACTTGTAAGACGGGATGTTGAGGTTGGTGGCGCCGAGCAGGAACGGCTGATCGCGCTCGTCGGCCCGGCTGTCCAGCAGGTTGGCCGCCTCGGCATCGGTGCGGGCGACGATGATGCCCGGCACCTTCATGATGTCGAGCTGGAAGCGCGCGGCGTTGAGGCGTTTGATCTGCTCGTCGGACGGCACCAGCACCTTGCCGCCCTGGTGGCCGCACTTCTTGGTGCCGGGCCGCTGGTCCTCGATGTGATATCCCGGGACCCCGACCTCGACGAAGCGGCGGATCAGGTTGCGCACGTGCGGGTCACCGCCGTGGCCCGTGTCGGCGTCGGCGATGATGAACGGCCGGTAGTCGTATTCGGTGGCGGTGGCCCGCTGCTGCTCGCTCATGTTCAGGCGCTGGTACTGCTGATTGCGGTCGGCGGTCAGCAGCGCGCGCACCAGCACCGCGGCGTCGTCGGGCACCTGGCTCAACGGGTAGCTGGCCAGGTCGGGTCCGGGATCCTCGGTGGTGGAACCCTTGGCCGAGGTCGCCCAACCACCCAGGTAGATCCCCTCGATGCCCATCCGCTTCATCGCGACGGCCTGGCCAGGCGAGTAGGGGCCGAAGGTGGTGATGCTCTTCTTCTCGGCGAACAGCTCACGTAGCCGCTCGTAGAACGCGGCCGCCGCGTTGCGGGCGACGGTGTAGTCGGTGGGGATGGTGCCGCGCTGCTCCGCTACCTGGCGGGCCGTGAAGAGGCGGGTGATCCGGGAGAAGCGCGGGTCGTCGAAGTATTGCTGCGTGGCAGCGACCTCGTCGTCAAACGATGGCCGGACTTGGGTGTCCTTCTCAATGATCGCCATGTCTTTCGCTCCTCTTCGCGCACGAATTCACTGAACGTGAGTCTATCCCCGGCAACGGCAGTTCAATCAGGGTCGACGGACTTGAGCCAAATCTGTTGGCCCGCCCGGTTCTTGCGAGCGCCCTTGGGTTCCAACGCGTTGGGAGACAATACTTTTCGATACGGTATCGGTCACGGGGCGGCCGCGCGACGCGCCAGCCAGTCCCGTTGACGGCGGACGAACTCCGCGTCGACGACCCGGCCATGGCCCGGGACGTAGAGCGCGTCGGGCCCACCGACCGCCAGCAGCCGGTCCAGGGTCGCGGGCCAGGCCGCGATGTCGGAGTCGGCGTCGATCGCGGGGTCATCGGACTCCTCCACCAGGTCGCCTGTGAAGACCACGGTCCGCTGGCCGCCTTCCGTTGCGGGCGCGAGCACCACCAAATCCGAGGCGGTATGGCCACGCCCGAGATGGGCGATCGTCACCGCCCGATCCCCCAGGTCAATGGTGGCGTCGTAACCGCCGCTGCGCGGGGGCCGTAGGGCCGCGACCGCCGCGTCCACCTCGGCGGGGTCGGCACCATGACGCAGCGCGTCCTCGCGGAGGTCACCGGTCGCCGAGGAAAGATACTCGGCGACCTCGGGGGTGCAGATGACTTGCGCCCCCTCGAACAGCGACGAGCCCAGCACATGATCGAAGTGCTTGTGCGTCAACACAATATGGGTCGCCGGGCGCCCCGCGAGCAGCCGCACGTCGGCGTCGATCGCCGCCGCCTCGGTGAGCGTGGTCCCGGTGTCGACGAGCACTGCGCCGCTGCGGCCCCACACCAGCCCGACGGTCACGTCGCAGAACGGAAGCCGGCAGCGACGCACGCTCTCGGTCAACCGCTCCCAGGCAAGGTGCACATCCAGCAAGGTAGCCGCCCCCGGTGTAACCGCTGCAGGGCGCGACGTCATCCTCCCCCGACTCGCGCACGGTGGCGCCCTCGCGAGCCTCTAGACGCCCCCCGGCGACTGGTTTCGCGCCAGACCGCTCGGGCTATTTCCCCGGGATGGCTATCACGGATTCCCGCGAAGTCGTCATCGAGGCGACGCCCGACGAAATCATGGATGTGCTGTTCGACCTTGAGTCGTTGACCGAGTGGTCGTCGGCGCACAAGAAGGTCGAGGTGCTCGAGCGCGACGACCAGAATCATCCGACCAGGTCCAGGCAGGTCGTCAAGCTCGTCGGCGTCAGCGACGAGCAGGAACTCGAATACACCGTTCACGACGACGGTGTGGGCTGGACGTTGGTCCGTGCCAAACAGCAACGTGCTCAGGAGGGTCGGTACACGCTGACCCCCGAGGGCGACGCCACCAGGGTCCGTTTCGAGCTCACCGTGGACCTGGTGGCGCCGGTCCCTGGATTTCTGGTGAAGAAGGGGGCCAAGAGCCTGATGGACACGGCCACCGAGGGCCTGCGCAAGCGGGTCCTCGAAGTCGAGAAGCGCGCACAGTAACCGCCGTCCGCGCGGATGAAATCGGGTCCTTCCCGAGCGCGGGCGCGGGAGTCAGACTGGTAGTCATGGAACCGGCGTCGGCGGGCAGGCTTGGCCGCATCGCAGCGATCTTCGGTGCGCTGGCCATTGCGCCGGCGCTGTCCGGCTGCGGCGGCCAAGGCGATGGCCACATGACGACGTCGTCGGCGCCGAAGATCACCACCCTGGGCCGCACGGCGCCGCGGGCACCCGCCGGCGGATCACTGACCATCACCAGTCCCGCCTTCGCCGACGGGGCGCCGATCCCGGTCCAGTACACCTGCAAGGGTGCCGACATCGCACCGCCGTTGACGTGGACGGCGCCGTTGGGTGCGGCGCTGGTGGTCGACGACCCCGACGCCGTCAACGGGCTCTACGTCCATTGGGTTGTCGTCGGAATCCCTCCGGGTTCCGGGAGCACCGCCGATGGTCAGACCCCGGCCGGGGCGACCGCCCTGCCGAACACGGCCGGCCAGCCGGCCTACAAGGGCCCCTGTCCCCCGGCGGGCACCGGCACGCATCATTACCGGTTCACCCTCTATCAGCTGCCCAACGACTATCAGCTGCCCGCCGACCTGGTAGGGGTACAGGCGGCACAGACGATCGGGGGCGCCGCCACGGCACAGGCCCAGCTCACCGGGGTGTTCGGCGGCTGATTCGGCCTGTCACGACGCGTCGTCGAGCACCTGATAGGCGGCGTTGTAACCGGGAGTGAACGTGATTCCGGGCCCGCCGTGGCATCCCGCACCGGCGAGATAGAGGCCCTCGATTCCGACGGGCATATCGAGAAAGCCTTTGGGCCCGGGCCGATTCGGCCCCATCAGGTCGGGGTGCAGCAGCCCGTGGCAGAAGTCGCCCGAGGGCGCACCGAACATGGTGTTCATGTGATAGGGCGCGAACGTGATGTGGCGGATCACGATGTCCTTGAAGTTCGGCGCCAACCGGGTGATCTTGTCGATAACCCGTTGCGCCATCTCGTTTTTGAGATGGCCATGCTGATCACGGCCGGCCTCGACCGGGAACGCGTACGCGAACGCGCTGGCCGCGTGCTTGCCGGGCGGCGCCATGCTGGGATCGTGCACCGACGGGATCTGCATGCCCATCGAGGGGTTGTCCGGAACGACGCCCCGGCGGCAGTTTTCCCAGTGCAGCTGTTGCTCCTCGGGTGACCCGAAGATGCCCACCGACTGTTGCATGCCTTCTTCGTTGAGGAACTCGTAGGGCGGGGCGAATTCGGGCAACCCGTCCAGGGCGAAGTGGAGCTGTACGAACGAGGCGCGGTGGTCACGGCCGGAGACGCGCGAGACTAGCTGCGCGGGAACATGTTCGGGTGCGATCAGCCCGGTGAGGGTGACGTCGGGCGACAGGTTGGACACCACGATCGGCGCCGAGATCGTCGAACCGTCCCGCAGCCGCACGCCGGTGACCTGCTGCCCGGCGACCAGGATCTCCTCGGCTTTGGTGCGAAACCGGATCTCGCCGCCATGGGCGACGAAGAGCTCACGCAAGTGTTCGGTGAGCGCGCCGATGCCGCCCCTCAGCTTGGTCATCATCGCGGTGCTGTCGTCGGGCACCGCCAGCGCGAAGGCCAAACAGGTTGCGCTGCCTGGGGTGTACGGGCCGCGGTAGGTCGAGTTGACGGCCAGGAATGCCAGCATCCCGCGCATGACCGCGTGCTTTTCTCTGTCCGGCAGGTAGCGGTCGATCACGTCCATGGCCGAGCCGAACAGCATTTCGTGAATAGCTCGGCGTTCATCGTCGTCGGTCGCGCACGCATACATCTCGTCGAGAGTCATGGGCGGTCGGCGGACGTCGAAGCGGCCCAGCGCCTTCGCCGGTCCCCGACTCCAGCCGATCAGTTCGGCCATGCCAGTGACGGCATCGATCCCGTGCTTGTCGCTCAGGTGCGTCATCAGCCGCATCGGGTCGCGGTAGAAGATCATCGGCTCTTCGCCGTGCTCACCGATGTTCGTCGACATCACGTCGGGCTCCACCGCCGGCAGCGTGTCCAGCCCGAGGTCCTTGGCGAGTTCGCTTGCCATGGGGAACTGCACCGAACCGGCGATCTCGTAGCGGAAACCGTCGATCAACTCGACCGTCGCCGCCATGCCTCCCGCGTAGGTGTTGGCTTCCAGGCAGACGGTGCGCAACCCCGCCCGCTGTAAGAGCGCCGCGGCGGTCAGCCCGTTGTGGCCGGCGCCCACCACGATCGCGTCGTAACCCGTAGTGCTCATGTTCTGGACCCTCCATCCGGCAACCGCATGCCAGAATATGTCAGTACTGACATAATTGGAAGATGTCAGTTCTGACCCGCCGGCCTGGGATACGATCACCGCTGATGACCGGCCCGGGCAACCGTCACGAACAACGGCGACGATCGACGCACGAGGCGCTTCGCCAAGCGGCGTTGAAGAGCTTTGCGCGCAAGGGGTTTGCCAACGTCACGGTCACCGAGCTGGCCCGCGAGGCGGGCGTCACCGAACGCACCTTCTTCCGGCATTTCCCCACCAAGGAGGCCGTGCTCTTCGCCGACTACGAGACCCAGTTGGAGTGGCTGGCCGACGCGCTTGCCCAGCGTCCGCCGTCGGAATCGCTGTTCGATGCGGTGCTGGCCAGCGTGGCCACCTTCCCGCACGACCTCGAGGTGGTGCGCCAGGCCGCGACAGCCCGCGCGGAGCTGATCAGCGCCGAGCGGATTGCCGGTCACCTGCGTGTCGTGCAGTCCTCGTTCGCCGGCGTGCTCACCGACTTCGTCAGGCGACGCAATCCGGAGCTGGCGAACATCGATCTGTTGGCCGAGGTCGCGGGTTCCGCGATCGCCGCGGCACTGGTTGCGGCGGTGGAGAATTGGGGCCGCAGAGGTTGCTCCGGAGACCTCGGCGAAGACGTCGCCGCAAGTTTGGGTCTGGTGCGCTCCGGTCTGGCGCCGCTCGCCTGACCGCGCCGCTGCCGCCATCAGCACCCTAGACAGCCGAGCGACGAGTCTGGTTTGCTCAGCTGGCTAGCTTATTTCCGCGGGCAGGAGTTCGCGATGGCCCGTCTCAACGTGCCGGATGGCCCCGGCGGTGAAGCCGCCATGATCTGGACGCTGCGACCGCAACTCGGCGGCATGGTCGAACGCATGATCCGCGGCGCGTATCAGCAGAGCATCCTGCCGGCCGAAGAACGGGAGCTGGCCAGAATGCGCATCGCCATGATCAACGACTGCATCGCCTGCGCCGATTTCCGCGCCCAGTCCGTGCTGGACGCCGGCGTGGCTCCCGAGCTTTACGACAACGTCGCCGCTTACGCCAGCTACCCGGGATACACTGCGCGCCAACGTCTTTGCATCGAGTACGCCGAACGCTTCGCCACCGACCACGCATCGATGGACGACGCGTTCTTCCAACGCCTTCGGCAGTCGTTCTCCGACGAGGAGATCCTGGATCTCACGCTGTGCGTCGCCGTCTTCCTCGGCCTGGGACGCTCGCTGAGCGTGCTCGGTGTCGACCAGTCCTGCGCCATCGATCTCTGATCACCCAACGGAAAGGAACCAATGGACATCGCCACCGTCGACGAACTGCTGAGCACCACGCGGTCGGTTCGCAAACGCCTCGACCTGACCCGCCCGGTCGGTCGCGAGGTGATCCTGGAGTGCATCCAGCTGGCGATGCAGGCGCCCACGGCGAGCAACACGCAGAACTGGCGCTGGCTGGTCATCACCGATGCGGACAAGCGTGCCGCGATCGCCGAGATCTACCGCAGCATCGGCGCGCAGTACCTGGCCTATGCGGCCCAGAACGCGAGCGACGACCAGACGCAGCGGGTGTACCAGAGCGCGATGAGCCTGACCGAGACGCTGGCGGAGGTGCCCGTGCACGTCATCCCCTGCCTCAACGAGCGCATCGACACCGCCGAACCGGGCATCGCCGCCGCGGCCTGGGCATCGATCATTCCCGCGGGGTGGAGCTTTCTGCTGGCGCTGCGCTCGCGCGGGCTGGGATCGGTATGGACGACGATGCATCTGTTCAAGGAAAAGGAGGTCGGCGAGCTGCTCGGCATTCCGCCCACCGTCACCCAGGCGGCGCTGTTCCCCGTCGCCTACACGATCGGCACCGACTTCCGGCCGGCCAAGCGGCCGCCCGCGGAGACCATCACGTACTGGGACACCTGGGAACAGCCGGTCGGAGATCGCTGATGCGGTCTTACACCGTGCGATTCCACGTCGACGCGCCGCCGGGCAAGGTCTGGCGGGTGCTGCATCCGCCGGCCCCACCGAACGCCCCGCGGCCGCGGGTGCTCACGTGGCCCACCGGCAGCATGGAAATCCTCAACGAGGGCAACGCGGCCGGCGAGGGTCTGGTCCGCACCTGCGTCTTCGAAGTGCCCAAATACCTGCTGACCGGCGGTAGGGCGCGATCGTGGGAAACCGTGACCGAGGCCGAACTCAACAAGCTCTCGCGCTACGTCGCCGTCGGCGCCCCGCTGTGGTCGCGCGCCGAGGGATATCACCGGCTCGAGGAGCAGCCCGACGGCAGCACCGTGCTCACATTCCACGAGACGTATCACGCCTACAACCCGGTGTTGCGCTTCTTTCTCGAACGCCCGGTGCACGCGAAGATCTCCCGCGACAACCTCGAGACCTACGAGCACGCGCTCGGGTATGCGGGCCGGGTGCGGCGGCTCGACTAGGCGTTCTTTGCCACGCCGCGGATTTCACAACGATGTGAATTAGGTTGTTCGCCCCGGTACCCTCGATCTCTATGGGTGGAGTACCTGGTGCGGCAAGGTTGGTCGCCGCGAGCCTGATGGTCGCCGGCTGGGCCGCGTC
>NZ_QMEV01000112.1 GCF_003284935.1 Mycobacterium colombiense
GCCGCCGAATCCGCCGGCCGGTGGCGCCGCCGGGTAACCGGGCGGCGATACCGCTGACCGCCCGCGCCACGGCCGGGGCGCAGCGATGCGACGTCGTCAGCGTCACCGAGGGCGTGTCGCCGCCGAGCAGCCCCGCGGGTTCACCGCCCCGGAAACCGAACACCGCCTGGTTGGGATCCCCGGCGATCAGCGCCAGCTCGGCGCCGGCGGAGAGCACCCGAACCAGTCGGGCCGCCTGCGGGTCGAGCTGCTGGGCGTCGTCGACCAACAAGACGCGGATCCGGCCGCGTTCGGCGGACAACAGCTCGGGGTCCGCGGCGAACGCTTCCAGCGCGGCGCCCACCAGTTCGGCGGCACCCAGCGCGGGCGTGGTGGCCTCCGGCGCGGCCGTGCCCACCGCCGCGCGCAGCAGCATCACCTGCTCGTACTGGCGGGCGAATTGGCCGGCGGCGGTCCATTCGGGCCGCCGGCAGCGACGGCCCAGCCGCTCCAGCTCCTGGGGGTCCACGCCGCGTTCGGCGCAGCGGGACAACAGGTTTCGCAGCTCGGCGGCGAATCCCGCGGTGCTCAGCGCGGGCCGCAGTGGGGTCGGCCAGGCCGTCGCCGCGCGCGGCCCGTCTTCGAGGTCGCCGGCCAGCAGCTCCCGGATGATGGCGTCCTGTTCGGCGCTGGTGACCATCCGCGGGGGCGCCTCACCGGCCCGCTCGGCCGCGCGCCGCAGGACCGCGTATGCGTAGCCGTGCACGGTCCGCACCAGCGGCTCGCTGACGGCGGCCCGGCCCGGGCCGGCGGACCGCGCCCGCAGCAGCGCCGTCGTCAGCGCGCCGCGTTCGGCCATCCCGATCCGGCCGGAACCGGTAAGCAGCAGAACCGATTCCGGGTTGACCCCGCCGTCGATCTGGGCGACCGCCGCGTCGATCAGCAGGCTGCTCTTGCCGGTGCCAGGGCCGCCCAGGATGCGCAGCTGACCGCGCGCACCGGGGTCCAAGACGGTGTGCGCTTGCGCATCCCACGTGTAGGCCATGACGGCATGACATCACGAGGGTCCGACAGATCCGCTAGCGCGCGACGAACGCCGCCTGCAGCAGCCGGTGGTCGAACGCGCCGACCGTCTCGCCGGTGACCGCGTACTGGTAGACCGCGACCCGGAAGATCTGGCTGAGCGCGGTCGAGATGAACGAGATGGCAACGGCGACCGCGAACGTCGCCGCCAGCACCGCGAGACCCAGCGGCGCCAGACGGGCCGCGATCAGCGCGATGCCGCCGACCACACCGCCCACCACGACCACCAGGGTGACCAGAAACGTGACCACCCCGATGGTGGCCGCCCCGGCGGCGCTCTCACCCCAGCGCGCCTTGATGGTGTCCACCGAGCGGCGCAGTGACCGAAACGGTCCGGTGCCCTCGAGCGCTATCACCGGGATGACGAAAAACGTTGCGACCGCCCACGCCGCGCCGACCAGGTCCGCGGCGAGCCTGGCCAGGGTCGGTAGGCGCTCCTCGAGCGCCTTGAGGACCAGCCCGACCGTGGTCGCCACCACGCTCCACCCCAGGATCGGGCCGATCCGGCGCGCCGCGGCGGTGATGCCTTCGGCGACCCTGGTGTCCTCGCCGCGCATCGAGCGCACCGCGCACGCGGCGAGCGCCACATTAAAGAAGATGGCGATGAACGTCGACACGTACGCCGTCGCCACGCCCGCGATGTAGTAGACAGGGTCCTGGTTGTCCACCGGATGGCCGCCGAACACGCCGCGCAGCAGCAGCGTCGGCGCCCAGATCGCGATCGTGGCGAGGACGGCGAAAAGGGTGGACAGGACGGGGAAAAGGACCAGCGACCGGTCGTTTTTCAGCACCTGCCAGCTCTGCTGCGATAGCGCCCAACCGCGCCTGATTCTGCCCATGACCGCTCCCCTTGGGTCGTCGACCTGATCGAGCGGCCAGCGTACCCGGCCACCCCGCCGCCGACTCTTACCCTGGAGGCCGGAGGAGCCGGAGAACGGAAGGAGGGGTGCAAGACCATGAACGACGACGAACGCGGCTTTCCCGTCGACGAGGCGCCGGAAGGCGACGCGGTGGAACAACGACGGCCTGTCGATTCCGACGACGAGACCGGTCTGGACATCGAGTACGTCGCCGCCGCCGCGGACCGGGAAGCCAACGAGGCCGACGTGATCGAACAGGCCTACATCGTCTCCACCGAGGACGACCGGGATGACGACCGTTAAGGACCGCCCGCAACCCGCGACCGCGGCGGCTGGCACCATCGACGGGTGACCGCGAAGTTGCGTGTGCACCGCTACGGCCCGTCCGGTCCGGTGCGGATCCTGGCGTTGCACGGGCTGACCGGCCACGGCCAGCGCTGGGAGCAGCTGTCCGGCTTGTTGCCCGGGATCGGCATCGCCGCACCGGATCTGGTGGGCCACGGCAGGTCGTCGTGGGCGGCGCCGTGGACCATCGACGCCAACGTCGCGGCGTTGGCCGCGCTGCTCGACGAGCAGCCCGACACGCCCGTGGTGATCGTGGGTCACTCGTTCGGCGGCGGGCTGGCCATGCATCTGGCCGCCGTCCGCCCGCAGCGGGTGGCGGGGCTGCTGCTGCTCGACCCGGCGGTCGGGCTGGACGGCACGTGGATGCGCGAGATCGCCGAGGCGATGCTGTCCTCGCCCGACTACCCGGACCCCGAGGAAGCGCGCCTGGAAAAGGTGCACGGCTCGTGGTCGGATGTCGAACCCGCCCTGCTGGACGCCGAGATCGACGAGCACCTGATCGCCCTGCCGGGCGGGCGTTACGGCTGGCGGGTGAGCCTGCCGGCGATGATGTCGTACTGGAGCGAGTTGGCCCGCGAGACCGTGCTGCCGCCCGCGTCGACCCCGACCGTGCTGGTGCGGGCCAAGCGCACCACCCCGCCCTATGTCACCGACACACTGATCGACGCCCTGGCCGAGCGGTTGGGACCGGACTTCCGGCTGCTGGATTTCGACTGCAACCACATGGTGCCCTACGCCAAGCCCGACGAGGTCGCCGCGTTGACCCGCGAGCTGTTGGAAGCCCGCTGACCGTGGCGCCGGTCACCGACGAGCAGGTCGAGCGGGTGCGTGCGCTGGTTGCCGCGATCCCGTCCGGGCGGGTGGCCACCTACGGTGACATCGCCACCGCCGCAGGGCTTTCCAGCCCGCGGATCGTCGGCTGGATCATGCGGACCGACTCGTCGGACCTGCCGTGGCACCGGGTGATCACGGCGTCCGGTCGTCCGGCGCGGCACCTGACGACCCGCCAGCTGGAGTTGTTGCGCGCCGAAGGCGTGCTGGCGACCGACGGCAAAATCGCGCTGCGCGAGGTTCGCTACGAGTTCCCCGACGGGCGTTAGCGGCGGCCAGGTTAGAGCACCAGGCGGACCAGCGCCGCGGTGCGGGCCAGGCCCGGGAACGCCTCGGCGGTGGACCGAGGATGCAGCGCGTGGACCGCGAGACGAAACATCAACGCCCGCAACAACATCTGCGGCCATTCCGGCAGGGCGTTCCAGCGCTCGATGAGGCCGTCGTCGGCCTCTCCCCACGACAGCGCATCGATGACGACCACACCGGCCGCCCACGACGCGGGCCGCCAGTACGGGGTGATGTCGGTGATCCCGGGGGCGGCGGTGCCGACGAAAAGCACTGTGCCGTAAAGGTCTCCGTGGACCAGCTGGTTGGGGCTCTTGGTCGGCTTGCGCAGGGTGCCCAACTGATGCAGCAGCTCGACGGATCGCTCGGCATCCGCCGTCGCGGGCGCCGACCGCGCTCCGGGCGGCACCGAGGCCAGCGGCCGTTCCTCCCACGCCGCGCGATCGGCGGCGATGAAGATGTCGACGTCGCCCCACGGCGCCGTGGGCCCCTGGGTCAGGAAGCGGGGCCGCTCGAGTTTGCCCGTCGCCTCGTGCAGGCGCACCGCGGCCGAGACGACTTCGTCATGGCGGGGCTCCGGCGTCCCGGCGACGAAGGTGTCCGCCCGCCACCCGGAAACGACGTAACGCCCGTCGGTGGAACGCACCGGCCGCGCCAGGCGAACGCCGTCGACGAACAAGGTCTCGCGGACCCGGGCCGACCAGGCCGCGCGCGCGTTGTCGGCCACCAACGACAAGACGACTTCGCCGCACCGCCAGCCGCCCTCCCAGCTGGCCCCCAGATTGACGGGTGTGACGCCGGCCAAACCAAACGCCGACAGCACATGATCCGGCGGTGGCTCGACTGTCACACCGGTACTCTAAACGAGTCCAACAAGCGGCGATCGCAAGCGCGGCGAAGCCGGGCGCGGCGGGTCGCCGCAGTCCACAGGGCGTGCCGGGTCAGTACATGACCATGTCGGGTTGCATCTGCTGCGCCCACGCCACGATCCCGCCCTGCAAATGCACCGCGTCGGCGAAGCCGGCCCTGCGCACCACGGCCAGCGCCTGGGCCGAGCGCACCCCCGTTTTGCAGTACAGCACCGGCAGGCGGTCGTGCGGCAGCTTTGCCAGACCCTCGCCGGAATTGATCGACGACTGCGGGATCAGCTGGGCCCCGTCGATGTGCACGATGTCGAACTCCACCGGCTCACGCACGTCGATCAGCGCCAGCTTCTTGCCCGAATCCAGCCAGTCGCGCAGCTCGCGCGGCGTGATGGCCGACGCGGCGTCGTGCGCCGACGGCTCGGGCGCCACGCCGCACAGCTGCTCGTAGTCGACGAGCCCGGTGATCGTGGGCCTCGACGCGTCCGAGGGGTCGCGGCGGATCGCGATGGTGCGGTAGGTCATCTCCAGCGCGTCGTAGATCATCACGCGGCCCAGCAACGACTCGCCGATCCCGGTGATGAGTTTGATCACTTCGGTGCTCATCACCGAGGCGATGGACGCGCAGACGATGCCCAGCACGCCACCCTCGGCGCAGGATGGGACCGAGCCGGCCGGCGGGGGTTCGGGGTAGAGGTCGCGATAGTTGAGCCCGCGTCCGTCCGGGGCGTCCTCCCAGCAGACCGAGACCTGGCCCTCGAAGCGGTAGATCGACCCCCACACGTACGGCTTTTTCGCCAGCACCGCCGCGTCGTTGGCCAGATACCGGGTCGCGAAGTTGTCGGTGCCGTCCACGATCAGGTCGTAGCCGCCGAACAATTCGACGGCGTTGGTGGAATCCAGCCGGAATTCGTGCAGCCGCACGTCGACCAGCGGGTTGATCGCGGCGATGGAGTCGCGCGCCGACTGCGCCTTGGACCGGCCGACGTCGGCCACCCCGTGGATGATCTGGCGGTGCAGGTTCGACTCGTCGACCACGTCGAAATCGACGATGCCGATCGTGCCCACGCCCGCGGCCGCCAGGTAGAGCAACGTCGGGGCACCGAGCCCGCCGGCGCCGAGCACCAGCACCCGGGCGTTCTTGAGCCGCTTCTGCCCGTCGAGCCCCAGGCCGGGAATGATCAGGTGCCGGCTGTAGCGGGCCACCTCGTCGCCACTGAGGTGGTCTGCGGGCTCCACCAGCGGCGGCAGCGGCGTCGACACGTGCGAAACATCTCCTCGGTTGGCTTCTCTTACCATCACAGCAGCCCGCGCGGGGCGCGGCAACGAGGCGGCGTCTAAAGGCCCGTCAGGCGATCGGGTACGGCCAGGGATTGAACCGGCAGGTCTTGCCGTCGGCCTTGACGACGTCGGGGTCGAACTGCGCGGCGTCGTTGTTCGACGTGGAAAACGTCTGCTGCATCATCACCGGCGCCAGGGCGTTCTGCTGCTCGCAGGGTTCGTGGTGCAGGTATCCGATGGCGTGGCCGACCTCGTGGTTGATCACGTACTGCCGGTAGGAGCCGATGTCACCTTCGAACGGTACGGCTCCCCGTACCCAGCGCGCCTCGTTGATGAACACCCGCGCCTCCCGGTTGGCGCCGAATACCGGGTTGTAGCAAGAGGTTTCGAGGCGGAATTCGTAACCGCACCCTTCGCGCACCGTCACCGGCGACACCAGCGAGATGCGAAAGTCGGGTTTGCCTCCACTGGCTCCGTCGATCCGGATGAACGCGAACTGCGGATTGTGCGTCCAGCCCTTCGGATTGGCCAGCGTCTGGTCGACCATCTGGGCGAAGGCGTCGTCGCCGCCGAACATGGTCGGATCGATGCCGTTCTCCACTTCGACGGTGTACCGGAACACCTTGGCGGTGCCCTGGCCGATCTGCGGCGTGGTGCCCGGCACGATGTGCCAGGTCTTGTCGCCCGCCTCGGTGAACGGGCCGCCGTCGGGCAACGTTCCGGCCGGCAGGTTGGCGTCGAACGCGGCGAGCCCGCGCGGCGGGGCGTCGATGATCGTGGTGCCCACCGCGCCGATCGCCGGCGGACTCTGGATGGGCTGGCCGGCCGTCGGCTTGGGGGCGCCGGTGCCGGTGACCGTCTGGTACATCACCACCGCGGTGAGCACCACCAGGACCGGCAGGGCGTACGCGCGCCACCCGTAGGTGGAGACGAAGCGGCCCAGCCAGGTTTGTTTGCGCCACTGTCGCGGCCGCTCGCGGTCGGCCCGGACGCGTCCGGCTTCCCGCGCCAACGGATCGCGCAGCGCCCGCAGCGGCTCTCGCCACTCGTCGCGTAACACCGGCACGCGCCCTGTGCTGCGTGGGGGCCGGGGGGACGTCATTTCCCCAGGATTACACAGCCGGGCACCGCCGCCGCCGGTGGCGCGCCCGAATCGGCCGTCCGACACCGCTTCTGCCAGCGGCGACGACGGCGATGACGGTCGCATCGAGGCGGCGGGTAGTAAGGTCTTTCCCACGGGCTGCGAGCGGTTGGCCCCGATTCAGCGATGGCCGGCCGCCGATAATCAGATGAGGACTCGATGAGCGAACTCGCCAAGGTGCCGGCGCGGCGCGCCGTCAGATCGGCTGACCGCGGTCGGCCGGACGGAGCCGCGGTTTCCAGCCGGCGAGGCAATCGGTTGCCCCGCGACGAGCGGCGCGGCCAATTGCTCATCGTGGCCAGCGACGTGTTCGTCGACCGCGGCTATCACGCGGCGGGCATGGACGAGATCGCCGACCGCGCCGGAGTCAGCAAACCCGTTCTGTACCAACACTTTTCGAGCAAGCTCGAGCTGTACCTGGCGGTGCTGGCGCGGCACGTGGAAAACCTGGTGTCGGGCGTTCAGCAGGCCCTGAGCACCACCACCGACAACCGGCGCCGGTTGCACTCCGCGGTGCAGGCGTTCTTCGATTTCATCGAACACGACAGCCAGGGCTACCGCCTGATCTTCGAGAACGACTACGTCACCGAACCCGAAGTGGCCGCCCAGGTGCGCGTCGCCACCGAATCCTGCATCGACGCGGTCTTCGCGTTGATCAGCGAGGATTCCGGGCTGGACCCGCACCGGGCCCGCATGATCGCGGTCGGTCTGGTGGGAATCAGCGTCGACTGCGCCAGGTACTGGCTGGACTCCGACCGGCCGATTTCCAAGGCGGACGCCGTCGACGGCACCGTCGCGTTCGCCTGGGGCGGGCTGTCACACGTGCCGCTGACCCGCTCCTAACGGCCCTTGCCGGCGTGCTTGCCGGTTTCGGCGCTGATCCCGAAGCCCACCCGGCGCGCGTCGGCGGCGCCGATCTCGACGTAGGCGATCTTGGCGGTGTGAATCAGGAAGCGGCGGCCCCGCTCGTCGCTCAGCCGCAGCAGACCCGACGCGTCGCTCAGTGCGGCGCTGACCAGATCTTCGACCTCGGCGGGCGTCTGGGCGCTGGCAAGGACCAGCTCGCGCGGACTATCCGTGATACCGATCTTGACCTCCACGGTCACCCCTTCCATGGGTCTTGCCGTCATTCCGCAGCTATCGAAGTCCCGGCCCTGTCAGCAGCAGGCTAGTGGACGCGGCCGACCCCGACCCCGCCGCGTCCCCACACTTCGCGGTCAGCGAAACCGGTCGCGGCCCGATAACGATTCGCTCTCAGGTTGTCTCGCCCACCCGCGCGATACCCGATCCGTGCTTTCCCATGGCTAACTTCGGCACCATGGGTACCACGTTGCCGCACCTTGACGACAGGATCCGGGCTTACCCCGACGACTACGCCGCCGATGCCGACGCCTGCGATACCGACCCCTACCTGAACGCCGACTACAACTGGACGGGCTGGCCGGCGGACTCGCGCTGGCGCCCCGCCACGGCGATCGTGGGCGCGGTGGTGGCCCTGGGCGCCATCGCCACGGCCGTGATCATCAACAGCGGCGACAGCGCGTCCACCAAGGCCACGCTGGGCGCCCCCGCCCCCCACCCGGTCACCTCGGCGCCGGCGACCACCAAGGCGTCCGTGCCACCCAGCGCGTCCCCCGGCCCCTCGCAGTTGC
>NZ_QMEV01000113.1 GCF_003284935.1 Mycobacterium colombiense
GCTCAGCGCCCCGAAAGGCGCCACGGCGACGAGCATGGGCACCAACAGCAACTGGGGCTGGGCCGGGAGCCAACTGGCGAGCTGACCCAGGTGAGTGGGCCAGTCGAGCAGCACGAGGTCGGTGATGAACTCGAACGCCGCTGCCGGATTTTCCTGCAGTAGGGCCCCGAACTGTTGGAAATCCGAAAACAGTTCGAGGGCCCGGACCACCCACCAGAGCAGGTCTGCGGGATTGGTATAGGCCTCGTAGGGCAAGCCGTTGAGTGTCCCCTCGACCGGATGCCAATCGAGTCCGAAGAGGCGCAGGATCTGGGCGATGAACTGATTGAGCGGGCTGTCGAACCCGTGCTCATGGTCGTGGTGGTCGTCGTCTTCCTCGTGCTCGTGTTGCGCGGTGGCGTCGGATTTCAGGATCGGCGGCGCCGGGTCGGCGTGCGGTGTGCCCGCCACGGCCGCCCCGGAGACGGCCTGATAGGTGCCCATCGTGGCCGCGGCCTGGACCCACATCCGCGCATAGTCGGCCTCGTTGACCGCGATCGGAATGGTGTTGATGCCAAAGAAATTCGTCGCGACCAGGGCGCCGTGGACGACGTGGTTGGTGGCGAGCTCGGGCAGGGTCGGCATCGCCGCCAGCGCGGCGGTGTAGGCGGTGCCCACCGTTTCGTGCTGTGCGGCCGCCGCGGCGCTGCGCGCGCTGGCCTGCGTCAGCCACGCCAGGTACGGGGCGTGCGCGGTGACGTAGGATTCGGCGCTCCAGCCATGCCACGCCCCGGCCTGCGTCGAGGCCAGCAGCCCGCTGAGTTCTTCTGCCGCCGAGGCGTATTCGGCACCCATCGCGCTCCATGCCGCGGCCGCGGCGAACAGCGAGGCCGGGCCGGGACCGCTGCTCAGCAACGTCGAGTGCACCTCCGGCGGGGAAGCCATCCATATCGGCGAGGTCATCGTCGGACGCCTCCGATGCGGTCAACGATCAGCGGCCTGATCGCGGAGGGCAACGTCATCACGGCAACTCCTGGGCTGGGCGAGCTTTACAGAATCACCGAGTAGGTAAATGCAAATGAATATCGTTATCAATACGGGCGGGCGGATCTCATACCAAAGACATAAAGTGCCTCAGACGTGATCGCGCCCGAGGGCGCGTTGCGCGTCATTCACGCTTCCAATACGGCCTGGATGGCGCGGAGGCGCCCGTCGGCCAGGGCCTGTGTGAGGTTTTCGGCTTTGCGGGCGAAGTCGGTGACAAAGGCGTGCAGGCCCAGCGGGCCGGCGGGCTGGGCCAGAATCGCCCGCATGAGCTCGGCCGCCTGGTCGGTGAGGTCGCTCCACGCCACGACGGCGAAGCCGGCCGATTCGACGACGGCACGCAGCTCAGCGGGGGTGACCAGGTGGCTGCGTGCCGCGTGATCGGCCCACGGCAAGGGGTAGTCGAGTTCGCCGCGGTCTCCAATCGTGATGTCCCACAGGGCAAGTCGACCGCCTTTCTTCAGCACTCGTCGCGCCTCGGAGTACAGGCGCGCCTTATCGGCCACGTTCATCTGCACGTGCTGGCTGAAGACGACGTTGAAAGTCGCGTCGTCGAAGGGCAGCGCGGTGACGTCCGCTTGGCGAACCGATATCCGGTCCTCGAGCCCAACAAGCCCGTTGAGCCAGCGGTTCGTCTCGCAGTACTCGCCGGTGAGGTCCACGGCGGTCACCCGCGGGCCGTAGCGATCGGCGACGTAGCGGGCGGTGCCGCCGACACCGCTGCCGGCGTCTAGGACCTCGCTCTCACTCGTGATCCCCGCAAGGTCCGCCAGCTGGGCGGTCGCGATACGGCCCATGGTGTGGAAGTCCTCCAGCAGGGCCAGGTCGGCGGGGGTCAGGCGGTCGAGGTCCTTGCCGGCGGAGACGAGTGCCCGTTCGACGTTGTTGCGCGCCAGGCCCGTCGAGTACTGGGTTTGGATGGTGTCGTTCATTACTGCACCTGAGCCCACGCGGTAATGAGGGGAGGCATCGCGATGAGGGCGTCGGCCGCCCGTGCCTCTTCGCGGAATCGCGGCACGAACTCGTCGATGTCGGCGAGCTCGTCGATGGCGAAGCCCCCTTGTTCGGCGATAGGGGAGACCAGCCGCCACACTTCTGCGAGGTAGGCCAGGATGTCGGCGTCGGCGGCCGTGCCGACCGGCGTGCCGAGGGTCAATCGAGGCGCGCCCAGGCCGGCGTCGGCGAAGAGCGTGTGCAGCGTGGTGCCGAACCGCGGGCTGAGCCCCATGGCCTCGAAGGCGCGAACGATCCCACCCGTCACCCGATGGAACAGCGGCGTATCCGGCACGCCGTGCGCACCGGTGATGTCGTTCTCGGAGAACGCGATCACGCCACCGGGGCGCACGTAGGAACTGAGGCGCCGCAATGTCGCGGCGGGGTCCGGCAAATGCATCAGGATCAATCGGCCGATCACGGCATCCACCGGTTCATCCAGGACAATCGTGTCGACCGCGTTCAAGGTGAAACGCACTGTGGACAAGCCCTTTTCGTGGGCGCGGGCGCGGGCAAGCTCGACCATCGCGGGTGCGGCGTCGACGCCCAGAACCGTCCCCGTCGGACCGACCAGCCGCGCGGCGACAAACGACACATCGCCGGGCCCGGACCCGATATCGAGCACCCGCATGCCCGGCCGCAGCCCGGCGAGTCGCAGCGCGTTCTCCGTGTAGTGGTCGTACAGCCGTCCTTGCAGGAGGAGCCGCCGCACCTCTGCGTCGGCATGGCCCAAGACGTAGGTGCTGCCTTGTGGTGCGGTGCTCATCGCGTTCCCGTCCTTCCTCCGGCGGTGATCAGGGCGACGGAATTCCGCTGTGCAACGGCATGTTCGCTTCGCCATATCGGGGATTGGCCCGACAACCGGAGGTGTGCGGGCCGGGGATGTTGCTGGGTCCGATCGAACGTGTCCAGCCGATGCATCGGTGTCAGTGCGGTCAACATGAAGTTAGGCGACCTGACGCATGAAATTGACTGCGGTACGACGGGTTTCGGGACCGGTGACGTAGCGGCGCGCGATCGCCCGTCGTGACGGTCGACCCCGGCCATCGCACTCGTAACCTGTTGGATGTCAAACATATCGGCGATGACGACCTCGGCGCCCATCTCCCGCAAGCGCGCGCTGCGCGCATCGTCACGATGCACCATCGCCCTGGTGGTCACGCCGTGTTCGAGTAGCTGGGCGGCGACCGCGCCGCCGATCTTGCCGGTGGCGCCGGTGACCAATATTCGTCTACTCATTGGAGTGTCCTTTCCGGTAGAAGCGCCGGCTCCCTTGCTGGGAGAAGCCAGCCGACGACGATCGCCGCGCCGAGCGCGATGCCCGCGCACACCAGCGAGCTCACCCGCATCCCGTCCAGAAACGCGCGGTCAACGGCGGCGCGCACATGGTCGGCTTGCTGTGGGGGGAGACTCTGAATCACTGTGTGCGCCAGTGCCAACGAGTGGCGCATCGCGTCGGCGGGCAATCCCGTCAGTGCGGAAACCCCGAGGTGTCCCGAGTACACCGATGCGAAGATGCTGCCCGCGATGGCGACGCCGAGGGTACCGCCCAGTTCGCGTGTCGTGTCGTTGACGGCCGAACCCACGCCGGCCTTGTCGACCGGCAGCGATCCCATGATGGCCTCCGTAGCCGGCGAAAACGTCAGGCCGAGGCCGCCACCGAGCAACAGCATCTGCATGGCGATCTGGATGTACGGCGTGGCGGCGTCGGCGGTGGACGCCCAGGCCAGGCCGGCCGCGAATACGGCAAGACCGGCGGCGACGACGGCGGTGGTGCCGACGCGTTCGACCAGCCGGGGCCCCAGGATGCTGGCCAGCGCGATCGAGACGGCCACCGGTAACAGGCGCACGCCGGCCTGAAACGCGGTGTAGTCCTTGATGAATTGGAAGTACTGGGTGATGACGAAGATGAATCCGAACAGGGTGAGAAACCCTGCGGTCACCGCCAGGCTGCCGCCGGAGAATCGGGGGTTGAAAAACACCGTGACGTCCAGCATCGGATGGGTACTGCGCTGTTCCCAGCGCGCAAAGGTCGCTAGAAAGGTTGCGGCGAGGGCGAATCCGGCGACGGTCCGCCCGTCAGTCCACCCCCAGGTGGGCGCCTCGATGACTGTGTAGACCAGCATCGTGACTCCGGTCGCGGACAGGATGAGGCCGGGGACGTCAACGCGCGGCGCCGCGGGGTCACGCGAGGTGGGAACGAACAGCCTGGCGCCGACGATGGCCAAGGCCGCGATCGGAATGTTCACCATGAATATCGAGCCCCACCAGAAGTGTTCGAGCAACCATCCGCCGCTGATCGGCCCGACGGCGACTCCGACGCCGACCATCGCCGCCCATAGTCCGATCGCCTTGGCACGCGGTATCGGGTCGGTGAAGATGTTGGTGATCAGGCCCAGCGTGGTCGGGAAGATCACCGCCGCGCCCACACCCATGGCCGCGCGCGCCGCGATCAACGCGTCGGCCGAATTCATCTGTGCGGCAATCGCAGAAGTGATCGCGAACAGTGTGAGCCCGAAGTTGAGCCAGCCTCGCCTGCCGTAGCGGTCGGACAGGCTGCCCGCCGAGAGGAGCAGTCCGGACATCACGAGGGTGTAGGCATCGACGATCCATTGCAGTTGTGCGGTGTCCGCACCGAGTTCACGCGACAACGTGGGCAGCGCGACGTTGACGATGGTGGCGTCGACGCTGATGACGAAGACGCCAAGGCAGATGACGGAGAGCGCGGCAACGGGGTGATTGCGAAACGTCGGCTCAGTGCGCATGGACAAGACAGTAAATCCAATAGACAAACTAGTCAAGTAAGAGGTTGAAAAAATGTCTAACCCAGGTAGGGTGGCCTGGTGGCGTCGCGCAGGAACTACAACCAGAACTGCCCGATCGCGCGCGGCCTCGATGTGCTGGGCGAGCGGTGGACGCTGCTGATCCTGCGCGAACTCGTCGGCGGGGCCCGTCGCTACGGCGACCTGCGGGCCGAACTGCCCGGCATCGCGACCAATCTGCTTGCCGAGAGGCTCAAGGAGCTGCGGGAGGCCGGGCTCATCGAGCGGGCCGACCTGCCGGCCCCGATCGGCCGCACCGTCTACACGCTCAGCGACCTGGGTTGGCAGCGGGTGCTTCCCATCCTGCAGGGCCTCGCGTGGTTCGGCGTGGACCACCTGGACCCGATCGGCGATGGGCCGGTATCGCCGCTCAACGGTTTTCTGGCCGGGATACTGCTCGGCTTCAACTCCGGCGCCGCGAGGGACCTGGAGGCGACTTACCGCGTCGAGATCGACGGCCGCCGTTTCGAATTCGCCGTCACACAGGGCCGCCTGGGCGCGGCTCGTGGGGAGCCCGCGGTGACCTTCACGGCGGCCGCGGCGGATCTCGTCACCGCCCGGCTCGGGGCCGACGAAGCCAAGCGCAACGCCGCCCTGCGGCGAATCGAGTTCGACGGCGACGCCGCTGCCATCCGCGCACTGCGCACCGCGTTTGCGCTGTAGGCCTTGCGGGCGGAGACGACGCGGCCAGCCACTAGACTCTCGTGCGTGGCCGACCCCACTGAAAGCCCTGAACTCGAGATCTCCGAGGTGTCCGGAGCGCCGGCTCGACCGGTGCTGGTCGTGGACTTCGGCGCGCAGTACGCGCAGTTGATCGCCCGGCGCGTCCGCGAGGCGCGGGTGTTCTCCGAGGTCATCCCGCACACCGCCACGGTCGAGGACATCAAGGCCCGCGACCCGCTGGCGCTGGTGCTCTCGGGCGGCCCGGCCAGCGTCTATGCCGACGGCGCGCCCCAGCTCGACCCGGCGCTGTTCGATCTCGGGGTGCCGGTGTTCGGCATCTGTTATGGCTTTCAGGCGATGGCGCAGGCGCTGGGCGGGACAGTCGCCCACACCGGCACCAGCGAATACGGTCGCACCGAACTGAAAGTCCTTGGCGGCGAACTGCATTCGGGTCTACCGAGTGTGCAACCGGTGTGGATGAGCCACGGTGACGCGGTCACGGCCGCACCGGACGGGTTCGAGGTGGTGGCCAGCAGCTCCGGCGCTTCGGTGGCCGGCTTCGAAAACCGGGCCCGCCGCCTGGCCGGCGTGCAATACCACCCGGAAGTCATGCACAGCCCGCACGGGCAGCAGGTGCTCAGCCGATTCCTGCACGACTTCGCCGGTCTCGGCGCGGACTGGACGGCCGCCAACATCGCCGAGGTGCTGATCGAGCAGGTGCGCGCCCAGATCGGTGACGGCCGGGCGATCTGCGGTCTGTCGGGCGGGGTGGATTCCGCGGTGGCGGCCGCGCTGGTCCAGCGCGCCATCGGGGACCGGTTGACCTGTGTGTTCGTCGACCACGGCCTGCTGCGCGCCGGCGAGCGCGCGCAGGTCCAGCGCGACTTCGTCGCCGCCACCGGGGCCAACCTGGTCACCGTCGACGCGGCCGACACCTTCCTCTCCGCACTCGCGGGCGTGACCAATCCCGAAGGCAAGCGCAAGATCATCGGCCGCCAGTTCATCCGGGCCTTCGAGGGTGCGGTGCGGGATATCGTGGGGGACAACGATTCTGACGTGGAGTTCCTGGTGCAGGGCACGCTGTATCCGGACGTGGTGGAGTCCGGCGGCGGCAGCGGGACCGCGAACATCAAGAGCCACCACAACGTCGGCGGCCTGCCCGACGACCTGAAGTTCACGCTCGTCGAGCCGCTGCGGCTGCTGTTCAAGGACGAGGTGCGCGCGGTCGGCCGCGAGCTGGGACTGCCGGAGGAAATCGTTGCGCGCCAACCCTTTCCGGGTCCGGGCCTGGGGATCCGGATCGTCGGGGAGGTCACCGCTGCCCGGTTGGACACGCTGCGGCGTGCGGACTCGATCGCCCGCGAGGAACTCACCGCGGCCGGCCTGGACGCCCTGATCTGGCAGTGCCCGGTGGTGCTGCTGGGCGACGTCCGCTCGGTCGGGGTCCAGGGCGACGGTCGCACCTACGGGCACCCGATCGTGCTGCGCCCGGTGTCCAGCGAGGACGCCATGACCGCCGACTGGACCCGGGCGCCCTACGAGGTGCTGGAGCGTATCTCGACCCGGATCACCAACGAGGTGGCCGAGGTCAACCGCGTGGTGCTGGACATCACCAGCAAACCGCCCGGCACCATCGAATGGGAGTAGGCGGCCCGGCCTAGTCGCCCGCGAAAATGCGGCCACATGGCACCCATCAGCCACACCAGTACCGATCGCATAACGCTGCCCCTTGCGTCGCTTGACGGTTGTCGGAGGGGGGTGTTTACTTCGAAATGTATCGAACATACATTCGAACACACTTCCCCGAACGTGGTGTAGGAGGCTGTCATGACCGCGGCTTTTGCCTCCAGCCACCGCCAGGAAACCCGCGCTGAGCAGCTGGAATCGCTTCGCCGGCGGATGGCGAGCATCACCGGGAGGAAGGCCGGGCCCGCCGCCGCGCCCGCCGACGATCTGCTGCCGGACTCGGAGTCGCAGCTGGCCCTCCCGCCGTGGCTGGCCGACCTGCTGCCCGCGCCGGTGCCGCGGGGAACGGTCGCGGTGCTCTCGGGTGCCCGGTCGCTGTTGCTGAGCGTGGTGGCCGCCGTCACGGCGGCCGGTGGCAACGCCGCAATCGTGGGCCAGCCGGACATCGGGCTGCTGGCCGCCGCGGAGATGGGGGCGGATCTGAGCCGGCTCGCGGTGATACCGGATCCCGGCACCGATCCGGTGGAGGTGGCCGCGGTGCTCGTCGACGGCATGGACCTGGTGGTCCTGGGGCTGGGCGGGCGCCGGGTGCCGCCGACCCGGGCGCGGGCGGTGGTGGCCCGCGCCCGGAACAAGGGCTGCACCCTGTTGGTCACCGGCGGCGATTGGCAGGGGGCGCCGACGCGCCTTGCCGCCCGGGTCTGTGGGTACGAGATCACCGCCGAGGGCCGTCCTGGATTCGGCCGCATTGGCGGGGTGCGGCTGCAGGTCAGCGGGACGTGTGCGGGACGACGGGTGACGGCCCAGGCTCGAGCCGGGTAAAAACCGTGGTAAACCCTTCTGGTTCAAGGGTTTTGGCGATCTGGTGCATGGATTGGCCCGCGGTCGCGGCGGCGGCCGCCGCGGGTCTGTCCGCGACATCCCCGATCGCGGTCACGCTGGCCAACCGG
>NZ_QMEV01000114.1 GCF_003284935.1 Mycobacterium colombiense
GTGGGGCGGGCACCGGCGGCACACCGGGGCCGGCCGGCCGAACAGCCAGGCCGCCATCGCCGCGGAACGGGCGCCGTCGGCCAGCGCGTGTGCGACCTGCAGCACCGCGACCGTCCCGCGCCCGGTGACGCCCGGAATGCCGCGCACGGACGTGAAAAGGTGTAGCCGCCAAGCCATCCGGCGAATGTCCAGTTGGTCGTCGGCAAGGCCGGCGACCGCCACGAGCACGCCGTCCCAGCTGTCCTCGCCCAGCTCGTGGCGGACCATCTGCTCGGGTGTGACCGCCGCCGGCACCCACAGGGGATAGCGCAGCCGGCTGCGGTCGCACGCCCGGATCGTCAGCGCCGGCTCGACGGTGGCCCGCCCGCGGAGTCGTTCGACGGCGCGCGGGTAGTCGGCGGGCTCGCCGTCGAACGCGTAGAGCAGGAACTCGTCGTTGGGGATCTTCGCCGACATCCAGTAGAACTGCGCATCGACGGCGGCCATCCGGTGCCCCGGCACGGCGCGGGCCACGGCGTCAGCCGGGTGAGCCGATGAACCCGAGCACCAGGTCGGCGACCTTGTCGGGTTGTTCGAGCTGCAGGAAGTGCCCGGCGTGTTCGACGATGCCGGCCTCGCTGCCCGGCGGCAGCACCTTCTCGGCCCAGCGCACGAAAGCCGGTGTCATGCAACCGTCGTCGCGGCCGTGCAGGTACAGGCACGGCAGCACGGGTTCTTCGGTCCACAACTGGTTCAGCTCGGCATACCGCGCCGACGGCCTGGTGTTGCGAATGGTGGCGCGGTACGGCCCCAGCGCCGCGCGCCAGCTCTCCGGCGCCCCGATCGCCGCGTCGACGTGGCGCAGATCCTCGTCGGCGCGATAGCCGGGCGACCAGCGCCGCCATAGCAGCGGCAACACCCAGGAGGCGGAACGCTCAGGCAGCCAAGGCAATTGGAAGTACATGATGTACCAGCTGCGGAAGACCTGGCGCGCCAGGTGGGCGGCCAGCCGGCCCCGCTCGGCCGCGCCGCCGCCGCGCCGCCGGAACGCCGCCGACGGTGGCACCGACATGATCACGGCCTTGGCGAAGGGGCTGTCGGGCATGGCGGCCAGGCCGGTGCCGGCGATTGCGCCCCAGTCGTGGCCGATGATCACGTCGTTCTCGGTGCCGCCCGCGGCCTCACGCACCCGCAGGGCGTCGTCCATCAACGCACCGACCTGGTAGCCGCCGTCGACCGGGATCGACGACGGCGCGTATCCACGCATGAAAGGCGCGACCACCCGCCAGCCCGCCGACGCGAGCCGCGGCGCGACTTTGCGCCAGCCGTAGGGCGTGTCGGGGAAGCCGTGCAAGCACAAGGCGATGGGGCCGTCTTCCGGCCCCCAGGTCAGGGCCTTGAGGTCGCCCGCGGGTCCGGTCACGTCGATCCAGCCTGGTTCAGCCATGTTCACTCCCTGCTCGACGTCTCCGCAGGGATCAACCTAACCTGTGTGGCCGCTCGACGCACCGACCCTGGTCGATACGGCGTCAAAGCATCGCTGTATCAGCGGTTTTCACCGTTGCAGCGCGGCCGCCCGTTCCAGCTCGGCGATGACGATCTTGCGCATCCCGTACATCGCAGTGGTGGCCGCCGCCGCCCGGTCGCGATCCGGGTCGCTGATCAGTTCGTAGAGCCGGTCCGGGACGATTTGCCAGCTCAGCCCGAAGCGGTCCTTGAGCCAGCCGCATTGCGATTCCTCACCGCCGTCGCTCAACC
This sequence comes from Mycobacterium colombiense, assembly GCF_003284935.1. Classification (GTDB taxonomy): domain Bacteria; phylum Actinomycetota; class Actinomycetes; order Mycobacteriales; family Mycobacteriaceae; genus Mycobacterium; species Mycobacterium arosiense_A. The sequence continues at coordinate 1,738 of NZ_QMEV01000114.1, forward strand.
GGTCCCAGTAGTAGTCGACCTCGTCCTGGTCCTTGCAGTGGACCGTGAAGGACACCGCTTCGCTGAAGTGGAAGTGCGGACCGCCGTTGATCCCGATGAACCGGGTGCCGTCCAGCACGAAGCTGCCGGACAGGACGGTCCCGGGCTCGCCCGGTCCGGCGTCGGTGGTCTGGTTCAAGCCCTCGATGTGGGAGTTGGGGAACACCGAGGTGTAGAACGTGGCGGCTTCCTCCAGGTTGTTGTCGAACCACAACGACGGGGTGATCGATGGCATGTCCGGGTCTCCTTGACGGCTCGTGGGTCTCTGCCATGGATAGACCGGGTCGACGACGAAAACTCACCGCGTCGTCCACCCGCGCAACAGTGCTTAACCGGCCTATGTAACGTCAGATCGCATGAGCACCGTCAGCAGCAGCCCCGAGACGGTTGAGTTTGCCGGCGTCGGCGGGATCAATCTGGTCGCCGACGAATGGAATCGCGGCTCCGACGGCGCCGGGCGGCCGAGCATCCTGATGCTGCACGGGGGCGGCCAGAACCGGTTTTCCTGGAAAAACACCGGTCAAACGCTGGCCGATGAGGGGCTGCACGTGGTGGCGCTGGACTCGCGGGGCCACGGAGACAGCGCCCGCTCGCCCGACGCCGACTACGAGATCGAGACGCTGACGGGCGACGTCATGCGGGTCCTGGACGCGATCGGCCGGCCGGTCACCATCATCGGGGCCAGCATGGGCGGCCTGACGGGCATCCTCGCCGCGCACCGGGCCGGACCGGCGAAGGTGACCCGATTGGTGCTCGTCGACGTGGTCCCCCGATTCGAAAAGGGCGGCAGCGCCCGCATCCGCGACTTCATGTTCAGCGGCCTCGACGGCTTCGACTCGCTGGAGCAGGCCGCCGACGCCGTCGCCGCCTACCTGCCCTACCGGAGCAAGCCACGCAGCCCCGAGGGGCTGAAGAAGAACCTGCGCCTGCGCGACGGCCGCTGGTATTGGCACTGGGACCCGGCGTTCATGACCAAGCCGGGCGACGATCCCGAACTGCGCACCGAGAGCTTCGAGCAGGCCGCCAAGAACCTGACCATCCCCGTCCTGCTGATCCGCGGCAAGCTGTCCGACGTGGTGAGCCCCGAGGGTGTGCGGCACTTCCTGGCCACCGTCCCGCGCGCGGAGTTTGTCGAGCTGTCCAACGCCGGACACACCGCGGCCGGTGACGACAACGACGCGTTCAGCGACGCGGTGGTGGCGTTCGTCAACCGCCGCTAGTTCGCCGGCTTCTCGGCGTGGCCCCCGAACTGCTTGCGCATCGCCGAGAGCGCCTTGTTGGCGAAGTCGTCGAGCGAGCGCGAGGCGAAGCGGGACTGCAGCGCGGTCGTCAGCACCGGCGAGGGCACTCCCTCGTCGATGGCTGCGATGGCGGTCCAGCGACCCTCCCCGGAGTCGGAGACTCGGCCGGAGAACTCCTTCAGTTCCGGCGATTCGTGCAACGCGATCGCCGTCAGGTCCAGCAACCAGGAGCCGATCACGCTTCCCCGGCGCCACACCTCGGCGACCTCCGGAATGTCGAAGTCGTACTGGTAGAACTCGGGGTGCTCGAGCGGTGCGGTTTCGGCGTCGCCCTCCTGCACCTGCTTGCCGATGTCGGCGTTGCGCAGGATGTTCAGCCCCTCGGCGAGCGAGGCCATCATGCCGTACTCGATGCCGTTGTGCACCATCTTCACAAAGTGCCCGGCACCCGACGGGCCGCAATGCAGGTAGCCCTGCTCCGACCGCGCGACCTCGCCTTCGCGACCCGGTGTGCGCGCCGCGGCGTCGACGCCCGGTGCCACGCTGGCGAAAATCGGCTCGGCGTGCAGGAAAGCCTCGTCGTCGCCGCCGATCATCAGGCAGTAGCCGCGCTCGCGACCCCACACGCCGCCGCTGGTGCCGCAGTCGAGTAGGTGAATGCCCTTCTCCGACAGCGTCTTTGCGTGGCGGATGTCGTCGCGGTAGTAGGAGTTGCCGCCGTCGATAACGATGTCTCCGGCGTCCAGCGTTTTGGCCAGCTCCTCGATCACCCCGGTGGTGATGGTCCCGGCCGGCACCATCACCCAAACCAGCCGCGGTGCCTTCAGCTTCTCGGCGAGTTCTTTCAGCGAGGACACCCCGGTGGTTTTGTCCTCCCCCGCCATCGCCTTGACCGCGTCGGGATTGTGGTCGTACACCACACATTCGTGTCCGTCCTTGACGACGCGGCGGACGATGTTCGCGCCCATCCGGCCGAGGCCGATCATTCCAAGCTGCATCGTGTCTCTAGTCTCCTTACTGTTTCTTGGGCGTGCTGCGCGGCAGCCACGGCTCTTGCCAGCTGTGGTGACCACGCAGCAGCGCATGCGCGGCCTCGGGCCCCCAGGAGCCCTGGTCGTAGTGGCGGATTCGGCCCGGCTTGTCCAGCACCGGCTGCACGATTCGCCACGTCTCTTCGATGGCGTCTTCGCGGGCGAACAACTGGTGATCACCGTTGAACGCGGCGTAGAGCAGGCGTTCGTAGGGCCGTACCGGTTCGCCGAGGTCCTCGGCGAACGACGAGTCCAGGTGCACGTCGTGCCACGAGTCGCCGGCCTGTGCGGACAACTGCAGCCGCATCCCGGGATCGGGGTCGATGCGTAACACGATCTGGTTGCACTCGGGTGGCCGGCGATTGGGCAGAAACGAAAACCCGGGAACGTGGTGCAGAAACATCCGGACCTCGGTGACCTTGTCCGGCAGCGCTTTTCCGGCGCGCAGGAAGATCGGCACTCCCGCCCACCGCCAGTTGTCGATCTCGGTCCGCAGCGCAATATAGGTCTCGGTGGTGGAATCCTTTGCGACACCGGGGACATCGGTATAGCCACGGTATTGCCCGCGCACGCAGCGCTCCGGGTCCAGGGCGGGCATCGCCCGGAAGACCTCGGCCTTCTTGTCGTTCAGGTCGTCGGCGCCGGCGCCGACCGGGGGCTCCATGGCGACCAGGGCGAGCACCTGCAGCAGGTGGTTTTGCACGACGTCGCGAAGCGCGCCCACGGCGTCGTAGAACTTGCCGCGGTCCTCGATCCCGAAGTCCTCGGCCATGGTGATGTGGATCTCGGAGATGCTGTCGCGATCCCACAGCTTGGCCAGGCCGTTGTTCGCGAACCGCAGGTATTGCAGTTCCTCGACGGGTTGTTTGCCCAAAAAGTGGTCCACGCGCAGGATTTGGTCTTCGTCGAGCACCGCGCGCAGCCGTGCGTTGAGGTCGCGCGCCGAGTCCAGGTCGTGGCCGAACGGTTTTTCCACCGCCACCCGGGCCCGTTCCAGCAGGTCGGCCTTCGCCAGGTTCTCCACGATGGGCGCGAACAAAGCGGGCGGCATTTCCAGGTAGTAGAGCGGATGGGAGTCCGACGGGATCTTCTTGGCGAGCTGCGTGTAGAGGTCGGCGTCGGTGACGTCGCCGTGTAGGTAGGACAGCCGGTCCGCCAGCCGATCGAAGACGGCGTCGTCGAACTGCTCCCCCGATGCCTTGATGGCGTCGCGCGCCCGGTCCCGCAGTTGTTCGACGGTGATGTCGTCACTGGCCACGCCCACGATCGGGTGGTTAAGCATGTGGCGGCGCTCGAGGCGGTACAGCGCCCGGAAGGTCATCTTGCGCGCCAGGTCACCGGTGATTCCGAAGATCACTAGCAGGTCAGATGGGTTACTGTCGTCCTCGGCCAAAACCGCTCCTCCCGAAAGTCACCTGATCGGCTCCCTTGAGATCACTACCCGCGGCCGGCGGACTCAACACTAGACACTGCCGATAGGGCCGACAACCTGGGCGGACCGCGGCCTTGAAAGGATGACCGGCATGGCTGACGCGCTGCACGTCACGGTGTACGTTCTCGCCGGGATCGCCGCGGTCGAAGGTATCGCACTGATCGTGTTGTGGCGGTTGCTGGTGCGCAGTCAGCAGCAGCTTGACGAGCTGCGCCAGCGGACCGATGCCCGCAACCAGTTGCTGTCGGGCGGCCGCGAGGCCGTCAAACGGGTGTGGAACACCGCCAACCTGATGCGCAAGGAAGGCTTCGGCGCGGCGGTGCGCAGCAGCATCGAAGACCTCGCGGACTGGGCCGAAGTCGAGCGACCCGACCTTGCCCGCGTCACCCCGGACGGGCGGGTGGTGATCTTGTTCTCCGACATCGAGGAGTCCACCGCGCTCAACGAGCGGATCGGCGACCGGGCCTGGGTGAAGCTGATCAGCTCGCACGACAAGCTGGTCTCGGATCTGGTGCGGCGACGGTCCGGACACGTGGTGAAGAGCCAGGGCGACGGATTCATGATCGCGTTCGCCCGCGCCGAGGAAGCGGTCCAGTGTGGCATCGACCTGCAGGACGCGTTGCGCCGGGAGGCAAAACGCAAGCGGCGCGAGGAGATTCGCGTTCGGATCGGGATCCACATGGGCCGATCGGTGCGCCGTGGTGACGATCTGTTCGGCCGCAACGTGGCGATGGCGGCACGCGTCGCCGCGCAAGCGGTGGGCGGGCAGATCTTGGTGAGTCAGTCGGTGCGAGAAGCGCTTTCCGATTCCGACGGCATCCGGTTCGACGACGGCCGCGATGTGGAGTTGAAGGGGTTTTCGGGCACCTACCGGTTGTTCGCCGTCGAGTCCCCGGGCGATTCCGAGCCGGACTGAACGCCGTCGCCGTTGTATTCGGCCAACCGCTGGTGCAGGCGATCGCGGACCTCGTCCGCGGTATAGGCCCGCCGCTTGCGCTGGTCGCGGACGACGAGTACGCCCCCGGCGACAACACCGGCGGCACCGGCCAATCCCAGCCACTTCCACACATTGCGCATGGCATCAGGCTATGCGTCGCCGGGTCGTTATGGCCCGGTTGTGATTGACTTGTGTGCCCGCAACGTACGGCACCGCCTCGCGCGCGCCGTGCCCCGCGGGCTGACACTGGCGACCACGACGGCGAAAGCCGCAGCGGCGGACGGGCTTACGACAATGCTCCCCTTGAACCAAGCGCTCGAAGAGACCCGCACCGGCGACCTTTGGCTGTTTCGCGGCGGCTCGGGACCGGACCGCGCGATCCAGACGCTGACGAACAGCCCGGTGAACCACGTCGGCATGACGGTGGCCATCGACGACCTACCGCCGCTGATCTGGCACGCCGAACTGGGCGACAAGCTCGTCGACCTGTGGACCGGAACGAATCATCGTGGGGTGCAACTGAACGACCTTGCCCAGTCGGTGATGCAGTGGTCGCAGCGTTACCACCAGCGGTGCTGGCTACGTCAGCTGACGCCGCCGGCCACCCGGGAGCAAGAGAACAAGCTGCTGCGGGTGATCGCGCGGATGGACGGCACCGCGTTTCCCACCACCATGCGTTTGACCGGCCGGTGGCTGCGCGGCAGGCTCCCGAACGCATACGACTGGGCGCGAGGAATCCCGTTCGTGGACAAAAAGGTTCGGGAATCGACGCAGCGGCGCAAGGAACGCCAGCGGCTCGGGTTGGAAGTGGCCTACTGCGCGGAGACGGTGGCCATCACCTACGAGGAAATGGGATTGCTCAGCACGGAGAAGTATTCGAATTACTTCGATCCGGGATCGTTCTGGAGCGGTGACCGGCTTCCCCTGGCACCGGGCTATGCCCTGGGCGACGAGATCGAGATCGCGATCGGCTAGTCCGGGATCAGTCGACCGCCAACTCGCCCATCTCCGACCAGCCCGTGGCGTCGATGGTCTGGTTGATGATCTTGGGCGTGGACTTCAGCGCCTGCGGGACTTCGGCCACGAAGCGCTTGAAGTGGTCGCTGTTGACGTGGGCGCCGCCGGCCTCATCGTCGCGGAAAGCCTCCACCAGGACGTACTCCGCGGGGTTATCCAGGCTGCGCGACCATTCGAACCACAGGTTGCCCTCCTCGGCCCGGGTGGCCGCGGTGAACGAGGCGACGAAATCCGGCCAGCGGTCGGTCCAGTCGGGTCTGGTTTCGAACTTGACGACGATGAAGATCATTGCGGCCCCGCCTCGGTTCGTTGCTTGCCGTTACGCCCGCCCCGGTCTCCGCGGGCAGCGCCAGCCTATCCGGCCGCGGCTGGTGCCGCGCCGCCCCGCCGTGGCGATGATGATCGTAATTTCCTTAGGTAAAGGTCAGAGCAAAGTGTGCTCATGCGTCACGCAGGACCCATGAGCACACTTTGGCCGCACCATTGCAGTGGCAGAGCTCACATACCAGGCGATTCCGGACGCATTTCACTATTCGGCGCAGCGGCCGGATTATCGCCTGCGGGACCGCCGGGATAATTTATTTTGACGAACTGCGGCAGGCCTATTTTGTTATTGATTCGCAATTCCCGCGTAGCCGGAGAAAGGCAATTCACACCCCGGGCGGAGGCGCAGCCGGTGGCATCGCGGCGTCGATGAGAACG
>NZ_QMEV01000115.1 GCF_003284935.1 Mycobacterium colombiense
CTGTGATGGGTTCTTTTTCAAGGATCAAGACATTGCGGTGATCGGGGGTGGGGATTCGGCGATGGAGGAGGCGACGTTTTTGACCCGGTTTGCCCGCAGTGTGACGGTGGTGCATCGGCGCCAGGAGTTTCGTGCCTCGCGGATCATGCTGGAGCGGGCCAGGGCCAACGACAAGATCGCCTTCGTGACCAATGCGGCGGTCGAGGCAGTCGAGGGTGAGTCCACGGTGACGGGTTTGCGGGTGCGTGACACGCGTACCGGTGTGGTGTCGACGTTGCCGGTGAGCGGGGTGTTCGTGGCCATCGGGCATGATCCGCGTTCGGAGTTGGTGCGCGATGTTGTGCAGACCGATCCCGATGGGTATGTGCTGGTGCAGGGTCGGACCACGAGTACCTCGATGGAGGGGGTGTTCGCCGCCGGGGACCTGGTGGATCGCACCTACCGGCAAGCCATCACCGCCGCGGGCAGCGGCTGCTCGGCGGCCATCGACGCCGAACGCTGGCTCGCCGACCACGAAGAAACCGACGTGGACGCGTCCGTGACGCCGGCGATCGGCCGGGAGCCGTTGCCTAGCTGAGGGTTTCGCGTTCGGGCGTGGCCCGCGGAGACACAGGCGCCACGGGATCAAGACGCGGCCGAGGTCGCCTAGCGCCCCGAGGTGAGGTGGGCGGTGACGACTGGCGTCACCCGCGCAATCAGTTCGTCCACCGGAGCGGACGCGATCGGTTCGACCTGGAGGACATGACGCAAGTAGGCGATGCCCAGCAGTTGGGCCATGGCCAGATCGACACTCAGCTCGGCGTCCGACCCCTCCAGCAGCTTGGCCAACCGCGGGTACAGCTGGCCCTGAATGAACTGGCGCACCAGGGCAGCCGATTCGTCGTGGGTGGCGGCACCCCGCAGGATCGCCAGTAGGGAAGCGCGGGAGTCTGGCTGCTCCCAGGCCGCGAAGAACACCTGCGTCAGGCGCTCGCCGCTGTCCTTGCGATCGCCGCGGGCGATGCGCTCGCTGATCTCCGCCGGGTCGATGGGCCACCCCATGGTGGACCGGAACAGCTCGGCCTTGCTGCCGAAATAGTGCCGGATCAGCGCCGGGTCGACGCCGGCACCGGCGGCGATGTCGCGGACCGAGGTCTTGTCGTATCCCGAATCGGCGAACAGCCGTCGAGCGGTCGCCACGATGTCGTTGCGGGTGTCGGGGTTGCCCGGGCGTCGTCCAATGGGAGGCACAGTCCAGAAATTCTACAGTCGTTGACTTCCGGAGGACGGCGCTTTAGCCTAGACCTATAAATTCTCCATGTGAGGAGTTAAGGAGATGCCAGCACCGCGATGGGTTGCCCGGGCCAACAAGATCGGCCTCAATCGATTCACCAAGTTCATCGCCCCGTGGGCACCGGGATGGGGAGTGGTCGTCCACCGCGGGCGCAAATCGGGCCGCACCTTTCGCACCCCGCTGTGGGTCTTTCGGCGCCACAACGGATTTGTGATCGCGCTGACGTACGGTCCCGAAACGGATTGGGTGCGCAACGTTCTCGCCGCGGGCGGTTGTGAACTGCAGACGCGGCGACGGCGCTACCAGCTCGGCGCGCCCGTCGTGTTCCGCGACGAAAGCGCGACCGACATGCCGGCGTTCATCCGCTTCATGCTGCGCAGGGTGATCAAGGCGCCGGAGTTCCTCCGGCTCGATATCGTGAGCCAATTGGCAACGGCGCGTTGATCACTTGCCATCCGACGCGAATGCGACGTCCGGATTGAGGATGCCGGCCGGGTCGAAGCTCGCCTTGATGCGGCGCATCAGGTCGACCTTGACCGGGTCCTCGAGTTCGACGAAGTACGGGGCTTTGGCGCGGCCCAGGCCGTGCTCGCCGGAGATCGCGCCGCCCAATTCCATTGCCAGCGCGAAGATGTCGGTCAGCAGTTGCTTGCGGATCGCCGGGTCGGGGCAGAAGATGGCCAGATGCACGTTGCCGTCCCCGGCATGCCCGCAGCCCGCCGCGGCAGCGCCGGCCGCCGCCGCCAGCCCTCGTGCGCCGGAGAGGAATTTCGGCATGGCGCCGCGCGGCACGACGGCGTCGATGAGGTCGTCGGCGTTGAGTGCCTTGAGTGTCCAGAACGCCTTCTCGCGCGCCTCGATGAGCTTGCGCGCCGACCCGCCCTCGAGCACGTACGCATCCACCGCGCCTAGCTCGGCGAGCAGCTCACCCGTCGTCTCGACATCCTCGTCCAGCCGCTCGGCGGTCCGATTCTCAAGCGCCACAACCAGATACGCCTGACAGCTGTCGCGGACGGCGTCGGGCACGCCCAGCTCGAGATTCTGCGTGTGCACCAGCGCGGCCATGGTCACGCTGTCGATGTACTCCAGGATGAAGGGCGCCAGGCCGCTGGCGAGGATCTTGGGCACCGCCTCCATGACCTGGTCGAAGTCGGCGAAGGGGGCGAGCACGGTGGCGTTGTGGTCGAGGCGCGGGTGCAGCTTGACGGTGACCTCGGTGGCCAGGGCCAGGGTGCCTTCGGAGCCGACGATGAGCTGGGTCAGGTCGTAGCCGGTGGAGACCTTGGCGATCTTGCCGCCGGTGCGGATGAGCTCACCGGTGGGCAGCGCCGCCTGCAGCCCAAGCACGTTGTGGCGGGCGATGCCGTACTTGACCGCGCGCATGCCGCCGGCGTTGGTGCCGACGTTGCCGCCGACACTGGAGGACAGCTCGCCCGGGTGCACCATGTAGCGCAGCCCGGTGCCGGCGGTCGCGTCGTCGAGTTCGGTCAGGGTCACCCCGGGCTGCACGACGGCGACCTGGTTGGTGACGTCGACCTCCAGCACGGCGTTCATGCGCTCGAAGGAGATCAGCAACCCGTCGGCGCGGGGGATCGCCGCGCCCGACAGGCCCGTGCCGGAGCCGCGGGCAGTCACCGGCACGTGGTTTTCCGTGGCGGCCTTGAGCAGGTGAGCGACCTCGTCGGCGGTCGCGGGCGTGGCCAGGTATGCGGGCTTCTGCGCCGGCTTGGTCAGCACCTCATCGTGTGCGTAGTCCTCGGAAATGGCGTCGCCCGTAAGCAGGTTGTGTTCGCCGACGATCTCCGCGAACTGCGCCGTCATGTCGGTCATCGAAGGCCTCACCTTCTTACGTGCCGGACAATTACTCACTGTATTCGGGGATGCGGGCCATGGGGGCTACGGACCTGGGATGGTGGGAAACGATGACCGAACCCGATGACCAGCATCGCGAATATCACCGGCCGAGGTTCAGCGCCGAAGAGTTCCTGCGTAACCAGCTACTGCTCGATGGCCTGGCAATGTGCGTCCCGATGGCGCACGTCACGTCGGTAATAAGACGCGAACAGCTGGCCGAGACTGTTGCTGACCAGCATGATGTGGTGTTGCGCGCGATCCGATCTCTGCTTGACGATGGCCTCATGAAGATCGGCGACATACTCGGCGCTTCTGACGAGCGAGTGGTTCCCTGGGATCTTTCGATCGACGCCGCCATGGATCGATTACGTGATCTCTTCGTCGACCACTATGACGAACCCGCGCTGTGGGATTTGAGGATATGGCTCCAACTGACGCCCGAGGGCGCACAAGTAGCTGAATCGCTGGTCGGCGGCCAATAACTCAAGCGTTGACCTCGCAATCCGCGGACCGTATTGCTTTGGCGCAGCCTATTAGCTGCATGATTCGTACTCTCATATCCCAAGGGGAATGGCTACATTCGGTGGATCGAATTGGCGACGGAGTCTCAGTGACTGGCATGCGAGTGATGCGCCGCCTACGCTTTCGCTTGTGCAGCGAACATTGCATGTGAATAGCCCAAGAGTTCTGGCTATGGCTGCCCGCTGGGGCGCTTTGCTGGACGGTCTTGAGGCCACCTCAGCGCCGACAGGGCTGGGTTTGTCGTGTCAGCCCAGCGCGGCTGCGGTCAATGCCGCTCACGTTGAGATCACGGCGTTCACCGTGGGGCTGGCTGCACAGGTGGAGGCCCGCGCTATCAGCGTCACCCGGGCCGATAGGGGCTATTTGGCACAGGAAGCCGAGTCGGCCACCAAACTTACTGCGGTGGCTCAGTCGGTCACCAGCGTGTAGCAATGGAAACGGTTGCAGGGGTTCCCGGCCTGTCGTCGTTGTTGGCCTGGCCTACTGATCACCTCGCCGAGGCGGCCGCTCACTGGGAGGCCGTGGCTGAGCGCAGTTATGGGGTGGCCAACCAGGTCTGGCGGGATGCCTTATCAGTTGATTGGCAAGGGGAGGCTGCTGAGGCGCTGCGCACCGCGACGCACTCGGACATGATGACTGCCAGCGCAGCGGCTGATCAGTTGCAGCGGGCGGCCAAGATTGCTCGTAGTGGAGCCTCGGATTTGCACGCGGCGCGATCTCGCGTGCGTTATGCCGTTGTGGATGCCCACTCGGCAGGATTCGAGGTTAGCGAAGACCTTTCCGTCACCGACCGCATGATCGGCGGGTCTGCAGACCAGCGGATGGCTCGACAAGCCCAAGCGCAAGCCCTCGCTGACGACCTTCGTCAGCGCGCCGCCCAACTGATGGGACTCGATCGACAAGTCGCAGGCGAATTAACCGCCGCAGTCGCCGGCGTCGGCGACAAATTTCCCCACCGCCCGCCCGCTGGCAGCCCGCGGAAAGACAACCACGTCCGCGCTGTCGACAATCACTGGAAAGAAGACCCCCCACCCCCTGCACCTGACCCCAGGACTCAGTTGGACTTGCCGGACTACAACACCGGAACGTTGTCGGCTGAGGAGGCGCGCACGGTTTATGCCCAGGGTGAATTACGTATGCGTCAGCTGAACGAGCAACTCATCAAACAGGGCCTAAGCCCCGAAGCGCGCGCCAAGATGATGTTCGAATTGCGAAACTCGCTGCGGTCCTGGACACGGGAGCTGATGGCTGACCGGGGACTTGCTGACCAATTGAACGCGACTCAGCCCAATAAGGCCCTCGATGAGCTTATTGCGAAAGCGCAAGCAAATGGCCTCAAGGGAGACAGCGTGTGGAATTCCATCATCGAGAGCTCGACACGTAGCCGACCCAGCGTGAATGCGACGCTCGGCGTTGACCCAGAGCGCCCACCGCCGCTGCCGCCTGTTCGATCGGCACCTGCTGCGCCTGCACCGATCGAAGCGCCCGTCCAAAAGCCGCCGGTCGTCGAAGCGCCGCCGCCGCGAACGTCGCCGCGGGGCGGGCCGATGATTGGTGGCGTCGGGCCAGACATCAGACCTCACTTCATCCCGCCTCCGCATGCGCATCCGCATTGGCTCGGCGAGACCCCAGAGGAAGAGTGGGAGGACGGTCAGCATTGATGTTCCGCGCTTGCCGGCCGATCCCGGCCTTCTGTAGGGGATTCAAGTACAAAGCCAGCTTGGCCGGCCGCGGCTCGCTGAGCGATGAGTTTAGAATCCTGGTATGTCAGGCGGCAACGGACCCTCCTCGGTACCGCGTCCTGTGATCGACGAGACCGCGCAACCAGACTGGTTGCGTACCGGATACAAATTTTTCCCGTATGCCGCCGCACAAGATGGCCACTGGTGGGTACTGCGACTCAACTATGGATTTCCAGAACACGATATGTACACGCTGTTTGTTGATGGCCGTTCCACGGTCGATATTACTGGCAGCCCAGATCATTCGAGCGCTCTAGTGCGGAGCATTGCCTCGCTGCGTCCATATGACGAATCGACCGTTGCGGAACCGTCACTCGATGCCAGTACAGCCGCGGAGGTTGTGCAAACCGTCGCGCGCTATGCCGATTACGGTAGTGAACACGGGGAACCGTGCCTGTTTTGCTCTGAAGATCGGGATGGCATGGCCCGGATCTGAGCCAATGCGCATCGAAACTGAATCTGTAAAGGCTATTGATTCAATCGGTTTCGCTTCGGTGTCCAGCATGCTTGATCGGGAAATAGCTTAGCGGTGTACATCTTGGTGTCCCGCGCCTCGTGCACAAACAGCCTCGACTACAGGTGTCGGTCGGAGCCACCGCTGCCGTTAGGGTGGGACAGGCGCAGTTTCCGTGCAGGCCGAGGTCTGTCTGGTCATGCGGATGGGAACTGGCCGGGTGACAATAGCGGCCACCGTCGGAGTCTCGGAGTAGCGACACGCGTGAGGCTGCGCACGTTATGTCGACGCCGGATTCGGGAACCCGCGGCGTTGGACTGTCTTGAGCAGAAAGGATCGTTCGTTGACCTCCTCGTCCCGCAGTTCGCGGCTCGGTACCCGGTTCGGGCCGTACGAGCTGCGCTCACTGATCGGCACCGGGGCGATGGGCGAGGTCTACCGGGCGTACGACACGGTTAAGGACCGGATGGTCGCGCTCAAGCTGTTACGCGGCGAGACGGCCGCGGACCCTGGTTTCCAGCAACGCCTTTGGCGCGAGTGCCGCAAGGTGACGCATCTACAGGAGCCCCACGTCCTGCCGCTGCACGACTTCGGCGAGATCGACGGCGTGCCCTACATCGACATGCACCTGGTCGACGACGGCGGCAGCCTCAAGGACCTGCTGCGTGAGCAGGGCGGTCTGGAGCCGTCGCGCGCGGCGTCGATCACCGCACAGGTGGCCCGGGCCCTGGACGCCGCGCACGCCGCCGGGCTGGTGCACCTCGACGTCAAGCCCGAGAACATCCTGCTGACCCACGACCACTTCACCTACCTCGCCGACTTCGGCATCGCGCAGGCCGCCGGCGACGAGAAGTTCTCGCGGACCTACATGGCGCCCGAGCGATTCACCACCGGTCGTGTCGGGCCGCAGACCGACGTCTACTCATTGGCGTGCGTCCTCTACGAATGCCTCACCGGTCAACCGCCATTCGAGAGCGAGGACGCGGGGGAAATGAAGTGCGCGCACATGCTGTCGCCGGCGCCCCGGCCCAGCATCATGCGCCGCGGCGTCGGCCGCGACTACGACGACATCATCACCCGCGGCATGGCCAAACACGGCGCGGCGCGATTCGCCTCCGCCGGTGACCTGGCTCGCGCCGCCAGTGACGCGGTGTTCGCGGCCTACGAGCAGCCCGTGGGTGTGGCCGCCGGGCGAAGCGGGCCCCCGCCTCGCACGCGGCCGCTGCCGACCGTCTCCCTTCAGGAACTCGACGAGGCCGCCGACCGTCCCGCACCGCCTCCCGCGTCCGCGCGCAACTGGCACTGGCCGGCTATCGCCCGCACGCCGCTGCTCGTGACCGCGGTGGCGGTGGTGGTATTGATCGCCGGCCTGGTGTTGTCGATGAATCTGGTTGGCGGGACTCATCACAACGCGTCGCCGCCGTCCCAGGCGTTGAAGGCGGCGCCCCCGCCCGCGTCGACGACCCCGCCGCCACCGTTGACGCCCACATTGTCGCGCCCAGTCAAGGGTGCCGACGGGTTAGGGTTCGTCGGCGAGACGGCGCGCTGCGACCCTGGCAATCCGCCGGCCGCCGTGCTGCGCACCGCGAAGTCGCTGGCGGTGGTGTGTCAAAACCTCAGCGGGACTTACTATTACCGCGGCGAACGGATCCGCGACGGCGCCCACCTCGAGCTCTCCAACGCCGAGCGCGTCGAGGACGGATTCGACGTCACCAACCCGGTCGACGGTGTCGTCTACGAGGTGCGCCCCTACCGGTTGCGGATCATCAGCTTCGGCCACGTCGATTCGTCGGAACCCGTGTTGCAGTACGCGACGGCGACGTAATCGCTACGGGCGGACTAATTGTCGCGAGGCCCCCGCACAAGTCCCATAGGCCACATGGGTAACGGGTTTCCGTGCATAAGGTGACTCCCAAACGCGCTACCGCATGTGCTAGCGCGTTTGACATTGGCTTATTGGTCCGGCGCTAGCATGTCGCGCGTGCAACGTCACGGGTCTGCTGCACGAATAGGTGACAACTGAGATGGCTTGCCCGGCGTGGGCAGGCTGGAAGGATGTCACCAT
>NZ_QMEV01000116.1 GCF_003284935.1 Mycobacterium colombiense
GATCAACGCGCTGCGCGCCTCGGCCGACAGCGCGAGCCGGCTGGTGGGCACCGAGTCGGGCTATCGGGCCGGGTTGCTGGCCTCGATCGCCGCCTCCTGCACGGCCTCGTACCTGGTCGCGCTGGTGCCAGGGGGTCCGTCGATATGACCTCCGGCAAGGACGCCGACAACGCGGCGCTGTGCGACGCGCTGGCCATCGAGCACTCGACGATCTACGGCTACGGCATCGTGTCCGCGCTGTCGCCGCCCAGCGTGAACGACATGGTGGTGGAGGCCCTGGCGCAACATCGCCAGCGCCGCGACGACGTCATCGCGATGCTCAATGCCCGCAAGGTGACCGTTCCCGTCGCCGCGGCGGGCTACCAGCTGCCGATGGTGGTCGGCGGCCCGGCCGACGCCGCGCGCCTGGCCGCGCGGATGGAGAACGACGGCGCGGGGGCGTGGCGCGTCGTCGCCGAGCACGCCGAGACCGGTGCCGACCGCGCGTTCGCCGCGACGGCCCTGGTGCAGAGCGCCGTGATGGGGGCGCGCTGGAGCCGCGTGCTGGGCGCCTGGCCCATCACGACCAGCTTCCCGGGCGGCAACGACTAGCCGGCCAGGGCCGCCGCGATGTCGGTGGCCAGCGACGGGCCGGTGGCCAGTTCGCGGGTGTGGCCGCCGAAGCGGTCGCGCAGCTCGACCACGCCGTCCGCCCAGCCCCGGCCGACCACGACGATCCAGGGCACGCCGAGCAGTTCGGCGTCCTTGAACTTCACCCCGGGTGAGGCCTGGCGGTCGTCGAGCAGCACCTCGACGCCCAGCCGGTCCAGCTCGTCGGCCAGGTCGGTGGCGCCGGTGCGGGCCTGGGCGTCTTTGTTGGCGATCACCAGATGGACGTCGAACGGGGCGACCGCCGACGGCCAGCGCAGGCCCAGTTCGTCGTGGTGCTGCTCGGCGATGACGGCCACCATCCGCGACACCCCCAGGCCGTAGGAGCCCATGGTCAGCCGGACCGGCTTGCCGTCCTCGCCGAGCACGTCGGCGGTGAAGGCGTCGGTGTATTTGCGGCCGAGCTGAAAGATGTGTGCCACCTCGATGCCGCGCGCCGAGACCAGCGGACCCGCGCCGTCCGGTGAGGGGTCACCGTCGCGCACCTCGGCGGCCTCGATGGTGCCGTCGGCGGTGAAGTCGCGGCCGGCGACCAGCCCGACGACGTGGCGCCCCGGCTCGTCGGCCCCGGTGATCCAGCTGGTGCCATCCACCACGCGCGGGTCGACCAGGTAGCGAACACCGTTGTCCTGCAAGGCTTTCGGCCCGATGTATCCCTTCACCAGGAACGGATACTTGGCGAAGTCGGCGTCGTCGAGCAACGCGTATTCGGCCGGTTCCAGCGCCGCGCCCAGCCGTTTGTCGTCGACCTCGCGGTCGCCGGGCACCCCGATGGCCAGCAGCTCCCAGTCGCCGCCGGGCTGGCGGACCTTGAGCAGCACGTTCTTCAACGTGTCAGCCGCGGTGACGGCCCAGCCCAGATCCGCCTGATTCGCCCAGTCCACCAGCGTGGCGATGGTCGGGGTGTCGCCGGTGTCGTGCACCACCGCCTCGGGCAGCCCGGCCACCACTTCAGCCGGCGGCGGCTCCGGCTTGGCGGTGACGACGGCCTCGACGTTGGCGGCGTAGCCGGATTCCAGGCAGCGCACGAAGGTGTCCTCGCCGACCGCGCTTTCGGCCAGGAACTCCTCGGACGCGCTGCCGCCCATGGCCCCCGATACCGCGGAGACGATGACGTAGCGCACCTGAAGGCGCGCGAAGATGCGCTGATAGGCCTCCCGGTGCGCGTGGTAGGCGGCCTTGAGTCCGGCGTCGTCGATGTCGAACGAATAGGAGTCCTTCATCAGGAACTCCCGGACCCGCAGGATGCCGGCCCGCGGCCGCGCCTCGTCGCGGTACTTGTTCTGGATCTGATAGAGCAGGACCGGAAAGTCTTTGTAGGAGCTGTATTCGCCCTTGACGGTCAGGGTGAACAGCTCTTCGTGGGTGGGGCCCAGCAGGTAGTCGTTGCCGCGGCGGTCCTGCAGCCGAAACACCGAGTCGCCGTATTCGGTCCACCGGTTCGTCGTCTCGTACGGCGCGCGGGGCAGCAGGGCGGGGAACAAGATCTCTTGCCCGCCAATGGCATTCATCTCGTCGCGGACGATGCGCTCGATGCGGCGCAGCACCCGCAATCCCAGCGGCAGCCAGCTGTACAGCCCCGGCGCCACGGGCCGGATGTAGCCGGCCCGGATCAGCAGCTTGTGGCTGGCGACTTCGGCGTCGGCGGGATCGTCGCGCAAGGTGCGCAAAAACAACTGGGACATCCGGGTGATCACAGCGGGCCAGCCTAGCGGTGACGGCGAACGCAACGAAGTTGGGCGCGGCAGGCCACCGCCATTTCGACGGCGAGGCGGCGCAGCGGTGAGCTACAGCTCCCCGGCGTCCATCGCTTCCTTGACCTCTTGGGCGTGCGCCACCTGGTCGGGGGTGTAGCCGATCAGCAGCGCGGCGGCGCCGACGATGACGGCCACCCCGGCCAGCCAGAGCAGCCCGTAGGTGTAGCCGTTGTCCAGCGCGGCCAACTGCGCGTCGTTCATGAACTTGACCGGGCCGGTGGTGCCGCCCATATACAGCGTCCGCGAGGTGATCACCGCCTGGACGACTGCCAGCACCAGCGGCCCACCCAGGCTCTGCAGCATCAGCGTGACCGCCGATACCGGGCCGATCTGATCGAAGCCCACGCCGGCGATGGCCGACAACGTGAGGGGAACAACAGCCATGCCGATGCCGATTCCGCCGACCACGATGGGCAACACCAGGTTGGGGAAGTACGCGGCCCCGCGGTGCATGAACGCCCAGCCGAACAGCATCGCCCAGAACAGCAGGATCCCGCCGCCGATGGTCAGCACCCGCGGGGAGAACCGGGACACCAGCTGCGAGGAAACGCCGAGGCCGATGCCCATCGCGATGACGAACGGGATGAAGCCGACTCCCGCGCGCAGCGCGCTGTAACCGAGGATGTCCTGCACGTACAGGCCGATGCACACGGTCAGGCTGAACATCAGCCCGCCGGCCAGGAAGATGGCGGTGAAGGTGACCAGCCGGTTGCGGTCACGGAACAGGCCGAACGGAACGACGGGGTTCTCGGCGGTGCGCTCCACGATGACGAAGGCCAGCGCGGCACCCAACGCCACCACACCCGAGCCGACGGTGGTGATCGACATCCAGCCCTTTTCCGGCCCCATCGAGAAGGCGAATACGGCCGCGGTGCAGGCCAAGGTGGCCAGGATGGCCCCGGTGGCGTCGAGCTTCATCCGCTCGCGGTTGGTCTCCCGCAGCGCGGTGCGGGCCAGGTACATCATCACCAGGCCGATCGGCACGTTCACCAGGAACGCCAGCCGCCACGACACCTCGGTGAGCGCGCCGCCGACCACCAGGCCCATCACCGACCCGACGGCCGTCATCGCGGCGAACACCGCGGTCGCGAAGTTGCGGGCCGGGCCCTTGGGGAAGGTGGTCGCCACCAGCGCCAGGCCGGTCGGCGAGGCGATGGCGGAACCGACGCCCTGCGACAGCCGCGCGATGACCATGGTCGCCTCGTCCCAGGCGACCGCGCACAGCACGGAGGAGATGGTGAACAGCGCGACACCGACGATGAAGGTCCGCTTGCGCCCGATGGTGTCGCCGAGGCGACCGCCGAGCAGCATCAGTCCCCCGAACGTCAGCACATAGGCGGTGATCACCCAGCTGCGGCCGGCGTCGGACAGGCTCAGCTCGTTTTGGATCTTGGGCAGAGCGACGATGGCGACGGTGCTGTCCATGGTCGCGAGCAGCTGCATGCCGCCGATGGCGATGACCGCGGCGATGAAGCGCCGCGAGGGCAGCCACGCCGGATAGTACTTACGGATGCGCGTTGAGGCGGTCTCCGCCGGGGCCTTCGCGGAGGTCTCCGCGGAGCGCACCGGGGCCGGACGATCGGGGCGCGCCGAGGCAAGATGTTGCACCGCGCGCTCTGCATCGTTGAGAGCCGTCATAAAGGGTTACCTTACAGTAATCTTAAGAACCGTTTAAAGCCCGAAAGCCGCCACAGCCCCGATCACGATGATCGCGGGAGGTCGGATACCGTCGGCGCGAATCTTTTCGGGCGTGTCGGCCAGGGTAGCCCGCAAAGTGTGCTGCGCGGCGGTCGTTCCATGTTGAACGACCAGAACCGGGGTATCCGCAGGTCGACCGCCTTTGAGAAGCGCGTCGGCGAAAAGTTCGATGCGCTCGACGGCCATCAGCAAAACGATCGTGCCCGACAGTGCGGCCAACGCATCCCAATTCACTAACGATTCGGGATGGCCGGGTGGGAGATGGCCGCTGACCACCACGAACTCGTGATTTATCGCCCGATGGGTGACGGGAACGCCCGCCAACGCGGGCACTCCTATGGCGCTCGTCACACCCGGCACCACGGTCACCGGAATCCCCGCCTCGGCGCACGCCAGCACTTCTTCGTAACCGCGGGCGAACACGAACGGGTCCCCGCCCTTGAGGCGCACCACGAAGCCGCCGGCGCGGGCGCGCTCGATCATCACGTCGTTGATCGCGTCCTGCGCCATCGCCCGCCCGTACGGGATCTTGGCGGCGTCGATGACTTCGACGTGCGGCGGCAGTTCGGCGAGCAGCTCCGGTGGCGCCAGCCGGTCGGCCACCACCACGTCGGCCTGGGCCAGCAGGCGCCGGCCGCGCACGGTGATGAGTTCGGGGTCGCCCGGGCCGCCGCCGACCAGCGCGACGCCGCCCTTGACGACGTCGGAACCCACCGGGCTGTCAGGCCTGATGAGGCCGGTCTGCAGGGCCTCGCGAATGGCCGAGCGGATCGCCGCCGACCGGCGGTGCTCGCCACCGGCGAGCACCCCGACCGACAGCCCCGCGTAGTCGAAAGACGCTGGGGTGACGGCGGTCCCCTCGACGGCGACGTCGGCGCGCACGCAGAAGATGCGGTGGCGTTCGGCCTCGGCGACGACGGCCTCGTTCACGCGCGGGTCGTCGGTGGCCGCGATCGCGTACCAGGCTCCGTCGAGGTCGCCGTCGCGGTATTCGCGCAGTGCCAGGGTGATTCCCGTCATCGCCTCGACCGACCGGGTGGCGCTGCGGGCGATGACATGGACGTCGGCGCCGCTGGTGATGAGCAGGGGCAACCGGCGCTGGGCAACGGTGCCGCCGCCGACCACGACGACCTTCTTGCCGGTCAGCCGCAGCCCAACAAGGTAGGCGCTCTCGGTCACCCAGCAAGCCTAGTAGGTGCCGGTCTTGGCGCCGGCTCGCCGGGCGCCGGCGTGCGCGACGAAGCGCGCCACCGACTCCGGCGCGGCCGCCGGATGGGTGTGCAGGTACGACGCGTGCACGCCGGCGTGCACGGCGCCGTCGCGCACGGCGGCGCCACCGTGGGCCGCCCCGTCGACCCGGTACATCCAGGCGGGCTGGTAATCGTCGGTGAAAGTGACTGTGGTGCGGTGGAATTCGTGTCCCACCGCCCGCCGGCCCGCGGGGTACAACGACGAATCCGCCACGGCCACGGCATCGCGATACGCCAGGGTGAGGTGCGACGTGAATCGCGCGCGTCCCGCCAGCACATCGCACATCGGATGCCCGTCGAGCTCGGAGATCAGATAGATCAGGCCGGCGCACTCGGCGTGTATCGGCGCCCCGGCGGCGGCCAACTCTTTGATCTGCCGGCGCACGACGTCGTTGGCCGAGAGCTCCGCGGTGAACTGTTCGGGAAAACCGCCGGGCAGCAACACCGCATCGGTGCCATCGGGCAATGCGTCGAGCAGCGGATCGAATTCGACGACGTCGGCGCCGGCGGCCGCCAGCAGCTCCGCGTGTTCTGCGTAGCCGAAACTGAATGCCTTGCCGGCCGCCATCGCGACGGTGGCCCTGCCCGCGGTCGCCTCCCCCACCGCCACGGCGGGATCCCACGGCGGCGCCGCCGCCCGGCTTGCGGCGAGGGCCACGATCGCCGCCAGGTCGACGTGGCGAGCGACCAAGGCGGTCATCGCCTCCACCGCCGACCGCGCCCGCTGCCCGTATTCCACGGCGGTGACCAACCCCAAATACCTTGTCGGCAGTTCCAATTCGGCCACCCGCGGAACGGCACCCAGCACCGGGACACCGGCGTGCTCGCAGGCCTCCCGCAGCGCCTGCTCGTGGCGGGCCGATCCGACCCGGTTCAGGATCACCCCGGCGACGCGGGTCGCGGGGTCGAAGGTGGAAAAGCCATGCAGCAGTGCGGCGATGCTCTGGCTCTGCCCGCGCGCGTCGACGACCAGGACGACGGGCGCGCCCAGCAGGCCGGCCACCTGCGCCGTCGAACCGGCCGCGGCAGCGGTGGTGGTGGACCCGATCCGGCCGTCGAACAGCCCCATCACCCCTTCGACCACGGCGATGTCCGCGCCACGCGCGCCGTGGGCGTACAGCGGGCCGATCAGGTGATCCCCCACCAACACCGGATCGAGGTTGCGGCCCGGCCGGCCGGCGGCAAGGCCGTGGTAGCCGGGATCGATGAAGTCCGGGCCGACCTTGAACGGCGCCACAGCGTGGCCCGCCTGCCGCAGGGCGCCGATCAAACCCGTTGCCAGCGTGGTCTTTCCGCTGCCCGACGCGGGAGCGGCGATGACCACCGCGGGAACGCTCACCACTCGATACCCTTCTGCCCCTTGCGCCCGGCGTCCATCGGGTGCTTGACCTTGACCATCTCGGTCACCAGGTCGGCCGCGTCGATCAGGCGTTGCGGGGCGTCGCGTCCGGTGACGACCACGTGCTGATGACCGGGCCGCGCCGCGAGCGCCCGCACCACCTCCTCGACGTCCACCCAGCCCCACTTCAGCGGATAGGTGAACTCGTCCA
This sequence comes from Mycobacterium colombiense, assembly GCF_003284935.1. Classification (GTDB taxonomy): domain Bacteria; phylum Actinomycetota; class Actinomycetes; order Mycobacteriales; family Mycobacteriaceae; genus Mycobacterium; species Mycobacterium arosiense_A. The sequence continues at coordinate 6,904 of NZ_QMEV01000116.1, forward strand.
GCACGTAGAAGTCGTGCCGCCCGTCGGCCAGGCGGCGCGCGATCTCCGCCCAGCCGTCGGCGGCCGCCGCCGCGTGGTCCACCTCGCTACCCGCCTTGCGGGTCCAGGACCACCCCGCGCCCATCTTGTGCCATTCCACCGGCGCACCGATCCGGTGCTGCTCGTGCAGCTGGCCCAGCCGAGTGAAGACCGCTTCCTCGCCCACCTTCCACTTGGCGCTCTTGACGAACTGGAACACCGCGACGGACAACCCGGCGTTCCAGGCCCGCAACGCCATTCCGAACGCGGCCGTGGACTTTCCCTTGCCGGCGCCGGTGTGCACCGCCAGCACGGGCGTGTGCCGCCGCGCCCGCGTGGTCAGGCCGTCGTCGGGAACCTGCGGTGGAACACCTTGTGGCATAGGCGCTTAGCCCTTTCGCTCAGGCCGCGTCGCGCACCGCGCGCGTCAGGGAATCGGCGTGCAGCTGCTCGAGCCGGATAACCGGCGCGCCGAGTTGGCCGGCCAGTTGCCCGGCCAGGCCCAGCCGCACAAAAGACGTCTCGCAGTCGACCACCACCGCGGCGACGCCCTCGGCGGCCAGCCGTGCGGCCGCGATTCGGGTGCGGCCCAACGGGTCCGGCCCGGCCGTGGCCCGGCCGTCGGTCAACACCACCACCAGGGGTCGCCGCGCCCGGTCGCGGGCCTTCTCGCGCACGATGAGCTCCCGCGCGGCCAGCAGGCCCTCGGCCAGCGGGGTCTTGCCGCCGGTGTCGAACCGGGCCAGTCGCCGCCCGGCGATGTGTGCCGAAGACGTCGGTGGCAACAACAGCCGCGCCCCGGACTGGCGGAACGTGATCACGGCGACCTTGTCGCGACGCTGATAGGCGTCGCGCAGCAGCGACAGAGTGGCGCCGCCGACCGCGGCCATGCGGTCGCGGGCGGCCATCGAACCCGACGCGTCCACCACGAAGA
>NZ_QMEV01000117.1 GCF_003284935.1 Mycobacterium colombiense
GCCGACCTGGCGAGCACCGTCGGCGGCAGGTAGACCTCGGCGGTGGTGCCCGAGCCGGACTCGTTGGCGGCAGGGCCGCGCAGCCCCACCCGGATGCCGTGCCGGGCCGCGATCCGGCCGACCACGAAAAGACCCATGTGCCGGGCGTTGTCAGGGCTGACGTCACCGCCGGCCTGCAGCCGCATGTTGGCCATGCGCCGGTCGGTGTCGTTCATCCCCAGACCGGAGTCGGCGATCCGCACCACGACGCCGCCTTGCGGATCCGAGCCGCCGCGTGAGGCCGAGATCCGGGCCGAGGTGGTCGGCGGCGAATAGCGCAGCGCGTTGTCGATCAGCTCGGCGAACAGGTGGATGGCGCCGCCGGCGGCCGCGCCGATCAGCGAGCATTCGGGCAGCCCGGCGAGTTCGACGCGGCGGTAGTCCTCGACCTCGGACACCGCGGCGTTGATGACCGTGGCCAGCGTCACCGGGTCGCGCTGGTCGCGGGCCAGCTGCGCGCCGGCAAGCACCAGCAGGTTGGCGCTGTTGCGGCGCAGCCGCGCCGCCAGGTGGTCGAGCCGGAACAGGCTGTCCAGCCGGTCGGGGTTGTCCTCGTTGCGCTCCAGCCGGTCGATGAGCGCCAGCTGCTGGTCGACCAGCGAGCGGCTGCGCCGCGACATCGTCTCGAACATGTCGTTGACCAGCAGCCGCAACCGCGCCTCGTCGCCGGCCAGCAGCAGGGCCTGGGTGTGCAGCTCGTCGACGGCGTGCGCGACCTGACCGATCTCCTCGGTGGTGTACACCGGCAGCGGGCTCGGAATCGGTTCGGGCCCACCGGCTTTCACCCGGGCGATCTCCTCCTCGAGGTCGGTGTGGGCGACTTTGAGCGCGGCGTCGCGCAGGATGCGCAGCGGCCGCACCAGGGCGCGCGCCACCAGCAGCACGACCGCCAACGCGATCACGATCGCGGCCAGCACCAGGACGGTGTCGGTGATCGCGGCCGAGCGTCGCTCGGCGGCCTGGGCGTGCACCGCCTTGGTCACCGACGCGGTGGCGTTCTTGATGACCTGGTCGGCGATGTCGTCGGTGGTCTGGATCGAACGCAGCAGGTCGGCGTTGTCGACCAGCACGCTGGCCGGATCGGACATGATCGCCATCCGGTTCACCATCTGCTGTTGCAGCGCCTTGGCCTCCGGCGAGCCGGCCCCCAGCACCTCGCTCATGCCGAACAGCGTCGAGGGTTCGGTGCCCGCCAGGGTGGCCATCGAGGTCCGCAGCTGCGGCTCGGGCAGGTCGGCCCCGCGGGTGACCAGGATTTTCTGCATCGTCATCTGGCCGCGCGCGCCCACCGCCCGGCTCAGGCCCTGCGCCTGGGCGCGGATCTTCTCGTCGTCGACGCGCACCGAGGCGTTGATGACGTCCTCGGCCGTCAACAGGATCGGCGCGTAGAGGGTGACCCGTTCCCGCAAACCGAGGGCGGGGTCGGCCGCCTTGTTCACCAGCATCTGGCCGCCGTCGAGCAGGTTGTTCACCCCGGAGCGGACGTCGGAGCTGACGTCGGTGTCGTCCAGCCTGGACTGCAGTTCGTACTTGCGCGCCTCGTAGTTCTTCTTGGCGCCGTCGACGTCGCGTCCGGTGGAGCTGGCCAGCAGCGCGACGTCGAGCGCGGACATGTATTTGGTGATGACGGGGACGACGTCGGCGCGGATGGCGGCCAGCCGCAGGCCGGCCGCGTTGGCCATGGCGCCGTTGATGCGCAGCACCCCGAAGACCGTCGCCAATACCAGCGGGACCAGGACGATCGCCAGCACCTTCCAGCCCACCGGCCAGTTGCTCAGCGACCAGGACGGCGGGCGCTTGGCCGGCGCCGCGGCGGGCGCGCCCACCGGGGCGGGCTGCACGACTTCCGCCTCGGCCGGTTTGGTCGGGCGGGTGAACATGGTCACGTCATCGCGGCCGCGCGACCGGCCGCTGCGCTGACGCTGAGCGCTGAAGGTAACGAGAAACTCATTGAAACTTCCTGCTTTATTCGCCCGCCCCGCGCCAGATAGGCGTGTGCGTGTAGGTGTGGCAATCCGACGAGTATGACAGCCCGCGGCGCAGGCCACCAGAATCGTTACTGAGCAGACAGGTCCCTCCAAGGTGGCGCCGCGCCCGCGCGGCCGCCCCTGGCAAACACCGGAGCGCGCCAAACCCTAGGCGGGCCGAAGCAGCGCGACGAGGAAATCCGAGTCGTCGGTGAAGGGGCGCATGTCCCAGGTGGACAGCAGCAGGTCGGGCGCGAAGCCCGCGTCGACGGCGTCGTTGAGGAACACGTCGAACTCGTAGTCGCGGCCGGCGCCGAAGCCGATCGCGGCGCGGCCGTCGTCGGCGATGTGGGCGCGCAGCCGGCTCAGCACCTGGATCCGGGTGCTCGGCGCCAAGAACGCCATGACGTTGCCGGCGGAGACGATGACGTCGAACGGTTCGGCGATGCCGCGCGGCGGCAGGTCCAGCTCGGCCAGGTCGCCGACCAGCCAGCGGGGGCCGGGGTAGTCCTGTTCGGCCGCCTCGATCAGCGCCGGGTCGACGTCGACGCCGACCACCCGGTGGCCCACCGTGGCCAGATATCCGCCCAGCCGGCCGGGGCCGCAGCCGGCGTCCAGAATGTGGGCGCCGCGCGGCGCCATCGCGTCCACGAAGCGGGCCTCGCCGGTCAGGTCGTCACCGGCGCGGGTCATCGCACGGAAACGCTCGATGTACCACTGCGAATGCCCGGGATCGGCAGCGACCTTCTGCATCCAGATGCTCTGCTCGACCATGCGACCATTATCCCCGTTGTGTTCAAGCTGATGTTCCTGGCGCCGCGGATCCCGCCCAATACCGGCAACGCCATCCGGACGGCGGCGGCGACGGGCTGCGAGTTGCATCTGGTCGAGCCGATGGGGTTCGACCTGTCCGAACCCAAGCTGCGGCGGGCCGGGCTGGACTACCACGACCTGGCGTCGGTCACCGTGCACGCGTCGCTGACGGCGGCCTGGGCGGCGCTGTCACCGCAGCGGGTGTTCGCCTTCACCGCGCACGCGCCCACGTCGTTCGCCGACGTGCGCTACCGGGCCGGCGATGTGTTGATGTTCGGCCCCGAACCCACCGGGCTGGACGCCGCGACGCTGGCCGACCCGCACATCACCGGGCAGGTGCGCATCCCGATGCTGGCGGGCCGGCGCTCGCTGAACCTGTCCAACGCCGCGGCGATTGCGGTCTACGAGGCCTGGCGGCAACACGGCTACGCCGGCAGCTAGGTAGCGGTAAGTTCCGCGACCGGCGGGAGTCAACAGTGATATGCCTACCTTCATCACGATCGGTTACGGCCAGGAGGCCGGATACCACCAGCTGACAGACGACCGCAAACAGGCCGCGCACGCACGCGACGACGAACTCAGCGCCTCCGGGGCGCTCGTCGGCCGAGCCGGGGACCCCGTCCAGGTGCGCAATCCGGACGACGCGGGGGTGCGGGTCGAGCCGGGGCCCTTCCTCCGCTCGACGTTGCCGATCGCGGGGTTCGCGGTCTTGGAGGCCGATGACCTCGAGGCGGCGATCGAGCGGGTGAGTCAGACGCCCTGCGCGGTCGCGCACGGGGTGGTCGAAGTCTGGCCGCTGGTCACCACGCGTCCCAGTGCGTGACCTGGTCGGCGGGCAGCCGCTTGGCCGGGCGGAAGTCGGTGCCCTTGGTGTAGGCGATCGGGAACAGGCCGCCCTGGCTGTAGCGGTCGTTCGGGATGCCCAGGATGTCGGCGACCTGTTGCTCGCCGTCGCGCAGCAGGTGCAGCGTCGTCCAGCAGGACCCCAGTCCCCGCGAGCGCAGCGCCAGGCAGAAGCTCCAGACCGCCGGGAACAGCGACGCCCAGAACGACACCCCACCCAACGGTGACCTGTCCGGGCGACCCTCGAGGCAGGGGATCAACAGCACCGGCGCCTCGTGCATGTGCTCGGCGAGGTAGGTGGCGGAGTCGCGGACCGCGCCCATCCGCTGGCCCCGCGTGTCCCCCTCGGGGTACTCGGCCCCCGGAGCGCTGAGGTAGCCGCGGGCGTTGGCCAGGTAGACGTCGGCGATCGCCTTCTTCTTGTCCGCGTCCTCGACGAACACCCACTGCCAGCCCTGCGAGTTGGAACCGGTGGGCGCCTGCAGCGCCAGTTCGAGGCATTCCCTGAGCACGTCGCGGCTCACCGGCTTGTCGAAGTCGAGACGCTTGCGGACCGAGCGGGTGGTGGTGAGGAGTTCGTCGACGGACAGGTTGAGGGTCATGTGTGGAGACTACCGACGGCCGCGAAACTGTATTCCACGACGCGTTTCTCGAGTGAGCCCGTTGCTAGTTACAGCCTCGCGAAGACCATCAGCGGAAGTCGCGGGACTTGGAGCCGACCGCCAGGGTGATGCGGCCCAGCCGCTCGGCGACGACGGTGATCGCGCCGCTGGCGTTCTGGACCTGCCCGCGCACCAGCAGCGCCGGCGCCGAGTTCGCCAGCTTGCGATGCCGCGCCCACACCCACGGCGCGCAGAGCACGTTGACCATCCCGGTCTCGTCCTCGAGGTTGATGAACGTGACCCCCTGCGCCGTGCCGGGCCGCTGGCGATGGGTGACCGCGCCGGCGATCAGCACCCGGTCGCCGTCGGGCACCGAGCCCAGCTTCCCGGCGGGCACCACCCCCATCGCGTCCAGGTCGGCCCGCAGGAACTGCGTCGGATAGCTGTCCGGGGAGACGCCGGTGGCCCACACGTCGGCGGCGGCCAGTTCCAGCTCGCTCATCCCGGGCAGCGCCGGGATGCGCGACGACGAGCCGACGCCCGGCAGCCGGTCCGGGCGTTGGGTGGCGGCCGCCCCGGCCGCCCACAGCGCCTCGCGCCGCGACATGGCAAAGCAGCCGAGCGCCCCGGCCGTCGCCAGCGCCTCGGTCTGCGGCACGCTCAATTGCAGCCGGGTGGTCAGGTCTAGCAGAGAAGCGAACGGGCCGTTGGCTTTTCGTTCCTCGACCAGTCGCTCGGCGAGGTCGTCGCCGATGTGGCGCACGGCGCCCAACCCGAGGCGGACCTCGGTGCCCGCGTTCTCCAACGTGGCGTGCGCCAGGCTGGCGTTGACGTCCGGGCCATGCACCGTCACGCCGTGCCGGCGCGCATCGGCGACCAGCGACTGCGGCGAGTAGAACCCCATCGGCTGCGCGCGCAGCAGCGCCGCGCAGAACGCCGCCGGGTGGTGCAGCTTGAACCACGACGAGTAGAACACCAGCGACGCGAAGCTCAGCGCATGGCTTTCCGGGAAGCCGAAATTGGCAAAGGCCTCCAGCTTTTCGTAGGTGCGGTCGATCACCTCGTCGGGCGCGCCGTGCAGCGCGCGCATGCCCTCGTAGAACCGGCCGCGCAGCCGTCGCATGCGTTCGGTCGAGCGCTTGGATCCCATGGCGCGGCGCAGCTGATCGGCCTCGGCCGCGCTGAAGCCGGCGCAGTCGACCGCGAGCTGCATCAGCTGCTCCTGAAAGAGCGGCACTCCCAACGTCTTTCGCAGTGCCGGTTCCATGGAGGGGTGGTCGTAGACCACCGGGGCCTGCCCGTTGCGACGCCGGATGTAGGGATGCACCGACCCGCCCTGGATGGGGCCGGGACGGATCAGCGCGACCTCCACCACCAGGTCGTAGAACACCCGCGGCTTCAGCCGCGGCAGCGTGGCCATCTGCGCGCGCGACTCCACCTGGAACACGCCGACGGAATCGGCGCGGGCCAGCATCTCGTACACGGCAGGCTCGGACAGGTCGAGGCGGGCCAGGTCCACCTCGATCCCCTTGTGCTCGGCCACCAGGTCGATGGCGTAGTGCAGCGCCGAGAGCATCCCCAGCCCGAGCAGGTCGAACTTCACCAATCCGATTGCCGCACAGTCGTCTTTGTCCCACTGCAAAACGCTGCGGTTCTCCATGCGCGCCCATTCCACCGGACACACGTCGGCGATCGGGCGGTCGCAGATCACCATGCCGCCGGAATGAATGCCCATGTGCCGCGGCAGGTTCCGGATCTGGTTGGCCAGATCGAGCACCGGCTCGGGGATGCCCTCGACATCCGGGGAGTCTGCAAGCCCGTTCCAGTGGTTGATCTGCTTGCTCCACGCGTCCTGCTGGCCCTGCGAGAAGCCCAGGGCGCGGGCCATGTCGCGCACGGCGATCTTTCCCCGGTAGGTGATGACGTTGGCGACCTGGGCGGCGTAGTCGCGGCCGTATTTGTCGTAGACGTACTGGATGACCTTTTCGCGCTGATCGGACTCGATGTCCATGTCGATGTCGGGCGGCCCGTCGCGGGCCGGCGACAGGAAGCGCTCGAACAGCAGCTCGTTGGCCACCGGGTCGACGGCGGTGACGCCGAGGGCGTAACAGACCGCGGAGTTGGCCGCCGATCCGCGGCCCTGGCACAGGATGTTGTTCTCCCGGCAGAACCGGGCGATGTCGTGCACCACCAGGAAGTAGCCCGGAAACGTCAGCTGGGCAATGACTTTGAGCTCGTGTTCGATCTGGGCGTAGGCGCGCGGCGCGTTCTCGGCCGACCCGTAGCGCCGGCGCGCCCCGGCCATGGTCAGCTGCCGCAGCCAGCTGTCCTCGGTGTGCCCGGCCGGCACGTCGAACGGCGGCAGCTGCGGTGCGATGAGCGCCAGCCCGAACGCGCACTGCTCGCCCAGCTCGGCGGCCGCGGTCACCACGTCGGGGCCCCCACAAGGCACATCCGCGAACAGCCGGGCCATCTCCTCACCGGAGCGCAGGTGCGAACCGCCCAGCGGGGCCAGCCACCCGGCGGCCGAATCCAGGGACTCCCGCGCCCGGATGGCGCCCATCGCCATGGCCAGCCGGCGCCGCGACGGCCCCGCGAAATGCGCGCCGGTGGTGGCCACGACGCCCACCCCGAAGCGCGGGGCCAGCGCGGCCAGCGCGGCGTTGCGTTCGTCGTCGAGGGGTTGACCGTGATGGGTGAGCTCGATGCTGACCCGCTGGGCTCCGAACCGGTCCACCAGGTCGGCCAGCGCCCGCTCGGCCGCCGCCGGGCCACCCTCGGAAAGCGCCTGGCGTACATGGCCTTTGCGGCAACCCGTCAGGATGTGCCAGTGTCCGCCGGCGGCCTCGGTCAGTGCGTCGAAATCGTAACGGGGCTTGCCCTTCTCGCCGCCGGCCAGGTGTGCGGCGGCCAGCTGCCGCGACAACCTCCGGTAGCCCTCGGTTCCGCGGGCCAGGACCAGCAGGTGTGGGCCGGGCGGATCCGGCGCCTCGGTGCGCGCGCCCGGGCCGAGCGACAGTTCGGCACCGAACACGGTGCGCATGTCGAGTTCGGCCGCCGCCTCGGCGAACCGCACCGCCCCGTACAGGCCGTCGTGATCGGTGAGCGCCAGGGCGCGCAGGTCAAGCCGGGCCGCCTCCTCGACCAGCTCCTCGGGCGTGCTCGCCCCGTCCAGGAAGCTGAACGCCGAATGCGCATGCAGTTCGGCGTAGGCGACGGACGAGCGGGACGTCCGTCCGTCATCCGGCGGGCGGTACGTCGCGCGCCGGCGCGACAGGGGGGCGTCCTCGGGAAGCCCCGCCGGCTCACCGGCGCGGCGCGGCTTGCTGTCGAGCACCCGCTCCATTTCCGCCCAACTCGGCGGCCCGTTGAACCAGCCCACACCCGCAGTCTATCGAAAGTATGTTCGATAGTCGCTATCGTGAGAGGGTTGGTTCATGCCGGTCATCATCGATCCGCGCCGCCATGACGCGGTGCTGTTCGGCGCCGGCAGCGCGCTCGGCTCGGCATTGGCCGCGCAGCTGCGCGAAATCGGG
>NZ_QMEV01000118.1 GCF_003284935.1 Mycobacterium colombiense
GCCCTCGCCGGCCCGGCCGCAGGGCTGGGGGGCGGCGCCGCCGTCAACGCCCGCCCCGTCGTTTCGGCCGCCGCCCGCGGCGTCGTCTGGCCAACCGACCCATTCCGCTCCCGCCGCCCCGACAGCGGAGCTACCCGATCGCGGGTGGCGACGCGTCCTGCGGCTGATCACCTTCGGTCTGATCAACTTGGGCCCCTCGCCCGCCCAGCAACAGGAGGCCCAGTTCGAGGCGGCCATCCGGACGCGCCTGTACGGCAATTACAAGGTCGGCGTGCTGGGCAAGGGCGGCGTGGGCAAGACGTCGGTCGCCGCGAGCGTGGGCTCGCTGTTCGCCACGCTGCGCCGGCAAGACCACGTCGTCGCGATCGACGCCGACACGGCCTTCGGAAGGCTCAGCAGCCGGATCGATCCCGCGTCGACGGGCTCGTTCTGGGAGCTGACCGCCGACAAGAACCTGCGGTCTTTCGACGATGTGGTGGCGCGGCTGGGCCGCAATGCGGCGGGTCTTCACGTCCTCGCCGGGGAACCGGCGTCAGGCCCGCGCCGAGTGCTCGATCCGGCGATCTACCGGGAAGCGGCGCTGCGACTGGACCGCCATTTCACGATCTCGGTGATCGACTGCGGTTCCACGATGGACGCCCCGCTCACCCAGGAGGTCCTGCGCGATCTGGACGCGCTGATCGTGGTGTCCTCCCCCTGGGCCGACGGCGCATCCGCCGCCGCGCGGACCATGGAGTGGCTGGCGGATCAGGGCCTGGACACGCTGTTGCGCCACACCATCGTGGTGCTCAACGATTCCGATGGCCATGCCGACAAGCGCACCCGGGCATTGCTCGCCCGCGAGTTCACCGATCATGGCCGGCCGGTGATCGAAGTGCCCTTCGATCCCCACCTGCGGCCCGGTGGCGTCATCGACGTGAGCCACGAGATGGCCCCGGCGACGCGGCGCAAATTCCTCGAGATCACCGCGACCATCGCCGGGTACTTCGCGGCGCGTCCCCACCGCGCCGCCGACAACGCCGGCAAGCAGAACTAGGCCCGCGCCGACGGGTCGGCGATCGCCTCGATCTTGCGCACCCGCGACCCGCGGATCGTCAGCACGATGACGGCGAACAGGCGGCGCTCGCTGAAGGCCAGCAGCACCGGGCCCCCGACGGGACCGCTCACCAGGGTCACGTCCGGCCACAGGTAGCGCAACAGGTTGGTGGCCACCGCATCTGGCCCGTGGTTGATCTGCGGCGGCGGCGCCGGGTCCGCGAGGATGGTGCCCACGCCCCACACCGTCGGATCCAGGACGCCGGCCAACGCCTCGAGGTCGCCGTTGGCGCATGCGGTGATGAACTTCTCGGTGACCAACTGGTGCTCTGCCGATGCGACGTCGCTCAGTTTCGGTTGTGCCGCATGAAATTTCGTGCGGGCCCTCCGTGCTAGCTGACGGCAGGTGCCGACCGGGCGGCCCACCGTCTGCGAGATCGAGTCGAACGGGACGCCGAACACGTCGTGCAGCACGAAGGCGACCCGTTCACCGGGGCTGAGCCTGCGCAGGACTTCGAGCAGTGCGGTGCGGATCTCGTCGTCGAGCGTGACCCGGTCGGCCGGGTCGATGTGGCCCGGCGCCGGTCGCTCCGCAACCTCGCCGGGTCGTTCGTACCGGGCGCGCGCCGAACGCACCTGGTCGAGGCAGAGGCGGCTCGCCACCACGGTCAGCCATCCCCGCACGTCCTCGATCTCGCTGCCGTCGGCTCGCGAAAGTCGCAAAAATGCCTCTTGTGCAACGTCTTCCGCGTCACCGATGTCTCCCAGCATCTGATAGGCGAGGTTGACCAGGTATGGGCGGTGCCGACGCCAGGCCTCGCTGACCTGGTCGCCGGCTGACTGCGACTGGTTCATGACCCTTCGACGATCTACTGGGGCGAAAAGTTACAAGTTCTCGGGTGTAACTTTCCCACCTTTTGCCCCGTCGTTTTTCCAAGTGCACAAAGTTCACGGAAGGAAAACCGTCATGACCATCGTCGTCACCGGCGCGACCGGCAACGTCGGACGCCCACTCGTCACCGAACTGCTGGCCGCGGGAGCGCGCGTGCGGGCGGTCACCCGACAGCCGGGTCCGGCCGGATTTCCACCCGGGGTGCAGGTGTTCGGTTCGGCCGCCGAGGCGCTTCCGGGTGCCTCCGCGGTCTTCCTGAATTCCCGGGCGCTGGGCGGGCAACTCGACGACGTGGTGGACCAGTGCTGGCGCGCCGGTGTCACCAAGCTGGTGGCGCTGTCGGCGATCAACGCCGACGACGACGTCGCCCGGCAGCCGTCCCGGTTCCGCGGGGACCGCAACCGGGAGGTCGAACGCCTCGCGGTCGACTCGGGCCTGGAGTGGGTGAGCCTGCGGCCCACGGTGTTCGCCACGAACTTCGCCGGCATGTGGTCGGCCCAGATCCGCGCCGGTGACGTGGTCGCCGGGCCCTACGCCGCGGCATCGGCGGCGCCGATCGTCGAGGCCGACATCTCCGGGGTCGCGGCGCGCGCATTGCTCACCGACGAACTTGTCGGACAACGCATTCCGCTGACGGGGCCACAGGCCTTCACCAACGCGGAGCTGGTCGAGGTCATCGGCGCCGCGCTGGGCCGGTCGCTGCACTACCACGAGATCCCCGCAGACGCCGTGCGGCAACGATTCATCGGCCTCGGGTTCAGCGCCGGATTCGCCGACGCCTACCTCGCCATGCAGGCCGAGACGCTCGACAAGCCCGCCCTGGTCACCCACGACGTGGAGAAGATCCTCGGCCGGCCGCCAATCCCGTTCGCGCACTGGGTTTCCGCACACCGAGAGATGTTCAGCAACGAACAAGAAGGAGCCTGAGATGACCGATCCTCGCCCCCCGCGCTACCTCAAGGGAATGAACAAGTTCATGATGGCGGTCCAACGGCTCGGGATCCCGACCGGCCCCGCCATGGTGCTCACCGTGCCCGGCCGCAAATCGGGTCAGCCACGCCGTACCCCGATGACGCCCTTCGACTTTCAGGGCGGCCTCTACGTCGTGGCCGGCTACCCCGGCGCCGACTGGGCGGCGAATGCCCGGGCGGCCGGCGTCGGCACGCTGAGCCGCGGTCGACGGTCACGCACGGTGCGGATCGTCGAACTCTCCGCCCACGAAGCGCGGCCGGTGCTACGGGCCTTCCCTAGCGAGGTCCCGGTCGGGGTGGCCTTCGCGAAACGCTCGGGGATGGTGCGCGATGGGACGCCCGACGAATTCGAAGCGCTGGCGGGGAGGTTGGCCGTTTTCCGCTTCGAGCCGGCGTAATCCCGTCACCAGACGATGGCCGCCATGTCGCGGTTGTCCGAACACACGCTGCGCACCGCGGCCTCGATGTCGGCCGAGGTGATGATCTGCAGATCCTCGACCGTCACCGGTTGACCCGCGCGCTTTTGCGCCACCACCCGGGTGTCGCGAAAGCCCTCGGCGCGCTCGACGACGTTGCGGGCGAACCGACCGTTCTGCATGGCGTCGATGCCGTGGCGCCCGCCGGGGGTGGTGTAGTTGCGGATCGTCGTCGCCGCGTCCAGGAACGTTTCCCGGGCGCCGTCGTCGAGCAGGCTGGCGCGCGGGGTGGCGTAGCGGTGGGCGATCTCGACGATCTCCGCCGGTGAATAGGACTCGAAGCGCAGCTTGCGGTTGAACCGGCCGGCCAGACCCGGGTTGACGGTGAGGAAGGCGTCCACTTGATCTTCGTAGCCCGCCCCGATGAAGCAGAAGTCGAACCGGTGCACCTCGAGCGCCACGAGGAGCTGGTTGACGGCCTCCATGCCGATCATGTCGGGGGTGCCGTCCTGATGGCGTTCGATCAGCGAGTAGAACTCGTCCATGAAAATGATTCGCCCCAGCGACTTTTCGATGAGCTCGTTGGTTTTGGGTCCGGACTCGCCGATGAAGTGGCCGCAGAAATCCGAACGGCGCACCTCCCGGATCTCGGGGTGGCGCACGATGCCCATGCCGGCGTAGATCTTGCCCAGCGCCTCGGCGGTGGTCGTCTTACCCGTACCGGGCGGGCCGACCAGCAGCATGTGATTGGTCTGCCCCTCCACCGGCAGGCCATGCTCGAGCCGCATCATCCGCACCTCGAGTTGGTCTTCCAACGCCGCGACCGCTTGCTTGACCGCGGCCAGTCCGACCTGCTTGGCCAGCAGCTTGCGCCCCTCGGCCAACAGCGCGGCGCGCACGTCGGCGGCGGCGTCGTCGTCGAGCTCGTCGCGGCTCTTGGCCGAGGAGGCGTCCCACCGGTCGGTGCGGCTGTCGATGGTTTCTTCGTCCGTGACGACCAGGTGCAGGTTCGGGTCGGCCAGTGCCTCTTTGGCCGCCTCGGTCAAAACCCCGTTGATGGTGGCCTTGGACAGCCAGATCTGGGCCTTGTCCTCCTCGCGCAGCTGGCGATACACCATGCCCCGCACATAGGCCAGATCGGCGACCAGCAGCGGAATGTCGGCCGGGCCGATCGACGCCGTCAGCACGTCGGCGTCGAAGCGCGACGACGACTGGTTGTGCCCGATCACGTCGACGCGGTCCAGCCAGTCCAGCGCGACCCGGCCCTGCCCGAGGTGGGCGGCGGCGTGGGCGGCCAACGCGCAAATCGACGCCGTCACAGCCGACATGACGATGGCCTGCGCGGGCAGCTCGTCGGCGGCCGCCAGTAACACGTCCGGCCAGCGTTGCGTCCGGTACATCAAGAACGTGCGGGCCAGCTGGTGCCACTGGTAATTGGTCCAGGAATCGAGCAGGTCGCGGTTGGCCAGCAGCCTGTCCGCCTCGGCGTATTCCCCGGCGATCGTCAGCGCGGACGCCAACGCGAGCCCGACCTGTGACGCGTCGGTGACGGTGATGCCGATGTAGGGGCCCAGCTGGATCTCCGCGGCCAGCGTCTGCCCGATGCGGGTGGTCTCACGGTGCAGCCATTCGCTGGTGGCGTAGAGCTGCCGCAACGACGCCAGGTCGCTGTCGCCGCACGCGATGCGACCCAGCCAGGCGTCGGCCATCGACGGGTCGGCGTCGGTGGCGGCGACGAACTCCGGCAGCGCCGCCGCCCGGCCCTGCCGGCTCTTGATCGCCATAGCCCGATCGAAATGCCTTCGGGCAGTTTGCAAATCACCCATCACAACCCCTCGCGGCAACGGCTGCTCATCACACCGTGCCTCAAACTCGCGTTACCGACCTGCTACGTGCCGACCGAGATGCCTACCGGCTCGAGACTGACGTAGCGGTTCTCGGCGCGGAACATGTCCATCTCGACAAGCCAATTCTCTCCTGCTGCACTGACGTTGACCACCGCCGGCCCGATCTGCTCGATGATCACCTCGAAGCCGTTCCGATGCCCCTCGGACAGCGTGGCCCCCGCGGGCGCGATGGTGATCACGGTCGCCGGCCGCGGCGTCGGTGAGATCGCCGCCTCGATACCGCCGCCTTCGAGCGCGCCCCCACCGCCGCCACGTCGCGGCGCGTACTCGACGACGCTGACGGTGGTCCGCGGTGCTGGACGCGGACTGCTCACCACGCTGATCTCCGGCATGCGCACACTGACCCAGCGCGACATGTCGCGGGTGTGCACGCACACCCGCTCGCCGGCACCGGCGGTCCGGATCACGATCCGCTTGGCGATCGGGTCGTCGGCGGCGACGAACACGCGCGAGAGCTCACCGGCATCGGTAACCGGTATCAGCAGCCGGTCACCGTTGCTGAGCTTGCCGATCAGCACGCCCGACGGTCCGATCTCGGTGATCAGCTCCGCCGGCAGCGGGCTGCGCCGCAATCCGCGCAGATGCGGACGCGGGCCGCACATGTTCGCGGATGCCGCGGCGGCCTGCTCGCCGTTGAGCCGGCGCAGGATGACGCTGGGCGGTGTCGGGGCCGGCGTGGGCGTGCGCACGGTGATGGTGGCGGTGCACTTGGCGTCCGGGTATACGGTCACGTTCTGGATGACCTCGTCGGCGCGCAGCGTCCACGCCTGCGAGAGGTTGCGTGACGTGATCGCCTCGGGCGGGTACGCATAGGTGGTCATCCAACCCGCTTCTCCGCGTATCGCTTTCCATCGCTGCACGGTTCCTGACACCGCGTCCCACCCCAACCGGCGGTCGAGCTCGACGAGGTCGGTGGCGGTGGCCACCTTGGCGCGCAACCCCTGGCAGCGCAGCAGTCCGGCGATGCGTTGCGCGACCGAAATGGCCGCCGAGCCAACGGTGGTGCGCCACAACAGGGCTTGGGCGTTGTCGATCACCGCCAGCCGCATGATCAGCCACGTCTCGCGCCGGCCCGCATACGGCGGGGTTCCGATCTCGGAGTCGTACACCCGCGGAAAGTCCCCGATGGTGCCGTGCCGCGAGCCGACGGTGACCACGCTGATCGAATCGAGCTGCAGGCCGAGGGCCTGGTGCAGCATCGGCACCAATTCGACGATGTCCAAGACGTTTTCGGTCTCGACGGTCACCGAGCCGGTCACCCTGGTGGCTCGGTGAGCCCTGCCCAGCAACTGCACCGCGACCACGGCGACGCCGTCGTGCACGCGCACGCCGCCACCGGATCGATTGTTGGCCACGGTGACCGGTGCCGACCAGTCGACCGGGTGCCTGCCACGCCGCCACAACACGGCCCACGACCACGCCGGCTGGCCCCACCAGCGCACGAAGACCAGCGCCACCCCCACCACCACGGCGACGGCGGCGCCGATGTAACCGCCCACCAGCCAGGCGGCGAAGGCGAGCAGGAACACCACCCACACGCCGACCACCCGGCGATTGCTGCCGCGGCTGAACCCGGTCAGTTCGGGTCTCATCGGGCCCTCCGCAGCCGGGCCGCGATCGCGAACACGAGCACGCCGGCGGCCACCGTTCCCAGGAACCCGATGGCGATGTTGCGCGCCCGGTGGTCGGGCGGCGGGGGCGGCGGTGCCGGGGTGATGACCCGGCTCTGCGCACCGGGGGCCATCCGATCGCCCGGGGGGATGTTGAAGGTCAGGGCGGCGACGGGGTCCACCATCCCGTATCCGACCTTATTGTCAACACCCGCAGGCGGATTGTGCGCCGACTGGACGATCCGGTTGATCACCTGATGCGCGCTGAGGTCGGGGAATTTCGCGCGCACCAACGCCGCGACGCCGCTGACGTAGGCCGCCGAGAAACTGGTGCCCCAGAACGGCATGTTCTTCTCGCCCGGTCGCGACGGCGGGTAGGCATTGACCGGGCCACCGCCTTGCGGTGAGAGGCCCATGATATGGGTTCCCGGTGCGGCCACGCCGACCCAGGGGCCCGTCATACTCTTGTCGAGCGGCGCACCGCTGCTGTCGACGGCGCCCACCGACAGGACGTAATCGGAAAACCACGACGGCGCCGAGACGATCTTGACCTCATGCCAATCTCGCGGATCCGACGGGTCCAGCGGGTCATACATCGGGTTGTTGTTGCAGCCCGCTTCCCCATCGTTGCCGGCGGCCGCGACGATCACCGCGTCCTTCGCGGTCGCCGCGTACCACAGCGCTGCACCGAGGGCGCGCTGATCGGCCGGGGCCGCCGCGGGCAGGCACGCGGTGACCGAAATGTTGATCACCTTGGCCCCCATGTTGGCGGCGTGAACCACCGCGCGCGCAACCGAATTCAGCGTTCCGGCCTTGACCTTCTCGTCCGAGTAGGGATCCCCCGGCGGCGGGTTGACCGGCTCGAAGGCTCGTGACGACTGTCGGATCGAGATGATGGTCGCGTGCGGGGCCACGCCCACCACCCCGTCGGGCGCGCCCGGGGGAA
>NZ_QMEV01000119.1 GCF_003284935.1 Mycobacterium colombiense
GCTTCGACGTACTCCCTGACATGACTCCAACTTTCCCAACAAGTGGAGTCTCCGGACATGCCGGGGCGGTTCAGACGGCGATATTTTCTGCGCTGGACAAGGGCAATTCCGCAACGCATATCTGCAGATCGGGAGCCTCGAGTACAAGGTCGCTTTTGGAAAGGACCATCACTTCTGCCCCGTTGTTGTGCGGCTCGAGCGGCTCGCGGTACTCCCATACGCAGTCGATACGCGGGTGGTCTTGAAAGTTTCGTCCCACGCCGGGAAGGTGGGACACAACGGGTATGGCGAAGCGGCGCAGCTCATCAGCGTCGCCGATGCCTGACTGCATAAGTACTTTTGGCGTGTTGATCGCACCAAGGGAAATGACCACCTCGCTCATCGCGGAAACGTTGTAATTCGTCCCACCGCAGTAGAACTCCACTGCGGTCACCCGCTTGTCCTTAAAGAGCAGTCGTGTCACCGTCGCACCGGTGAGAACTGAAAGGTTCGACCGTTGTAGAAGCGGATAGACGTAGCCGCGAAACGTCGACTGCCGCATCTCATTGCGTAGTCGGAGATCAATGAGAGAGGCACCGCCCTCGGCCACCATCATGGCGCTGTTGTTGCTTGGGTAGCTAGGGATTCCCACCGAGCGTGCGCCCTCAACGATCGCCGCGGCAAGCGGATTGGGTTCGCGCGCGGGTGCGTTGAACAGCGGGCCGCCGACACCGCGGTCGGGGTCGGCGGGCCCGTGCCAGTCTTCGATCCGACGATAGATTTCAAGCACCGACTCATACCCCCAGGATTCGTCGCCCGCCTCGGCGGCAAAGTAGTCCCAGTCGCTGCGGTGCCCGCGTGCCCATGCCATCACGTTGATGCTGGACCCCCCACCGAGCACTTTGCCCATGGAGTGCGAGATCGATCTCCCGTTGAGGTGAGCATTCGGCTCCGAGACGAACCCCCAGTCGCGCTCGCTACCTAGGTTGAGCGGCCATTGCAAGGGATTTTGGACGGCCGGGACGTCGTCGGTACCGCCGGCCTCCAGCAAGAGCACGGTGACATCCGGGTCTTCGGCGAGTCGCCCTGCCACCACTGATCCCGATGAGCCTGACCCGCACACCACAAAGTCGTAGTGTGGCGCAATCTCAGATAGCAGCATGCGTGTTCTCCAGCTCGGGGGGCTCGTCACGCGATGAGGCGGGCAGCGTGATGCCGACCGCTGCGTTTTGTTCCGGTGTTGCCAGCAGGTACCCGTAACGTTCCGCTATCTCGTGGAAGCGACCGACCTCGTGGGCAGTCGGTGGCGGGGAACCCGCGGGCCGCCCGACTTCGCGGAAGAACGTGCCCATGCGTGGCGTGGTTACTATCAGGACGACGGCGGGTTCTTCCAAGGCGTTGCGAATGGCGTGTGGAACGTCGCCCGGCAACCGGACATAATCCCCGGCGCAGGCGTCGTGCCATTGCGGGGCGCGGTCGCCTTGGACCAGGATTTGGTGCGCGCCGGCCAGGATGTAGAAATGCTCAAAATCGTCGTGGCTGTGCAGCGGCACCGTCGCCCCGGCGGGGATGACCGCGCGCATGACGCATACCTGCTCGTCGTCTTCCGGCGTCAGGAACTCGACGATGGGTCCAAAAACCTCCAACGCTCCCATGTCTTCCTTTCTGTTACTGCTATTTGGTTCTATTACTTGCTATTTGGGCCAGGCGGTGCCGAGCGTGCCGCACTGGCGTGGTTGCCCGACCCGGTCGACCGGCTGAAGACAGCGCTTCCGCGTCATGCTTGCCTTGGCGATGCAGCCAACTATGTGCGGGCGGATCAGCGCTGAGGGGCCGTCCAGCATCTGCACCACCCGGAAGAATTGCTGCGCTACAAGCGAATCCGTCTCGGCTGCGGTGAGAACCCGGTCCATGTAGGAGTTCATGACGCGAACGGACAGCGGCCGTCTGCCGGGGACCTGCGGGAGCATCAGATCTGAGCCGACCGCCGTGCGCCAAGCCACGCGAATCTTTTTGGACGACTTGCCGTAGAACCGTCCCGGCAGGTTACGGTCTCCTCGGCGCAGACAGTCACGTAGCACCTCGGCTTCGAGGGCGGCGACGGTCATGCCTTGACCGTAAATGGGGTTGAACGAACAGATTGCGTCCGCGAACACGAGTAACCCCGCTGGCAGTCGGGCCAGCTTGTCATAGCGTCGCCACCGGTTGGACGGAATTCGATACTGCGCGAGGTCGCCAAGGATCTCAGCCGACTGCAGGGCTGCGGTGATGTGGGAAGGAGCAAGTGTGGCGGCGAGGTCGAGCAATTCGGTCACGTCAGCCGGCGGATCTTGGCCGCCGACACCGCCGCCGAGCACCAGATACATATCGTTCTCGCAGGCGAACATGGCAAACATCGTCGGGCGGGACGAAATGGGATAGTTGGTCACCACGAGTTCGTGCAGCGTTCCGCGCGGAATACGCACGGCCACAGTGGCGTATGCGATTCGTACCTCGATCTCGTCTTCCCGGGGCCGGCGGTATCCGAGTTCTTCCAGGAATACCGGTGCGCGGGACCCCCGCCCGGTCGCGTCGACAACGAGATCCGCGGCGATCACGGTTTCGTCTGTGCCACCACGCTTTTGGACGCGCGCGCCGGTGATACGGGCACGATCGGTGTCAGCTGTTAAGCCCACGAAGTCGTGCTCTTCAAGAAACTCGATGTTCGGTATTGTGCGCACTGCACGGCGTACCGCGTGCTCGAGAAGCGGTCGGCTCAGGTGATAGTCCGTCAACGATGCGGGGTCGGGAATTGACGAGCGCACCATTAGATGGCCCGCGAACTTCGACCAGAATCTCGACATGTCGCCGTCGTCCCACCTAATGGCGCCATCGGCTGTCAGCTGATCGAATATCCCGGGAAACAGGTTGCCGATTATTTCCACGGCCCTGCCCAACAGCGCGTGCGGATGTCGTCCCTGCGGCACGCCACGCCGGTTTACCGGAACGTCGGGCAGGACGTCACGTTCCACCACGGTGACCCGCTGGTAGAAGTCGGCCAGGACTCGTGCGGCCAGCAGGCCGCCCATACTTGCCCCCAAGACGACGGCGGTGTTCCGATCCGCGTGTGTCATCGGCCCCTCCTAGGCTCTCGCGATTTTCGAACGGCTGGTGGTCGACTCACTGTCAGTCCCTGAGCCGCAAGCATTCAGGCGGCCATGATTGCTTCGGCCACTTCGTCTGGGTGGGTCAGCATGCTCAGATGGGTTCCTGGAACGTAGACGGGTTCGACGCCGAGTCGGGACGCAAATTCCGCCGCCGACCATTGGGGTGCGCAATCGTTTTCGCTGGCGATGTAGGCGGTAGGCACAGTCAGAGCTGCGGGATCGACATGCAAAGCATCTAGGAAGTAACCGCCGGGCTGCGGTGTCAGGAGATCGGCCACCATCCGCTGCAGTATCGGCGCGGTGTCCTGCATGAACAGCTCTTCAACGTAGGCCAGAGTCGGCGCAATCGCGCCATCAGGCGAATCGTTGATCAAATGCAGCAGTAAGTCGCGGCCGGCGGGTGGGTGATCGTCAACCAGCGACTTGCCGCACACCGGCACTAGCGCGTTGAAGTAAATGACCTTGCTGACTTGTTCCGCGAGGAGTGCAGCCGCGCCCGTGGCGGGATAGCCGCCCCAACTGTGCGCAACCAGGATGACGTCAAGTTCGAGCCCGCGTACTTGGCTGACGACGTAGTCCACCGCGTCGGTGAGCCGATAACCCGACGGATCCTCACCGTCGTTGAGACCCGGCAGAGTCAATGCGATCGAGCGATGGCCCGCAGCGCGAAGCCGCTTGGCCACTGGCCACCAACACCAGGCTGCATGCCAGCCGCCCGGGATGAGCACGTATGTCGGGACAGGTCTCACGTTATCTCCTAGAGAGTCGTGCAGCTGCGAAGTAGTTATCCCTATCCGGCTGGCTGATTTCCAAGTCGCTGCCGCCGGCGCGGAGGGGGCTGCTCGGGCATCAGCGGCGCCCGTCGTCCGAGACGCGAATTCGTTGTTGCGGGTGATGGTTTCGGCCGAGACCTACGCTGATGATCATTGCGATCATGGGGTTTAGAGGTCGCCACCGCTTTGTTTCGTCAAGGCCGGTGGGCGGTGAGTAGCAACGCCGGCAACTTTTCGTATCCGTCGGCGTCCAAATCGAACCTGGGGCTTGAACGGGTTTGTGGCGCATAGGCGTGAATGAACGCCGGCCGGATCTCATCGATGGTCCAATGCCTGCCTACTGCGTCGCCCAGTTCGTCTCTCGTGACTACGTTGGGAATCGGATATCCGGGATCTTCGGGGAACGCCGCCTGGGTGAATGTCAGGATGTACAGCGAGGCGCCAGGCGCGGACGCCCGGCGTATCGAATTCAAGTAGTCGTCGCGCTTCGTTACCGGAAGTGCATGAAACAGCGCGCTGTCGACGACGGTCGCGAACCGATCTTCGTAACCAGTAACGGACGTGATGTCGGACGACACGAACGTTGCGTTGGGCAGCCGTCGGCGGCGGCGCTCCTCGACTGCCGCGTCTATCGCAATCACGCTTCGGTCGATTCCGACGACGGTGTAGCCCAACGCCGCCAAAACAAGCGAAGTGTCACCGTAGCCGCAGCCGGCGTCGAGCACATCGCTGCGAAACCTCCCTTGACTGATGAGGTCGGCGATCTGTGGTTGCGGTCGACCGATGCCCCACGGCGGCAGGCCACTGAAGATCCCGTTCTCGTTGTAGGCGTCGTCCCAATCCATCAGTTCTGCCATCGAATCCTCCTATGCGCACCGCTGCCCGCTGGCCAGGCGACGAATCCTCACCACCCGATGCTGGCGCGGCACGCGACCGGTAGCCAGAGCGGTCTTTTCCTGGTATTGGCAATCACAGGTTCCCCACGAAGCCACTGAAGCCGCGCTGAGACAACGCCATACGTCCACCGGTCTGTGAACCAAACTTCAGTGAGTGACGCAACCACTCCTATGGCTGCGCTCGACCCACAACCCAAAGGGCCGCATCCCCATTAGCGGTGCGGATGACAACGCACGGAGCCGGGTGACCGGCTACCCCGAATGCACGAGACTGGAGAGCAGACGCAAGCTTTCCTCCGAACGCGTGCCAGGTTCGGCGTAGTAGGCAATCATCGTCTGCCTCATGTCGGGCAGCATGAATACTCGGTAACACAGCGTGAGCGGCCCAACTCTGGGGTGGTAGAACGGAGCTGGCCCGCTCGTCTTTTGCTTGACCTCTTGGCGCGCCCACAAGCGGCGAAACCGTGGGCTAGCGTCGCTGAGCTCGTTGATGAGCGATACCAGTTCGGGGTCGTTTGAGCGGTCTTCGGCGAAGTTGAACCGAAGCCATGACACGAGCATCTCGGTTACCTCGTCCCAGTTGCGCACCCAAGCGGGAAAGTCCGAGTCCAAAAACGCCGTCCGCAGCTGGTTGAATCCCGGTGCGAAATAAGGCAACAGCGCTTGGGCCATCGAATTGGCCGCTAAAACGTTCATGTGCCGGTCCTGCACATATGCGGGAATCAATTGCCAATTGTCGATCAATGTCCGCAGGCCGAGATCAACTTTCTCAACCGACGCGGCCGAACCGGAACGGCGTGGTAGAGCAGGCCGAGCCAAGTTGCGCATGTACTCGGCCGCGTCATCATCGAGTTGTAGCGCGCGGGCCAAAGCCGCGAGTACCTGATCAGAGGGCTGAGTCGTTCGGCCTTGCTCAAGCCGCAGATAGTAGTCGGCGCTTATGCCCGCAAGCATCGCAACTTCCTCACGACGCAAACCCGCCACCCGGCGACGCCCGCTGTCGGCAAGGCCGACATCAGCAGGCTTCAACCGTTCTCGACGGGCCCGAAGAAACGCCGCCAGCGGTTCACGATCAGGCATGAGAAAACAATAGCGCCGCCACGAAGGGCCCCTCCCCAGTACCAGGCAAAGCAACAATGCTGCGCCTCCCTTCACCAGCGCTGGCGCCTGCCCCGGAAATGGATCGCCAGGCTGTCGCGGCGCCCGCAGCGCCCATCGGATCTTGATCGGCCGCGGCCGGGCGGATGTGGACAGACCTGTACGGCGCTGATGGGTCCAGGCGCAGGGCACTCTCATTCGCAATCGGCTGTCGGCTACTAGCGAATCATCCGCGCACTGTCCACGCCGGAGGCAGCAGAGCAGGACAATAGTCTGCGTTGCATAGACTCTCGCGAGGTAAACCATCGCAGCGGTTCCGATTCGCGGGACGGCTCGATGCACACGAGCGCTGCCTTAAAGTCGTCGTCCTGTCACAGCATTTTTACGTCTGCGAGCTTCCGGTTGGCCGGATCGGATCGGCAAGGCGAACCCGGCCGTTCATCCCACAGAACGTGACCTGGCCGGAACAGTATGATGAGTCGTCCCTTCGCGTTTATCGGCTGCTTCCTGAAGCGTCAAGATGATCTCGACGCCCCGCACCACAGGGCCACAGTGACCACTTCCGATGAGCGGAACGGGTAGTCGTCGATATGCAAGTGTGCCAATAGCGCTCAACGGCAGCGGATCTGGCCTGCGTTGCCCTCCTAGCGCCTCCGATTTAAGGTCAGTGCTTCTTCCGCCGGTTGATCCTGCCGCGGGCGACGGCTCGACCAGAGCACGATCCCAATACGACGTAGGCCTTCATCATGGTTTCTTGCACGAGGTAGCCGTAGTCATTCCCGCGGTATGCTGACCGAAATCTTAACCGATACAACATGTTCAATAGCGATAGCCTCCTGCGGGGATCGCGTTGTGCGGCTTCACAGTCTGCAGATGTGTGGGGCTGTGACGGCGTCGTCATAGCTGACAGGCTTTCGTTGAAATGCCGTGCGGATAGCGCAGACTCTTCGCGGCGGCAATGTGCTGGGCCGATTCGAATGACGCTGGTAGTGCCAGACTTCTCTCCACAGCAGTTATCGATTCGTCCTGTCTGATGGGTCTGCTGCACGAGTAGGTGACAACTGAGATGGCTTGCCCGGCGTGGGCAGGCTGGAAGGATGTCACCATG
>NZ_QMEV01000011.1 GCF_003284935.1 Mycobacterium colombiense
GCTGGTGCGCCAGCAACTGGACGGAATGGCCGCCGGCGAAGCCCGGCCGGCAGGCGGTGTCGCGCTGGGCCGCGGCGGACGACGACCGGCGCGCACCGCCGACACGGCGTCGGCGAACGGGCCCCCGCTGCGATACCGCATCGCGGGGTTCTTCACCAGCGTGATCTCGATGAGTTCGCGCACGTTGGGCGGCAGCTCCGCGGGCAGCGGCGGCGGCGGCTCCTTGATGTGCTTCATTGCCACCGTCAGCGCGCCGTCACCGGTAAACGGCCGCTTACCCGAAACAACTTCGTAGCCAACGACTCCCAGCGAGTACACGTCGCTGGACGGGGTGGCGTCGTGACCCAGCGCCTGTTCGGGCGCGATGTACTGGGCGGTGCCCATCACCATCCCCGTCTGGGTCACCGGTGCGGCATCGACGGCCTTGGCGATACCGAAGTCGGTGATCTTCACCTGGCCGGTCGGGGTGATCAGGATGTTTCCCGGTTTGACGTCGCGGTGCACCAGGCCGGCGGCGTGCGCCACCTGCAGAGCGCGACCGGTCTGTTCGAGCATGTCCAGCGCGTGCCGCAGCGACAGCCGGCCGGTGCGCTTGAGCACCGAGTTCAGCGGCTCGCCGTTGACCAGCTCCATCACCAGGTACGCGGTCCGGCCTTCCCCGTCGAGCTGGCTTTCGCCGTAGTCATGGACGGCGGCGATGCCGGGGTGGTTGAGCATCGCGGTGGTGCGTGCCTCGGCGCGGAACCGTTCGATGAACTCCGGGTCCTGGGAGAACTCCTGCTTGAGCACCTTGACCGCGACGCGCCGGCCCAGCCGGCTATCCACCGCCTCCCACACCTGACCCATGCCGCCGGTGGCGATCAGGCGCTGAAGGCGGTATCTGCCTGACAGCGTCACACCAACTCGCGGGCTCATGGTCCTCCCTGTAGCGCAGCCTGGATCACAGCCCGTCCGATCGGCGCGGCGAGTGCACCCCCCGTCGCGGACAGGCGGTCGGCGCCATTCTCCACCAACACCGCCACCGCGACCTTCGGGGTCTGTGCGGGCGCGAACGCGATGTACCACGCGTGCGGCGGGGTGTGCCGCGGATCGCTGCCATGCTCTGCGGTACCAGTCTTCGATGCGATCTGCACGCCGGGAATGGCCCCTTTCTGCTGTGCGACCTTCTCGGCGCCGACCATCAGCTCTGTTAGCTTAGCGGCGACCTGCGGCGACACGGCGCGCCGCTGCTCATACGGGGCCGTGGTGCTGATGGTGGTCAGGTCGGGCCCCTTGAGGCTGTCGATCAGGTAGGGCTGCATCGTCACCCCATCGTTCGCGATGGTCGCGGCGATCTCGGCGTTCTGCAGGGGCGTCATAGCGACATCCTTCTGGCCGATGCTGGTCATTCCCAGCGCCGCGGCGTCCGGAATGATCCCGATGGTCGATTCCGCGACCTGCAGCGGGATGACACTGGGCGTGCTGTCCAGCCCGAACGAGTGCGCCATGTTGCGCAGCGCGTCGGATCCCGTGAGCATTCCGAGCTGGACAAACGCGGTGTTGCAGGACAGCGCGAAGGCCTGCTGCAGCGACACCGTCGGCTCGCTTCCACACGGTTCCCCACCGTAGTTCTCCAACGATGCGGTGCTGTTGGGTAGCGGAATCGAGCGCGCGGCCGTCAGCTGCTGGGTGTCGGACGCACCGGCCTGCAGCGCCGCCGCGGTGGTGATGACCTTGAAGGTGGATCCGGGCGGGTAGGTCTCCGAGATGGCGCGGTTGGTCAGCGGATTGTTCGGGTCATCCCGCAACTTCTGCCACGCCTGGGCTTGCACCTCGGGGTCGTGCGACGACAGCAGGTTGGGGTCATACGACGGCGACGACACCATCGCCAGGATCCGGCCGGTCGACGGCTCGAGGGCGACGACGGCGCCCTTGCAAGGCGGACCGCCGCAGCCCTGCTGCATCGCGTCCCAGGCGGCCTGCTGCACCCGCGGCTTGATCGTGGTGTCGACGTTCGCGCCGCGCGGATCGCGACCGGTGAAGAAGTCGGCCAGCCTGCGCCCGAACAACCGCTCGTCGGAGCCGTTCAAGAGCGGATCCTCGGCACGCTCCAGGCCGGTACTGGAATAGCGCAGCGAGTAGAACCCGGTGACCGGCGCGTACACCGCGGGGTTGGGGTAGACGCGCAGGAAGCGGTAGCGGTTGTCGGTGGCGGCCGAGTAGGCCAACAGCTGGCCGCCGGCCACGATCTGGCCGCGCTGGCGCGAATACTCGTCGAGCAGGACCCGCTGGTTGCGCGGGTCGGCACGCAGCGAGTCGGCGGCGAAGACCTGCGTCATCGTGGCGTTGATCAACAGCAACACGATCAACGCCATCACGGTCACCGAGATCCGGCGCAGGGAGGCGTTCATACTTTCTCGATCACCTCGGTGCCGGCCGCCGCGATCGACGGCTCGTTGCGTGCGCGGGTACGCAAGGGACGACGGGCGCTGTGCGAGATGCGCGCCAGGATGGCCAGCAGCACGTAGTTCGCCAGTAAGGACGAGCCGCCGTAGGACATCCACGGGGTGGTCAACCCGGTGAGGGGAATGAGCTGGGTTACCCCGCCGACGACGATGAACAGCTGAAGGGCCAGCGTCGACGCCAGCCCCGCGGCGAGCAGCTTGCCGAAGCTGTCGCGGGTGGCGATGGCCGTGCGCAGGCCGCGCACGATGACGATGGTGTAGAGCATCAAAATGCTGGCCAGGCCCACCAGCCCGAGCTCTTCGCCGAACGCGGCGATGATGAAGTCGGTCGAGGCGGCGGGCACGGTGTCCGGCTGACCGTTACCGAGGCCGGTGCCGAAGATGCCGCCGGTGGCGAAGCTGAAGAGCGACTGGACGATTTGGTAGCCGCTGCCGTCGGGGTCGGAGAACGGATCCCACCACATCTGCACCCGCACCCGAACGTGGGCGAAAATGTAATACGCGACAACGCTTCCCGCGACGAACAGCACCAGGCCGATGCCTACCCAACTAAAGCGTTGGGTGGCAAGGTAGACCACCACCAGAAACGACGTGTAGAGCAATAGCGAAGTGCCGAGGTCTTTTTCGAAGGCCATCACGCCGACGGAGATCACCCACGCCGCCAGCAGGGGCGCGAGGTCGCGGGGACGGGGCAGCGTCAGTCCCATGAAATGCTTACCGACGCTGGTGAAAAGGCCCCGCTTGGCGATCAGCACCGCGGAGAAAAAGATCAGCAGCAGAATCTTGGAGAACTCGGCGGGCTGAATTGAGAAGCCGGGCAAGCGAATCCAGATCTTGGCGCCGTTCTGTTCGGACAGCGATGCCGGCAGCAGGGCGGGGATCACCAGGAAGATCAGACCGACCAGTCCGCAGATGTAGCCGTAGCGCGCCAGCTGCCGATGGTCTTTCAAGAACGTGACCACCAGAGAGAACGTCACTACGCCGATCAGGGTCCACAGCATCTGCTGGGTCGCGCTGGGGTGGTGCCGGCCGCTGAGCTGATTGGTGACCAGATCGAGCCGGTGAATCATCACCAGGCCAAGTCCGTTGAGCAACGCCACAATTGGCAGCAGCAGCGGATCGGTGTAAGGCGCGAAGCGCCTGACGGCCATGTGTGCCGAGCCGAAGACGACGAGAAACACCAGCCCGTAGCTGATGGCGGTCCAGTGCAGGTTGCGCTCTTGGTTGGCTTCGACTATCAGCAGCGCGGCGACGGTGATCAGTGAGGCGAAGCCCAGAAGCAACAACTCGGCATTGCGCCGGGTGGGCAACGGGGGGGTGACCGCGACCGGCGGCTGGAGTTGTGTGGTCATGCCACCGTCCGGCAATCGATGCCCGGTTGTGGTGGCGGCCCGGGAAGCGCGGTGACTGTCTGCGACGTGGTCGTCGGACCTGCCGGCGCAGAGTTCGCGGGGCCGTTGGCGCTCGTGCTCGGTGCGGGAATGGCGCTCGAAGAGCTGGTCGTCGGTGGTGCCGGTGCTGCTGTGGTGCCGGATTCTGGTGTTCCGCTGCGGGGGGTGGATGATGCGGGCGGCGACGTGGCGCGCGGGGGCGGACAGATCGGCAGCAGATACTCGGCCAGCAGTTGCCGCAGTTGCGATTCGGCCTGGTCCAGGCTGCCGCCCGGCAGCCCGGTTTGCACCTGAACCTGTCCTGGCCGGCGCAGGTCTTGCGGCGTCATCAGCTGGCAACTGGAATGGCCGCCGGTCTGCCCGTAGCTGACCAGGGACAGCTCGTTGCGGGTGTTGAGGCAGCCCACCAGGTAGGGCTGCTGCAACGGCACACCCAGCAGCGTGCCCTGAATGCCACGGACGATGGAGATCTTGCCGCTGTATTCCGCGACGTAGTAGTTGCGTTGGATGACCCACCATCCGACGGTGAGGCCGGCGAATACCACTAGCACCGCCAGCGCGACCGCGAAGAACATCTTCCGCCGCGACCAGCGCGGCCGGTTCGGTGTTTCCGGTTGCGGCGCAACGCGTTTGGCGGACTCATCGCGCGGCCGGATCGCAGAGGCGCGTCCGGCGGAAGTGTTCGGCAGGGTCATCTGATCCTCGTCGCCGGACACCGCGCCGGCGAGGATCGGCTGGGTCTGCCCGTAGTCGTAGTCGACCACGTCGGCGACCACGACGGTCACGTTGTCCGGGCCGCCGCCGCGCAGCGCCAACTCGATGAGCCGGTAGGCGGCCTCGGCCACGTCGGGGATCTGCAGCGCCTCGAGAATGGTTTCGTCGCTCACCGGATCCGACAACCCATCGGAGCACAGCAGATAGCGATCGCCCGCGCGCGCCTCGCGCATGGTCAACGTCGGCTCCACCTCGTGACCGGTCAGCGCCCGCATGATCAGCGACCGCTGCGGGTGGCTGTGGGCCTCTTCCCGAGTGATCCGGCCTTCGTCGACCAAGGTCTGGACGAACGTGTCGTCCTTGGTGATTTGAGTGAGCTCGCCGTCGCGCAGCAGATAGCCCCGCGAGTCACCGATGTGCACCATCCCGATGCGGTCGCCGGCGAACAGGATCGCGGTGAGGGTGGTGCCCATCCCCTCCAGCTCGGGTTCGGCTTCGACCTGCGCGGCGATGGCCGCATTGCCGGAGCGGACCGCGTCGTCGAGCTTGGCCAGCAGATCGCCGCCCGGCTCGTCGTCGTCGAGGTGGGCCAGCGCGGCGATCACCAGCTGGGATGCCACCTCACCGGCGGCGTGGCCGCCCATGCCGTCGGCCAGCGCGAGCAGTCGCGCGCCGGCATAGACCGAGTCTTCATTGTTGGCGCGTACCAGGCCGCGATCGCTCCGCGCGGCATACCGCAGGACCAGCGTCACGGGCGCAACTCGATCGCCGTTTTGCCGATCCGAATCGGCGTTCCGATTGGAACTCGTACCGCAGTCGTCACCTTCGCCCTGTCAAGGTAAGTACCGTTGGTCGATCCTAGATCCTCGACGTACCACTCCGAGCCGCGCTGAGACAGCCGGGCGTGCCGCGTCGAGGCGTAGTCGTCGGTGAGCACCAGCGTGGAGTCGTCGGCCCGTCCGATCAGTACCGGCTGTCCACTGAGGGTGATGCGTCCGCCCGCCAGCGCCCCTTCGGTGACCACCAGATAACGGGCCGCATGCCGGCGCTGACGAGAAGGCAGCAGCGTGCTGCGCAGTGCCAACCCCCGTCGCACCATGACAGCACCGGTGGGCGCGTAGATGTCTGTCCGAAGGATTCGCAGTACGGACCAGATGAATACCCACAGCAGCATTAAAAACCCGGCGCGCGTCAGCTGCAGTACCAGTCCCTGCATCTGGCGTCCTTTCCGTCCTAGCGTCGCATCCCTAGTGCCCGTGACTCCGAGCAGATCGGCTACGTCACGATACTTGGACGGCGGTCGACACGGGGCGAAGCACGGCAGCGTTAAGCCCAGTGGCTTAGTGGATCCGGACGATGATCTCCGAATGGCCCAAGCGGATCACGTCGCCGTCGGCGAGCTGCCACTCCTGGATTGGTGCGTTGTTCACCGTGGTGCCATTGGTCGAATTCAGATCCGAGAGCAGCGCGACCTGTCCGTCCCAGCGGATCTCGAGGTGACGCCGTGACACGCCGGTGTCGGGCAACCGGAACTGAGCGTCCTGGCCGCGCCCCACGATGTTGGAGCCCTCGCGGAGCTGGTAGGTGCGACCGCTGCCGTCGTCGAGCTGCAGAGTGATCGTGGTCCCGCCGGCCCCATAGCCGCCTTGGCCGTAGCCGCCGTAACCACCCGCCTGCTGGCCGTAGTCGGCGGGCTGACCGTAGTCGGCCTGCTGGCCGTAGTCCGCCGGCTGCCCGTACTCCGCCTGCTGGCCGTACTCGTACTCGGGGCTGGCCGCCTCGGGGTAGCCGCCGGCCTGACCGCCGTACGTGCCGCCCTGCGCGTGCTCGGAGTACTGGGTGTACTCGCCGGAGCCGTAGTCCTGGCGGCCGTATCCCCCGCCCTGCTGGTAGCCCTGGTCGTAGCCACCGCCCTGCTCGGGATAGGCGGGTCGTTGTTCTGGCGGGGCGTAACCGCCCTCGTCCTGGCGGGCCGGACCACGACCGTAATCGCCGTATCCGCCGTAGCCCTGCTGACCGCCACCCTGCTGACCGCCGGGGGGCCCGTAGCCGCCGCCTTGGCGGTAGCCCTGGTCGTAACCCTGGCCGCCGTAACCGCCGGGGGCGGGCGGACGCTGCTCGTATGACTGCGGGTAACCGCCCTGCCCCTGCTCGGGGTAGCCGCGCTGATCTTGGTAGCCCTGCTGAGGGGGATAGCCGCCCTGCCCTTGCTGGTCGGGATAGCCGCGCTGTTCTTGGTAGCCCTGCGCCGGCGGGTAGCCGCCGTGCCCCTGCTCGGGGTAGCCGCCCTGCTCCGGGTAAGCGCCCTGGTCGGGGTGTCGGGGCGGCGGGTAGCCCTGCTGAGGCGGATAGCCCCCCTGCTCGGGCGGATATCCGCCCCGCTGGTCGGGTGCGCCCTGCTGGTCCGGGCCACCACGTGCCTCGTCCTGGGGACGCCCATAGCGGTCGTCGTAGTACTCGTCGCCGGGGCGCCCTGGCCCCTGAGCCCCGCGGTAGCCAGAATTGTCAGTCATTGCTGCTACTCCTCGTTCTTCGCCGAACGCATTATTTGATTGTGGCCGGACGGGATCGTCGACCGTCGGGCGGGGCTGGACATCAGGGTTGACAGCACCGCGGGCGCGGTACTGGCCGGTGTGCAGGTTCGTCGACTGCTCGAACCGGACGACCACCTCACCATACGTTTGCCACCCCTGTTCGTGGATGTAGTCAGCCAAGTACCTCGCGAAAGCGCTCGACGTGAGATCCGGATCGGCGCTCACCTTCTCGAAGTCGTGCATACCGAGGGTAATGATGTATTCGTTGGGGGCCAAAAGGCGATTTCCGTGAAGCTGCTGCACGCCGTCACGCGCTTCGCGGCATAACAGGGCTTCGACCTCTTGGGGAACGACCGATCCACCGAATACCCGGGCGAAGGCATTGTCTACCGTCGCCTCGAGTTTGCGCTCGATGCGCGCGACCAGCCCCCGTTGGCTACCCATGTCCTACCGTTCGTGTGCACTTGCCATGAGGTATTGCCGGTGGACGGCAAACGAATCACCCCGGTGCTGAATCACTCCCGCATGGTATCGGGACATCGTGTCGCCGCGGCACTTTCGAAATCGTGAGAACTGCATCGGCCCAGTTCAGAGCGATGCGGGCGGACCGGTGCGCAGCACGCGACGGTGTACGGGCCCACTGCGGCGGTTCGGGGATCGGGCCATTAGAGTGATATGGTCCATCGGTTGTTTTTCCGGGCGAGTGGCGGAATGGCAGACGCGCTGGCTTCAGGTGCCAGTGTCCTTCGGGACGTGGGGGTTCAAGTCCCCCTTCGCCCACACTGAGCGGTTCTACGAAAGGTCACGGCCTCGCAAGAGGTCGTGACTTTCGTGTTTGTGGGAAAGGCTTCTCGCCCTGCTATGGGTCGACGACGTGGTAGGTGCCGCGGCCCTCGATGACCGCGTCGCCGGCGAAGGTCAGGATCTCGTTGACCAAGTTCCCGCTCTGGTTGCGGTAATTGATGACGATCGTGTCGACGCCTTGGTAGACGCCTTCGACGGTGAACCGGAGTCCGGGGATGCGTGCGACGGCCTCGGTCCAGTACCGCCGTAGGGCGTCCTTACCGCGAACGACGCCGCCCGTCGCCGGGAGGAGCTCGGCGGCTACCGGTGACGTGAACACGACGTCGTCATGGAAGTCGGCGAGTACTGCTTCGACGTCATGGGCGTTCCAATTGCGCACCCATCGTTCACTGAACTCGACGGCATCGACATTCATGCTCTGCACCGTAGCGGCGGGGTCCGGCGCGGCTCAGAGTTGATGGCGGATGTCGAGAAGGTGGTGCTGCAGTTCGTGCGCGGTGTGGACGGCGACCCAGCGCAACGACCGCTCGCTGGTCTTGGGATAGTGATAGACGACCGTGCGATCCCAGTCCGTGGCGGAGAGCCGAAGGAGCACATTGCCGAATAGTGCTGCGGCGTCGGTGAGTTGGCGCGCGACCGCGGCGGGGTCCTGTTCGTTGTAACCCTCGTGTTCAGCACGCTCTTCGCGGCCCATCGGCACGCAGTCGGCCCCGTTGTGCCGCCGGGCCGCGAGCACTCGTTCGCGCTGCACCAGCAGCACATCCCGCAGATGGCACGCGTACTCCAGCGGGGACCAGACGTCGGGACGCGGACGCCGCCGCACGTGGACCCCTTTATTGCACAGGAGCGCAACAACTTCGGCGGCCTGGGCGCGGATGTCGTCGGCAGCGGCTGTGGCGCGCCGCAGGTCATAGGTGAATCCGCAGCTCGCGCAGGGGTCTGTCACCTGATCATCCTTGCAGCCCGCGCATCTGCGCAGAACACTTGTCCTGGCGGCGCCGGAGCAGGGACCACGAAACGTGTTGCAGCGCTACCCATTAGGCGACTGCGCGCGGGTCGCCGGGCCACATCGGCCGCGACGGTGAGACAACCCACACTTTGCAATTAGGGTAGCCTTACCTAAATCAGCGCGGTATGGTCCCGACATATGACTTTCGCCAATCCCCCTGTGCCCCGCGCCGTTGACGAGCAGTCGATCAGCGCCCCGACGCACCAATACACAAGTGCGACAGCCGATTTAACGGACGCTGAGGTTAGCGCATGAACGTGCTTGCCGCCGCGATGCGTGAGGCGATGACCCGGTCACCGCATGACTTGATGGTGTTGGACAAAGACACGGACGCATGGTCGGCGTGTCCGTGGCCCGAAGTCCATGGGATCGCCGAAAGCGTCGCTACGCGGCTGCTGCAGCAGGATCACGTCGGCGCCGTGGGGCTGGTCGGCGAGCCGACCGTCGAGCTCGTCGCCGCCATTCAGGGCGCGTGGCTCGCGGGCGCGGCGGTATCGATCCTCCCGCGCCCGCGGCGCGGCGCCGACCCGTCCGAGTGGGCGCACAGCACCTTGAGCCGGTTCAGCGGAATCGGCGTCAGCGTCGTCCTCAGCCACGGGGCCACCTTGCGCATTCTCGCCGATGCCGAGTCCGCCTTGACCGTCTGCGACCTCGGCGAGGCCGGACGCACCCGGACATCGAACACCCTTCAGGGAACGCAGGATTCGGCGTTCGCGATCCTTCAGGGGACGGCCGGCTCGACCGGCGATCCCCGCACGGCCGCCCTGTCGCCCGCCGCCGTGTTGAACAACATGCGGGGCATCGCCGACCGGCTACGGCTCGACGGCTCGTACGACCGCGGATGTTCGTGGCTGCCGATCTATCACGACATGGGCTTGGCCTTCGTCCTCAGCTGCGTTCTGAGCGGGATGCCGTTGTGGCAGGCGCCGACGGGCGCGTTCTCCGCCGCACCGCTGCGCTGGGCGGAATGGCTGTCGGCCAGCGCGGCGACGTTCACCGCCGGACCGAATTTCGGGTACGCCACGCTCGGCCGCTTCTCGGGCCGCGTGTCGGACGTCGACCTGGGACCGCTTCGGATCGCGATCAACGGGGGAGAACCCGTCGACTGCACGGGATTCCAGCAGTTCGCGACGGCGATGGCGCCGTTCGGCTTCCGGGCATCCGCGTCGACTCCCGCCTACGGGATGGCCGAGTCGACGTGCGCCGTCACGATGCCGGAACCCGCAACGGGATTGCGCATCGACGAGCGCACCGAATCCGGGAGACGCCAAACGTACGCCGTGTTGGGCCGCCCTGTTCCCGGCATGGAGCTGCGAATCAGCCCGGGCGAGAACACGTCTGACGATCGGATCGGGGAGGTCGAGGTCCGCGGAACCTCCATGATGACCGGCTATTTCGGCGATTCCAGCTCCCCCGCTGGTCTCGATGAGGGCTGGTTTCGCACGGGAGACATCGGCTACCTGGTCGACGGCGAGCTGGTGATCTGTGGGCGCTCGAAAGAGGTCATCACCATCGCCGGCCGCAACATCTTCCCCACCGAAATCGAACAGGTAGCAGGCCAAGTCGACGGTGTACGGCAAGGCGCGGTGGTTGCGGTGGGGTCCGAATCCGGGCCCGCCCAGTCCCGGTTGCTAATCGCCGCGGAGTTTTTGGGTTCGGACCACGATGTGACCCGAAGCGCGGTCATCAAACGGGTCATCTCGGTGTGCGGCGTGACCCCGGCCGACGTCGTCTTGATGCCGCCGGGATCGCTGCCCCGCACCTCCTCGGGCAAGCTCAGGCGACTCGAGGTGGGCCGGCAGCTTGCCACCTGAGGCAGGCGGCGTCGTGACGACCGGCGTGGCGGCAGCCGCACTCCCCCGTGAGCTCACGGATATCTCCGAGGCCGTCCGCACCGTTCCACCCTCCGCCGATACCGGAATTGCTGTCGCCGAGCAAGATTCGCGTCACCGATCCCGACGGAGCAGATGTATTTGGAGATCTACCGGCCCGCCAAGGATTCCATCGCCCGCGTTAGGACAGCCATCCATACGATCTCGACTGCACGGCGTGACGTAAGCGGATCGCACTGTCATCGCCGCTCGCGGTGCGGGTCAGCGCCTAACCCGTGCTCCGTGACCCGCGACGCCGGGTGAATTGACCAGCGTGCCTTGATCAGTACGCTTACGTGCAGCTCAGGAGGTCGGGAATGGGTATTGACGTCGAATGCTCGTCTCCGACGCGAATGCACGCCCGACCGTTCCGCCGTGAGACGCAAAACCCTAGCTAGGCATCTACGGTGTCATGGGACTTCCCTACATAGATGAGCGGGCGCTGGTCGCCGAAGCTGGCGGCGACCCCTGGGCGATTAACGCGAGCCTGCAGGCTGGCAGCCCGTTGCATATTTCGAATCTCGCCGGTGCCTTCCATCGCGCGGGCCGATGCACCGCGGAGTCTGACAACGCTTTCCAGCAAGCCCGCACCCGCTTCGAAGCCGCCTGGAATCACCAGGACGGCGGTCATCCGATCAACGACTCCGAAGAAGTCCAGCGGGTGGTGAAATCTCTTGGAGCGCAGTCGTTGCAGCTACCCAAGATCGCTGCGGACCTCGAGAACATCGCCGCGGCGTTGGCCGACGCCCAAAAGGCAGGCTCAGCGCGGATCGCGGCGTTGGACGCGCAGTTGAAGAGCATCTCGGACTCAATCGCGCAGGCCGTCAACCTGTTGAACAACGACAAAAGCCTCACCGCCGCGGACAAGGATGCAGTGCATGCGTTCATCAACACATGTGAAGACGACGCCCTCCGGGACACCAAGGCGGCGCTAGCTGCACTGCAGTCAATTCGCAACGGCTACTCCGACGGCCTTAAGAAGTCGCTGGATAGCCTGCATGCCGAAGGGTATGACGGCGCGCCCCTCCACGGAGCCGACGCTGACGGTGTCGCCCCGCCGTCTCCCGCCCAACAAGCCGCACTGGCGGAGATCCGCCAAGTCACCAAACAGGCGGTGGCGGACCAACTGGCCAAGGTACGCGCTGCGCGGGACGCTCTCAATAAGGCCGCGGCCGACACGTACACCCACGGCCCCGGGTCGCCGGAAGCCGAGGCCGCCAATGCCAGGCTGCCCAAGCTCAAGGACGATCTGGCGAAGGCTCTCGACGACCTGCGCAAGATACCCGACTACACCGCCATCGATCCCGCGTCGGTGAGCATCACCCCCGACGGGCATTTCATGTTCACCTATAACGACAAGGGACAGCCCGTACAGGTAATCGGTCAGCTCAAGAACGGAACGGGCGAGTTCTTCGACCAGGCCACCGGCACCTACTACAGCTTCAACGGCGGCAAGTTGACCGGCATGCGCACACCGGATCCCGGGCAAGTGGAAGCCACCCCCGAACCGCTATGGACCGCTATCACCCTGGCGGTCGGGGGGCCGGGGCTGAAGGCTGGCGGGGAGGCGCTTTTACAAGGCGCGAAGGCGCTATTCGGTCGAGAAGCGTTTGAGGGCCTGACGTCCGAAAGTCTGACGGCCAGTGGCATGAGCGGGCCAGAGTTGCGTGCCGCCCTGGCCGAGGCGGATCTTCCCCCGCACGGCGCACCTGGGATTGGAGGTGAACCCGTCCCCGGCACGCATCCTCTTGAGCCGCCTCCGGTCGAGCACGCTCCGCCGGCCGCCGATGCACCCGTCGACCATGCGCCAGCTGGGCCTCACGCACCTGTGTTGCCCGACAGCCCGCCACCCATTGCGATTGACCCAGCGCATCCGGAATTCATCCTCGACGACCCCCTGCGCTACATGCCGCCCGAGTTGCGAGCGCTATCTGAACAGCATCTGACCGGCAGCGGCGAAACCGTCCTCGGACCATTCCAACCGGAGAACGGAGGCCCCTCCTACATCGACGTCGCACGCGACCACAATGCCAGTTATTTTGATCTCGGCGATGCGTGGTATTCATTCACACCCACTGAGCAACTGGCTGCCAATCAGCATGTATTGGATGTCGCGATCGCAAACCGGGACACTATTACACTGTCAGTACCATATGACGAGATCAAGCCCAACACCTTCACTGCTGCCGAGATCCAATATCTCAAAAACCACGGCTATCAAAGGATCGGCGACTCTACCTTTGTTCCACCACAATTGGGAGGTAGGCGATGAGGACCCTATTAGAGTTTTACCTTAACTACTTCGATTTCTTGTACCTCGACCCGCGCTACCGGATTACAAATTCGAAGACAGGGAACGCCACCATCAATGGCTCATTGACCGTGACGGGACCAATTATCACGTGGCTGGTGGTCAACGACCGCGGACAGATGCAAATCTCACTAGCGCCCACGTGCCTTGCGTTGCCGCGAAACTGGTTTTGGGTCTCGCTCATCAAGCAATATATCAACCATGAACCCGAAATCGAGTACCTCTCCGCGACCGATGAAGTTGAGTGGATGCGCCAGAACGCCACTCGTGTCGAAGAGCTTTTCTGCAACGCGTCTACAGTGGCGAACGTGTGTGAAGAATTGAAGGAGTTGAGACGCGCTAATGCAGACAAATATTGGTCACAATAGCCTGAGGACGGGCCTGGCCAGATCCGACCTGTTGTCTCGCACAAATAGGATCCGGAGAAAATGAAGACATTGCTGGAGTTCTTCATTGAAAACTTCGGGTTCTTGTATGTGGACCCCCGCTACCGCATTACAGATTCGGTCACGTCCGGCATACCCACAATCAACGCCGGCCTGAATCTGACGGGCCCACTTCTCAGCTGGTCTTTAGACAACGATCGAGGAATCCTGGGGTTTGCCGTCGCACCGACTGAACTGGCAGGCTCACCGGACAACTGGTTCCGAATATCGCTCATTCGACAGCACCTCGACGACTACGACGAGCTGAACCGTGCAGACCCCGTGGAAAAGGCGACGTGGACTCGCACCAACCTCGCCCGCATCGAAGAAATGTTCTCTTCAGCTAACGCGCAAAGGTCGTGCGAAGAGTTAATCGCCCTGCGAAAGGCGCAGGCGGATAAGTACTTCGGCCCGCCCATTACGTAGCCCTGCACACGCTACACCAATGCACCTCGCCGCTTAGCTCCGCGCCTACGAGCGCACCCACCGCGAGATCTCGGGAGTGACCGGATCGGTGATGTCGTCGAACTCGGGATGTTTCTTGAGCACCGTGCCGATCATCGAGCACACCGGAACGATCCGCTTGCCCTCGTCGCGCGCCTCGTTGAGCGCCTGCTCGACAAGGATCGTCGCGAGCCCACGCCCGCCATACGCCGGATCGATTTCGGTGTGGTAGAACACGCGCTGATCGCCGCGATCGGCAAAATCGGCCAGCCCCACCGTTTTACCATCGACGGCGATCGTGTACTTGCCGTCCTCGAGGCGAACCGTGGCTTCGGCGCCGGTCTTATCGGTTGTCATCTGTACTTCCCTCTCTGTGCGGTACTTGCCGTGGCCGCAGCCGTGCGGTCGGCAGCGGTGGAGCGGGCAGCCGGGCGAGTGCTCCCCGGTAGCCCCGGACGGCGCCGAATCGGTCGTCGGCGTCCTCCCACTGTTGTCGGTAGCCGACGATGTCCTCGTGGCTGCGTCCGACGAAGTTCCACCACATCACCAGCTCCTCGGTAAATGGCGCGCCGCCGAGCAGCAGCACCCGCGCGCGCCTCTCCCCCGCGTTGCGCACCTGCAGCTGCGCCGGCCCGGGGCTTCGATACGCCAATTCGGCGATCGTCAGGCCTGTCCCGTCCACGTGCACAGCCCCGGAGTCACACAGCACCCCGTGCTCGAAGGTCGGGTCAACGTCGATATCCAGCGTAGTCCCGGCGTCGAGATCGATCTGGGCGCCTAGTAATGGCGTGAATGTCGGTACCGGCGAACGACTTCCGGTCAGCTCACCGAGGAAGACCCGAACCTGCGCGCCGGGCAACGCGACTGGCGTGGGCACGTAATGGGTGAAATCCCGCCCGGCGTCGCGGCCGGATGCGGGTAGGGCGACCCAGAGCTGGACACCGTGCAAGGGGGCGCCGGACTCCGCCGATACCTCCGAATGGCAGATGCCAGCCCCGGCGGTCATCAGATTCAACTCGCCGGGCCGAACCGCCGCATGAACGCCAGCGCTGTCACGGTGCTCCACTTCCCCACTGAACAACCAGCTGACGGTCTGTAGTCCCGTGTGCGGGTGCGGCGGTACATCCATGCGCGCGGCCACCGGGCCGTAGTGGTCGATGAAACACCACGCGCCGACGAGTGAACGCTGCCGTTGCGGCAGCGTGCGTTGCACCCGAATCGCCCTCGGGCCGCCCAACGGCACCTCGCGCGGCTGCAGCACGTGCACCAGCGGCGGGGCGTCACGCTGTGGTGAGGCGGCGCAGGCGAGTTCGGCCGGCGCGACCTCTAGGTTGCTCATCGTCCACCCTCCGTCGCGGGGCCCGCAAGCAGCGCCGTCATCCGCGACCGTACCCGGCGCCCTACTTGCGCGGGGGCCGCAGCACCTTCATCGCCAACCGCATGATCGGCTCGGGCACCCGATCCTTCATCGACAGCGCGCTATCGGCGGCCCGGGATCGCAAGGGCGTGCCGCGCCCGAATACCCGGTTCAACGGTCCGCCGGACGGCTCGAGCACCACATGCAGCGGCGGGGTCCCGACGGCGGCACCCAGCGCGTTGGAGATGACCATCCGCTGGATCTCGCTGGTCCCCTCAAAGATGGTGTACAGCTTGGCATCCCGATACCATTTCTCGACCGGATGGTCGGTGATGTAACCCCAGCCGCCCATGGTCTGGATGGCGCGTTCGGTGGCCATGACCGCGACTTCGCTGGCGGCCATCTTCGACATCGAACCCTCGCCCCGCTCGAAGGGAACGTTGTTGGCCGCCATCCACGACGCGCGCCAGGTGAGTAACCGGGCGGCGTCGATCTGGGTGGCCAGCTCCGCCAGCGGGAAGGAGATGCCCTGATTGTCGATGATGGGGCCGCCGAAGGCCTCGCGCTCGGTGGCATACGCGGTGGCGTATTCGAGTGCCGCGCGCGCGATGCCGATCGCCTGGGCGGCGACCATGGGCCGCGTCTGCTCGAAGGTGCCCAACGTCGCTGAACCGGACCGCTTGCCGCCCGCCACCACTTCCCTGGCCTTGGCGAGCTTGTGGTCGAGCTTCTCTTGTCCGCCAAGGAGATTGGCTCCCGGAACGCGCACCCCCTCGAAGGCCAATTCGGCGGTATGGGAGGCTCGGCAACCCAGCTTGTCCAGCTTGCGCACCAATTTCAGGCCGGGCGTGCCGCCGGGCACGACGAACAATGCCTGACCCCGGTGGCCGAGCTCCTCGTCGACCACGGCGTTGACCACGTGCACGTTGGCGATGCCGCCATTGCCGATCCACATCTTGTGGCCGTCGATGATCCAGTCGTCGCCGTCGCGGCGCGCGTGGGTGCGCAGGTTGCGCACGTCGCTGCCGCCCTCGGGCTCGGAGATGGCCAGCGCGGCGAGCTTGAGATCCCCTGGCGTGCCGAAACATTCAGGGGCCCACTCCAGCATCTGTTCGGGGGACGCGGCCTGCCCGATCGCCGACAGTGCCAGCGCCGGCATGACGATGGCCAGCCCGATCCCGGCGCAACCCCAGAACAGCTCCTCCATGAACATCGGTAGGGAGATGCCGGTTGGATCACCGATGAGATCGCGGTAAAACAGCGGGCTGTAAAAGCCGCGCCGCGCCGCCTCCTCCAGCACCGGCCACGGGAACTCCTGCCGCTGGTCGTACTCGAGGGCTACCGGGCGGATGCATTCTTCGGCGAACTCATGTGTGCGCCTGGCAAGGTCGTGTTGTGCGGCCGTCGGGGTCAGGTCGAACGTCATGGGTGCGCCTCTGGGTCGACAGACTGGTCTTGCCGACCCCGACTACCCCGTTGACCGGCTCAGCAAACTGCGCGCCGGGGTGCCGCCGAAATGTCAGGCGGCCGAACGAGGTTTGACTTGCGCCAGCGGCAGGTGCAGCACCACCGCGGGCACCGCGACGGCCTCGTGTTCGTGGCGTGCCAGCAGCGCGGCGTTCTCGGGCAGCTGCCGGGCATTGATCTCGCCGGAAGCGATGCGTCGCAGGACCTCGTGCGCCTGGGCCAACTGTTCACGCTTGCGGTATTGGCCGCCCGGCAGCTTCACGCCGGCCCACACGCCGTACTCCTCGCGGTGCGCGATGGCATGCGCGGCGCACCGGCGCTGTTGTGCCAGCGGGCAGCGGCGCAGGCATTGGATCCGCGCCTCGGTGGCCGACCGCTCGTATGCGCGCGCCTTCGCGGCGCCGTCACCACCGTCGTCGTCGGGGTAGCCGAACCACAGTTCCGGGTTGGCTGCGCAGGGGTGTCCCATGTCGGTCTCCTTGTCGAGCGTGAAACGTAGATAGAAGCGTATACAGAGCGGCGGGCAGAACGCAAGAGAAACGTGACAGAAACGTATAAACCTATAACCGGGAGCCCGGCTGTGTAATATCCGGCCCATGGCGGGGAGCGTGCGGTGACCCGTGAGTCGGCCGGGGCGGCTATCCGCGCGCTGCGTGAATCGCGCGATTGGTCGCTAGCGGATCTCGCCGCCGCGACCGGCGTCAGCATCATGGGGCTGAGCTTTCTGGAGCGTGGCGCCCGCAAGCCCCACAAAAGCACAGTTCAGAAGATCGAAAACGGCCTCGGTCTGCCGCCGGGCACCTACTCCCGGCTGTTGGTGGCCGCCGATCCGGACGCCGAACTGGCGCGGTTGATGGCCGCCCAGCCGCCGGCCCCGATGCCCGCGCGGCGCAGCGGACCGGTGGTGGTCGACCGTCACAGCGACACGGAAGTGCTGGAAGGCTACGCCGAGGCACAGCTCGATGCGCTCAAATCCGTCATAGATCGATTGCCGGCGACAACATCAAACGAATATGAGACGTATATTCTGTCTGTGATCGCGCAGTGCGTGAAGGCCGAGATGCTGGC
This sequence comes from Mycobacterium colombiense, assembly GCF_003284935.1. Taxonomy (GTDB): domain Bacteria; phylum Actinomycetota; class Actinomycetes; order Mycobacteriales; family Mycobacteriaceae; genus Mycobacterium; species Mycobacterium arosiense_A. The sequence continues at coordinate 17,840 of NZ_QMEV01000011.1, forward strand.
CGCCAGCTCGTGGCGGGTGGCGGTGAACGCCGGCGCCGACTCGACCGGGCGGCTGATGGAGCATCTGCAAGCCTTGGAGGCCACGCGTGCGGCGCTGTTGAAGCGGTTGCCGAACAGCCTGAGCGCCCGCTTCGACCGGGCGTGCGCACAGTCGTCGCTGCCGGAGACCGTCATCGCCGCCCTCGTCGGCGTCGATGTCGACGAGATGTGGGACATCCGCAATCGGGGAGTGATCTCGCCCGGCGCCCTCCCCCGCGTACGCGCCTTCACCGATGCCGTCGAGTCGAGACAAGAGGGTGCAAGCCAGGACGACAACGAGGGATCATCATGAGTCACAGCGACCTCGAGGCGCTGAGCAGGGCCCACCAACTATTTGCCGGCCGCACCCAGCCGTCGTCCCTGGACACCGCCGCCGGGCACTACCGCAACGTGTTGCTGCGAGCCGGCCGGCTGGGCAACACGATGGCGCACGGCGGCTACCAACTCGCGGTCGATCACAGCCGGCAACGCCTGGCGGAGGCAGCGGGCACCGACGCCGCGGTCACTGACGTCATCGCAGGCGCGCACCGTGACCGAGCACAGGCCGGCGCTCTGACTCGGACCGTCCTGGACGCGGCCCTCGCCGATGCTGCCACGACGCCGTCCACGCCATTGGCCCAGCGAGAGGCGATGCGGCGCCGCGCAACTCGGCTGCGAGCGCAGCGGGCCCATGTCTTGTCGGCCCGCGTGCGTGCGCGACGGCGCCACGCGGAACTGCTGGCCTTGCGCTATCGGCTGCGGCGGCTCGGGATCTCGGGGCTGCGCGGCGTGCAGGCCGACCGCGCCGCGTTGGCGGTGCGGGCGGCACTGTCCCGGTTGGGGCGACCGTACGTCTGGGGCGCGACCGGACCCGACCAGTTCGACTGTTCCGGCCTGGTTCAGTGGAGCTATGCGCAGGCCGGTATCCACCTGGATCGCACCACCTATCAGCAGATCAACGAAGGGATCCCGGTGTCCCGCTCTCAGGTGCGGCCCGGCGATCTGGTGTTTCCGCACGCCGGGCACGTGCAGCTCGCCATCGGGAACAACCTCGTCGTGGAGGCGCCCTACTCGGGGGCCTCGGTGCGAATAAGCCGACTGGGCAACAACGTTGCGATCCGCAGGCCGATATGACAAACCGAGACCGCCCGGCACCGCGGGCACGACGAAAAGGGTGAGCCGATGCCGGAACAACCCGGACCTTCGTTAGAGGCCGTCGAGGCGCGGCGCTCGGCACTGGCGAGTCAGCACGGCGCCGCATCCGAAGCCGACCGTTTGCTGAACGAGCTGCTGACCAGCGCTCACGACGCGGCGCGCGAGAGCGTCAGGCGACTGGACTCCATCGCCGAACAGATCGACCACGCGACCGTGCACCAGGCGGACCTCGCCCTCGATACACCCATGGGGGCCCGCGAGTTTCAGAAGTTCCTGATGGCCAAGCAACGCGAGATCGCCTCGGTCGTGGCCGAGGCGCGCGAATTCGGCCAGGCCAAAAAGGCTGTACTACAGAGCCTTCGGGCCCAGTACACCGCGGAAAACGGCTAGCCGGAACCAGTCCACACCCGTCCAGCACACTGAATTGTCACCAGCTATGCCCCTGAGTACCGTCGCCCGACATGGAGGGGTCGCGTCGTTTCCCGCAGCAGCGTTCGAGCAGACTGCGCCGCCGCCTGCCGGACTGATGTCCGCGTATGACGACCTGCTCGCCGCGGTCAAATATGTGCGAGACCGCACCGGTGATCCGAACGCATGGCAGACGGGATTGGCGCCGCAGGAAGTGACCGCCGTAATCACCCCGGCCACCCGCCCCGAACAACTCGAGGCGATCTTGCGCAAGATCCGCCAACAGCACGCGGACGTCTTCGGCGTCACAACAACGACCAACCCGCCCGCCGAGAACGCGTTACCGCCGGATCGCGAGTCAGGCGAAGCGGCGGATGCCATCGCGCACGCCGAAGCCGCTCTCGCACAACAGAACTCGGCCAGCTCACAACTGGACATGCAGGTGGTCTCGGCCATCCTGAACGCGCACCTGCGTGCGGTCGACGGCAGAGACGCGCTGACCAGGTTGCAACACGAGACCGAAGCAGCGGTGCGGACCAGGTCCGACCTGGACACGCCGGCGGGGGCGCGCGACTTCCAGCGGTTCCTCATCGGCAAGCTCCGAGATATCCGCGAGGTCGTGCTCAACGCCAGCCTGGACGACACGTCAAAGTCAGCGCTGATGGCCGCCTGGACATCGCTGTATGACGCCTCCAAAGGCGACGCGAAGGCGCCAGGCGAGCAACCGGGCGCGGCGGTGGCCGTCGGCGATGCACCGGCGGGCGGAGTGCCCGAGGATCCCGGCGCCGAGTGGGATCCGCTGCTGGACTCCTTGTTCGGCGACGACGACGGACTGCTAGGCGGCGATGTCCCGGGACCGGATCCTGCCGCCGGCGCCGCGATGCCCCCCGCCCCGCAGCAGCCGAGCGCACCGGCCATGCCCACCTTCGGTGGCGGGTCGCTGCCGGGTCTGGGTTCGGTGCCCGCATCCATGGCCGGTTGGGAAGGGCCCGGCGGTCTTCCGCTCTCCGGATTGCGCGGCGCCGACGGGGCCGACCCGGCTCTGGAAGAACTGGCCGACGACGACCTGCCGGACGCCCAAGACCCGGATCCGAGCGCCCAGGACGCCTCGAACGACGCCGGCGACGGGACCGACGACGGGCCGGACTCGCCGCCGGAAGAGCCGGCGGCCGGTCCCACACCGGTGACCCTGCCCGACGGCGAGACGATCACCGCCGCCAGCCCGCGGTTGGCCGCCGTGATCGAGGCAGCCGTCAACGGCACCCCGATAGCGGACGCCTTCCAACAGCAGGGAATGACCATCCCCGCACCGGGAACCGCGGTTTCCAACCCCATCGATTCCCTGCAGGTAAGCCCCGGTGATATCGGAATGTTCACCGATCGTCACGCGTTGGCCCTCAGCCCTGGCAAGGCGCTCCTCGATGGCCAAATTCAACACATCGGCACCGTGAGCGGCCCGAGCTTCCTAGGCTGGGAGCATCCGCCGGCGGCGACCGCGGCACCAGCGACGCCGGCCAAGCCTGACCCACCGACACCTACCCGGCCGGCGACCTCGTCGACCACCTGACAACAATGAACCCACCGGCAGCGCCGGCGGTCGTCAACAGGAGACAGCGGATGGCAGATTCGATCCATGTAGTGCCTGCGCACCTACGTCAGGCTGCCGCGCACCACCAGGACACCTCGGAGTATTTGCGTACCGTCCCGTCGTCGCACGCCGCGATCCAAGAGAGCCTCGATTCACTCGGGCCGATCTTCGGCGAACTGCGGGACGCGGGTCGCGAGCTGCTCGAACTGCGACGCCAGTGTTATGAGCAGCAAGCCGCCGACCACGCCGATTTGGCCGACAAACTGACCGATTCGGCGGCGATGTGGGAACAGCACGAGCAGGAGTCGGCAGGGAAGTTCGGTGACATCGTCGACCGCGGTCGATGACCGACGCTAATCCCGCTTTCGACACCGTTCACCCAAGTGGACACATCCTCGTCCGCTCCTGCCGCGGCGGCTACATGCACAGCGTCGCGCTGAGCGAAGAGGCGATGGAAACCGATGCCGAGACGCTGGCGCAGGGCATTCTGCTGACCGCCGACGTCTCTTGCCTCAAAGCGTTGCTGGAAATTCGCGACGAGATCGTCGCCGCGGGGCACACGCCGTCCGCGGAGGTTCCGACTCCCCGGGATCTCGATGCGGCCATCGAGAAGTTGCTGGCGCACAAACTGCGTCGCCGCAGCGGCGCGGTTTAGCGACCCTCAGCCGAGCTGCCGCCCTAGCGCAGCCACGGCTTGGCGACGCTCGGATCGGGCGCGATGCCGGTGGGCGGCTCTACTGGATTGGGGCCGAACAACTCTCGTGCGCGAGCCAGCAAGGAGCGCACCTCGTCGAGTTGCTGCTGCAGTGCAGAATCAGCCATGTCCTCACGCTACCCAGGGCCGTGTGGCCGCACAATTCACTGACCGCACAAGTCGTTGGCCGGGTCCCGGTACGCTTAGCCGGTGGCGGTCTTCGGTCGGATGTCGGCGCGCCAGCGCCTCCGGAGAGCTACCCGGGAATCCCTGGCGATGCCGGCTTTCAGCTCTCCTATCGACTGCACCCCGTGGGTGACAGGCGGGTTGTGGCCTGCCGAATTGTCGACGGTGACGGCCGAAACGGCAACCCTCGCTGAACATCTCAAGGCCGATCTGCAACGAATTGCGCACGCCGCCAACGACGAACTGAAGCTACTCAAGCGCGCCGGCATGGCCGAACCGTCGCGCCAGGCGGCGGAGGCACGGGTCATCGAAGAGGCCCGTGCCCGCGCGGTGCGCCGAGTCGAATCGACGATCCGCTACCTGCATACGGTGCAGACCGGGGCCCGATCCCCCGCTCCTCCCCCGCCGCGGCCTCAGGCGTCCCACCCGGACCTGGACAAGACGCAGGTGCTGCCGACAGTCCGCAAGGACAAAGCCGCCCCCGAAGCGCCCGCGCCGGGCCGACCAGAGCCGACACCGCCGGAAAGAAGGTGGCGTCGTCGAGAGTCCGTGGTCGAGCCCGATCCCGGAAGCGATTCGTCGCCGACGGCTGGGCGGGAACCCGCCGACGTGTCCCACCTCGACGAGACACAAGTCATCCCGGTGATCCGGGCCGAGCCGGTTCTGCCGGCGCCGCCGGAGCCTGCGCCCGAGCCGGCCTCGGACCAGGCCGACTCCGGCCGACACCACGCGGTGGTCGAACCGTCCACCGAGAGGAACGAACCGGAGGCGCCCAGCGAGCCGGCCACTCCCGCGGACGCGGCCGCCGACGTAGCCCATCTTGACGAGACGCAGGTCATTCCGGTGATCACGGAGCCCGAGCCCGAGCCCGAGCCGGAGCCCGAGCCCGAGCCGGTGCCCGAGGTGCCGGTGCAGCGTGCGCCCGAGCCGGCACCGGATCAGGCCGACTCCGGTCGCCACCACGCGATCGTCGACGAGCCGGTCACCGCCAGGGCGGGGCCCGAGGTGTCCCGGCAAGAGGTCGCAGCCGCTGTCATCCCCGACGCGACTGACACCCCCGCGCCCGCCGAGCCCGCGGCTGCCGAGCCCGCGGCCGCCGAGCCCGAGACGGCCGCCTTCGCCGCCGTCCGACCGCCCGACGAAAAACCTTTGCCGCCAAAGAGATTCGACGATCAGCGGCTGAACCGGCTGCTCGAATTCGTGGTGCGCCAGGAGCCGCGCCTCAATTGGGCAATCGGAGATCGCGCCGACGGCACCACGATTCTGGTCACCGACCTCGCGCACGGGTGGATCCCGTCGGGCATCAGCCTTCCCGCGGGCGTTCGGTTGCTGGAACCCGAGCCCCGCAGCGGCCGGGTGGCCGCACTGATCGGCGAAACCGCCCGCGTCGTCACTTACACTCCCGGTGATTCGCTGCGCCGCTCGGCCGACTTCGCTGCCACCCGATCGTCGGTGGAACCGCGCGCGCTCCCCGTCATCGACGACTTGGCGAACGTGCTGAGTGCGGCCATCCGCGGCCGTGACGACCTGCCCAAGATCGTGCCCCGCTTGGCACAAGCCGCCGCTGCGGGAACCGTCGTCGTCGACCAGGAGGTCGACGTGCTGCGGGTCCATCTCGATACCGCGCGTTACCAGCTGCTCGTTCAGTATCCGAACGTCAATTCGGCGTTGCTGCTCAAGTGCCTGTTGATGGCCGCCACCGAGGGCATCGCCAGCGGCGACTCGGTGTCCGCCAATTACCACCTCGCCTGGTACCAAAAGCTGGTCGCGTAACCGTCCGACAGTTTGCCCGTGCACCTGTTCGCGTCTGAATTGACGCTGGTAGGAGGGCTAGACGATACTGTCATGGTGGCCGGTTCGGGCAGTCGCGCGAATCTCAGCGATAAGGATCTCGTCGAATCGGTTCTTCGGGAACTGAGCGAGGCGGCCGACAAGTGGGAAGCCCTTGTGGCCCAGGCCGAAGCCGTCACCTACAGCGTCGACCTGGGTGACGTCTATGCGGTCGCGAATTCCGACGGCCGGTTGCTCAAGCTGACGTTGCATCCCGGGGTGATGACCGGGTACGGCCACGGGGAGCTGGCCGAGAGGCTGAACCTCGCGATCACCGCACTGCGCGAGGAGGCCGAGGCGGAGAACCGGGCGAGTTACGGCGGTCCCCTGCACTGACACGCGTTACGCGCTCATCGCCCGGCGCTCGGCCTGATGGACGCCGGCTCTCTTCGCGCGTTATGCGCTCATCGCCCCGCGCCGGGAGGTCCCGCGAAGGCCTGAGCGATCTGCAACCAGCGCCGGGCGTCGTCGCCCTGGGCGGTGAGGTCGAGCGCGCTCAGCGGCCGCCGTTGGGTGACCAGGTAGCAGAAATCCTCGGCGGACCCACTGACCCGCTGCTCGGCCTCGGCCGGCCCCCACGACCAGGTGTCGCCGCCGGGTCCGCGCAGCTCGACCAGGAACGGCTCGGCCGGTGGCGCCAGATTGTTGACGGCAAAGGCGAAATCGCGGGTGCGCACCCCCAGGTGAGCGATCGAGCGCAGGCGTTCGGTCGCGGGCCGCGTCACGCCCAGCGCATCGGCGACGTCGAGGCCGTGCGCCCAGGTCTCCATCAGCCGCGCGGTGGCCATCGATGCGGCGCTCATCGGAGGGCCGAACCACGGAAGTTTGCGGCCGGCCGGCACCGCGAGCAGCTCCTCGTGCAGCCGTCTCCGGGTGATCCGCCAGTCGGCGAGCAGCTCGGCGGGCGTCAGGGCCGCCAGCTCTTCGGCGCCTTTGTCGACGAAGCCCGTCGGGTCCGCGGCGGCGCCCGCCAACACCTCGGCGAATCCGAGCTCATCGGTGACCGCGATCAGGGCGACCCGATCCGTCCACAGCAGGTGGCCGATCTGATGAGCGATGGTCCAGCCGGGCGCCGGGGTCGGATCGGCCCAGCGTTCGGGCGGCAACGGCGCCACCAACTCGTCGAGGGCGTCGCTTTCGGCACGCAGGTCGTCGACCATGGGTGCGGGACCGGTCATCGGAGCCCGCGACTCTCGGGTGCGGCCGTCGGACAAAGCACGTCTGTACTTTAGCGATCGTTCGCCGGCTCGCCGCGGCGCCCGATGACGCCGTGCACGGCCAGGCCGACCAGGTAGAGCACCGAGCCGAACAGCGCGAACGCGGGCGCGTGCCCATCATCGGGAATCAGGATGCCGGCCACCGTAATGGAAACGATGAACGCGACCCAGAACAGCGCGTCCTGCACGGCGAACACGTGCCCGCGAAGGGCGTCATCGACGTCCATCTGGATCGCGGTGTCGGCGCAAAGCTTGACCACCTGCCCGCTGATGCCGAGCAAAAAGCCGCAGGCGACCATCACCGGAAGCAGCAGTTTGGCGCCGGCGACCTCGATGATCGCCGACGCCGCCAATGCGCCGTTGGCAGTCGCATAGCGCCCCCACCGGCGGATGGCGGGTGGTGTCAGGACGTTGGCTACAAAGGCGCCCAGCCCCGCCGCGCCGAAGAACACCAAGGCTGTGCCGAATCCCCCGCCCTTGAGGTTGGGCATGTGATGGACCAGCAACAAGACCAGCAGCGAGTTGATCCCGACGACCATCCGGTGGGCGGCCAAGCCCGACAGGGTGGCGGCGACCGTGGGACGTTGCGCCACCGTGCGCACACCGTGCAGCCAGCCGGTGATCACCGCGTAGATGACCGGCCCGTGGATCGCCCGCCAGGTGTCGTCGGGGCCCAGGACGCGGGCACCGAACCGCCACGACAACAGCAAGGCGATCGACACGGGAACCGCGGTGATGAACACGATCGCCGAGGCACCCTTGTCGCTGGCGCCGAAGATGAACCGGGGCACCAGCATGAAGTTTGCGCCGAAAAACGCCGCGATGGCCCCGGACGCGGTGGCGACCGAGTTCATCGTCACCACCTGCTTGCGCGGCACCACGTGCGGCAGCGACGCCGACAGGCCCGACCCGACGAACCGCGCCAAACCGTTGGCGAACAGCGCACCCAGCAACAGCGGCAGGTCACCGGCGCGCAGCGCCAGGATGGTGCCGATCGCCGCGATCAGGATCAGCCGGCCCACGTTGGCGCCGACCAGCACCAGCCGCCGATCCCACCGATCCATCAGCGCGCCGGCGAACGGTCCCAACAGCGAATACGGCAGGAACAGAACCGCGAAGGCGCGCGCGATGGACAAGGGATCCGCGGCCCGGTCCGGGTTGAACAGCAGCGCCCCGGCCAGCGCCGCCTGAAACAAGCCGTCGCCGAACTGGCTCGCCACGCGCACCTCAAGCAGCCGCCAGAAATCTGGCAAACCGCGCACCGACCGCCAAACCTCGACGGGTGCGCTGGACTGCATCCGGGTGGGGATCACCGAAACCGACTTCCAGGGTTGGGTTGGAAAAGCTCGCGCGCGAAAGGGCGGTCCCAACAACAGTACAAATCTCCGCGGCCTTGCCCCGCGATTGCCCTGGGCCACGATGCACCGGATGCGATGATGGTGTGGTGCCCCCGCAGGACGATCCAGAGGACTACGTAGCACCCGCCGCGCAACGGGTGCGCGCGGGCACCTTGCTGCTCGCCAACACCGATCTTCTCGAACCGACGTTTCGGCGCAGCGTGATCTACATCGTCGAACACAACGACGGAGGCACGCTCGGTGTCGTGCTCAACCGCTCCAGCGAAACCGCGGTCTACAACGTGTTGCCGCAGTGGACCAAGCTGTCGGCCAAGCCGAAGACGATGTTCATCGGAGGACCGGTGAAGCGTGACGCCGCGCTGTGTCTGGCGACGCTGCGCGTCGGCGCCGATCCCCACGACGTGCCGGGCTTGCGGCACGTGGACGGCCGAGTGGTCATGGTTGATTTGGACGCCGACCCCGACCTGATCGCGCCGTTGGTCGAAGGGGTGCGGATCTTCGCGGGCTACTCGGGCTGGACCATCGGTCAGCTCGAAGGCGAAATCGAACGCGACGACTGGATTGTGTTGTCCGCCTTGCCATCCGACGTCCTGGTCGGACCGAGGTCGGACCTGTGGGGCCAGGTCCTGCGCCGCCAGCCGCTGCCGCTGTCGCTGCTCGCCACCCACCCCATCGACATCAGCCGCAACTAGGGGCTCTCCCCCAGGTTTCGGGTCAGGGGCACGATTGCGTGCAGCCCGCGCAGCTGCCGGCGCAGGCGGGCGCCGCCGCTTCCTGACGCAGCGCGAAGCGTGCGCTCTGCCAGGAGCCCGCGGCCAGCGTTCCCAGCGCGCCCATCACACACACGATGAGCACCACCAGCGCGGTGTCCGGGACGGCGGCCATGGCGACCGCGCCGCCGGCGGCCAACATCACCGCGGCCGCCAACTGGGTCGGCGCCATCGCGCGCAGCGCCAACGCAGTGGCACCGACATTGTGATTGTGCGCCAGCGACCAGGTGCCGAACCCCGCCGAGGCCACCGCCGCACACATGCACAGCACGCCCGCAATCAGCATGGGGTCACAATACGAGCCGGGTGACCGGCCCGCGAACCCGGCCGTCGTCAGTGCTGCAGGAACGAGAAGTTCGGCAGCGGGGGCAGGCCCGGCACCATGGCCAACAGGCTGGGGGCGTGCTGCTGGGTCTGCGCGGGCAGCCCGACCGGCGCCGCCGGCGCGGTCTGGGCGAGCGGTACCAGCGGAGTCGCGCCGGGTGCCGGGGCAACCGGAACCACGGGAGCGGCAACCGGCGCCGGGGCAACCGGAACCACGGGAGCAGCAACCGGCGCCGGGGCGATCGGTGCCACCGGAGCAGCAACCGGCGCCGGGGCGATCGGGGCGGCCACGGGCGCCTGGGCCGGCAATCCCACCGGCGCGGCGGCGGGCGCCTGGGCCGGAGCCGGCGTGGTCGCCCCCGGGGCGCTGACCCGGAAGCCGTTGATGATGGCGTCGGTGGCCGGTGCGTCGGCGACGCTGACCGCACGATCCGTGGTCACGGCCAGCGACACGAGGTACTTGTCGTGTCCCGACGTCGCGATGACGTGGCGGCGCGACGTGTTGAGCGTCAAGTCACCGTCGCGGTAGGTGCCCTCGACGATCGACGACGGGAAGCCGCCGAAATCGGCCATCGCTGCGTTGGTGGGCTGCCACGCCGGAAGCTTCTGGCTGTCGACGTAACCGTGGGTGATGGCCTCCTTCGGATCGAAGGCGCCGACCAGCTTGTACACCACGACCTGCGCGTTTGACGAATAGATACTGCTGCCCTGCCGGTCGGCGATCACCGCGAACGCGTCCGGCACGTTGGGATCGGGCACCTGCGTCCAGCGCGCCGGCACGGGCAAGGTGATGTCGAGCGCCTTGAAGCCCTGCGGCTTCTGCGGCTCGAACTTCACGCCCTTCGACTGCAGGAATTCGCGGATCGTTCCGGACGTCGCGGGAGCCGGAACCGGCGCCGCCGGGGTGACCGCCGCGGGCACCGTCGTCCCAGGCGTCGCGGCGGTGGCCGGCGGGGTGATCTGGTTGCCGGCCGGCGGGGCCGCGAGGTACCTGCTCGGCGGCACCAGCTCGGGCCCAAGGTTCTGCGGTGCCGGCGCGGGAACCGCGGGGACGGGCGCCGGTGCTGGAGGCAACGGGTCAGCCGATGCCGTGCCGCCCGCAACAACCGACAGGCCCATCAGGCCAGCGACCATACCGCCGAGGAGTGCCCGGTGGACGGGGACGATCTCAATCATCTGCGTCGGTCCTTCCAATGGCTCAGTACCAGAAGCCGTCGATAGGGGCTGACTGTAACTAGAGGTCAAAGGCGGTGAATAGGCTCGAAATACACCTGGGATGAACCTCTGATCGCCGCGCAACGGAACCGAGACCAACCTGTGGCCGGCGAACTCGCCGTGTCGGCCCTTATACCCTGTTCAGGTGACCGACTCCCCGACCACGTCGCCGGCGAGCAGCCCCGGCGCCGCTACGCCCGACTCCGACGCGCCGCCATATCGCTACACCGCGGCGCTGGCGGGTCGTATCGAGGGCGCGTGGCAGGAGAACTGGGCGAAGCTCGGCACCTTCAACGTGCCCAACCCGGTCGGTTCGCTGGCCCCGGAAGACGGGTCGCCGGTTCCGGACGACAAGTTGTTCGTACAGGACATGTTCCCCTACCCGTCAGGGGAGGGTCTGCACGTCGGCCACCCGCTCGGTTACATCGCGACGGATGTCTACGCCCGCTATTTCCGGATGACCGGCCGTAACGTGTTGCACGCGTTGGGGTTCGACGCCTTCGGGCTGCCGGCCGAGCAGTACGCGGTGCAGACGGGGACCCACCCGCGCACCCGGACCGAGGCCAACGTGGTGAACTTCCGGCGCCAGCTGGGACGCCTGGGCCTCGGCCACGACAGCAGGCGCAGCTTCTCCACCACCGATGTCGAGTTCTACAAGTGGACTCAGTGGATCTTCCTGCAGATCTACAACGCCTGGTTCGACACCGCCGCCAACAAGGCCCGCCCCATCGCGGAGCTGATCGCCGAATTCGATTCCGGCGTCCGCGGCCTCGAGGACGGCCGGGACTGGGCCGGGCTGTCGGCGGGGGAGCGGGCCGACGTGATCGACGGCCACCGGCTGGTCTACCGGGCCGACTCGATGGTGAATTGGTGTCCCGGTCTGGGCACCGTGCTGGCCAACGAAGAGGTCACCGCCGACGGCCGCAGCGACCGCGGCAACTTCCCGGTGTTCCGGAAACGGTTGCGGCAGTGGATGATGCGAATCACCGCCTACTCCGATCGGCTGCTCGACGACCTCGAGGTGCTGGATTGGCCGGAGCCGGTCAAGACCATGCAGCGCAACTGGATCGGCCGGTCCACCGGGGCCAAAGCGCTGTTCGCGGCGACCAAGTCCAATGGCGAGGCGGTCGATATCGAGGTGTTCACCACCCGGCCCGACACGCTGTTCGGCGCCACCTATTTGGTGCTGGCCCCGGAGCACGACCTGGTCGACGAGCTGGTCGCCGCCTCCTGGCCGGAAGGCACCGACCCACGCTGGACGTATGGGGCCGCGACACCCGCAGCTGCCGTCGCCGCGTACCGGCAGGCGATCGCGTCGAAGTCCGACCTCGAGCGCCAGGAGAGCAAGGCGAAGACCGGCGTCTTCTTGGGCAGTTACGCCGCCAACCCCACCAACGGGAAACCGGTGCCGATCTTCATCGCCGACTACGTGTTGGCCGGGTACGGAACCGGGGCCATCATGGCGGTTCCCGGCCACGACCAGCGTGACTGGGACTTCGCCCACGAGTTCGGCCTGCCGGTCGTGGAAGTGATTGCCGGCGGCGATATTTCGGAGGCCGCCTATGCCGGCGACGGGGTGCTGGTCAACTCCGGCTACCTCGACGGGCTGGATGTGGCCGCGGCCAAGGAGAAGATCACCGCCCGCCTGGAAGCCGAGGGACGCGGCCGGGCGCGCGTCGAATTCAAGTTGCGCGACTGGCTTTTCGCGCGCCAGCGGTACTGGGGTGAACCGTTCCCCATCGTCTACGACACCGACGGGCGTGCGCATGCACTCGACGAGGCGGCACTGCCGGTCGAGCTGCCCGACGTGCCGGATTACTCGCCCGTGCTCTTCGATCCCGATGACGCCGACAGCGAGCCCTCGCCGCCGCTGGCCAAGGCCACCGACTGGGTGCACGTCGAACTGGATCTGGGTGACGGCCTCAAGCCCTATCACCGGGACACCAACGTGATGCCGCAGTGGGCCGGCAGCTCCTGGTACGAACTGCGCTACACCGATCCGCACAACTCGGAACGGTTCGCCGCCTTGGAAAACGAGGCCTATTGGATGGGTCCACGCCCGGCTGAGCATGGGCCGCGGGACCCGGGCGGGGTGGACCTGTACGTCGGCGGCGCCGAACATGCCGTGCTGCACCTGCTGTATGCGCGCTTCTGGCACAAGGTCTTATACGACCTGGGCCACGTCAGCTCACGGGAGCCCTACCGCCGGCTGGTCAACCAGGGCTACATCCAGGCCTTCGCCTACACCGACGCGCGCGGGTCGTACGTGCCGGCCGAAGAAGTGGTCGAGCGGGACGGCCGATTCTTCTGGCCGGGGCCCGGGGGAGAGGTCGAAGTCTTCCAGGAGTTCGGCAAAATCGGTAAGAGCCTGAAGAATTCGATCTCACCCGACGAGATCTGCGACGACTACGGCGCCGACACCCTGCGGGTCTACGAGATGTCGATGGGGCCGCTGGAGGCCTCCCGCCCCTGGGCCACCAAGGACGTCGTCGGAGCCCACCGCTTCCTGCAGCGCGTGTGGCGGTTGGTCATCGACGAGCAGACCGGTGACACCCGCGTGGTCGACGGGCCCGCCCAGGAGCTGGCCGCCGGCACGCTGCGAGCGCTGCATCGCACCATCGCCGGGGTCGCGGAAGACTATGCGGCACTGCGGAATAACACCGCTGCGGCCAAACTGATCGAATACACCAACCACCTCACCAAGGAGCACCGCGACGCGGTGCCCCGCGCGGCGGTCGAGCCGCTGGTGTTGATGCTGGCCCCGCTGGCCCCGCATATGGCCGAGGAGCTGTGGCTGCGGCTAGGCCACGAGACCCCGCTGGCGCACGGTCCGTTCCCGGTTGCCGATCCCGCTTACCTGGTCGAGGACACGGTGGAGTACCCGGTGCAGGTGAACGGCAAGGTCCGCGGACGAGTGGTGGTGGCCGCCGATGCCGATCAGGACACGCTGAAGGCTGCAGCCCTCGCCGATGAAAAAGTTCAGGCGTTCTTGGCGGGAGCCAACCCGCGCAAGGTGATCGTGGTCCCCGGCCGGCTGGTCAACCTGGTCGTCTAGCGCCCGGTGGGTCGCAGCACCAGCTCGTGGACGTGGCCATCGGGCGGGGTGGTCACCGCATGGGCGACCGCTGCCGCGACGGTTTCGGGCTTCAAGAAGTTGGCGGGGTCATAGGTGCCGCCCTCGAACTCGACGAGTTCGCGCTGCATGTCGCTGTCGGTGCGACCCGGATAGATCGTCGTCACCCGCAGCTCCGGTTCGTCGCCGCGTAGCGAGTCCGCGAAGGCGCGCAGCGCGAACTTGCTGGCCGAATAGGAAGCCATGCCCCGCGACGCGTTGCGCCCAGCGCCGGAGTTGATGAACACCACCTGGCCGCGGGCCCGGCGCAGCGCGGGCAGCAGCGCCAGCGTAAGTTCGACCGGCCCAAAGACGTTCACGGCGAAGGTGGCCCGCCACTCGTCGATGTCCGAGTCGGCGACGCTGCCGGGTATGGCCAATCCCGCGTTGTGCACCAGCACGTCGAGCTCGTCCACGACTTCGCAGGCGGCCTCGATGTCGCCGGAGTCGGTGAGGTCCAGCGGAAATGTGGTGGCGCCGAGCCGCTCTGCGACCGCGTCGAGCCGATCGGATGGCCGGCCGGCCAGTAGCAGGGTGTGGGTGGGGGCCAGCGCCGCGGCGATGGCCGAACCGATACCGCCGCCGGCGCCGGTGATGAGTGCATTGGGCATGCCCGGCAGTTTACCCACAGCGTGGAGCGCGGGCTAAAGCTGTTGCAGCAGCGGCCTTTTCAGGCTTCCTTCCGCGCGGGCGGCACCCCCGCGGGTCCGGACGTCGGATCACCGGAGGCCAGCCGTTCCAGGGGCGCCAGCGCCTGCATCAGGGTGTTGAGGTCCGACGTCGGCAGCTGGCTCAGCATCGCGGCCAGGGAAGCGCGGCGATTGGCCAGCGACTCACCGTGCACGGCCCGCCCCCGCGGCGTGATGTCCACGAGCACCGCACGAAGATCGGACGGGTCGCGGGACCGCTTGACCAGTCCGATCTTTTCGAGACGGCGGATCGCGACGGTCGTGGTGGGGGTGCGCACCCGTTCGTGTGCGGCGAGATCGGTCATCCGGATCGGGCCCTGGTCGAGCAAGGTGACCAGGATCGACAATTGCGCCAGGGTCAGCTCCCCGGCCGCCGCACCGCTGGGGTCGCCCCGGCGCAGAATCGCAAACAATTTGGACAGCGCTCGGTGCAAACCCTCGGCGAGCTCGGCTACCTCGGCCGGGTTCGTTTCGCTGTCCGCCATAAATCGGGAGTCTATCCCGATATGAGGTGCTTACAAGGGAGCTATTGCCCACCAGTTGTTGCAGATCAAAGGACTTGGGACAAAAACCGCTGCAGCCGTTGGGTCTCGGCCGCATCGAATATCTGCTCGGGAGGCCCCGATTCCACAACCTTGCCGTGATCCATAAACACGACGGCGTCGGACGCCGACCGTGCGAATCCCATTTCGTGGGTTACCACAACCATTGTCATGCCGTCGGCGCCGAGATCGGCAATGAGTTGCAGTATTCCCTTGACCATTTCGGGATCCAGCGCGGAGGTTGCCTCGTCGAAAAACATCACCTGTGGTGCCATCGCCAACGCGCGCGCGATCGCGACCCGCTGTTGTTGACCACCCGACAGCATGCCGGGGCGGGCAGCGGCCTTGTGTTTCAGGCCAACTCGGTCCAGCTGTGCCATCGCCAGGTCGCGGGCCTCGTCCGCGGGCAGCCGGCGTAACTTGCGCGGCGCCATCACCACGTTGTCCAGGACGCTGCGGTGCGGGAACAGGTTGAAATGCTGGAACACCATGCCGATCCGCTGGCGGAGCTCGTTGGGATCGTCGCGCAGCACCGATCTGCCGTCCAGCAGAATGTCGCCGCTGTCAGGCTCATACAGGCGGTTCAGCGTGCGCAGCAGGGTCGACTTGCCCGAGCCGGACGGCCCGATGATCGCCACGGTGCTGCCGGCGGGTGCCTCGATGTCGACACCGCGCAGCACCTTGCTCCCGCCCAGAGTTTGGTGAACCTCTTTGGCCGCCAGCGAGACTGACGCACGCCGGTGAATGGCGGAGGTCACGTGATCTCCTGGCCGAACGTCGTCGCGAGCATGTCGGCCTCGTCGTCGGGCGCGGCGGCGCGCCGGCCGCGACGGAGCCGGGTGTCGATGTAATTGACCAAATGCGTGAGCGGAATGGTCAATAGCAGGTAAAAGAGGCCGGCTGCCACCAACGGCGAAAGGCTGCCGGTTTGGGCGTTGAGGTCCCGTCCCACTTGGAACAGTTCTCGCTGGTCGGCGATCAGGCCCAGGAAGTACACCAGCGCGGACGCCTTCAGCAGGCCGATGGCCTGATTGACCAGGGCGGGCAAAACGCGTCGGATCCCCTGCGGCACCACCACCAGCCGCATCGCGGTGACATAGCTGAAGCCCAGTGCCCGGGACGCTTCCAGTTGTCCGGGGTCGACGCTTTGAATTCCCGAGCGCAGGATCTCGCCGATGTAGGCGGCGGCCATCAATCCGAGTGCGGCGATGCCGAGCGGGTACGGGTTCTTATTGGTCAGGCCGCTCACCAGTGGGCCGACCCCCATCCCGATGAGCAGGATGATCACCACCTCGGGCAGGCCTCGGAAGATGTCGGTGTACACCCGAGCGGGCCAGCGCAGCCAGCGCCGGTGCGAGATTCCGGCCATTGCCAGCACCATGCCGAGCGCCAGGCCGATCACGAGGGCGCTGTTGGTCAGGATCAGCGTGTTGGGCAACCCGGTGGCGAACAACATCGGGATGGCTTGTCGGTACATGTCCCAGTCGAAGAAGGAATCACTCAGCTGGGCCAATGCTGATTTCGGCGCGGGCGGCCCCGCCGGTGACCGGTGCTGTTTCGCGATCGCGGCGAAGTCCGGCAACCTGGGCATGGGCGCGGCTTTGGAACCGGGTTTCCAGCCGGGCGGCAGCGACCTTGGCACCCACTGGCTGTACAGGTGCGCCCAGGTGCCGTCGGCGATGACGGCGTCCAGCCCGGAATTGAGTGCGTCGATCAACGGCTTGTTGCCCTGCGCGACCGCATACGCCACGAAATTGCCTGGGCTGTAGGTGTTCGCGGCGACCACCGCCGGATCACCGGGGCGAATGACGGTCGCCGCCAGGGTGCCCGGCGCCACCCACGCATCGATCTGGCGGGTCTTGAGGCTGGCGTACAGGGTGGCGAAGCCCGGGTACTTCACCGGTTGCAGGTGCAAGACGTCGACGACGTAGGACTCCTCGACGGTTCCTTGCACGACGCCGATGCGCTGGCCGGCCGCGAGGTCGCTGAATTTGTGGATGGCCGAACCTGGCGGTACCACCAGCGAATAGAAGCCGAAGTCGTAGCCGTTGGTGAACGACACCGTGCGCCGGCGGGCGTCGGTGGCTTTCACCGCCGCCGAACCGACGTCGAAGCGCCGCGACGCCACCTGGGCCAGCAGCGCGGAGAAGTCGGTGCTCACGAAGCGGACCTGCAGACCCAGCTTGTCGGCGATGGCGCGCAGCAATTGGTTGTCGAAGCCGCTGAATTCGCCGGTGGGGTTGATGCAGATGTTGGGCGGGGCGTCCGACAGCGTGCCGACCGTCAGCACTCCGGGCACCCCCAGGCCCAGGGCGCCGGGGTCGACCGCGCCGAGCGGCTCGACCGACGCCGTCGTGTCGCGGTCGTCCTCACCGGTGGTCGGGTTGTCCGTCACGTCCTTGGGCAGGGTCCGCGCGCTGTCCACCCCGGCCGGCGCGCATTGATTCCAGTCCGCGGCCGCGGGCGCCATCGGCCCGCCCAGCGCGAGGCCGCAGACCATGAGGACTGTCGCGGCCAGGGCGGAGGCCCTTCCGCGGCGCTTGGTGTGCCGGCCCACGCGCAAACTCATCAGTGTCACCGTAACGACTGAACGGCGACGCGGCCCGGTCAGCGTCGATTCACAGCACCAGCGATGGTTCGCCGCAGATCGTGCTGGCGTCGGCGATGACCTGCAGCGCGCCGGGAACCACCCGGCTGACGTCGTCGGGCGGGGTGAAGACCCGCCGCCGGAACAATTCGGCAAGCATGGTCTGGGCCATCAGATAGGAGCGGTCGACGCACGCCGTCCGCGCGGCGTCGGGGTCGCGACGGTGTATCGCCGCGGTCTCGTCCTCGTAGAACGGCAGCATCTCGTCGCGGCCGCCCTGATAGGTCGTCCAGAACAGCCGGGGGATGAGGTTCTGCGAGGCGCGAATCGTGGCGTGCAGGCGCGGTCCGGCGTACTCGTCGTTGACGGTGCGCCGATATTCGGCCGCGAGGTCGGTGAAGGCGCGTGAATCCTTGGCGGTGCGCAGCGAACGCAGGAGCGAATCCAGCTGTCCGAGGATCCGCGGCGTCGGATTCGTGGCCGCGCGAGCGGAGGCAATCCCATTGAGCAGTCCGTCGAGCTCATGATGCTCGAGGACGGTGGCTTCATCGAACCGCTCGACGAAGGCGCCCCGGTGGTAACGGGTCGACACGATGCCGTCGTGTTCGAGTTGGACCAGCGCCTCTTGAATGGGCACCCGGCTGACTCCCAAACCCAGCGCAATTTCGTTGCGGTCGACGCGGTCCCCACTGCGCAGCTTTCCGGTCAACAACAGGTGGAGGATGTGCGAAACAACCAGGTCCTTTTCTTTGACCCCGTATTTCTTCGGCATCTTTTTGTTTGAGTCTCTTTCACACCGGGTTCGGCCATCTAGCGGTGAGAGTTTCTCATGAATTGACGCGCGTGTTTCGGTGTTTGGGCGGATGAACCTGAGTCGAATGTGGCGCGCGCGGTTTTAACGGGTATTGCGCCACTTGCACAGTGCTTCGGCGGAGGTCAGGTCGTAGTCCGGACCATTGACGCCGACGGTCAGCAGCGTGACGCCCAGAGCGGCCAGGCCTTCGGCGTTGGCGAGCAAGCCGTCGAGGCCCTCGCCGCGGCGCACACCGCTGTTGTCCTCGACACCGGCCGACCGCTCGATGGTGGACGGGTCACGCCCCACGGCCGCGCAATGTTCTTCCAGCACGGCGGCGGCGGCCGGATAGGTGTCGACGGTGGTGAAGCCGTGCCAGATGTCACCGTATTCGGCGACCATCCGCAGGGTCTTTCGCGGGCCCTTGCCCCCGATGAGGATCGGGATGTGACGGGTGGGAGCGGGGTTCAGTTTGGTCAGCCGACTTTGGATCCGGGGCAATGCGGTCGCCAGGTCATCCAGGCGGCTGCCCGCGGTGCCGAATTCGTAGCCGTACTCGTCGTAGTCCTTTTGTTTCCAACCCGATCCGATGCCGAGGATGAGGCGGCCGTCGGAAATGTGGTCGACGGTGCGGGCCATATCGGCCAGCAACTCCGGATTCCGATAGGAGTTGCAGGTCACCAGCGCACCGACCTGAATGTGCGACGTCTGCTCGGCCCAGGCGGCGAGCATCGTCCAGCATTCGAAATGCGCGCCGTCGGGGTCGCCGTAGAGCGGGAAGAAGTGGTCCCAGTTGAAGGCGATGTCGACGCCGATGTCCTCGCAGCGGCGCACCGCGTCGCGGATCTGGGCGTACTGCGGAGCGTGTTGCGGCTGTAGCTGGACACCGATGCGGATCGGGAACTCGGAGGTCATGGCACCACCGTAGGCTCAGCGCCCGTCGAGCACCCCGCGCAGGATGTCGATCAGCGCGCGGGGCTGGTCACTTTGCACGGAGTGTCCCGAATTCTGTACGACGTGCGCCGACCGGAAATGCCTTGCGCGACGGCCCAGCTCGGCCGCGTCCTCGTCGTTGACGAATCCCGACGAGCCGCCGCGCACCAGGGTCACGGGCGCGGCCAAGGCGTCGACGTCGTCCCACAGGCCGGCGAAGTCGGGGAAGGTGCGGATGGCGTCGTAGCGCCACGTCCAGTTGCCGTTCTCCAGCTTGCGCGAGTTGTGGAACACCCCGCGGCGCAGGGCCTTCACCTCGCGGTGCGGCGCGGCGGCGACCGTGAGGTCGAGCATGGCCTGAAAGCTGGGGAACTCACGTTCCCCGTGCATCAGCGCCACGGTGCCCTGCTGCTCCTTGGTCATCTCGGAATGCCGTTGCAGCGCCGACGGCGTGACGTCGATCAGCACGAGCTCATCGACCAGCTCGGGCGCCACCGCGCCCACCCGGATCGCGGTCAACCCGCCCAGCGACATGCTGACGACCAGGTCCGCGGACGCGGCGTGCTCGCGCAGGATCGGCACCAGGGCGTCGGCATTGCGCTGCGGTGAATAGTCACCGTCCTCGCGCCAGGCGGAATGGCCGTGGCCGGGAAGGTCGACCGCCAGCGCGGGCTCGCCAAGGCCGACGACGATGGTGTCCCACGTGTGTGCGTTCTGACCGCCACCGTGCAGGAACACGATGCGCGGCGCGGTGCTGCCCCAGCGCAGCGCGCTGATCTTGGCCTCGCCCGTGCCGGACTCGACCCGCTCGCCGTCGGGCAGTGGGCCCGAGACCCCGGCCTGCTCGGCATTTTCGGACAGCAGCGCGAATTCGGAAAGCCCGGCCAGTTCGTCTTCGGAGATCTCGGTCACGATCTTTGACCCTAGACCCGCCACCATCTACAGGACATGACGGCGGCGAATGCCGTGAAAGCGTTCCCACATCGCGGCGGCGCGCTCCGACGCGCTCACCATGGCGGTGTCTGCGGGCAGCGCGTCGAGAAGGTCGTCGTGCGCGACCACCCGGGTGCCCAGCACGGCGGGTTCGCCCTCGAGCATGTGGCGATAGGTCAGGTTGCCGCGTTCGAAGCCCTGGGTGTCCAGCCAGTTGTGCACGCCGGGATCACGGTGAGCCATGACCAGACGGATCCGGCCGTCGCGGTCGACCGTGGTGCGGCTCGGCGTGTAGCTCACCGGGCGGTACAGATAGTCCATGCTGTTGAAGAAGACGCCCATGTTGGTGAACATCCATAGCCCGTCGTGGGCGTCGAATTCGACGATCAGCGCCTCGTCGCTCGCCAGCTCCCAATACATGTTGGCGGCGGCACGCCCGCGCTTGCCGTCGGCGTCGCTCGCTCCGACGCGCGGGAACGTGTTCGGGTGCTCGGCGTCGACGCCGCGGTAGTTGAAGGGGTATTCGGGCCAGTCGGACATCAGGCCGGTCACGAAATCACCGGCCCAGCCCATCGCCTCGACCATGTCGGCGGGGGTGGGCAAGGGCTTGGGGGAGTCCATGTCGATGCGTTCGATGCGCAGCTGCGCCGGAGATTCATCCCAGCGGTCAAAACCCTGCCGGATGAACAGCTTTCGCGACTCGAGCGTGGTGGGCAACCAGTTCGGCGCGCGCTGGGGGCCCCCGATGTAGAGCTCGAATTGACCGTCGTTGCCGATGTCGAGCTGATGGCCGAGCAGATTGGTCTGCGGGGTGTCGCCGAACGGTTCGTGCAACACGCCCGGCCCGGCTGCGCGCCGGCCTTGGACGGTGACGTTGAAAAAGCGCGAGGTGCCGCGGGTGCCGGTGAGCCGGTAGGTCGAGTGCCCGTCGATCCAGGCTTGTTGATAGGTGAAGTCGGCGCAGTCCCCGCCGAGTTTGCGGGTGGGACCGCAAAAGGCGTGTAGCACCGGGTATCTGGTGTTGCGGGTTTCGAGGGCCAGATCGAAGGCCTGGCCGAGGTTCTGGGTGAGGAAGCGGTAGGCGTCGACGCGCTGCAGCGCGGCCGCGGGGTTGGCGTCTTTGAAGACGCGTTCACCCGCGCGCTGCAGCCGGGCGCAGAAGTCGGTCCATG
The DNA here is from genome assembly GCF_003284935.1 of Mycobacterium colombiense. Classification (GTDB taxonomy): domain Bacteria; phylum Actinomycetota; class Actinomycetes; order Mycobacteriales; family Mycobacteriaceae; genus Mycobacterium; species Mycobacterium arosiense_A. Next base: position 39,364 of record NZ_QMEV01000011.1, read on the forward strand.
CCGATTGCAGCGCCGCGTCGTCGGATCCGTCGCCGAAACCCATTGTCAGGCACCCAATCTGTGCAGCATCGTGCCCACGACGTCGCACGCGCGCCGCGCGGCGCGCAAGCGGCCCTCGGCTTCGATGCGGGGACCAATCAGTTCGAGGTCGAATCCATGCGCGTAGCCGCCGGCCAGCGCCTGGGCGACGAACGCTTCGAGCGGAATAGCGCCGTCGCCGGGCACCGCGCGACCCGGGAGCGCGCGGTCGCCCAGCACATAGTCGCTGAGCTGAATGAGCTCGGTTCGTGGCAATGCCCGCCGCACCATCGCTTCGAAATCGCCCTCCGCCCAGCAGTGGAACAGCTCGATGCAGACGCCGAGCCCGCTCATCTCGGCCAGTGCGATGGTATCGCGCAGGGTGTGGGCGAGATGGATGTCGGCGTAGAGGCTGGACGCGTTCTCGATCGCCAGCGCCACACCCGCCCGCTGCGCGTGCTCCACGCAGGGCGCGATCATGGCGCAGAAGCGATCGGCCGCCTGCGGCCACGTCAGCGCGCCCCGACCGCCCGTGAGCAGGTAGACCACGCGCGCGCCCACCGTCGCCGCGGCGTCGATGACCGACAGCAGCGCGTCCCGCGCCGCCTGCGGGTCGGCGTCGAGCCGGCCGCCGCCGAAGGTGTGGCATACGGCCTCGACGGTGTAGTCGTTGCGCTGCAGGAGTTTTGGGAAGGCCGGATCGAGCACCTGGCTGTCTAGGATGCTCAGTCGCGAGACCCCCAGCGCCGTCCAGTGGTTCTCGAGCGCGGTCAGCGGCTCGCCGTAGAAGGTGACGTTGTGCACCGACAGCCGTTTGTGCGCAGCCGCCACGTCAGCCTCGGTTCTCGATCTCGACGCCGAATCGCTCACGGAAGGGCCGGAATTCGGCGTGCAGCGCATCGAGGTCTTCGCCGATGTCGGTCAGCAACTGCGTGGAGTAGCGGAATTTGCCGTAGCGGTCGCCGCGGTTGTTGGCAAGGTAGTCGCGCATGGCGGATTCGGCTTCGGGCGTGACTTCGCGGCCGGCGAAGGCGTAATACCGCCGGACCGTCGCCACCTGATCGGCGATGAAATCGGTGTAGCGGACGTGCAGAATGCGTGGGTCATCGACCAGGGGGTTGCGCATGGTGTTGGCGACGCTGGCGCGGGTGAGCTCCAGATGCATCTTCGCCAAGGCGTGCAGGTCGACGGGACCGACCATGCCCTCGGCGATGTCGGCCATCATCATGGTGCGCGACGCGGCGACCTGAACCGGGTCGCGGTGCAACCAGACGAGGGTGGCGTCGGGATAGGTGTCGAACGTCTCCTGGAGGCGGAATCCGTGGAAACCCTTGAGCACCCAGTACTTTCGTGGGCGGCCGTATTGCATCTGTTGCAGCATGGCCTTGTGTAATCGGTATTGTGCGGCCGGGTCGGTGGCCAGACCGCCGACCAGCGACTGCATCGGCACGCGCCACCAGGCGGTGGGGGTCATCACCCGAAAGTCGAACGCCCAGGTGCGTTCGTCTTCGGGCAGGCCGTCGCCCAGCATGTCGTTGTAGGGGTGGCTGTGCAGCCATTTCGGCATCTTGGCGTTGATCTCCCGCCAGTCGGCGTCGGCGCGCGCGCGGCGGTCGTCATCGGGCGCGGCTAGACCCGGCGGCGGGGACGGGTACATCACCTCCCAGAACCGCAGCGCCCGGGCGTGCGGGTCCACCGACATCAGGGCATGCATAAGCGTTGTCCCCGAACGGGGTTCGCCGGTGACGAACATCGGCGACTCGATCACTTCGGCGCCGATCGGGTAGCGGTTGCGGTCCTCGATCAGTTCCAACCGTGACGTCAGCAGCCAGCGACACACCTGCGCGGCTTCGAAACGTCCGTCGGCGTCCAAGCCGAGACTGTTCAGGTGGTCGACGGCGACGGCGAAACGCTCCGGCAAGGTGGGATCGCCGTAGTCGCGCAGCCCGGTATCCGCCTCGGCGGCGGCGAGCATCTCCGCGGCGTCCAAACGTGGTGTCACGCCGGACCTCCGCATAGCCGCACCAGTTCATCCTCGGCCGCCAGGACGTTCGCGGTCGAAGCCTGCGCGTATCTCAATCCGGCCATGGCGCCGTAGTCGAGTATTTTCGGTACGCGCAGGCCGGCGTCCACATAGGTCTTGACGATCTTGGCGACCTGTTTGGGTGTGCCATGGGGTACGACGGCCAGCACCATCTCGGGCCGCACGTTGTCCAGGAATTCCACGATCCGCTCTCGGGTCAGTACGGCGGGGTCGATATCCTGGAATCCCCGCCAGCTGTCGCCCATGGGGTGTTCAAAGCCGAAGTCGTGCAACGTTTTTGCGGACACCTGCAGTAGAAAGGCCTTGACGAGCGGTGCCTGCAGGATCTCGGCGAGGGCGTCGTCGTCCGCACCGATCAGGCAAACCTGGATGAAGCAGGGGGTGATCGCCAGCGGATCGCGGTCGGCGCGCTCGGCGGATTTTCGCACCGCGGCCAGCATCTGGGCGTAGTGCTCGGGGGTCCACGCACCCGCCGGCCACCACCCGTCGGCATACCGGCCCGCGATGTCGAGCATCCGCGGGCCGCTGGCGCCGATCCAGATCGGAGGTATGCGGCCCGCATAGGGTTCGGTGTCCAATCGGGCATGGTGCAGCGTGTAGAACTGGCCCGCGAAGTCGACCGGGCCGTCGCTGCTCCACAGCAGCCGGATCACCGCTAGCGCTTCCTCGAATCGGCTGACCGAACGCGAAAAGTCGAAGCCGTAGGGCAGCGTGTTCTCACTCTCGCCGCTGCCCAGTCCGAGGATGAAGCGGCCCTTGGCGAGGTGATCGATGGTCAGCGCCGTCTGCGCGAGCATGGCGGGATGACGGCGCACCGTGTCGACGACGGCGCTGACCAACGGGACCCGTTCGGTCAGCACGGCGGCCGCGGCCGCCACCGCGAGCCCGTCGAGGTGGCGGTGCGGCGAGGGGGAAGCCGTCGCCAGTTCGGTGAACTCGGGCGTCCAGATCGAGTCGGGCCAGAAGCTGACCATGTGATCGGGCAGCCAGATCGAGTGGTACCGGCCGCTGTCGAGGTCCGCGAGGCGGGACAGTTCGAGGGGAAGCGTGGTGCGGAGGAACGCCGCGGGTTGAACGGTCATCGAGACATGATGCTAAGCAGCTGCACAGCATCGTGTCGATGGTTTGGCCCCTAACGGCCGCGAGCGTAACGCGGTGGCGGATTCTCGAGGTGAAAATCGCCGTGGCGTTACGCTCGCGACACGGGTGGTGCGCCGAAGGGCCTTAGCCCGAAATGATGAATTCTTCGAGCTGAGCGCGCGCGATGTCGTCGGGCAGCTGCTTGGGCGGGCTCTTCATCAGGTACGCCGACGCCGGGATCACCGGGCCGCCGATGCCGCGGTCCTTGGCGATCTTGGCCGCGCGCACCGCGTCGATGATGACGCCCGCGGAGTTCGGCGAGTCCCAGACCTCGAGCTTGTACTCCAGGTTCAGCGGCACATCACCGAAGGCGCGGCCCTCGAGCCGCACGTAGGCCCACTTGCGGTCGTCGAGCCAGCCGACGTGATCGGACGGGCCGATGTGCACGTCTTTGGTCTTGAACTCGCGCTGCAGGTTGGAGGTCACGGCCTGCGTCTTGGAGATCTTCTTGGACTCCAGCCGCTCACGCTCGAGCATGTTGAGGAAGTCCATGTTGCCGCCGACGTTGAGCTGCATGGTGCGGTCGAGCTGCACGCCGCGGTCCTCGAACAGCTTGGCCATCACGCGGTGGGTGATGGTGGCGCCGACCTGGCTCTTGATGTCGTCGCCGACGATCGGGACACCGGCGTCGGCGAACTTCTTGGCCCACACCGGGTCGGAGGCGATGAACACGGGCAGCGCGTTGACGAAAGCCACGCCCGCGTCGATGGCGCACTGGGCGTAGAACTTGTCGGCCTCTTCGGAGCCCACCGGCAGGTAGGACACCAACACGTCCACGTTGGCCTCGCGCAGCGCCTGCACCACATCGACGGGCTCGACGTCGGACACCTCGATGGTGTCGGCGTAGTACTTGCCGATGCCGTCGAGCGTCGGACCGCGCTGCACCGTCACGTTGGTGGGCGGCACGTCGGCGATCTTGATGGTGTTGTTCTCCGACGCGAAGATCGCCTCGGACAGGTCGAAGCCGACCTTCTTGGCGTCCACGTCGAACGCGGCGACGAACTTCACGTCGCGGACGTGGTACTGGCCGAACTTCACGTGCATCAAGCCGGGCACGGTGCTGTTCGCGTCGGCGTCGTAGTAGTACTGCACGCCCTGAACCAGCGAAGACGCGCAGTTACCGACGCCGACAATGGCGACTCGTACCTCCGACTGCGCCTCTGCCGCCTTCGGCGGTTGGTTCTCACTCATATGGGCGTTCTCCTAACCTCTAACCTCTGACTGGGATGCTGGGTTCGTGCAGGGGTTTACGTTTGCTCGGAGAGGCCGGGCATAGCCCGCTCCGCAGCAATGAGCTCGTTGAGCCACTTGACTTCGCGCTCACTGGACTCGAGCCCCAATTGATGAAGCTGACGGGTGTAGCGGTCGAACGAGCTACTGGCCCGCGCAACGGCTTCACGCAGACCTTCCCGCCGTTCCTCGACCTGACGGCGGCGGCCCTCCAGAATGCGCATGCGCGCCTCTGCCGGAGTCCGGTTGAAGAAGGCCAGGTGTACCCCGAAGCCGTCGTCGGTGTAGTTGTGGGGACCGGTGTCGGCCACCAGCTCACCGAAGCGCCGGCGGCCTTCGTCGGTCAGCTGGTAGACCCGCCGGGCCCGCCGGACCGGCGTCCCGGCCGGCGCTGCGTCCTCGGCGATCAACCCGTCTGCCTGCATGCGACGCAGGGCCGGGTAGAGCGAACCGTACGAAAACGCCCGGAACGCACCGAGTAAACCGGTCAGCCGTTTGCGCAACTCGTAGCCGTGCATCGGCGATTCGATCAGCAGACCCAGGATGGCGAGCTCTAGCAACCGAATCACCTCCCTGAAAGTTTTGCGTCTGGTTACGACGGTTCGACGCCTCGCGCAATCGTATCGTCTCGATATATTAGCCACAACACCACCGGCTGTTGGTTTGTCGTTCGTCACAAAGCAGGGGTGATGAAATGCGCCGGGGGACCCGTCTTTACGTGGGCAGACTCATCTGCTTGACGGTCCCGTCACCCGTGAACGAGATGTAGCCGCCGCCGTAATCGCTGGAGACATACAGCGACAGGGAGAGGGCCCCCGGTGTGGTCGGGTCGGTCGCCGGCTCGACGATCAGGTACGTGGTTTTCACGTCGGAGGGCTTCATCCGCAGCGTCTGCGGGGCGCCGCGCATGATGGCGACCGTCTTCGTGACGTCGAATTTGCTCAGGTCGACCGGGGCGGGACCGTCCGAGGAGCTCCTGGCCGAGCTGGACGGATCGCCCCAGCCGCCGCGGTAGGTGTAGGCCAGCACCCGGCGGTCGTCGGCGGGGTCCGGCCGGTCCAATGCGGCGTAGGTCGGGTAGATCACCAACCGGTAGCCGATGGTGTCCCCGAATCGTGTGCGCATCTGCTCGAGCAGCCCGGTCAGTCCGCCAACCGAATGCAGCTGCGTGGGCGGCGTCAACACCACGGCGCTGACTCCGTCGGGTTTGGCTCCCGGGTCGGTCGTGAAGTCCAGCGGCGAGCGCGTGTTGCCGTATAGGCCCCACCCGATCCCCACGCCGAGTAGTACCGACACCACGAAGGCGGCGGCCGGCACTGCCCACCCGCTTACCCGCGGCACCTTGGGCCGTGAGTCAAGGGCTGGCAGCTGCCGCCCCGAGTTGCTTTGCAGGTCGTTCACCAGGGCATGCAAGTCGCCCAATGTGACCGCCTTGGTGGCCGCGCTGATCCTCTCCCGGTGTTCCTCCGCGGAGAGCTCGCCGTCGGCCAGGGTGGCGTCGAGGACCGTGCAGGTGTCCTGGCGGTCGGTGTCCTTGGCGCGGGTAGTCGTGGTCACCCCGCCGGCCAGCGGTGCCCCGAGCCATTTCGCCACCGGGATGATCGTAGAAGTCCGGTGTCGGTTTGGCGCAGAAATCACCGTCGATCGCCCGGCACGGACCGCCACGGTTTCGGTTGCGTATCACCGCTCGGGATGGCGACGTACTCTGGTGGGCGTGCGACTGCAGCGACAAGTGGTGGATTACGCGCTTCGGCGGCGCTCACTGCTGGCCGAGGTGTACTCCGGCCGCACCGGTGTGTCCGAGGTGTGCGACGCGAACCCGTATCTGCTGCGCGCCGCCAAGTTTCACGGGAAACCGAGCCAGGTCGTGTGCCCCATCTGCCGCAAGGAGCAGCTGACACTGGTGTCGTGGGTGTTCGGCGAACACCTGGGTGCGGTGTCGGGCTCGGCCCGCACGGCCGAAGAATTGGTGATGCTGGCAACCCGGTTCGAGGAGTTCGCGGTCCACGTGGTGGAGGTGTGCCGGACCTGCAGCTGGAATCATCTCGTGAAGTCCTACGTGCTCGGCGCGGCGCGCACGGCACCTCCGCCCAGGGGGACCGGCCGCACGCGGACGGCGCGCAACAACGCCCGCACGGCCATTGAATAACGAAGGACGCCACAGCCAGTCGTCCGGTGACCAACGTGGGCCAGCGACTGAGCATGTAGGCAATCAGAGCCCCAACGAGCGTCCGGACCCTAACCGTCCGGACGCCGGTCCGCCGGATCCTGCGCGCCCGAGCGCCCCGCCCGGCTCCAACCGTCGCCGTCAGGCACCGCCCGACGACCGACTGACCACGATCCTGCCGGCCGTGCACGACGACCGGGCGCCTCGACGTTCCGATCCCATCGAAGAAGTCAAGGCGGCGCTGGCAGGCCCGCCCTCCACGCCCTTGCGGCGCGACGCGCTCGACGAGGTGAAGGCCGCGCTGGACAGCCGGGGGCCGACCTCGGGCCGGCAAGAGCGGGCAAGCCTCGGCGGTGGTCCGCCCGCCGGACCGCCCCCGCCGGGACGGCGCGGCGGCCCGGGTGGACCCGGCGGTCCCGGCGGCCGGCCCCTCCCGCCATGGCGAGACTGGACCTGGACCGACCAGATCAACTGGCTGTGGGTGCGGCGCGCCGCCTATTTGTGCGCGGCGGTACTGGTGCTCTTGCCGATCGTCACGTTCGCGATGGCTTACTTCATCGTCGACATTCCCAAGCCGGGTGACCTTCGCACCAACCAGGTGTCGACCATCCTGGCCAGCGACGGCTCGGAGATCGCCAAAATCATTCCGCCCGAAGGCAATCGGGTCGACGTCAACATCAGCCAAGTTCCGGTGCATGTGCGCCAGGCGGTGATCGCCGCCGAGGACCGCAACTTCTACTCGAATCCTGGTTTCGATTTCGCCGGTTTCGTGCGCGCGGTGAACAACAACCTCTTCGGCAGCGGCGACCTGCAGGGCGGGTCGACCATCACCCAGCAGTACGTGAAGAACGCGCTGGTGGGCTCGGCCCAGCACGGCGTCAGCGGCCTGATGCGCAAGGCCAAGGAATTGGTCATCGCCACCAAGATGTCGGGGGAGTGGTCGAAAGACGATGTCCTGCAGGCCTATCTGAACATCATCTACTTCGGCCGGGGCGCGTACGGAATTTCGGCCGCCGCCAAGGCCTACTTCAACAAGCCCGTCGAACAGTTGACGGTCTCCGAGGGCGCGCTGCTGGCGGCGCTCATCCGGCGGCCGTCGACGCTGGACCCGGCGGTCGATGCTCAGGGCGCCCGCGCCCGTTGGGCGTGGGTGCTCGACGGCATGGTGGAGACCAAGGCGCTGTCGCCCAATGACCGTTCCGCGCAGGTATTCCCACCGACCGTGCCACCGGATCAGGCGCGGGCGCAGAACCAGACGACCGGGCCCAACGGGCTGATCGAGCGTCAGGTGACCAAAGAGCTCATGGAACTGTTCAACATCGACGAGCGGACCCTGAACACCCAGGGTCTGCAGGTCACCACCACCATCGATCCAAAGGCCCAGCAGGCCGCGGAGAAGGCGGTGTCGAAGTACCTCGACGGCCAGGATCCCGATATGCGCTCGGCCGCGGTCTCGGTCGACCCGCACGACGGCGCCATCCGCGCCTACTTCGGCGGCACCGACGCCAACGGGTTCGACTTCGCTCAGGCCGGGCTGCAGACCGGGTCGTCGTTCAAGGTGTTCGCGCTGGTGGCCGCGCTCGAGCAGGGCATCGGGCTGGGTTATCAGGTCGACAGCTCCCCATTGACGGTCGATGGCATCAAGATCACCAACGTGGAGGGTGAAAGCTGCGGCACTTGCAACCTCGCCCAGGCGCTCAAGATGTCGCTGAACACCTCTTACTACCGGTTGATGCTCAAGCTCAAAGGCGGACCGCAGGCCGTCGCCGACGCCGCGCACCAAGCCGGCGTCGCGACCAGCTTCCCCGGCGTGGCCCACACCCTCTCCGAGGATGGCAAGGGCGGACCACCGAACAACGGAATCGTGCTGGGCCAGTATCAAACCCGGGTGTTCGACATGGCCTCTGCCTACGCCACGCTCGCGGCCTCCGGCGTCTATCACCGCCCGCACTTCGTGCAGAAGGTCGTCAACTCCGACGGCCAGGTCCTCTTCGACGCCGCCAACTCAGACGACAAGAACGAGCAGCGCATCCCCAAGGCCGTCGCCGACAACGTCACCGCGGCCATGGTGCCGATCGCCGCCTATTCCCGCGGCCACGCCCTGGCCGGGGGCAGGCCGTCGGCCGCCAAGACCGGCACCACCCAGCTCGGTGACACCACCTCGAACAAGGACGCCTGGATGGTCGGCTACACGCCGTCGCTGTCGACCGCGGTGTGGGTGGGCACGGCCAAGGGCGACAGCCCGCTGGTAACGGCCTCGGGCGCACCGGTTTACGGATCGGGGCTGCCATCGGATATCTGGAAGGCGACGATGGACGGCGCCCTCCAGGGCACCTCCAACGAGTCCTTCCCCAAGCCGACCGAGATCGGCGGTTACGCGGGTGTGCCCGTCGCGCCGCCCCCGCCCCCGCCGCCATCGGAGACCGTCATCCAGCCCACCATCGAAGTGGCGCCCGGCATCACCATCCCCGTCGGGCCGCCCACCACGATCACGGTGGCGCCACCGGCACCCGGCGGCGGCCCGCCGGGTGGTCCCGAGCCGGGCGGTCCGGCGGGGGGTCCGTTTGGTGGCCCGCCGGGTGGTGGCCCGCCGGGTGGTGGCGTCCCGCCGGGTGGACCCCAAGCACCGCCACCGCCGCCGTGACCGACGCCGGGGAGCACGGCGCCACCACTTCACCGCAGCGGCTGGCCGCGGATCTGCGGAGCGCCGACAACCGAGATTGCCCGAGCCGCAACGACTTCCTGGGCGCCGCACTCGCCGACGTCGTGGGTGGCCCGGTGGGCTGGCATGCGCTGATCGGTCGCTCCCGGCTGATGACCCCGCTGCGGGTGATGTTCCTGATCGCGCTGGTCTTCCTGGCGTTGGGGTGGTCGACCAAGGCGGCGTGCCTGCAAAGCACCGGCACCGGAACCGCCGATCAGCGGGTGGCCAACTGGGACAACCAACGCGCCTACTACGAGCTGTGTTACTCCGACACCGTGCCGCTGTACGGTGCAGAGTTGTTGAGCCAGGGCAAGTTTCCGTACAAGTCGAGCTGGGTCGAGACCGATTCCACTGGCGCCCAACAGATCCGGTACGACGGCCAGCCCGCGGTGCGCTACATGGAGTATCCGGTGCTGACCGGGATCTATCAGTACGTATCGATGGCGCTGGCCAAGACCTACACCGCGCTGAGCAAGCTCGCGCCGCTGCCCGTGGTCGCCGAAGTGGTGATGTTCTTCAACGTCGCCGCCTTCGGGCTGGCGCTGGCCTGGCTGGCCACCGTCTGGGCGAGCGCTGGCCTGGCGGGGCGACGGATCTGGGATGCCGCACTGGTGGCGGGTTCGCCCATTTTGATTTTTCAGATCTTCACCAATTTCGACGCGCTGGCAACGGCATTCGCGATGGCCGGCCTGCTGGCCTGGGCGCGACGAAAGCCGATGCTGGCGGGCGTGCTGATCGGACTAGGTGCCGCGGCGAAGCTGTACCCGTTGCTGTTCCTGGGCCCGATGCTGCTGCTGGGAATCCGGACCGGGCGGCTGCGCGCGTGGGTCCGCACCGCCGTGGCGACCATAGTGACCTGGCTGGTGGTGAACCTGCCGGTGCTGGTGTTCTTTCCGCGCGGGTGGTCGGAGTTCTTCCGGCTCAACACGCGGCGCGGCGACGACATGGACTCGCTGTACAACGTCATCAAGTCGTTCACCGGATGGCGGGGCTTCGACCCCAAACTCGGATTCTGGCAGCCGCCGACGGTGCTCAACACCGTTGTCGCCGCGCTGTTCCTGGCGTGTTGTGTGGCAATTGCCTTCGTCGCGTTGACCGCCCCGCAGCGGCCACGGGTGACGCAGCTGGTGTTTTTGGTGGTCGCGGCGTTCCTGCTGACCAACAAGGTATGGAGCCCCCAGTTCTCGCTGTGGCTGGTGCCGCTGGCGGTGCTCGCCTTGCCCCACCGCCGGCTGCTGCTGGCGTGGATGACCATCGATGCGCTGGTCTGGGTGCCGCGGATGTATTACCTGTACGGCAACCCCAACCGCTCCCTGCCCGAACAGTTCTTCACCACCACCGTGCTGCTACGCGATATCGCGGTGATCATGTTGTGCGCCTTGGTGATTCGTCAGATCTACCGGCCCGGTGAGGACTTGGTGCGTTGGGGCGGACGGGTCGACGATCCCGCGGGCGGACCGTTTGACCGCGCACCGGACGCCCCGCCCGGTTGGTTGCCCGACTGGCTGCGGCCCGCGGGGTTGCGCCGCGCGGCCGCACCGGCCGAGCGGGCTGACGAGCAGGCCCCAGTGACAAGCGGCGCGCCATGATCCGCGCCGATGACGACGATCCCGGCGTAGCCGGGATGGGAGGAATGGCGCCATGATCCAGGTCGCCATCCCGCTCTTTCCGCGATTCACCGCGCTCGACGCGGTGGGGCCATACGAAGTGCTGCAACGCATCCCGTCCATCGACGTCGTGTTCGTCGGGCACCACCGCGGTGAGGTACGCACGGAGAACGGGATGCTCGGTGTCAGCTGCGACGCCACCTTCGACGACGTGGACGCGCCCGACGTGGTGGTATTCCCCGGCGGCATCGGCACCCGACAGCTGATCCACGACGAGACGATCCGGGCGTGGCTGCAGGCGGTACACCCCCACACCCGGTTCACCACCTCGGTGTGCACCGGGGCCCTGCTGCTGGCGGCGGCCGGACTGCTCGACGGGCTCACGGCCACCACGCACTGGCGGGCCGCCGACCTCCTCAACGGTTTGGGCGCCCGGTACGTGCCGCACCGGGTCATCGAGCACCTGCCGCAGCGGATCATCACCGCCGCGGGTGTGTCCAGCGGCATCGACATGGCGCTACGTCTGGTGGAACTGCTCGTCGATCGCGAGGCCGCGCAGGCCGCTCAGCTGCTCATCGAATATGACCCGCAGCCGCCGTTCGATTCGGGCGCGCTCGCCAAGGCCGACGCCGCGACCGTGGCCAGGGCCGACGAATATCTGGCCGCCCGCCAATAGCGAGGTTGCCCGACCGCCCGGATTTTTCTGGTCAGCCCGTAATCCGGTAGCCTGATGCGGTTGCCGACGCAGGCGACCCTCCTGCCACGGATCGTCCGTGGCCGCTTGAGACCAGAGGAGGTGGTGAGGTTTCCATGCGTCCATACGAAATCATGGTCATTCTTGACCCCACGCTCGACGAACGCACCGTTGCCCCGTCCTTGGAGACGTTCCTCAACGTCGTCCGCAAGGACGGTGGATCCGTCGACAAGGTGGACATCTGGGGCCGGCGCCGCCTGGCCTACGAGATCGCCAAGCACGCCGAGGGCATCTACGTCGTCGTCGACCTGAAGGCCGAGCCGGCGACGGTGTCCGAGCTCGACCGTCAGCTGAGCCTCAACGAGTCGGTACTGCGCACCAAGGTGATGCGCACCGACAAGCACTAACAGTCTTGGCTGCGTCGCGTGCTTCTGGTCGGCGCACCTGCTTAGGCTGTGGAGAGCTCAGCGAAAGTACGCTCATGACACCCACCACCCGAGCGGCGAGGAACAGCGTGGACCGAGGAGGAAACTGTGGCTGGTGACACCACTATCACTGTTGTCGGAAACCTGACCGCCGACCCCGAATTGCGGTTCACCCCGTCGGGTGCCGCCGTCGCGAACTTCACCGTGGCGTCGACCCCCCGGATCTATGACCGCCAGAGCGGGGAATGGAAAGACGGCGAGGCGCTGTTCCTGCGGTGCAACATCTGGCGCGAAGCCGCCGAGAACGTGGCGGAAAGCCTGACCCGCGGTGCCCGGGTGATTGTCACGGGCCGGCTCAAGCAGCGCTCGTTCGAAACTCGTGAAGGCGAGAAGCGCACCGTCGTCGAGGTCGAGGTCGACGAGATCGGCCCCTCGCTGCGTTACGCCACAGCCAAGGTCAACAAGGCCAGCCGCAGCGGCGGTGGCGGCGGAGGCGGCGGCTTCGGTGGCGGCGGCGGGGGCGGGGGCTCACGCCAGCAGTCGGCGCCGGCGAGCAGCGCACCGGCTGACGACCCGTGGGGCAGCGCGCCCGCCTCGGGCTCGTTCGGTGGCGGCGACGACGAACCGCCCTTCTGATTTGCAAAAACTTCAGTAATAGAGAACGGAAAGAAAAACAGACATGGCCAAGTCCAACAAGCGGCGGCCGGCTCCGGAAAAGCCGGTCAAGGCACGCAAATGTGTCTTCTGCGCCAAGAAGGATCAAGCGATCGATTACAAGGACACCGCGTTGCTGCGTACCTACATCAGCGAGCGCGGCAAGATCCGTGCGCGTCGCGTCACCGGCAACTGTGTGCAGCACCAGCGTGACATCGCCATCGCGGTGAAGAATGCCCGCGAAGTGGCGCTGCTGCCCTTCACCTCCTCGGCGCGATAACCGCCGAGGGCCTACCGAAAGTACGAAACGATGAAGCTGATTCTGACGGCTGACGTCGACCATCTTGGTGCCGTCGGCGACACTGTCGAGGTCAAGGACGGTTACGGCCGCAACTTCCTGCTCCCGCGCGGCCTGGCGATCGTGGCCTCCCGCGGCGCGCAGAAGCAGGCCGACGATATCCGCCGGGCCCGCGAAACCAAGGCGGTGCGCGACCTCGGGCACGCCAACGAACTCAAGACGGCGATCGAGGCGCTGGGCCCGGTCTCGCTGCCGGTGAAGACCGCGGCCGATTCGGGCAAGCTGTTCGGCTCGGTGACCGCCGGCGATGTCGTCGCGGCGATCAAGAAGGCCGGCGGTCCCAACCTGGACAAGCGGATCGTGCGGCTGCCCAAGTCGCACATCAAGGCCGTCGGGACACACCCGGTGGCGGTGCACCTGCACCCCGAGGTCGACGTCGAAGTCGCGCTCGAGGTAGTCGCGCAGAGCTAAGCACCCGACATTTGCTCGTTCCCGGCGGTGGCCATAATCGGCCACCGCCGGCTTCGTTGTGCTGCGGGCACTCCGCCGCCCAGGGTTGCCAAGCGTCGCGGACGTACGCCCTGGCGAACTAGTTCTGGGGTGCATTCGGGGAGTGCGCTTTACCGTCCCGTAACGCGGGGAAAATATGGCGGAAAGCCAACACGCCCGGGGCAGTAACCTGCGACGACACGCCGTAGAGATTCTTGTCCACACGAAATTGATGGCGTTGTATGGCCGGTAACTGCGCCGATGTCCCACCCCTTTGCATTAATCCACAGGTTCTCCACACCCCGCTCAACACAGGTGTCGACGGATATGCACACACGATGCACAGCTTCATAAACAGCACCCCCTTTGCGTACTCGCCAGCAACGCCTAACGTCGTCCCGGCGCCGGGCGTGCGGGTGCCATGAGGCGCAGATTGTCGGCGTCTTGACTTACCCTCAATATCGAGTATCGAATGTATGTTCGCATGCGTGAATCAGGGGAGGAGGGAATCCGTGGCGGTCGTCGATGACTTGGCGTCGGGCATGGATTCTTCGCCACCTAGCGAGGACTTCGGGCGGCAGCCCCCGCAGGATATGGCGGCCGAGCAGGCGGTGCTGGGCGGCATGCTGCTGAGCAAGGACGCCATCGCCGATGTGCTCGAACGGCTGCGGCCCGGCGACTTTTACCGCCCCGCCCATCAGAACGTGTACGACGCGATCTTGGACCTCTACGGCCGTGGTGAGCCGGCCGACGCGGTGACGGTCGCCGCGGAACTGGACCGCCGCAACTTGCTGCGCCGGATCGGCGGGGCGCCGTATCTGCACACGCTGATCTCTACGGTGCCGACGGCGGCCAACGCGAGCTACTACGCGACCATCGTGGCCGAGAAGGCGCTCCTGAGGCGTCTCGTGGAGGCCGGCACCCGGGTGGTGCAGTACGGCTACGCCGGCGCCGAGGGTGCCGACGTGGCCGAGATCGTCGACCGCGCGCAGGCGGAGATCTACGAGGTCGCCGAGCGCCGGACGTCGGAGGATTTCGTTCCGCTCGAGGATCTGCTGCAGCCGACGATGGACGAGATCGACGCCATCGCCTCCAACGGTGGCGTCGCGCGCGGCGTGCCGACCGGTTTCACCGAACTCGACGAGGTGACCAACGGCCTGCATGCCGGCCAGATGATCATCGTCGCGGCTCGACCTGGGGTGGGCAAAAGCACCCTCGGATTAGATTTTTTGCGGTCTTGCTCGATCAAGCACCGCATGGCCAGCGTGATCTTCTCGCTGGAGATGAGCAAGTCCGAGATCGTCATGCGGCTGCTGTCAGCGGAAGCGAAGATCAAGCTCGCCGACATGCGGTCGGGCCGCATGAGCGACGAAGACTGGACGCGGCTGGCGCGGCGGATGAGCGAAATCAGCGAGGCGCCACTGTATATCGACGACTCGCCGAACCTGACCATGATGGAGATCCGGGCCAAGGCGCGCCGGCTACGGCAGAAATCCGACCTGCGTCTGGTCGTGGTCGATTATCTGCAGCTGATGTCGTCAGGCAAGAAGGTCGAGTCGCGGCAACTCGAGGTGTCCGAATTCTCGCGTCATCTCAAGCTTTTGGCCAAGGAGCTCGAGGTGCCGGTCGTCGCGATCAGCCAGCTCAACCGCGGTCCCGAACAGCGCACCGACAAGAAGCCGATGTTGTCGGACCTTCGTGAGTCGGGATCGCTGGAGCAGGATGCGGACATGGTGATCCTGCTGAACCGGCCCGACGCGTTCGAGCGCGACGACCCGCGCGGGGGAGAGGCGGATTTCATTCTCGCCAAGCACCGCAACGGCCCCACCAAGACGGTCACCGTCGCGCACCAGCTGCATTTGTCGCGGTTCACCAACATGGCCCGGTGATCTGGCCGCTGCTCAAAAGAGACGTCAGCGGAAACGGATGTTCAACGTCGCCAGGCCAAATATCTTGCGGCCAGCCGACTTTGCGCCGACGAGCACGACTCCGCTGCGGGTTTCGGGGTCCAGTGACTTGATCCGGCCGCTGTATTCGATATCGGCGCCCTCGGTGGCCGACACGATCACGGGTTGGGACAGCCGCACCGCGTAGCGGGTAACCGCACCGGGATCGCCTGACCATGCCGAGCCGAATCCGGCGCCCAACGCCATGGTGAGCATGCCGTGGGCGATCACGTCGGGCTGGCCCGCCAATTTGGCGAGGTTCTCGTCCCAATGGAGCGGGTTGGCGTCGCAGGCCACCCCGGAGTAGTTCACCAGGTCGCCACGCGACAGTCGGGCGTGGCGGACCGGTAATTCGTCGCCGACCTTGACGTCATCGAAGGATCGCGTCCCCGGGGTGCGGGTCGAGCCGCCGTGCGCGATCCGCACCTCGTCCGCCGGGCGCACCGTCTTTTGGTAGTCCGCTTCGGAGTAGTCGATTCCGGCGAGGTTCACGTCGTGCATCATCACTTGCTCCGCGACGCCTCTGATCGCCGGATCGACATCCTCGGCGGTGACGCCCACGACGGTGGTGTGCAGGGTGTGCACCCGCTCGCCGGCGGTGTCGGTGAACGTGTTGGTCACGGTGATCAGGTCTCTGCCGGCGATCCTGCGCACCGATGACAGTTCGACGTCAATGTGCAGCTCGTCGCCCGCCACGATCGGCCGGTGCTGCTCGAAGACTTCTTCGGTCTGAAGGTACATCTCGTAACCGATGACCACCGACTCGAACAGGTGCCGATTGGCTGCCATGGCCGGGGCCGACGTGAACGTCAGCGGCGCCACCAGGTCCGAATATCCCAGTTGAGCGGCGGCGTCGAGTTTCCAGTGCGCAGGGTGATAGTCCTGCACGGCACGGGCGAACTCGCGCACCTTCTCGCGGCCGACCTGGTAAGTGTCGTCGATCCGGTAGTAGTGGCCGACCCGCGCTTCGAGTGCCGACGCTTCTGCTGCTGTTGTCATGGATTGCCCAACTTTTCTGTCGGCCTGTTCACGGAAGCCGACCTACGCACACTAACGCGGCGCCACCAGGCCACCGGAGGCCGCAACGCCCGCGACGCCCGCTAACTCACCAGCGCTCGCCGCGCGAGGAACAACACGAGCAGAACAATCAGCACCCAATTGCTGACCGCATGCGCGGCGGCGGACTTGGCGACCGCACGTCGTCTCACCTGATCAACACGGTCCCGGCTGGCTGTTATCTGATACCCGAGGTTGTCGGCCCATTCGTTGCGTCGTCGCTCATTTTCCATCCGCACGCGTTCACGTTCTCTCTGCAATTCCGCCGCGGCGTCGGGGTGCTGACCGAGGTTGGCGGGCGGCGCGGGGTAGGGCAGACGTTCGTACTTGGGCATCTCTTGCGCCGCTGCCAGCTCCGGCCCGAGTGCCGCAATGGCACGCAAGTACACCATTAGGAAATACAGCCCGCTGATGGTCAGCGCCAAGCAAGCCGCGATCGGAATTCCCGCCCAAAAGTGGGTCAGCCCGAAGGCGACTTGCCTCGTCACTTTGCGGCGGACACCTTGCCGTTCGGCCCTATCGCGAAACGCCAGCTCTTCGGCATGGGCTAACCACGGAACCACAGCGGCCGCGAGGATTGGCACCGCAACCCCCACGACTTTCCAGATCAAACCGCTCTGTCCGGTCTGTGCGAGAGTGACGTTGCCGCTATTGCCCAGCATCCGCCACCAACCCCAGCTGAGCAGCGGAAAAACGTTGACGAGCGCGACGTAGACAGCGACCACCACGGTGAGCTGGCCAATGGCCCCCGGAATCATCCACCAGCGCATCGCCATAACTGTTCGGCGATAGTCCTGGCGGAGACGCTCGTGCCGGACCACGCCGTGAAGCGACCGCAACAGGCTGGCAGCAATAAATGCTACGACGGCGACCGTCAGGACGGTCGCCGTCGTTCCGTGCAGCATCGTCACTCTGTCATTGTGACAAGCGCGACCGATACTTACGGATCGTTTATGGTGTGGCCCCGGGGATCGTCGCTGGACGTAGACTTTCCGGTTATGAACAAGGTTACGAGAGTCTTGTTTACGCTGTTGCTCGCCGCCACCGTCTCAACAACGTCGGTGAGCTGTGTACCTCCCTACTGCCCGCTCACCGGCGGCCCGGCCGTCATCTGCTAGTCACCGGCGGCCGCTGACGCGGTGAAACGCTCGCCGCAACGATTAGCCAACCCGTCGGGCCGGCACGCTCTCTTCGGAGCGCCGTGATGACGTGTGTAGCCGCGCCGCGCTCAGCGCACCATCGGCTATCGGATGCGAATCATGTTGGCAGGACGGCCGATTCAAAACGCCATGTCGTAGCAGACCCAAAGTAACGGGCCGACGAGGATCAGCGCCAGCAGCGTCACGCCACCGATGAGCCGCCACGCGATGGTCGAGCGAAAAATCACCGCCGTCAGCGCCGAAGCGGTCGACAGGACGACTAACACGGCCGCGATGACGATCTCGGTGCGCGCTGACTGCACCGCGGATTCGGACAGCGGTGGAAAGAACCCGGCTTCCAATCTGAACGCGACAGCGCGATTGCTCTCGGCCGTTAGCAGCAGCAGGAGCGCCAACATCATGGTGCCCAGACCGAACAGCGACAGGCATGCCCCAAAGACATTGCGGTTCGCCGGATCTATCGGGCCCGTGTAGTGGGGCATCTCGTCCACAACCCGAATGGTAGGGCTTGACGCAAGCCGACGGGAACGATGCGCGGTCGGCCGAAGTTGGCCAACTGATCATCTAGTGGATACCTGGTCATGGCACCGTATTCGGGTGCGAGCGGAACCCTCGGTCAACCACTCACGTCTGGCCGGCCGGTTCCATAACTGGTGCGAGGCGGTTGTCGGTCGGCTGCCGGGCAATCTGAGGGTGGTCGTCGCGCCGACGTTCGTCGGGTTCTGTGTGATCAACGGCTTCACCTTCGGCCTCGATCTAGCGATCCTGACGGCCTTGCGCAGCGGGCTTGCCCTTCCGGTGCCCCTCGCCGTGACGATTGCCTATGGATGCGCCTTCACGCTCAGCTACATCCTCAATCGCATCTTCAACTTTCGGTCCCACGCCCCGGTCGGCCCGCAGCTCGTGACCTACGCCGTGGTGGTCGTCGTCAACTATCTGGCGTTCATCCTCGGGGTGACCACGGCGCTCGCGGCCGCCGGAGTTCACTATCAGCTGTCGCGCCTGGCGGCGGGCAGCTGTGAGGCGGTGTACATGTACAGCGCGATGAGGTGGGTCGTCTTCCGGCGCTGACCGGCGCACCGACCCCGCACTTGGTGGCCGAGGTGTGGCCTGCGCGTGACCTCCTCGCAACGGCGACAAAGGACGCTCGACAGGTGACGGTAATCGCGGTCATCGCCGCGCTGGCGGTGGCAACGTGCCTCGGCTATTGGGTCGGACGGCGGGCGGCTTCAACGCCGCCGAGCTGGAAGAAACGTACGAGCCGGATCGCACTGAGCAAGCAGGCCATCAACCTGCTCGCGATGATCACCGTGCGCCGCATCCGGCGACGCGTGCGGGCCGAGCGGATCGTCTCCGACGTCGCCGCCAGATATGGCATGAGAATAGTTGCGCCCCCGCATCTTCGACGCGGTGCCGTGGTGCGGTTGCGCTCCTGGTAGAGCCCACCAACTAGTGTGCCGAATCGACTGTCACCAACATGGACGGGAACTGGCATGGCTGCACTACAAGACAAAGTCGCGTTGGTGACCGGGGCGTCGTCGGGCCTGGGCGCAGAAACCGCGAAGTTGTTCTCCCGCCAGGGCGCAACGGTTTTCGGCATCGGCCGCGATGCCGGACGCTTAGCCGACGTCTTCGCCGATATCGAGCGCGGCGGCTTTGCGTCGGTGGACATCGGATCGGTGCAGGCCTGCCGGGACGCCGTCGAGCAGTGCGTGCGTAACTTCGGTGGGCTCGACGTCCTCGTCAACGTCGCCGGGCGACACCAGATGCGCCGTACGGAGTCGATGACCGACGACGACTGGGACCAGGACCTCGCGGTCAACCTCAACGGACCGTTCTACCTGTGCAGGGCCGCCCTGCCCCAGTTGCTGGAGCGCGGTGGAAACATCGTCAATGTCAGCTCCATCGCCGGCGTCGAGGGCCAGGCCTACTCGGCCGGCTACTGCGCCGCCAAGCACGGCCTGATCGGCCTCACCCGCGCGTTGGCCGTGGAATACACCGCGGATCGCTTGCGCGTCAACGCGGTATGTCCAGGCGGAATGCTCACGCCGCAGATCGAACAGTTCAGTGCGCCAGACGATCCCAACTACGACCTGATCATGCGCACGACCTCACCGCGCGGCATGATGCAACCCCTCGACGTCGCCAACGTCATCGCATTCCTCGCCAGCGACGCCGCCGCCGCCATCCACGGCGCGGTCTATCGGGTCGACAACGGCAAAGGCGCCGGGTAACGGTTCGAGCACGTTTGGGTCAACCTCCGACACGTCGTGCGGCACCGCGATTCTCGTGGTTGACAATTCGGGGCATGAGGCAATCGCGGGAGCCCGACGATGGCGCGTGAAATCTCGCGTCAGATGTTTTTGCGGGGCACCGTCGGAGCGTTGGCCGCCGGTGCGGTGCTCGGCGCACCCCGGGTGGCCGCCGACCCGAGACCCACCGGTTGGGAGGGACTGTCCACGGCCCTCGGCGGCAAGGTGGTGCTCCCGGATAGCCCCCAATTCGCCGGAGCCAAACAGGTTTTCAACACAAACTACAACGGGTTGACGCCGGCGGCGGTCGTCACCCCGACATCGGCGACCGACGTGCAAAAGGCGATGGCCTTCGCTGCCGCCCACAACCTGAAGGTCGCCCCGCGCAGCGGCGGACACTCCTACATCGGCGCCTCGACCGCGAACGGAACCATGGTGCTCGACCTGCGTCAACTGCCCGGGGACGCCAACTACGACGCCGCGACGGGACAGGTCACGGTGACGCCGGCCACGAGTCTGTACACGATGCATCGGACGCTGGCCGCGGCCGGCCGCGGCATCCCAACCGGTACGTGCCCGTCGGTCGGCGCCGCCGGGCACGCACTCGGCGGCGGCATGGGGGCCCAATCCCGGCACGCCGGCCTGCTCTGCGACCAGCTGACGTCGGCGTCGGTGGTGTTGCCCAACGGCCAGGCGGTCACCGCGTCCGCGGCCAGCAACCCCGACCTGTTCTGGGCGCTGCGCGGCGGCGGTGGCGGCAACTTCGGCGTCACCACCGCGCTGACCTTCGCCACGTTCCCCACCAAAGACGTCGACGTCGTCAACCTCAACTTCCCGCCGCAGTCGTTCGCGCAGGTCCTCGTCGGTTGGCAGAACTGGCTGCGCACCGCCGACCAGAACAGTTGGGCGCTGGCGGACGCCACCGTCGACCCGATGGGTGTGCACTGCCGCATCCTGGCGACCTGCCCGGCCGGGTCCGGCAACAGCACCGCGGCCGCGATCACCCAGGCGGTGGGGGTGCAGCCGTCGGGCACCGAGAACCACACCTTCAACTACCTGGACCTGGTGAATTATCTGGCCGTCGGCAATCTCAACCCGTCACCGCTCGGATATGTCGGCGGATCCGATATCTTTGCCACCGTCAACGCGGGCGTGGCGCAGGGGATCGCCGCGGCAGTCAATGCCTTTCCCCGCGGCGCCGGGCGCATGCTCGCCATCATGCACGCGCTGGACGGTGCCCTCGCCACGGTGGCGCCCGGAGCCACCGCCTTTCCGTGGCGCCGTCAGTCGGCGTTGGTGCAGTGGTATGTGGAAACGGGTGATCCGGCGGCCGCAACCAACTGGCTCAGCACGGCACATCAAGCCGTGCAACAGTATTCGGTCGGCGGCTACGTGAACTACATCGAGGCCAATCAGTCGCCGTCGCGCTATTTCGGCCCGAACCTATCGCGACTGAGCGCCGTGCGGCAGAAATACGATCCCGGCCGGGTCATGTTCTCGGGGCTGAACTTCTAGCGCCCAAATGCCGACCCCGCCACGCGTCCGGCGGCCAGTTGACACTCAATGGTTAGACCGGCTTGGCACGGGGTACTTCCAGTGTGTCTTTGGCAAGTAAGGGGTTGGCGAATGGCAATCGAGCACGGTCGCGCACGGTGCCCGCGGTGTATGGCGTGGGCGCAGTACCGGTTCCTCGAACGCGATGGCCACAAGCTCGAGTATCAGGTAGGTTGCGATGCGTGCGGAAACCTGTACTCCGAGGTGACCATCGCATCGACCATCACCACGCCGGCGGCGTAAGCGGCCCGTTCGGTTCCCGAAACGGCGAGTTGTGTCACGCCCCGGCCCGGGGGCCTGACCTGCCACGTTACGAATCTGGGACCTGGTGTAAAGTCTGGGCAGCGAGCCAAGACGCCCCCACTCTGGAGCAGCGCCTAGCGCGCGCAACGCCGTGCGAAACGCGTTGAAAGGGGCGGCGTGAACGAAGTATTGGCGCGAGCGGGGATCTTCCAGGGGATCGCCCCCGGCGCGGTCGATGCGTTAGCTCGCCACCTGGAGCACGTGTCGTTCCCGCGCAGGCGCACCGTCTTCGTCGAGGGCGAGCTGGGCGACGACCTTTACGTCATCTTGTCGGGCGCGGTGAAGATTCGCCATCAGACCGCGGACGGTCGCGAAACCGTCTTCGCGGTGCTGGGTCCCGGGGACGTGTTCGGTGAGCTGGCGCTCTTCGATCCCGGCCCGCGGACCTCCACGGTGATCACCCTGACCGAGGTGGAAGCGGTCAGGATGGACCGTCGCGCGCTGCGGACATGGATCGGCGAGCGCCCCGAAATTGCCGAGCAGCTGCTGCGGGTGCTGGCGCGCCGCCTCCGCCATACCAATAACACGCTGTGCGACCTGATCTTTACCGATGTGCCCGCCCGGGTAGCCAAGCAAATCCTCGACCTGGCAATGCGTTTCGGCACCAGCAACGGGGGCTCGGTGCTCGTCGAGCATCACCTCACGCAGAAGGAACTCGCCCAACTCGTGGGCTCGTCGCGCGAAACCGTCAACAAAGCGTTATCGGACTTCACCCAACGCGGGTGGATACGGCAGCAGGGCAAGGCCCTCATCATCGACCAACCCGCGAAACTGGCCCGGCGCGCCAGGGCCTGACGGCCCGCGTAAGACGTTCGCGCCCTAGGTGATCGACCAAAATTCGAGCAAGGTCCGCAAGGTCGCGACGAGGGGGAGGGGCTGGTCCAGCATCGGATGGTGGCCGGCCAAAGCCAACTCGACGAATGGGCCACGCAGCTGAAGCAGGGAACGGATCCGTTCGGCCATCGCGGGCGGCACCAACCCTGCCTCACACCGCAAATAGCCTACCCGGCAACGCATTGCGGCCAGCATGGTCTCCAGCGATTCCTCGTCGGCCGGTGTCGGTTCGAGGAACTCACCGCCGTAGATCGCCGGATCGAACTTCCAAATCCATCCATCACCGGTTTTGCGGACCGACTCGGAAGCTATGTGCTGTCGGACGTAGGGCAGGAGCAGATCCTGCGCGGGCACCGCGGTGAAGCGGGCCAGGATCTCATCTTTCGTCCGGTACTGGGTGTGCTTGTGCCTGCGCAGCCGGCCTTCCTCCGGGGCGCGCTCCCACAGCGGAGAGTCGATCACCAGCATGCTGTTGATCTGGGGGCTGTGGTGCATCGCCGCCGTGGATACGACCCAACCGCCCATGCTGTGACCGATGATGGTCGGTCGCCCGGCTGGACCCGCGGCCGCCGCGGCCGCCATCACTTCGCTTGCCCACGTACGCAAGTCGTAGCTGCTACGCGGCTCGCTGTCACCGTGCCCGGACAGATCCGGTGCGATCACCCGATGGGTGCCGACCAAGAACGGCGCGATGTGATCCCACCAACCCGAGTGCCCTCCGCCACCGTGGACGAGGACCACCGGAGGTTGGTCAGCATCACCCCAGACGCGCAAATGTATGCGGCAACCGTCGACGTCGACGTCGAGGTGCTCCGGCTGGTGATCCAGTGCTGTGGTGAACCAGGATGGCGTGATCGGCATCTGGCGCCAACGGGAAAACAGTTTCCGACCTCCGAGGACTCAAACGCCTTGTGTTGGTGCGGCTTCCGCCCGGCGCCGGCGACGGCGGTTCGCCCCGGTCAGCATGGTGGAGATCAAGAATTCGCCCCGGTGAGCCGCACGGTCACGGTTACGCATCCTTTTTCGTCCTGTCGGGCGACGGCATGTCCAGCGCGATCGGCCCCGTCGAGGCGCAAGGTCAGGGGCCAGCCGCTGTTCAGAAAGTTGCGCCACCACGTCTTCGCATCAGGCATGCCGACGCCGATGACGATGTCGTTTCCGGAACGTCGGTAAGACACCGGGATGCTGAAGGTGCGCCCGGAGCGTCTACCCGTATAGGTCAGCATGGTGATGTTGCGGTTGAGCAGACTGCCGAAGCGCCGGGAGTCGGCCAGCGCCGCGATCGGCGCATTGAAAACGGGCGCGGCGCGCATCACGAGGCGACCAAGTTGGTTTAAACCCACGTGAAGAGTATCGCAGCAAACTCCCGCGAGTAGTTGACCGCAGCGCTGTGCGAGGCCGGCCGCAGAGACAGGCGAGTAGCATCCCCGCACAGATGCTCTAACAGCTGCCGTGCACGAGGGAGGGCGTGCCAATGACTGCTCCTGTCGACCCTTCGGTGCCGCCCAGCGGTAGGGGCTGCGTCGAGTGCGACGAGACCGGTGGTTGGTGGGTGCACTTGCGGCGTTGCGCGGCCTGCGGGCATATCGGTTGCTGCGACGACTCCTTCTCTCGCCATGCGACCAAGCACTGGCAGCAGACCGGTCATCCGATCATCCGTTCGTTCGAGCCGGGTGAGGATTGGTTCTGGAACTACGAGGCCAACGACTACTACGAGGGTCCCGAGCTCGCGCCGCCCGAGTGCCGCCCCGAAGATCAGTCGGTTCCCGGGCCGCGCGGCCGGGTTCCCCACAACTGGTTCGAACTGCTGCGCCATCGCGACGGCTGACGCGGCTGCTGCTCCCCGGTTAACGGGTTCCTCGCGCCGCGATTACACCGACAACATCTGCCTCAAGCGGCCACGCCGAATCACGTTGCGGCGGCCAGCAAGTCGCGCACCGCAGCGTCGACCGTTCCCAGCAGGTTGGGGTCGATGCCGGCACGGCCGCGCACCAGGATCGAGGCGCTGTTGGCGGACGGCAGTCCCTCGGCCGGGCTGAGCCCGTCGGGGAATTTGCCGATCATCGGCAGCAGCGCCACCCCTAGCCCCGACCGCACCGCCGCGTAGAGGCCGGACAAATCGCCGCACTCGGCGGCGATCTCATACCCGATGTGGTGGCTTTCCAGAATTGCGAAGGCCGGCTCGCGCAATGTGCACGGCTCGGCGAAGATCACCAGCGGCAGCGGTTCTCGCGGCGAGTGCGTCAGCGTGCGCGCTGAAACCCATTGCAACTGAACGACTCCCGATGCATTAGCGCGATCCAGTCCCGCCCCGTCGAGCATGATGGCCAGATCGACCACACCGCGATCGATCGAATCGGCCAGCGACACGTTGCGGTCGAGGCGGAAGCGCACCCGCAGGTCAGGGAGACGCTCACGCAACACTCTGGACAGGCCTGCCAGCATCACGTCGGCGCCGTGTTCGGTGGCGCCGATGGTCAGGACCTTGTGCTCGGTCGCACCCAGGTCCTCGAGCGCGTTGTCGTGCGCCGCCAATATCGCGCGGGCATGTCGCAGTGCCTTCTGGCCGACCTCGGTGAAGGCGACCCCGCGTCCGGAGCGTTGGACTATCGGTTCGCCGACCACCGCCTCGATCCGGCGCAGATGCTGGCTGACCGCGGACTGGCTCAGGTGCAGGGCGGCGGCGGCACGATGGAAACCGCCGCAGTCGGCGACGGCGACGAGGCTGCGCAGCGGCGCGATATCGAGCACCTGGGCCATAGCCACACTGTAATCCGATCGCAGCAGCTAATCAATCAGCGGTATCTAAGGGCGAATAGGCGTGCCACGTCGCACCTCCGATAAGGTTTCGCGATCAATCCCGATCGCCAATAATCGTTGGACTGCGTCGGTCGATCACGCGAACATTGGGGGCATGCCTCTGCCGCGCATGCCGGTGATCACAGCCACGGCGGTGACGTTCTTCTACGCCCTCGGATATCCGATCGGCACCCTGGCGGTGACCGCCATGACGCCAATGGCCGCCCTGGTGCTGCGGTTCAGTTTGGCCGCAATGATTCTGGCGGCCTGGTCGATCGTGGCCAGGGCCGGCTGGCCACGCGGCGCGCAGTTCGGCCACGTCCTGGTGACGGGCCTGCTGATCCAGGGGGTGCAGTTCTGCTGCCTGTATGAGGCTGTCCAGCTCGGGGCTCCGGCGGTGCTGTGTGCGGTGGTGATCGCGATGAATCCGGTGGCCACCGCGATCCTGGCGGCAACGTTCCTGCGGGAACCGCTCGGCACCATGCGCGCGGTCGCGCTGGTGCTCGGCGTCGTCGCGGTGCTGGCCGCCTGTTCGCGAAGGCTGATGAGCACCCACGGCGTCGACCCGGTCATCGTGTTGCTTGTCGTTGGGTTGCTGGGGCTTTCAGCGGGCGGTGTCTATCAACAGCGATTCTGCAGCGGCGTCGACTTTCGGGTGATGAGTGCCATGCAGAACGCCGTGGGGCTGCTGCCCGCGTTGGCCTTCGCGATCGTCACGCCGTTCACCGTGCACGATGGCGTCAAGGCGGTGATCGCGGTCAGCGGCATGGTGCTGTTGAATGCCACGCTCGCGGTGAGCCTCTACGTGCGGGCTATCAATGCCCACGGCGCAACGGCGGTGGCGATGCTGTTCGCGATCATTCCCGCCGTGGCCGGAGTGTTGTCGTGGATCATCCTGGATCAACGCCCCGATGCGGGCATCGCGGTCGGCCTGGTGCTGGGCGGGCTCGCATGCTGGATCAACACCAGGGCTTCCGGCCGGCGCCGACCGGCGAAGGCAAGCACGCCCACCGCCACGCCGGCGCAGGCCGAGCTGCAGGACGCGCCGCGCTGAGACCACGAGGGCCTTGCCTGCGGGGCCGTCGCCGATAGCTTGTCGACCATCCGTTCATCCCGCGCGCCGATCTGTGAGAATGCATCCTGCGGAATAGGCGATGGAGGCGTGGGTGAACTTTGGCAGCGGGCGTCGTACCGGATGGCGGTGGGTCGCGGCGGCAATCTTTGCATCGGCGGCCGCGTTGACGTGCCCTACCGTCGCCCACGCGGACGCGCAGCTGTGCAACCCGGCGAGCGTCGATGCGAATCAAATGTGTCACTTCCACGCCTCGGGTCCACTGTCGGACATCAGCATGGTGTTTCCGGCGAACTATCCCGATGAGCAGGCGATGATCGGCTATCTGAACAAGGTCACCGACGACTTCGGCAATGCCCGCGGACCACTGAACACGCTGAAATCGCCGACTGCGCTGAAGGTCACCGGCACCCGGTACAGCTCGGGCCCCCAGGCGACAGGTACCCAATCGGTCGTCACCGAGATCTATCAGAACCTCGGCGCTGCCCACCCGCTGGTGTGGTACCGATCCTTCAACTTCAATCTGGCCAACCAGCAGCCGATCACCTTCGACGCGTTGTTCCGGCCGGAAACTCAACCGCTGCAAACAATCATGCCGATCGTGCAGAAGACGCTGGCAGACCGGTATCGGGCGACGGTGTCGATTCCGCCGGCAACCGGACTCCAGCCGACCAACTACCAGAGTTTCGCGATCACCAATGACGCGATCGTGTTCTTCTTCGATCAGAACGCGTTGCAGCCGGCGATGGAGGCGACGCAAGTATCGGTGCCGCGCAACGCGATCGCGTCGATGATCAACCCCGAGATCGCCTAGCCGGATTACCCAACTGCGGAGGCATCATGACAAGCGGTGACCAGCGCTCCGACGAGCAGGCCATTCGGGCACTCGTCAACCAGCAGGTAAAGGCCTGGGCCGCAAGCGATCCCGCGGGCTACGCAAGCGTCTTCACGACCGATGCGGACTACATCACCTTTCTGGGCAGCCAGCACGTGGGGCGCGATGCCATCGCGGCATCGTATGTTCCGCTGTTCAGGAAGCTCCTCAAGGGAACACAGCTGCGGGTAGACATCACCCGAGTCCGATTCCTCACCCCCGACATCGCCCTGATCCACGCGAACGCGTCGGTTCTCAGAGCGGGACGCCGGCCAAACCGCCGCAACGCCCGCGTGAACACCAGCGTGGCCGTGCGGACGGACGGTCGCTGGCAACTCGTCGCCTCGCAAAACACCGCACGCCGGTGGCTCGCCGAAAAGCTCATGACTAAATTGTTTTCCTGAACATCACCGCCCTACTAGCGTGGTGGGCATGAGGGTGCGAATGGCCACGCCGCAGGATGCAACCGCGGTGGCGCAGAGCTATCTGCCGTATGTACGCGACACGGCGATCTCCTTCGAGGCGACGCCCCCAGGTGCCGAGGAGATGCGCTCCCGTATCACCACGACGCTGGCGCGTCTGCCGTGGCTGGTCACCACCGACGGTGACGGCATCAAGGGCTTTGCCTACGCCAGCCCGCACCGGGCGCGCGAGGCCTACCGTTGGTCCGTCGACGTCTCGCTGTACCTAGACGAACAAGTTCACCGCCAGGGCCACGGCCGCAGGCTATACGCCGCGCTGTTCAATGTCCTTGCCGCGCAGGGCTATGTCAGCGCGTATGCGGGCATCGCGCTACCCAATGCCGCCAGCGTCGGCTTGCACGAGGCGCTGGGCTTCACCGCCGTCGGCACCTTCCGCGGCGTGGGGTTCAAACACGAAACGTGGTGGGACGTCGGCTGGTGGCAGCGCCGGTTGCTCGAACCGCCCCCGGCACCGCGGGAACCGTTGGCCTGGTCCGAGCTACCCGATAATGCCGTCCGCTCGGCCCTCGCCGCGCACCCGGATGGCGGTTCCACGGCAGGAAGCGCTCGATGACCACGCTGCTGTGGGACCAGCACACGTGTCTACCGCTCAAGACGGACGCCGACATCGACCCGCTGACCCGCTACCAACGTGGCGCTGGCACATTGCTTTCGGTCAACGCCGGCTATTCACCGCACAGCTTCAGCGATGCCGCGGCGCTCTTGCGGCACTATCGTGACGCGATCGCGGGCCACCCCGACCTCGTATTAGCGACCACCATCGCCGATGTGGACGCCGCGACGGTGGCGGAGCGCATCGCGGTGGTGTTCGACCTGGAAGACTCACGCCCGCTCGACGACGATCTCGAGAATGTGCAAAGGCTGGCCGATCTCGGCGTACGCACGCTGTTGCCCACGTATAACAACGCGAACCGCGCCGGCAGGGGGTGCCTCGACCACACCGATGGCGGCCTGACCGCGTGGGGCCGTGCCGTCATCGCCGAGCTGAACGCCGCCGGCATCGTCCCGGATGGGTCGCATTGCAGCGCTCGCACCGGTCTCGATATGTGCGAGGTATCTACGGGACCAGTCATTTACAGCCATTCGTGCATGCGAACACTCTGGGATCACCCCCGTGATATCACTGACGATCAGGCGCGGGCCTGTGCGGAGACCGGCGGTGTCGTCGGCATCACCGATGTCGGCATCTTCCTGGGGCCCAACACCCCCCACCCTGGAAGCGATGACACGGCATCTGGAATATGCCGTCGGCCTGATCGGCGGCGAGCACGTCGGGATCAGTACCGACTTCTCCTTCGACGCCGCCGATTTCAACGACGAACTCGAACGCAATCCCGAGCTGTTCGATGAACAGCTACACCCGTTGGGGTCCAATCCAGTGGATGGCGCCCGAAACATTCCTGATGCTCGGCGCGCACCTCCACCGCAGGGGATGGAGCCCCAGCGACATCGATGCCGTGCTCGGCGGAAACTTCTACCGGGTGGCTCGAGGCGCCTGGCGTCCTTGAGCATGAAGGGCCTCGAAGGGCACCAGCCTCAAGGCAACTCGACCCTACTGGCCAGCCAGCGGCCGTCCACCTTCTCCATGGTCATCCGGACCCGGCTGCGGTCCAGCTGAGGTGCCGGGGCGGACCCGTTGCTCACCGACTGGTCGACGAAGAGCACGACGTCCACCTTGTCCTCGGTCGCGGACTGGACCGCGGCTTCGATCACACTCCCGTGCGCCGCCGCCTTGTTATCGATGAGCGTCTGGCGCAGCTGGGCACTGGATTTCGTGTACATGTCTTTGAATTCACCGGTTGAGCCGTCGAGGACGTCGGTGAAGTTCTTGTCAATCGCATTGGTGTCCACGCTGGTGAGTGTGAGGATGTACTTCTTCGCCGCGGCAAGCGCCTGGGCTGCCGCGACTTCCTTCTGGTGGTGCTGAAACAACAGCCAACCCTCATACCCCGACCCCGTGAGGGCGACGGCCAACACCGCCGCGGTGGCCCAGCGAACACCAGTGGCGCGTCGGTACTTTCGAGCGCCCGGGCGCTCGTCGGCCGGGCGCTCGGCGTCATCGCTCGTATCCGGTGAGGCGTCGGCGGGTGTCGCGTCGTCGCCGGCCTCGTCGGTCTCGGCGTCGGGGGCTGCCGGCGGACGGGTCACGCCATCTTCGATAGCGGCGGCGGTGAGGCGAAAGCGATTTACCAACCACGTCCGTGGGCTGCCGGCTGGGCGTAGTGCTGGGTGGTGATTCATCAGTTGCATGCGCCGGAGTCGCGAAGCGAGTTCGCCCAGCCGGTGGCCGAGACGATGTTCGCGTGGGTGACTCCCGACGGATCCTTTCTCTCGATGCTATCGCTGATGCGTGACAGTTGAAATGTCAAGTGCACCAACGCTTCGCCGCCGTATACCGGCGAGTACGGCCCGAAGTTGTCGGGCTGGTTGGTGATGATCAGTGGCTTCACTCGAGGCGCCAGGAACGCCGTCGACTGGTCGATGTTGGTGACCACGGCGCGGGCGTTGTCCTGCACGCCGCCGATCGAGTAGTCGTCATGCTGGTCGCCGAGATAGCGGTTGAAATCGTTGATCTCGCCCATCAGCGGATCGAACTGCGCCTTGAACCACTGGCACGAGTCCGACATTCCGCCGATCATCTCCGGTGTCACCCGCGCCGTGAAGGTGTTGTACGGCCAGATGTCGAAGTTCGGTGACCATTCGCTAGGCGCCGGGGTGAACACGGGCAATGGCGGCGGCTGGCCGGGATCGGCGGCGGCATGCCCCGAAAGCGTTAAGGCAACGACCAGTGCCGGCGCGGCGCACGATAGGCAGCCACCCGCTCGTCGCCACCTCGTCAGATCCATCCGCCCTTCCCCCGGAAATACGGTATCCCGCGGTCGCCGAATACCGAACCACCAATCTGGAGCCGAAATGCCGATTAACATCGGCACCATGATAGGCGATCCTCTCGCGAAGCAACCGATGCGTCAAGGGCCGCGACCAGGGCCTGCGCGCGAACAACTACTAGCCACTACGCGGGATCGCGCCGAAGCCCGACGACAAGCTGTCCACACGTGTCCGAATTCGGACCTTCCACAGAAGCTGAGCAGCGGTTAACATAGCCTCCCGTGGCGGCACAGCGAACGTTCACCGACCAGTCTCGGCACCCGCGAGCGGCCGACAGCGTGGCCACTATCCAGGAGTGGTCCGCGGGATACGTCGTGCGGCACCCCCTGGCCTCACTCAACACCCTCGGCGAGCAGTACATCCTCGCGCTCCGCACCATCGAGTACTGCGTGGTCGACCTGTTCACCGGGCGCTTCCAATGGACCGAGTTCATCCGCCAGGGCGCATTCATGGCTGCCACGGCGGTGCTGCCGACGGTGTTGGTGGCGCTGCCGATCGGGGTGACCCTGTCCATCCAATTCGCCCTGCTGGCCAACCAAGTCGGTGCGACGTCACTCGCCGGAGCCGCCAGTGGACTCGCGGTCATCCGTCAGGCCGCCTCGCTGGTGGCCGCAGTCCTCATGGCGTCCGCCGTCGGTTCCGCGATCACCGCCGACCTCGGTTCCCGCACCATGCGCGAGGAGACCGACGCCATGGAAGTGATGGGTGTTTCGGTAATCCGCCGGTTGGTCGTGCCCCGCTTCGTCGCGGCCGTCATGGTAGGGGTCGCCCTGACCGGAATCACCTGCTTCGTTGGGTTTTTGGCCAGCTACCTGTTCAACGTCTATTTTCAGCGCGGCGCGCCGGGGAGCTTCGTGGCGACATTCTCGTCGTTCGCCACCACCGAAGACATGATCGTAGCTCTGATCAAGGCCGTCATCTACGGCGCTATTGTGGCCGTAATCGCCTGTCAAAAAGGGCTTTTCACCACGGGTGGCCCCGCGGGTGTCGCGAATTCGGTTAACGCCGCGGTGGTCGAATCGATCCTGGTGCTGATGATCGTCAACGTCGGGATCAGCGAGCTCTACAACGCGCTGTATCCCAGGACGGGGTTGTGACATGACGGCCTCCGCGTACGTCCCGACGCTAGCCCGCCCGATCGTCGGCGCCTACCGCGCCGCCGCCGCCCCGACGATGCGCTTGGGGCACATGATGGTGTTCTTCGGACGGGCGGTGCTCGCCGTACCGTCCGTGCTGCGTCAGTACCGCGCGGAATTCCTGCAACTGCTGTCGAACATCGCCTGGGGCAACGGCTCGATCGTGGTCGGCGGCGGGACGGCCGGTGTCGCGGTGGTGCTCGGCTTCACCGCGGGCGCTCTCGTCGCCGTCGAGGGATACAACTTCCTCAATCTGCTCGGCTTGGGTCCAGCGACCGGCATCATCTCGTCGCTGGTCAACACCCGGGAGTTGGCGCCGATCATGGCTTCGCTGGCCTTCGCGATGCAGGCCGGCTGCCGCTTCACCGCACAGCTGGGTGCCATGCGCATTGCCGAGGAGGTCGATGCCCTGGAATCGTTGGCTATCCGCCCCATCCCCTTCCTGGTCACGACGCGGCTGATGGCCTCCGTGATCGCGGTCATCCCGCTTTACATCGCATGCCTGGCGGTGACCTACCTGACGTGCCAGGTGGTCGCCGAGGTGATCAGCGGTGGATCCATCGGTCCATACCTGCACTACTTCACGATGATGCTGAATGCCAAAGATATTGCCTATTCGGTGCTCAAATGTGTTGTCTTCGTGTGGCTGTCGTCTACCGTGCAGTGCTATTATGGCTTCTACGCCACGGGCGGCCCCGAGGGCGTTGGGGTGGCAGCCGGGCACGCCATGCGGGCGAGCATCACCGTCGTGATCATGGTCAACATGTTGCTCACCATGGCACTGTGGAGCATCGACGCGGGCGCGAGATTCGGTGGCTGAATGCCGAATTCGCTAGATTTCGACGGGCGGGGACCCTCCGATCATCAGCTGCTGGCCATGGGCGTCACGGTATTGCTGATCGCGGGACTGGTTACCGGCGCCCTGCTGTTGAAGTCCACCGGACGACTCAATGACTACATCCGCGTCGTCGCCGAGCTGACCAATGTGGGTGACGGCCTGCCCGCCCGCTCGGATGTGAAGTATCACGGGTTGCTCGTCGGCGCCGTGGACAACGTCGTCCCGTCGGCCTACGGCAAACCCAACTACGTGCACATCAACCTCAAACCCGAATACGCCCAGGACATTCCGGACGCCGTCAGTGCGCGCGTGGTACCCAGCAACGTGTTCGCGGTGTCATCGGTGCAACTCGTCGACGGCGGTCCCGGTGCGAGCATCCGCAGCGGGGCGCGCATCCCCGAAGACCAGCAGCTTTCGACGGTGATCTTCCAGACGACCATCAGCAAGCTGCGTGACATTCTCGCCGCCACGGGCCGGGGCCGCGAGGACCACAGCGTCGGACTTCTGGCCGCCGTGGCGGCCGCGACGAACAACCGCCGGGGTGCGTTGCTCACCGCGGGTGCGCAATTGACTCGGGTGCTCGACGAGCTCAACTCCATCGTCGCCGCCGATCCCGGTCCCTCCACAGTCTCCGCGCTGTTGGATGCCACACGGGGTCTGCAGTCCACCGCGCCCGACCTCGTCGATGTCCTGCATGACGCGGTCAAACCGATGCAGACGCTCGCCGAGAAGCGTGAGCAATTTCGCGCGCTGGTCACCGGTTCACAGCACACCATCGGGGTCAACCGGCAAGCGTTCGACAACCACACCGATCAACTGATCGAGATGACGCAGAACCTCACACCGGTCCTGGGCGTGTTCGCCTTGCACAGCGACAAGTTCGTGCCCATCTTCACTCGATTGAACCGGTTGTCGGACAAGTTCTTTGAAGAGGTGTGGGATCCCCAATTCGACACGGGAAACATGCGGGTCAATCTGGCGCTGACACCGACCTACACCTACACCCGCGCTGACTGCCCGCGCTACGGCCAGTTACTGGGCCCCAGTTGTTATACCGCCCCCACTATCGCAGTCCGGCCCGACCTGCCCGAAGTTCTGTTACCGCAGAACTATCACCCGCCCGCGGATCTGTCGCCGCCCTCGGGCACCCAGGTCGGCCCCGACGGCAACCTCGTTCCGGTCGGACCGCCCCTGTACAACCCGAACCCAAGCCTGCAAGACCCCAACCCGCCTTTGCCGTGGTGGCCGTGGCCCATCGGTCCGGCCCCCCGAGTACCGGGGACCGCCAACCCCGACGACGCCCCGTCACCTCCGCCGGGTCCATCGCCGGTTCCCAACCCCGGCCCGCCCGGTGTGGCCGCGCCGTCGGGCTATGGCGGCAACGTCGGACCCGTTGGCAGCCAATACGAACGCGACCAACTCGGCTTGATCACCGGCCAGGGACGCCCCGCGTCGGTAGCGACCCAACTGCTGCTCGGCCCGGTGGCCCGCGGTACGTCCGTCTCGCTGAAACCCGCGCAATCACAGCCAGCGGGCGGACCGAGATGAAAGCACGGGGACCATTGATCGGCCTGTCGATCTTCATGGCGATCGCCGTCGCCGTGACGTGGATGGTCTACGCCACCCTGCGACGTGACGTGGCCGAACCGACCACGCCTTACGCGGCGATGTTCACCGACGTCTACGGATTACGCATCGGCGACGACGTCCGGATGGCCGGCGTGCGGGTCGGGCGCGTCGAAAACATCGAACTCACCGGCAAACTGGCGAAAGTCGCGTTCATCGTCGAAAACGACCAGCACCTGTACGGCAACACCGTCGCATCGGTGACCTATCAGAACATCATCGGGCAGCGGTACCTAGGCTTGTCGCTGGGCGAAACCGGTAACAGGGGAACACTTTCCGCCGGAAGCGTGATACCGGTGCAGCAGACGGACCCCTCCTTTGACGTCGGCAAGCTGCTCAACGGCTTCGAGCCGCTGTTCACCCTGCTCAATGCCAAGGACGCCGATGACCTGACCAAGGGCGTCCTGCAGTCACTGCAGGGTGATCGGGCATCCATCCCGCTACTGGTGGAGCAGACCTCGTCGATCACGCGGACATTGTCTGCCCGCGATCAATCGCTGGGCGATCTCATCAGCAGCCTCACGAAAGTCACCGACACCGTTGCCCGCCAAAACGACGACCTCGACCATGCGCTCGACCAAACCCGCGACGCGGTGGCCAATTTCGACGACCGCCGCGCGGCCCTACAGGACTCCGTGGGTTCGATCGCACGGGTGACCCGTCGGCTCTCGGCGATCGCCGACGACGTGGATCCGTCATTAAACGAACTCATCACCCGCGAGCCGGGGTTCAGCAAGCACATGGTCGGCATCGAACCTCAGCTGGCCTTCACCGGAGATAACCTCCCGCTGCTGCTCAAGGGTTTCGCGCGCGCCGTCAGCGAGGGCTCCTACGGCAATGCCTACGCGTGCGACCTTAACGCCACCGGCTTCTTCCCTGGGCTCAACGACATCACGACATTCATCGTCAACGCGGCCACCCCCGGCAACGCCTATCCGATCACCACAAAGAACATGGGGTGGCATACCCCGCGATGCAGGAACATGGCCAATGGCTGAGTCATTCAAGGCGTGGTGGTCGCGGCGTCGTCCGCTGGAGTCGTACAACAGGACCTGGCTGGGGCTGGCGGGCCTGGCGCTGGTCGCCGTCCTCGTCGCGGTGTCGTTGGGAATCAAGCTGCTCGGTATCGGTTACACCCACTACACCGCCGAATTCCTGCAAGCCGCGACGCTTCGACCCGGCAACCCCATCACCATCGCGGGCATCGAGGTGGGGCACGTCACCAGCATGAAGCTCGACGGCGACCACGTCGAAGCCGGGTTAAGCGTCCGCAACAACATCGCCCTCGGCAAGGACACCCGAGCGGTGATCAAGGTGATGACCATTCTTGGTTCGCGCTATCTCGAGCTGGTGCCCGACGGCCCGGGCTCCCTGCCGGCCAAGACGATCAGCCTGAGCCAGACCGAGGTGCCCTACGATCTGCAGTCACTACTCGAGGACGCGACCACCACCTTCGAACAGGTCGATTCCGACCAGTTCGCGCAGTCCCTCGCGGTGCTGGGCAAGCAGCTCGGTGGCGTGCCGCCGCTGGTACCACAGGCGGTCGCGAATCTGCAGACCCTGTCGACCATCACCGCCGACCGTCGAGGCCAACTCGGGACGCTGCTGAAAAGCACTCAGCGAGTGGTTAATACGCTGCGCCGCCAGCAGACCAATATCGGCCATCTGATGGATCAAGGCCAGGATCTGCTCGGCCACCTAGTTGCCCGCGAGGCTACCTTTCACGCCATGTTCGCCGGACTCACGGACCTGGTCGATCAGCTCGACAAGGTCGTCGTCAACAACCGGCCGCTGCTCGACGAGCTGTTCGCCAATCTGCACCAACTCACGAACATGGTCGGCCAGCACGACGACTTGCTGCGCAACCTGCTGCAGGTCGCCCCGGTGACGCTGCGCGGTCTGACCAACGCCACCGGCTATGGTCCGGTCGTCGAGTTCAACCTTCCCAACGGTCTGGCAATCGATTCGTGGATGTGCGCCATCAGCGGGCGCGCCAAAGAATTCAAGATGATCCAGTATTTCAAGGACTGCAAATGACCAACGGCAGGCGCAAACTCATCGCCGTGGGCGTCGCGGTCGCGGCGTTGGCCGCCGTCGCCATCGGGTTGGTCGGCCACTACGTGAAGTCGCGTCTGGACACCATGACGGTAATCGCGCAATTCGACAGCGCCGCGGGACTTTACGAGGGAAACGTGGTGGCGGTGCTGGGGATGCCGGTGGGTAAGGTCAGCAAGGTCACGTCCAAAGGCAGCTACGTCGAGGCCGAGTTGACGGTGGACGAGAAGGTCAAGATCCCGGCGGCCGCCCGTGCGGTCACCATCACCACCTCCATCCTCACCGACCGGCAGGTGGAACTGACTCCGCCCTACCGGGGCGGCCCGGTGCTGAGGAACCACGACACGATCGGCCTGACCCGAACCAAGACGCCGGTGGCTTTTGATCGCGTACTGGACATGCTCGACAAGGTGTCTAAATCGCTGAAGGGTGACGGAAAGGGTGGGGGACCCGTCGCCGACCTGAGTGACTCCGCGGTCGCGATCACCGACGGCAACGGCAAGAAGATCCTGTCTGCTCTCGACCAGCTTTCGAACGCGCTGCGCCTCAGCTCCGAGCGCGGCGGGACCACGCGCGAGCAGTTGACCACGATCATCACCGACCTCAGTTCGATAACCGAGGCCGCGGCGCGCAACGACACCAAACTACGCCAATTCGGTTCGACGACACGCCAACTCAGCCAGATGGTCGCCGACGAGAAGTTCGGTACCGGCGCCACCGGGCGGACCATCAACCGAATCCTCGAAGAAGTCACCACACTGATCGAGCAGAACCGGGAGAACCTCAAGCAGGCGGTCCGCAACGGCGACACCGTCGCCAAGACGATCGTCGAGGATCAGCGCGGAGTATCCGAAATGCTCGACGTGCTTCCGATGACGCTGGAAAACCTCTACAACACCGTCGATCGGAACAACGGTGCGATACGGGTGCACGGGCTGCTCGACAAGGCCCTCACCGACAGCCAGTCCGCCAAGGAACTCTGCAATCTCATGCACTTGCGCCAACTCGGCTGCAGCACAGGCACACTGCAAGACTACGGACCCGATTTCGGCCTGACCTACATTCTCGATGGTCTCTCGGCGATGGGGCAGTGACGATGAATCTGGTCAAGCGCAAGACGCTGGCAGTGGCGCTCAGCGCAGTCATGGTCAGTTCCGGCTGCGCCACCAACGGGCTGTCCAGCCTGCCGCTGCCCGCACCGGGAATCGGCAGCGGTGGATATCTGCTCAACGCGGTCTTCTCCAACGCGTTGAACCTTCCTGCCCACGCAAAAGTCAAACTCGCCGGCGCCGACGTCGGACAGCTCGAATCGATGGTCGCGCTCAACTACACCGCGGTCATCACGCTGCGCATCATGGACGGCGTGCGCGTCCCCGTCGGCAGCACCGCAGAGCTGCGATCGGCGACACCGCTTGGCGACGTGTTCGTCGCGATCAAGCCACCGACCCCGATGGACCCTGGCGCGCCACTGCTGAAAAGCGGTGACACCATCGACCTGCCGGCGACGCGGGCCGCCGCCACCGTGGAGAGCGTGCTGAGCTCGGCCGCGCTGCTGGTCAACGGCGGGGCGGTCCGCAACTTCACCAATGTCGTGAACGGTGCCGGCAAGGCCACCGGCGATCAGGGACGTGCGTTCGGCGACCTGATCAACCGGACCAATCTGCTGCTGAGCAAGCTCAATTCGCGCTCGGAGCAGATCGATTCGGCGGTAACCGAAACGGCGGGACTCGCCGACCGGCTCGAACAGAAGGATCAGGCGCTCACCGACATCCTGCAAGCCGTCGGCCCGGCGACTAACGTGTTGTCCAGCGATGCCGACGAAATCGCCGACGTGGTCGACGAGCTCGGAGCCACGACTCATCAGCTGTCCAAATTCCCGTCGGTCGCCGGCACCGACAAGACGGGCCGCAGTGTCATCAAGGACGCCAACACGATCGCCGCCGCATGGAATGACGTCGTGTTGAGCCCCGATACCACCCTCGCCGGTCTCAACAGGTTGATACCGCCGTTCGTGAAAGCCACACCCAGCGACGCCATTTCGGTGCGCGGCAGCTTCGATCGGCTGGTCATGGGCTCGCGGCCCGGTACCGGTGCGGAGACCGGGGGATTCAAGGGCGATCCCGCCTTTCATGGGCCTATGCGCCGAGACTGGAACTACATGATCGGATCCATCAAATACGTCCTGTGGCGCCTGCAAGAACGGGTCGTCGGCCGGGGTCCGCAAACGCCGACGGGCCAAAGCCCCTGGACGCCGGTCGGCCCGCCGCTTCCGCCGGCACCCGCCGGCCAGGCGCCGCCGGATCCCATGGTTCCGGAGCCATCGCGGTGATCGACACCCTCGGCCGGTTCATCGTCGGCGCGGTCAAAGCGGGGCACCGGCGGCGTGCCTGGCTATCCGGCCTCGCGCTGGCCCTCACCCTCGTGGTCGGCGTGACGTACCTGGCGATCGGGGCGCTGCGGATCAATCCCTTGGAGTCGACCTACCGGGTCACCATCCGGCTCCCCGAATCCGGTGGGCTGCTGGCCAACCAAGACGTAGCGGTCAGGGGGATCCGGGTCGGGAGGATCCAATCGCTGCGGGCCACACCCACCGGCGTCGACGTGATCGCCAACATCGACGCGGACGCCAAGATCCCCACCGCCAGCCCCGTCCGAGTATCCGGCCTGTCCCCTGCCGGGGAGCAGTACATCGACTTCGAGCCCGCATCCAACGCCGGGCCGTTCCTGTCGAACGGCAGCGTGGTCGGCCCACAGCACACCGCGACACCCATTCCGCTGTCACAAGTGCTCGCCGACGCGGACGGGTTACTGGCCCAAACCGACTCGAAGAAACTCGAAATCGTCAAGCGTGAAATGAGTTTGAGCAATGAAGGGCCGCAGAAGCTCACTGACATCATCGACGGTGCCACCTTTCTGCTGTCGACAATTGACCCGGTGCTGCCGCAGACCGTGAGCATGCTCAAAACCAGCCGGGTGGTGCTGACCACGCTGTCCGATAAGAATGCCGGGCTCGGCGCCACGTCGCGCAATATCGGGGACTTCATGACCGCCGCCAACAAAATGGACGGTGGCTACCGCAGATTCGTCGATCAAACCCCGCACGCCCTGTCCTCGGTGGACAACCTGTTCGACGACAATTCCGACACCATGGTCGGGTTGCTGGCCAATCTGGTTACCACCGCGCGGATCATCTATCTGCGTGTGCCTGCGCTCGATGCGGTCTTCCCCGACTACCGCGGTTCGACACTCGAGGCCCTGATGACGGCCATTCACGAGCACGGGCTGTGGCTGACCGCCGACATCTACCCGCGCTATACCTGCGATTACGGCACCCCGCGACGGCCGTCGTCATCCGCGGACTACCCCGAGCCCTTCCTGTACACCTACTGCCGCGACGATGACCCCCAGGTGTTGATCCGGGGCGCCAAGAATGCTCCCCGACCGGGTGGCGACGACACCGCGGGTCCACCGCCCGGCGCCGACCTAGGCAAGACCGCCGATCCAACGCCCAAGGGGCGCTTCACCATCCCCACCCCGTACGGCGGACCGACCCTGCCGATAGAGCCGCCCCGCTAATCCCACGAGCCTTCACGACCCCAAGGAGACACCGCCGTGACGCCGACCGCCGACCACGATCGCAGTA
This sequence comes from Mycobacterium colombiense, assembly GCF_003284935.1. Lineage (GTDB taxonomy): Bacteria > Actinomycetota > Actinomycetes > Mycobacteriales > Mycobacteriaceae > Mycobacterium > Mycobacterium arosiense_A. The sequence goes on from NZ_QMEV01000011.1 coordinate 79,353, forward strand.
CGAGCGAAGACATCGAGACATCGCCTGACGACGAGCAGAAAACTTCCGCGGAGACTGACGGGTCTGACGTGAACGCCCACGCGGGGCGGTGGAAGCGTCGCGGCCGGATCGCAGTGGCCGCGGCCGTGTTCGCCGGAACGTTCGCCCTGGCGGGCGGATTGGGCTGGAAGCTGTGCGACGAGCACGCGGTGGACCAGGCCGGGCAGGCGGCCCTGCGGACCGCGATCGACTACGCCCAGGTGCTGACCAGTATCGATTCCGGTCAGGTCGACCAGAACTTCTCGGCCGTACTCAACGGGGCCACAGGGGATTTCAAGGAGACGTACACCAAAGCCAGCGCGCAGCTTCGCCAGATGCTCATCGACAACAAAGCCGCGGCGCATGGCACCGTGGTGGACTCGGCGATTCAATCGCAAACCAAGACCAAGGTGGTCGTGCTGTTGATGGTCGACCAAACCGTCAGCAACGCCGTGCGCCCGGACGGCCGGGTTGACCGGAGCCGGATGAAGATCACCATGGAGAACGTCACCGGCCGCTGGCTGGCCAGCAAAGTCGAACTGCCCTAGGACGTTTCGGTGATGCGGGTGATTCGGCTCTCGGCCAGTGTGGCGATGCTGGCAGCCGTGGTGTTGAGCGCACCGAGGGCATCGGCCTCGGCGCAGTCGTTTTGCGGCGAGCTCGGCGGTGATTGGGACGGGCAGTACTGCCACACGTCGGTGTTGTCCGAGCGGAAGGCCGTCCGGGACATCAAGATGGCGCTGCCCGGTGATCTGGTCGAGAACCCCACCAGCGGCCCGCCCATCCGTGAATACCTGCGAAACCTGATGAACAACTGGCGCAGCAAAGGCGCGTCGATGGTCCAAGACAGCTGGGGGGAGGAGAACTATCAGGTGTTCACGCACGGGCGCGCACTCAGCGTGGCCTTCCACGAGGACTACCACGCCGACGGCCCGGCATTTAACAACGCGTATCGGACGTTTACCTTCGACATGGCGGGCGGGAGGCGGTTGCAGCTGGCCGACATCACCAGACCGGGCCTTGACCCACTGACCGCAGTTCCACCGTTGGCCGAACCGTTCATTCAGGACGCACTGGACCACGCCGCATGGCAGCACAATCCGGGAACGTATCCGTTCACCCTCGATCGGTGGACACCGGACAAGGTCTTCTCGGGCGGCTACAAGGCGTGGGCGCTCACACCGGATGAGCTGATCCTGTATATGCCGGACTACCCCGTGGGGCACGATTCCCCAATCCAGTACGGGCAGGCGGGGCAGTGGTCGATGGACGGGGGCTCCGTGGAGCCGCACATTCCGCTCAGCGCACTTAGCTCGATCCTGCGCCCGGAATTCGGCGGGGCGTAACGGGGCCAGACGTCCGATGACCTCGGGCACGACGCTGCGCCCGGCCGCAGGTGGTCAGCCTGCCGGCTCGGTGATTTCGGTTGTCTACCGACCGCCCGGACGGCCCCTGCTGCGGCTACGGTGATCAGTATGCCCTCGGCTAGCCGCTCGTCCGCAGATCAAGTGAGGCGGCGCCCGAAGGACCGCAAGCTTCAGATCGCCCGTGCCGCCACCGATGCGTTCAGCGAATTGGGCTATCACGCGGTCAGTATGGAAAACATCGCGGCGCGGGTCGGAATCTCCGCGGCCGCACTGTACCGACACTCGCAAGGCAAATACGACCTGTTCCGCGACGTCTTCTTGGCACTGGGGCAGCAACTGGTCGACGCCACCGCGTTCGCCGACGATTTGCCCGCCGATGGCGACCCCCAGGAGCAACTCGGCGCCCTCATCAGGGCGCTGATCGACAGCACGATTGTCAATCGCACCGCCGGTGGGCTATATCGGTGGGAGGGCCGCTATCTGCGCGGCGATGACCAGCGCGCGCTGGCCGATCAAATCAAGTTGATCAACCGGCGCCTGCAGCGGCCACTGATGAGACTTCGACCGAAACTCACCTCACGCCAACGCTGGATCTTGTCGGCGGCCACACTGAGCGTCATCGGCAGCATCACCGACCACCGGTCCCGGCTAGGCAACTCCGAGATCCGCGCGGCGCTGGCCGACATCTCGGGCGCGGTGTTGCGGGCCGACTTGCCGCCGCAACGTGGTCGCGGACCCGAGCAGCCCCGAGCGCCGACGCTGACCAGTGCGGCCGGAAGCTATGAGCTGCTCTTGCACGAATCGATGCGCCTGTTCAACGAGCGCGGCTATCGCGAAACCGGGATGGAGGACATCGCCGCGGCGGTTGGCATTCCGGTTGCCAGCATCTATCAATACTTCCCGGGGAAGGCCGCCATTCTGGCGGTCTATTACAGGCGCGCTGCCGATCAACTCTCCGGCGACCTGTCCAGCATCTTGGCCACCAACGCCGACCCGGAACAGGCGCTCGCACAACTCATCGAGGCCTACGTCAACCGGTCGTTCGCCAACCCCGAATTGGCATGCGTCTATTACACCGAGCGTCACAATCTGCCCGACACGGACGCGGTGCTGCTGTACAACATTCAGCGTTCCACCGTCGAATCCTGGGCCAGCCTCGCGGTCGCGGCCAGGCCGGAACTTACCCTCGGCCGCGCGCGATACGCCGTCCACGCCGCGTTCGCGCTTGCGGTGGACATCGGGCGACTGGTGTATCCCGACACCGGTGTGGCCGCCAGCCTCACGGTGCGCCGCCTGATGGAGGTCACGGTGCTGGGGCGGCCGGCCAAAACCTCCCGCGATACGTCTCGCGCCGGCCGTCAACGCCGCTGACATGACGTAGCGGGATGTCCGCGACAGAATCCCCTTAAACTTGCTTCTTAGAAAAGAGTCCCCGGGATGCAGTCACGCGGGCCGAAGATCACTTTGCAGCACCATATCTGAGCTTCCGGCTGCGGGGCCGTCGGATCTCGACACTACCGAATCGGCCGAACGACCATTAACATAGATGGGTCTTGTCCGCACGCCGGGACGCGGCGGGTCCTCATCGGATCGGTGTGGGTCGGCTTCGAATCCGGCAGCGCCCGTGTGAAAGGCATGCCCATGCTGAGCAGAATTCGCACAGTGCTCGAGTATCAACTGACCATCGCCGAACTGCTGGGCCTGGCGATACTGTTAGGTACGCCGTACCTGATCGTGGGCGTCATCTGGTCGAGTACCCACACCCAGCATCTGCACGACATGCACGGTGTCGATTTGGTGGTCTCTTTCCTCGGCTCGATCGTGTCATGGCCGGTGTTGCTTTTCGCCAACGTCTGCATGACCTAGGGGGCGCGCATGACCAACCGGGGGCCGCTGCTCGTCTCCGCTGCTGTGGTGTTGTTGGCCGGGGGTCTCTTCGCGCTGTACTTGCCGGTCTTCATCGCCGCCTTCGATCAGTACGGCTGGCAGGTCAAGTGCGGCAGCGGCTTTACGACCGACCTGACTCAAGCGTCCACCGCGGTCGGCGCGGTGGGCGGCGACTTCGTCGACCAATGCGGTAACGCGCTCTTGGTTAGACGGTTGTGGGCCATCCCCGCTGCGGCACTGGGCGGGTTGACGTTGATGTGGCGGGCAGGATTGGTGCTTGTTCACGATTACCGACGCTCGACACCGGAAGGGCCACAAGCGCACTCGGCACCATCGCGCCCGGCCGTAGTTTCCCTCCGCGAAATACCCTGCCTGTGACGGGGTTCAGTGGACCGATTGCCCGCCGACGAATGGCGACTACCGCGTGCTCTCGTCGGGCAGGTCGTGTCGGGACTGGTGCAATCCGGGCCCGTCCGGATCCTCGTCCTGGTGCTCGAGCTGCTCCTGCAGCTTGCGCTGTTCCTCGGTTGCCTTTCGAGCGTCCTCGGGCGCCGCGGGCGGGTCGAAATTGACTTGCTGATCCACCGAGATCTCCTCTGAACGTCTGCGATGTCTTTCGTTAGGTTCGCCCGAATGACGAGCGTTGAAACCCGGACGCGGCCGCCGACACCGACCGTGCCGCTCAGATGCGCGCGTCAGCCGAGGTGAGCGGACAGTAACCAGGCGCCCACGGACTTGCGGCCGTTGTCCTCGTCGCGAATGTCGGCGCCGGCGAAGGCCTGGAAGCCGGAGAGAAAGCTCTCGGGCACGTTGGCATGGATGCGGGCCGGCCGAATGTCGTCGATCACCCAGTACTTCGAGACCACCTCGCGCAGCTCATCTTCGGTGACCGCATTGACGGGCCCGTCGGCGGGCATCGCGGCGCGGTCGAAGACGAGCACAAAGTACGAGGCGCCCGGCGCTGCCGCCCGCACGATCGACTGCTGATAGCCCTCACGCAGTTCCACGGGCATCGAATGGAAAAGTGTGCTGTCGACGATGGTTCCAAAGCGGCCGTCGTAGCCGGTGAAGGAGCTGATGTCCGCGACCTCGAAGGTGGCGCTGGTCAGGCCTCGCCGGGCCGCTTTTTCCGTCGCCAGCGCGATGGCGGTGGGGGATTGGTCCAGTCCCACCGTGGTGAATCCCCGCTCGGCGAGGTACATCGACACGGCCGCCTCACCGCAACCGGCGTCGAGCACGTCGCCGTGGAATTTGCCCTCGTCGATGAGGGCCGCGATCTCTGGCTGCGGCTCGCCGATACTCCACGGCGGCCGGTTGCCCTCGCCCATTTCGGGAGCCTCGCCCCGGTAGGCGGATTCGAACATCTCTTGCGTGGGTTGGGTCATGCCATCGTTTATATCAACGCGCCTGATACATGTCAATCAGGCTGATATAAGGGGGCGGCCGTCGTCACGCGGTGAAAGAGCCGTCGGACGGCTTAACTACTTGAGGGTCGCCGTCAGGTAGCCCGAAGCGTCGCCGAATGAGGCCAATTCGTCGTTCGGCACTGCGAACCCGTGCGCGGCAAATGCCTGCTCGGTTGTCCGGATATCGATGTCCCAACCACGCGCGGCCAGGTATTCGGCGGCGGTGTTGCGCTCGCCGGTGTAGAACAGCTCGGCCAGATCGATACTCGAGCCGATCCGCCGAGACCGTTCGGTCAACTTCTGCGCCCAGTCCGAGGGGATGTTGCTCAGGTCCAGGTGTTCGGTGGCGATCCGGCTGCCCGGCGCCGAAACGGCCGCAATGCTGTCGAATAAGCGGTCTTGCGCCTCGGGCGGGAGGTAGACGAGCAGTCCCTCGGCGCTCCAGGCGGTCGGCTGCGCAGGATCGAATCCGGCGGCGGACAGCGCCGCCGGCCAGTCTTCGCGCAGGTCGATCGACACCGTGCGGCGCTCCGCGCCGGGGGTGGCGCCCAGGTCGGCCAGGGTCCGCGTCTTGAACTCGATCACCTCGGGTTGGTCGATCTCGTATACGACCGTGCCCGCAGGCCAGGGCAGCCGATAGGCCCTGGTGTCCAACCCGGAGGCCAAAATCACCGCTTGCTTGATGCCCGATTCGGTCGCTTGAACGAAGAAGTCATCGAAGAACCGGGTGCGCACCGTGATCTGCTCTTTCACGGCCTGACGGTTCAGCAGCGGATCGTCGCTGCGGTCGATCCGGTTGTCGAGCAGCTTGACGAAGGTGTCGCTGCCGACTGCGCGGACGAGGGGGTCGGCCCACGGGTCATTCAATAAGGCCTCCGGCGGGCTGGAGGCGATCGCCCGCTGCGCGGCCACCGCGGTTGCGGTCGCTCCCACGCTGGACGCCAGGTCCCAGGTGTCGTTCTCGGTGCGGGCCACGCCCGTCTCCTCTCCGCGACCGCCGCGCAATTAGTTAGCTCGTATAAGTTGACGACTCGACTGTACGCCTGATTGCGGGAACCGGCGTTCGAGCGGGGCCGGTGGGTGGAACGGGCCCCGGGAATGGAGTCGCGGACCCCAGGTGTTCGGTGTAGGTATGGCTGACGAAATCGAGTTGAGCCCCAGGGGCTGGGTCCGCGACCAGACCGAACAGATCTTGAATCAGGGCACCACCGACGGAGTCGAGGTTTTCGACCGGCCGATCGTGTTGCTGACCGTCACCGGGGCGAAGTCCGGCAGGCAGCGCTATGTACCGCTGATGCGGGTCGAAAAGGATGGCCGCTACGTCATTGTCGCGTCACACGGCGGGGCCCCCGAACACCCACTGTGGTACTTCAACCTGAAGGCGAATCCGGCCGTGACGCTGCAGGACGGCGACAAAGTGCTCAGGCTGACGGCGCGCGAGCTCGAGGGCGCCGAGCGCGAGCAGTGGTGGCAGCGGGCCGTTGAGGCCTTTCCGCCCTACGCGGAATACAAGGCGAAAACCGCACGGCAGATTCCGGTTTTCGTTCTCGAATAAACGCTTTCCATCGGATGGCGCTGCTGCCAGTAGCGGCCACCGAAAAATTTGCATTCGATATGCGCCCGGCCCGTCCGGTTGACCCCTTTGCGCCCGCCCACTTACCTTCGAACGCATAGGCCAGGCAAGCCCCGCCGAACAATGACGTTCGTGGCACTTGAAACAGCCTGTGCTACGCGGCTTTTGCGTATTACCGACCTGCCGTGACCCGGGCGGATATCTAAATGCCCACCGCTTACGACCAATTCGGGAGGGCCGGTGCACAACGTGAAACAGCCAAGTCGACAGGACATGGTAGATGCGGCCCCGTCCCGGATCGACCGGATGCGAGAGACGCTTCGATACGATCTCCCAGCCTCGCTGGTGGTATTTTTGGTCGCCCTTCCGCTGTCACTCGGGATCGCGATCGCCTCGGACGCACCGGTTCTCGCGGGATTGATAGCGGCGATTGTCGGAGGCGTGGTCGCGGGTTGGATCGGCGGCTCCCCGCTGCAGGTGAGCGGCCCAGCCGCGGGGCTGACCGTTGTGGTCGCAGACCTGGTGTCCCAGTACGGCTGGGCCATAACATGTTTCATCACCGTGATCGCCGGAGCCCTGCAAGTCCTGTTGGGCTTCAGCAAGATCGCCCGGGCCGCCCTGGCGATCTCGCCCGTCGTGGTGCATGCCATGCTGGCGGGCATCGGAATCACGATCGCCCTGCAGCAAGTTCATGTATTGCTGGGAGGCGCCTCGAAAAGCTCGGCCTGGAGCAATGTCACCGGCCTGCCCGCCCAGATCCTCGATGCACACCGCCCCGGAGTTGTCCTGGGCCTGCTGGTGATCGCCATTCTGGTTGCCTGGCGCTGGGTTCCGGCAAGGGTGGCCAGCATCCCGGGCCCGCTGGTGGCGATCGTGACGGTCACCGCTATCTCGATGATCTTCCCCTTCCACGTGTCCCGGATCGTCCTGGAGGGCTCCGTCCTCAAGGCGTTGCGGTTACCGTCGCTGCCGCACGGGAATTGGGGAGCCGTCGCCATCGCCGTCATCACGGTCACCTTGATCACCAGCGTGCAGAGTCTGCTGACCGCGGTGTCGATCGACCGAATGCACACCGGAGCGCGGACCGACTTCAACCGCGAGCTGATCGGGCAGGGTGCGGCCAACATTGCGTCGGGCGCCATCGGCGGGCTTCCCATCGCCGGTGTCATCGTGCGCAGCGCGGCCAACGTGAACGCCGGCGCGAAAACGCGCGCATCGACCATCCTGCACGGCATTTGGATATTGCTGTTCGCCGTGCCCTTCGCGGGACTGGTCGAAGAGATACCCACGGCGGCGCTTGCCGGCCTGCTCATCGTCATCGGCATCGAATTGCTCAAGCCTGCGCACATCGAAACCGCGTTGCGCAACGGCGATCTCGCCGTCTACCTGGTGACCGTGATCAGCGTCGTCTTCCTCAATCTGCTGCACGGCGTCATGATCGGACTCGCGCTCGCCGTCGTCGTCACCGGATGGCGCGTGGTGCGAGCCAGGATCGAGGCCAAGCCCGTCGGGGACGGATGGCACGTCATCGTCGAAGGCGCGTGCACCTTCCTGGCGCTGCCCCGGCTGACCGGCGTGCTGGCGTCCGTTCCCGAACGGACGTCGGTCACGATCCACCTGCTGACGAACTATCTCGATCACGCCGCGCACCAAGCGATCAGCGACTGGCAACGGCGGCACTGCGCTACCGGTGGGCAGGTCCATATCCGAGACACGGTCGAAGCGGCTGAGCCCGCAGCGAAGCGATCGACCGCCGGCCGCCGCAACGCGCATTTGAGCCTGGTCGAGGAGTTGTCCGCGGCGGGGAGCCGGTAAAACCGGCGCGACTAGGCAAGTGGTCGCTTGCCGGGCCATGCCCCGGCGCTCGGCCGGTCCGATGGCGCCGTCGAGCATGATGAAGGCGTGACGGCGAAGAAGGTCAGCGGGGTGCTCAGGGTCGGCGAGATGGAGCCGACCTTCGCAGAAGAGCTGTCCGCCAGGTATGAGATTCCGCAGCTGCCCGGTGGTGGCGCGCGCACGCCATTCCTGGCCGAACATGGCGCCGACGTGCGCGTGCTGGTGACGTCGGGATCGCCTGGCGTCGATGCGGACACGATGGCGGCGCTGCCCAATTTGGAGGTCATCGTCAACAACGGGGCCGGGGTCGATCTGATCGATCTGGAGGCGGCCAAACGCCGCGGCATCGGTGTGAGCAATACCCCTGAGGTGTTGTCGGACACAGTCGCCGACACCGCGGTGGGCCTGATCCTGATGACGCTGCGCCGTTTCGGCGCCGCCGACCGCTACGTCCGCGCGGGCAGATGGGCACGCGAGGGCCCGTTTCCCTACGCCAGGGACGTGAGCGGCCTCCAGGTCGGCATCCTGGGACTGGGCCGGATCGGGTCGGCGATCGCGACCCGGCTGCTCGGATTCGACTGCGCCATCGCGTATCACAACCGCCGCCGCATCGAGGGGTCACCGTTCCGCTATGCCGAGTCGCCCCTAGAGCTCGCCGAGTCGGTGGACGTCCTGGTCGTCGCGACCACGGGCGACCGCAAAACGCGCAAGTTGGTTGACCGCGCGGTGCTGCGGGCTCTGGGCCCCGAGGGTTACCTGATCAACATCGCGCGGGGCAGCGTGGTCGACGAGGACGCACTGGTGCAATTGCTGGCCGCGGGTGAGCTGGGAGGCGCGGGCCTGGACGTCTTCGCCGAGGAACCGCAGGTACCGGCCGAATTGTTCGGCCTGGACAACGTTGTGCTTCTTCCCCATATCGGCAGCGCCACCGCGCGCACCCGGCGGGCCATGGCACTGCTGGCGATCCGCAATCTCGACAGCTACCTCGACACGGGAGAGCTGGTCACACCGGTCCTCTCGCCGCGCCCTTAGCGCCTGCCGAACTGTGTGCGGCGCCATGACCTGCTCATTCGGGACGGCTATCGATCTGTGGCCGAAGCGATACTCGCAGAAGGTTATTGACCCAACTGCAACTGGGTATGCGGCTGTCATGAGTCCACTACAGCCGGAGACCGCCGCGCCGGTGCGGCTGACGCTCGCCGGCACAGCCCGCCCCGATACGGTGGCGAAGTGGCGTCGTGCGCTGCAACGGTGGCTGCAGCAAGAGGTGCACGCGCCAGAAGAGATCCTCGAGGACGTCGTCCTGGGAGTCAACGAAGCGCTGGCGAATTGCGTTGAGCACGCGTATCGGTCGCATCACCAGGTTGGTGTCATGAAACTGCAGGCCAGCTACGACCCGGTCGCCGAGTCGATCCGGGTGTGCGTCAGCGACCGGGGCAGTTGGCGCAACCCCTCGTCGAGGCAGTCGAACGATCCGCACTCGTCGCGCGGCATCATGCTCATGCACCGCCTGTCGGATCACTGCACCATCCATGCCCGGCCCAACGGCACCAGCGTCTACCTGGATTACGCGACCGACGCGGAGCTTGCTGGTCAGCGGCAATGAACCGGCGAACCACCCCGGTCAGGCACCGGAGCGCCCGGTCGGCGTGAATGCGACCGGCATTTTTTCCAGACCACTGACGAAGTTGGCCGGCCGCAGCGGAAGTGGGTCCGGTGACGCCAGCCGCATATCCGGAAGGCGTTTCAGCAATCGCTCGAGCATCATCGACAGTTCCAGGCGGGCCAGCTGATTGCCGAGACAGAAGTGGGTGCCAAACCCGAACGCCAGGCGGTTGTTGGGGTAGCGGTCGATCCGGAAGTTCTCCGGATCGCCGAACACCACTTCGTCGAAGTTCGCCGATTCGAACAGCAAAATGATCTTCTCGCCGGCTTTGAGGTGCGTGCCGTGGAAGTCGACATCCGACGTCATGGTGCGGGCCATGTTCTTCACCGGCGCGGTCCAGCGCAGCATTTCCTCGATCGCGTTGGGTAGCAGGGCGAGGTCGCTGACCAGTTGCCGGTGCTGTTGCGGGTGGCGCAGGATCTGCGCGGTGCCGCCGGACAGAGTGTGCCGAGTCGTCTCGTCACCGCCGATGAGCAGCAACAACACCTCGGTGACGATCTCGTGGTCGGCCAACCTCTCGCCGTCCACCTCGGCATGCACCAGCACGCTGACCAGGTCGTCGGTCGGCTCCGCCTTGCGCGCCGCAATCATGCCCGTCATGTATTCGGTATAGGCGGCGAATGCGTCCACCGAGACCTGAAAATCCTCCTGCGCGGTCGTGCTGCTGAGCAAGGTCACCATGTCGTCGGACCAGCGAAGGAACATCTGGCGTTCCTCCGGAAGCACCCCGAGCATGTCGCCGATCACCGCCATGGGAAGCGGAGCCGCGAGGTCCCAGACGAAGTCGCACTCGCCTCGTTCACAGACGTTGTCGATCAACGCATCACACAGCGCGCCGATCGAGCGCTCCCTGTCCTTGACGCGTTTGCGGGTGAAGCCCGCGTTGACCAGCTTGCGCCGCAGCAGGTGTGCGGGATCGTCCATCGCGATCATCATCGGCGGTGCGTCCTGGTCCGGCCGGATACCGCCGGCGTTGGAGAACAACTCCGGTGCGCGCTCGGCGTCGATCACCGCCTGGTAGGTCGCCGCGGCGGCCAGGCCGTTGCGATCCCGGAAGACCGGCTCGTTTTCGCGCATCCACCGATAGACCGGTCGCGAGTCGCCCGCGTAGAAGGCGCCGTCGGTCAGATCGACGTCGGGCCGCTGCTGGCCGCGCATATCAGTAGTGCTTGGCACGGTCGCCCCTTCTCCCGCATGCTCCGAGTTACCGTGGACCTTACAGTAGGTGATGTGATATTCCCACAAAAGACGCCGCTGCTGCGATTGGTGCGCAGTAAGGACCGGCTGGTGGAAGCGCGCGCCGAACCACCGATGGTGTCGCATCGTAAGCGGTTGCGCCGCTCATCGAGCGCCGCAACGCATTTCAGACGCCCGCCACGAGCTCCAGATCCTTCAGGGACGCCTCCAGATGGCCGAGCATGCGCTGCAGGTGCGGGACGCTGCGGCGGCATCCGACCAGGCCGAAGTCGAGGTTGTCCGCATTGTTGGTCACCGTGATGTTGACGGCCTGGCCGTCGAGCGGGATCGACAGGGGATAGTTGCCATCCAATCGCGCTCCGCGCCAGTACAATTGGTCCGAGTTGCCGGTCGATACGTTCGAAATGACGATGTTGAACGGCGGCGAGCCGGCGGCGAGGTAGCCGGGGATCAGGCCGAAGAACAAGCCGCCGATGTTGAACGCGGACAGGGCCAGCTGCTGGACCGGAGGCAGCTGCCAGAACACCTCTTTGGTGTCGCGGATGGACGCGCTGATGACCTCCAGCCGCTTGGCCGGGTCGTCGACGTCCGTTGCGAGATTGCACAGGAACGTCCCGACGTTGTTGCCCCCGCGGTCGTCGTCCGGCTTGCGTAGATTCACCGGGACCATGGCCGTCAGGGGCGCATCCGGCAGGGCGTTCTGATCGAGGAGGTAGGCGCGCAGGGCCCCGGCGGACATGGCCAGTATGACGTCGTTGACGGTGGTGCCGGTGGCCGATTTGACGGCGTTGATGCGCTCGAACGAGTAAGACTGTGCCGCTACCCGTCTGGCGCCACCGATCCGGACGTTGAACATCGAGCGGGGCGCCCGGAACGGCAGTGTCAGTTGCTGTTCGAGGAGCGCGGCGCGCGCGAGCTTGAGTGTGGATGGTGCCAAGGCGAGCGCCGACCCGGCGGTGCGACCCACGCGGTCAAAGAGGGATGGCTGTTGGCGCCGCCCACTGCGCTTGCGCGGACCCAAACTCCACGGAACCCGCACCTCGTCGTCGTCGGGATCGGCGGTGAAGGCGCGTTGCAGCAGGCGCAGCGCGGAAACACCGTCCATGAGGGAGTGGTGATACTTCGTGTAGACCGCATACCGCCCGTCCTTCAGGCCTTCGACCAGGTGCGCTTCCCACAGCGGTCGATGCCGGTCGAGCAGGCTGCCGTGCAGCCGGGAAGCCAGCTCGAGCAAGTCGCGAACTCGTCCGGGCTCGGGGAGAGCGGAGCGGCGAAGGTGGTAATCGAGCTCGACATCCTTGTCGAAGGACCACGCGACGTTGGTGATGCCGCCGAAGAAGGCCGGACGCTTACAGAAGGCCGGCTGCACGTCCGTGCACTCGAGCATCGCCTGATACGCATCGCGCACGAAATGGGGACCGGCATCCTCCGGGGGTTCGAAGAGCTGCAGCGAGCCCACGTGCATCGGATGTTCTCGTGACTCGCCGATGAGGAACAACGCGTCCGTCGGTGATATCGGTTCCATAGTCGTTCCCATCCCGTCCGCTGTGCCGTCCGTCAAGCACATGCCCCTCTCGTATTAGCCGCAGCGAGCGATTGCTAATCGCGAATGAGCCACCGGACTGGCCCCAGGTTGGCGCGCTTGTGTGCGGGCATTGACGCTCCACGGGGTCGAGATGCCGGCGTACTCGGGGCGCTCGTGGTCGTCGCACACCGGACACCGCCCCTCGAACACATTGGACGGCAATCATTTTCGGCACCTGGTGGTCTTGTAGACCATCGACCAGGGCGCGCTTCGCGTGCAGCAGCGGCTCGATGCGGCATTTCTCTTGCGCCGGTTGGCCGACAGGCCGCGTCATTCGTCGAGCGCCGGCTCGCGACCGGTGGCCTGGAAGATGACGCGGCGCGCGATCTGCACCGCGTGATCGGCGAAGCGTTCGTAAAAGCGCCCCAACAAGGTGGCGTCCACCGCGGCGGCGACCCCCTCCGTCCACGCGGGATCCTTCAGGACCGCCAGCAGGCGCCGGTGCAGGTCGTCCATCGTGTCGTCGCCCCGGCGAATCTGAGCGGCCCGGCGCGGATCTTGGGACACCAGCACCTCCCGCGCCCCCAGCGCCAGCGCTTCGGCCGCCTCACCCATGGCGGCGAGATATGGCCGCACCTCGGCGGAAACGGCGGGATACGGGTGGCGGCGGCGGGCGATCTCGGCGATGTGCACCGCCAGCTCGACCATCCGTCGCGCATCCGCGGCGATCCGCAGGGCGCTGACCACCGCGCGGAGGTCGGTGGCCACCGGCGCCTGCAACGCCAGCAGCGCGAACGCGGTTTCCTCGACGTGCGCGTCCATAGCGAGGATGTCCCGATGACGGGCGATGATGGCTTCGGCCACCGTCAGGTCGGCTTTCAGCAGCGCGTCACTCGCCTCGTTGATCGCCTCAGCGGCCATCGCGCACATCTGGGCGAGCTGTTCGGTCAGCGTGCGCAGCCGCTGGTGGAAACCGGTCCTCATCCCCACCGAATAGCCCGCCGCGGCCAACTTAACGCCGCGAGCAAAACAAAAGCTCTGCCGGGTTGTCCGCTACCTGACGTCCTCGGCGAGCTCGCGAGCCTCACGCTCGGTTTCGACGGCGGGCCCGGAACCGAGCAACGGCTTGCCCGCGACCTCCGGAGTGAACAGCAAAGTGATGGCGCCCACCACGCCGCCGAAGATCAGCATGTACGCGGGCACCATCACGTTGCCGGTGCCGGAGACCAGCGCTTGGGCGATCAGCGGGGTGACGCCGCCGACCAGGGAAATCGAGATGTTGTACGAGATGGCCAGCGCCCCGTAGCGCACGTTGGTGGGAAACAGCGCGGGCAGCATGGCCGGGCCGGTGCTGTCGAAGCACAGCTCCATCAGGCCGATCAGCAGGACGCCGAGGAAGATCACCGGGTACACGCCACCGAAGCGGATGAGCAGGAACGCGGGGATGGAGGCCACGATCAGCAGCCCGCAGCCGGTCCACATGATGGGTTTGACGCCGATGCGGTCAGACAGGCTGGCGACCAGGACCACGGTGACCATCAGGATCGCCAGCGTCGACACGATCATGACCAGCCCGGCGCTGTGCCCGACGCGCACGAACAGCCTCAGATATGTCGGCAGGTACCCCGTGAGCATGAAGTCGGCGACCTGGGAGGTCAGCACCAGCGCCGCGCAGATCAGCATCGGGCGCCACTGCGCCAAAATCGTGTGCCGAATCTGCTGCCCGCCGTGATCGCCCGCCGCGGGCGCGCCGTCGTGCGCGCTCTGATAGGCGGAGGACTCCTTGAGCCGTAGCCGCAAGAACAGGGCGACCAGGCCGAAGGGCAGCCCGAGCAACAGCGGAATCCGCCAGCCGTAGGCGAGCATGTCGTCGTCCGGCAGCCAGGTTTGCAGGCCCGTCACCAGTAACCCGGCGAGGACGAATCCGACCAGGTTGCCCATCGGTAGGAACCCGACCATCTTGCCGCGTTTGTGGTCGGGGGCCTGCTCGACCAGGTAGGTCATCGCGCCGACGTACTCGCCGCCGGTGGACAGGCCCTGAAATATTCGGGCGATGACGAGCAGGATCGGCGCCCAGATTCCGATGGTGCTGTAGGTGGGCAGCAGGCCGGTCATGGTCGTGCTGACCGTCATCATGAGGATGGTGACCACCAGCACGCGGTGCCGGCCGATGCGATCACCGAGCGGCCCGAAGATGAACCCGCCGAGCGGGCGCACCACGAACGCCGCCGCCAGCGTGCCGAAGGTCGCGATCAGGTGGACGCCGCTGACGCTCTTGCCCGGATAGAACACCTGCGCGATGGTGGTGGCGATATAGCCGTAGACCCCGAAGTCGTACCACTCCATGAAGTTGCCGATCGCGGTGCCCATGATGGTCTGCCGCATCGCCGGATCGGCGACCCTGATGTCTTTACGTGCCCATTTCCTGCGGCGCCGTCGAGTACCCATCGAATGATGGCTTACCCGAAACGTTCCCGCGACGAACCAGCGGGGTCGGGTAACCGCGCGCGTTGGCGGGCCGCCGCGACGGTGCCGCGGGGTGCTGGCCGGACGCGGTCACGTCCGACAAACGCCAGCTAGACGTGGCTCGCGAACGGCGGCGAGTTTGGCACGCCGCGGCGCGGCGGCCGGGCCGGGTTATTCGCATCACGTCCCACCGGGCGGGCCGCGCCTCATTGGCCTTTCAGGCTCCCGATGCGCAGCGAGAAGTCGGTGGGTTTGGCCTGGGACGGCTCTTCGAATTGCTCGACGTAGCGACGGGGGTCGCGGTCCGCGATGGGCAGCCCCTCGGTGGTGGGGTGCTCGGCCATGAACTCGCTGTATTGACGCCCGAGCGCTTCGCGAAGCCCGATGGGGGCATTGCGGCGGAAATCCGACAGCCCTTCTCGTTCCTCCTCGCCCATGTGATCGTCGTTGGCCACCCGAGTCCGCCCGACGGCCGCCCACCACTGCTCGCTGCCGAGTGTGGCGGCGTTGGCATCGCGCACGCCGTCACGAATGTCGTTGTGATCACCGATCGCGTCCAGCGTCTCGCCTTCGGCATCCTCACCCCCGCGTTTGAGCAACTGCGGATAGAAGATCTTTTCTTCGATGTAGGCGTGCACGTCCAGCTTGTCGGCGAGCGGACCCCATACCCGCTTGAGCGCCGCCCGGTCGTCGGGGCTATGCGCCTGCAGGTCGTCTAGCCGCGCGAACTGTTCGCGGAACCATTCATGGTCGGCTAGGATCAACATGGTGATGTCAGCCATCGGACAAGTCCCGCCTCTTACGAATACCGGTCGGCCGGGGCTTACCCGGATTATCAGCCGAGGTAACTACCCGGCGCCGGTTCCGTCAACTGCGTTCATTCAGGCTGGAGTCCGAGCCGGGACCGGCTTGCGCGGCGGCGCGGATCCTTCACCAATTTGACGTCGCCGTCAGCCAACCGGTGACCATGCGGTGCCGGTGACGCCGTCAGCCCCCGTTCGTACGCGCAACGGCCCTGAACAGGAACGCACTGGGCAGGCCCGGTTATCCGGGCGGATACACTGGGGCCGTCCGTCAGGCGATCACCTTCGATCGCGCCCGTTAAAACAATAAGAATCAGTCAGAGGTTGTGCCTTGTCCGAAAACCCCGGCGATGCCGTCAGCTTGGAACCGCATTTCGAGGACGTTCAAGCGCACTACGACCTGTCCGACGAATTCTTCGCGCTCTTCCTGGATCCGACGCGGACCTATAGCTGCGCCTATTTCGAGCGCGAGGACATGTCGCTGGAAGAGGCGCAATACGCCAAGGTCGACCTCTCACTCGGCAAGCTCGGCCTGCAACCGGGCATGACACTGCTCGACATCGGGTGCGGGTGGGGCACCACGATCGTGCGTGCGCTCGAGCGCTACGACGTCAACGTCGTCGGCCTGACACTGAGCCGCAACCAGCAGGCGCACGTCCAGCAGCGCCTGGACCAGCATCCGTCGTCGCGAACCAAGCGGGTGCTGCTGCAGGGCTGGGAGCAGTTCGACGAGAAGGTCGACCGCATCGTGTCGATCGGTGCCTTCGAGCACTTCGGCCGGGATCGGTACCCCGACTTCTTAAAGATGGCCTACGAGGCGCTGCCGGACGACGGGGTGATGATGCTGCACACCATCATCAAGCCCAGCGATGAGGAATTCGCCGAGCGCGCACTGCCCATCACCATGACCAAGATCCGGTTCATGAAATTCATCATGGACGAGATCTTCCCGGGCGGTGACCTGCCCCAGGCCAAGGGAGTCGTCGAGCACGCCGAGCGGGCCGGCTTCGGCCTCGACCGTTACCAGCCGCTTCGCCTGCACTACGCTCGCACCCTCGACACCTGGGCGGCCGCGCTCGAGGCGCGTCGCGACGACGCCATCGCGATCCAGTCCGAAGAGGTCTACGACCGGTACATGAAGTACCTGACCGGATGCGCCGACCTGTTCCGCGAGGGCTACACCGACGTCGCGCAGTTCACCCTGACCAAGGGCTGACCGCGCGTCTGTTGACCCTCAGACCGAAAGCCGTGCCGGCGACGGGGTTTCGGTCTGTGCGCCGGTTCGCGTGCGGTCTCGACGTCCAAGGCGGGCGCTGAGTTTTGCTCCGCACGCGCGAGCGTTTTCCGTGGCACGAGTTGGTCGCCGGCCCCGCCTCACTCGTGGACGTCGGCGCCCTGCTGACCGCACCCGCGGGACCTACGCCGCGGTACTCGATAGCCCCATAGCCGTGCTCGCGGCAGCGCACCTGGGTTTACCTCACCCAAGCTGCGGGTAATTTCCCGGCAACAACCTGATTCGGTGGGCGCCGATGTCCCTTGGTGCAACGCCGCTGGAAGGACTGACCGTGAGCGCCAAACACCGCATGCCGGCGTCGCCGGAGCAAAACCCGTCGCCGACCGATGGTGGTCGGCGGCGTGGGCTGTCCGGCGCCGCGGCGGTGTGCGACCTCGTCTCCGCGTCGCTGCTGGGCGCCGCCTGCCTGATGGCGCTGGTGCTCAACGCCGGCAACCCCGAGAAGCGCGCTGTTGCCGCCAATCTCGAACCGCCCGCCATCTCGCAGCCGGTGAGCCAGGAAGGAACCGTGGTGGCCGTGACGGCGGACTCGGTGACCATGCGCAGCGCGGACGGGCATGTGCAGACGTATGGCTTCACCCCGAGCACCACCGTCGTCAACCACGGTAACCGCCAACCCATCACCGCCGCACCGCATTTCACGGTCAACGACAAGGTCGTTGTGGTGGGGACGATCGAGGGCGGCAAGGCTCTGGCTACCGCCGTTGCCTACCGCGGCGCGGGACATGGTGAGGCCCCGCCGATGGATTACCTTGACGGCCAAGCCCTTCCGGCCGGCGCCGCCTGAGCCGTTGGGGTACCGGCCGTCCCCCGTTCCGTGAAGCGCGGACCGCCTAGTCTGGTAGCGACCCGGACATTGGAGGCGCCGTGAGCGAGTGCGAAGCGAAGATGATCATCTTGTCGACCGACGACTTGGACGAGTCGATCCGGTTCTACACCGAAACTTGTGGGATGCCGCTGAAGTTTCGCGATGGCGCGCACTTCGCGGCCCTCGATGCGGGCCCCGTCACGCTGGCACTGGCGACCGCGGTGGACCATCCCCTTCCCGGGCAGGTCGTGGTCGGGATCAAGACCGCGGACGTCGACGCCGCGGCAAAGGCCGTCGAGGCCAGCGGCGGGGGCATCGTGAAGGGCCCCTACGACGACGCCCACCAACGACGAGCCGTGGTCTACGACAACAAGGGCAACGGCCTGGTCTTCTACACGCCCCTGTCCAAGTAGCCGGGCCCTCCTCGAGAGTGCCGGTGCGGCACTACTTTCCGGTGCGCTCGCGGTGCTTGCAGCCCGGCCAGCAGCAGGGACGGCGCTTGCCCTCTTCCAGCTCCTCCTGGGTCCGGCGGATGCGGCGCTCCCGTGTCGTCTGCTGTTTGGCATCCTCAACCCAGCAGATGAACTCGTTGCGGGCTAACGGCGTGATGTCCTTCCAGGCGGCGAGCGCGGTGGCGTTGCCGATCAACGCGTCGCGCAGATCCGCGGGCAATTTGTGTACCACCCCACCGGGCAGCCGCTGGCCGCTCATCTGACCGCCAAATGCGCGCTGTCGTCGTGCAATTCGTCGCGCCGCAACGTCATCGGGGTGAGGGCGGGGACGTCGCCTCCCGCGACCACGGCGCGGGTGATCGGGGTGAGCGCCAAGAACAGCGTTTCCACCTCGTCGTCGCTGAGGGGGTCGAGCGCGGACAGGGCCAGCGTGTCGGTCATCAATTCGATGCGGTCCTTCAGTTGCCGTCCGGCCGGGGTCAGCGCCCCTTCTGCGTCGAGCAGCCCCCGCTCGGCGAGTCGTTGCTCGTGCTGCCGCCAGGATGTCTCGTCGTAGTCACGGGTGCGGGCGATGTAGTCGCGAGAGACGTTGCCGGCCGCGGCATGTAAGACGTTCGATTCCCGGCCGGATACGCCGGCCGCGGCGAGCACGGCCACGTGCGCGTCGCCGCGCTGTTCGCGCAGCAGCGTCGTGCCGTGCCAGAGCGCGGCCAAGGGGTCCTCCGGCCAGGGCAACGCCAGATTCGCGGCGAACAGCGGACGCGCATCGAGGGGCGCGTGGCGGGCCGCCTTGCCGGCGAGTTCGGCTGCCACGCAGACGTTTTCGTCCGCGCCGAGGCCGTAGCGGCGCAGCGCCGCCACCGCGGACTCCTGCCGCGCCTGCAGGGCGGCCTGCGGGCCCGCGACCTCCCATGCCGCCGGCAGCGCCTTGGCGACCCGTTCGGGCGCGAAGTTGTAGAAGATCGCCGTGACCAACTCCCGGGGTGCCTCACCCAACGGCGCCGACCGGGCCGCGAAATAGCCCATCCAAAAACCCCGGTAACCCAGCGCGTCCAACGCCGCCCGCGCTTCGGGCGCAAAATATGTCACCGCATGCACCGGTTCGTAGCGATCGAAGAAGCGTCGGGCCAGCACCGGTTGTCGTCGCATGTTCGCAGTTAACCACTGGCGCCGGTGACGACCAAGCACGGACCTCCGCGGCGCGAAAACGCCTCGGCTTAGGCTCGAGCCGTGACCATCCCCTATGACCGGGCGCTGCGCGAGCGGATACGAAACAATCTGGCCGGCCACCGCCGCCGGGCAGTAACCGACCCGACGAAGCGCCACGCGGCCGTCGCGGTGGTGCTCGTGGACTCCGAGGTGGGGGAGGACCGGGTGGACCCGGTGGCCGTCGACGATTGGAACGCGGGCCGCCCGTTGCCGGCCGCTCACCTAGATGGCCGCATGGTCGATGTCTCCGGCGGCGCCGCGTTCCTGCTGTGCCGCAGGGCATCTCGGCTCAGCACGCATGCGGCACAGTGGGCTCTGCCCGGTGGCCGGCTGGACCCGGACGAGACGGTTGTCGACGCCGCGCTGCGCGAACTGCGCGAGGAGGTCGGCGTCGAGTTGCCCGAGTCGGCCGTCCTGGGCCTGCTCGACGACTACCCCACCCGTTCCGGCTACGTGATCACCCCGGTGGTGCTGTGGGGAGGTGGACGGCTCGATCTGCATCCGGCGCCCGACGAGGTGGTGGCCGTGTATCGGGTGGGGTTGCACCAACTTCAGCGCGACGACTCGCCACGGTTCATCACCATCCCGGAAAGCCCACGACCGGTCGTGCAGATCCCGCTGGGCAACGACCTCATCCACGCACCGACCGGCGCCGTGCTGCTGCAGCTGCGCTGGCTGGGCCTGGAAGGGCGGCCCGATCCGGTCGACGGGCTGGAACAACCTGTGTTTGCATGGAAGTAGCTAGAGCACAACCACTTTGCAAGGACCCTGGACCGCACCCGTGGTTGGGCTCACCTCACCGCGGACCCGCCGCATCGAATAGCAAGCCGGCCAATTCGCCCAGCGATGCGCCCGAGACGTCCCAGGCGCGGGTGGAGTCGAGCTGCGGTTCGGAGCCCGGGCCGTATTCGTCTGGCCGCGCGACGTAACCGGTCGCCAGCCCGCTGTTCTGGGCGGCCTCGAGGTCGGAGGGGTGCGCCGCGACGAGCATCACTTCGCCCGGTTCCAGACCAAGGAAGCGTGCCGGGGCGTGGTACGCGCGCGGGTCGGGCTTGTAGGCCTTTTCGACATCGGAACCGAGCACCACGTCCCACGGCAGCCCGGCGTACTTGGCCATGTCGACGAGCAGTCCGGTGTTGCCGTTCGACAGCGGCCCGACAATGACATGCCGCTTCATGGCCGCGATGCCCGCGACGCTATCCGGCCACGGCGGTAGCCAGCGCCACGAGCGGGCGAGCGCGTCCACCTCGTCGGCGGGCAGCGTTTCGGCGGCGACGCCGAACTCCTCGAGTGATGCCAGGAGGTTCTCTCGATGCAGGACATCCAGGGAGACGAATTCCCGGCGACCCGAATGGATCTCGGACATGGAGGGCAGGTAGCGACTCCGCCAGTCGAGCGCGAACGCGTCCGGGTCGAGGTCAACGTGGTGGCGTTGCGCGAATTGCCGCACCGAGGCGGCGATTCCGGATCGCCAATCGACGACCGTCCCGAAGGTATCGAACACAACGGCACGTACGACCCGGCCGGTCGAAGGCGAGCGGTATTCGGTCATTCCTCAGGCTAACGCCGCGCTCGGCGGCGCACCCGGGCACCGACCAGCCTCTCGCCCGGGCGTCGCGCCGCGGGCCGACTCGGGCACCGCGACCGGCCGGCGTACGATATCGTTAGCCGTGCGAACGAACTCGTGACGCGCCTGATTGATGACTCGATGGGAGGCTGTGGTGGCCCGAAGTGCCGGCGATACCTGGGACATCGTGACGAGCGTCGGCTTCACCGCGTTGGCCGTTTGCGCAGCGCGTGCCCTCGACGCCGCACTGCAGCCGCCATTGGCGAACGACGACTTCGCCGCGGGCTTCGTGGCCGCCGCCGGCGAGCCGAATTTGATTGCGGCAGTAAGCAGCGCGGACATGGATAGCGCCGCGGCCTTCAACGCACAGTGGGTGGGGGTGCGCACGCGTTTCTTCGACGACTTCTTCGGCGACGCCACTCGGTCCGGCACCTGCCAAACGGTCATCTTGGCGGCCGGGCTGGATTCTCGCGCATACCGTCTGCAATGGCCCGCCGGACATACGGTGTTCGAAGTCGACCAGCCCCGGGTGCTCGAGTTCAAGCAGCGGGTCCTCGACCAGCGGGGCGCCGTACCGTCGACCCGACGCGTCACCGTCGCCACCGACCTGCGCGACGACTGGGCGGGAGAACTGATCACGGCGGGGTTCGACCCCGGCCAACCGACGGCATGGGCGCTCGAAGGCCTGCTGCCCTATTTGCCTGGGGCCGCGCAGGATGCGCTGTTCGACACGCTGCACGAGCTCTCGGGTCCCGGTAGCCACATCGCCGCGGAGCTCGGGCCGGCCCCCGGTGAAGTGCAGGAATTCGCCGATAACGTCCCCACCATCAGCCAGGACACCGACCACCCGCCGGTCGCCGAGCTGTGGTACGACGATCCGCGTACGGACACCAAAGAGTTTCTTGCCCAACATCATTGGCGGGTCACCGGCGTGGACTTGGTGGACAAAGCGGCCACCGAATACGGACGGCCCTTCCACGAGCTGCCGGTGGTGTTCGACCGGTTGCTGCGCACCAGGTTCTTCACCGCGGTCCGGGAACGCTGAACCCGGGGGTGGCCGGCGAACTCAGCGGGAAGTGGCCGACAGGCGGCGTTCGACGATGCTCAGCGCGCGTTCGGCCCATCGAATGTTCTCCTGTTCGAACGAGATTCCGCGGCTCAGCGTCAGGTAGGGGCCGATTCGTTCGGTGTGGAGCAGGTATTCCTCTTCGCTGCGGTCGTCCAGCATTCGCGCCCGCAAACGTTCGTAGCGTTGCACTTTGGCGCTCGCCCAGTGCAGTCGTTCGCGGATGAACTCGCGGACGGCCTCGATATCGCCGGCGTCGGCGGCTTGCACCTTGACCAGAAGCTCATCACGGATCACCGAGGGCTTCGGCGCCTTGGTCGTGAACTGCCGGATCGCGTCACGGCCGGCCTCGGTCAACGAGAACATGCGCTTGTTGGGCCGGCGTTCTTGATGCACGACCCGGGCCTGGATGAGCCCTTGCTCCGCGAGCCGGTCGAGCTCGCGATACAGCTGCTGCGGGGTGGCCGGCCAGAAATTCGCGACCGAAGCGTCGAAGTCTTTGGCCAGGTCGTAACCCGACGATTCGCCCTCGAGAAGGGCGGCCAACACCGCGTCACGCAGCGACATCGGTCGATGCTACAACGGTGCGACTATTCAACAAAGTGACTAATCGCACTCTGGACATGGCGCGGCCGGCGCCCTAGCGTCAGACGCGCACCTACTCAACTAGTTGACTATGTGAGGCCGCCTCATGCACCCATTCCGCAAAGCCGTCGAAGAGCGAGACGAGGGGGCCATCCAGGCGATGCTCGCCGACACCGTGGTCTTCACCAGCCCGGTGGCGTTCAAGCCCTACGTCGGCAAGCCGATCACCGCCGCCATCCTGCGCGGCGTGTTACGGATCTTCGAAAACTTCCGCTACGTCCGCGAGATTCACGACCCCGGCGGTCGCGACCACGCCTTCGTGTTCGAGACCGGGATAGTCGGGGCGCCGGGGGTCACGATCACCGGATGCGACTTCCTGCACTTCGACGACGACGGGCGCATCGACGACTTCATGGTGATGGTGCGGCCGCTGTCGGGCGCGACGGCGCTGTCCGAGGCGATGGGTGCCCAATTCGGTCGCATCCAGCAGGAGGCGCTGGAATTGGCCAATCAATCCGGCACCGCGTAGAAGTATGACCATGCGGATTGGACTGAGCATCAACTATGCGGGCGGCTTCAAGGACGTCGCCGCCGAGGTGGCCGACCTGGAGCGCGCCGGGCTTGACATTGTCTTTGTGCCCGAGGCGTATTCGTTCGATGCGGTGAGCGCGCTGGGCTACCTGGCCGCCAGCACCCAACGGGTTGGCCTGGCCTCGGGCATCCTGCAGCTCTACACCCGCACCCCTACCCTGACCGCGATGACCGCCGCCGGCCTGGACTACGTCTCCGACGGCCGGTTCACCCTCGGCCTGGGCGCGTCCGGCCCGCAGGTCATCGAGGGCTTTCACGGCGTGCCCTACGACGCCCCGATCGGCCGCACTCGCGAAGTCATCGACATCTGCCGCCAGGTGTGGCGCCGCGAGGCCGTGCAACACCAGGGCAAGCACTACACGATCCCGTTGCCGCCCGACCAGGGCACCGGGCTCGGCAAACCGCTCAAGCTCATCAATACGCCTGTCCGAGAACGGATCCCGATACTGGTAGCCGCCCTGGGCCCCAAGAATGTCGAACTGGCCGCCGAGATCGCGGAGGGCTGGCAACCGATCTTCTACCTGCCCGAAAAAGCGCAGGACGTGTGGGGAGATGCCCTGGCCGCGGGCCGGGCCAAGCGCGATCCGGCCCTGGGCGAGCTCGACATCTATGCCGGTCCCGTCCTGGCCATCGGCGAAAACGTCGAGCCGCTAAGGGAATTCGTCAAACCGCACCTGGCCCTCTACATCGGCGGAATGGGCGCCAAGGGCAAGAACTTCTACCATGCCCTGGCGACCAAATATGGCTACGGCCCGCAGGCCGACCGGATTCAGGAGCTCTACCTGGCCGGTGACAAGGACGGCGCCGCCAAGGTGGTGCCCGACGATCTGGTGCGCGACGTCAATCTGATCGGCACCCGCGAATTCGTCAGGGAGCGCCTGGCGGCGTTCCGCGACGCCGGGGTCACCACCCTCAACGTGGCGCCCATCGCGTCGACGACGGCGGAGCGGATCAGGCTGATCGAAACGCTGCGCGACTTGGTTTGATCGCACCCGCCGGGCTCGAATCAGTCCTGGCGGTGGCTATCTCGCCGTAACCGCACCGCGCGGGCGACCGCCGTTGCCGAAGCCAGCACGGCCATCACGGACAGGATCATCACCGACACCGCCGAGCCGACCGTGGCCAGGATCAGCGGCAGGGCGAAACCGACGTACGTGACGACGTAGAACACTCCGGTCAGCGCGCCGCGCAGGTGCGGCGGCGCGGCGGCCTCCAAATCGATGAGGCCTTCGCGCAGGCACAGGCCCGACGCGCAGCCGAGCACCACGAGCAGCGGTAGGCCCAGCGCCGGCGTCAGGCCCTGGGGCGCCAGCGCGGCTATGGCGTAGCCGAGCGCCGCCAGCACCGCACCGACGGTGCCGGACTGCGGACCCCACCGCAGCGCGCGGGCCACGACCTGCACGACGCCGCTGACGCCGTTGACGATCAGGGTGGCGGTGCCGGCGGCCAGGGGAGCCGCGAGGGCGGTGTGCAACCGGGTGGGGATGGTCACGAATCCCAGTGTCGCCGAGGCGTATACCCACGGCGCGAGGGGCAGGGCCCAACTCAAGGCCCGGCTGATTCCCTGCGCGGGCGGTGCCCCCGCCGAGTCGTACTCGGCAGCCGGGCGAGCCACCTCGGTGCGCCGGGCCGCGGCGATGACAGCACACGTGGCCAGCACGACGATGGCGGCGGCGACACCGAACGACACCCGGATCCCGGATCGTCCGGCCCACGCGATGAATCCCCCCGCGAACGGCCCGATCGCGAAACCCGCCGTGAGCACCGCGCCGGCGGTCGCGGCGCCGGCGGGGCCGCGCAAGTCTGAGGCCCACGCGGTGCACGAACTGATGGCGAGGCCCACACCGATCCCGACGATCAGGCGACCCAGCAGCAGCGCGTCCGCGTGCTGGGACGACAGCATGACCGCCGTCCCCGTCAGGGCGGCCCCCGAACCCGCCAGCGCCACCGTGCGGCGCCCCAGCGCGTCCGATGCGCGCCCACCCACGAGCAACCCGGGAAGCAACCCCAGCGCGTAAATGCCGAAGATCCCGTCGAGCGTGGTCGTGCTGAGGTGGGCCCGGTCGCTGATCACCGGCATCAACCCGACGAAGTGGTTGGCGACCCATCCCGTCGCCAGCAGCAGAGCCAGCACGCTGACAAACAGCGCCCCGGTACCCATCGGCTCGCGTCGAGCCCCGGTGACGCCGGCGTTCCCGGTGCGCACGTTCGATGAGGTCACTGAGATTCTCCCCTTCCCCACCGAGTGCGTGCGCAGCCAACCGCCGATGGTAGAACGCGAGGTGACCCGGGCGGTTATTCCCGCTGGGGGCGATCGCACCGCGATGTGGCCGATTCCACGCCGTCCTGCAAACACGGCGGTCTTCGGTCCGGGGCGCCGTTCGGGGTTTGAAATCAGGTGATTTGGTGTACTGATACCACTACTCGCACCTAGGAAGGCAAATGATGAAGTACATTGCGGCAGCCGCGATCGCGATCTCCGCCTTGCTGTCCAGCGCGTGTTCGGCCTCACAGATCGTCAACACCGGCGGGGACACCAAGTGCAAGGACTTCACCACGCAGGACGAGAAGAAGCAGAACGACGAAGTGAGCAAGATGCTCAAGGACAAGAGCGGTACCGACCCGACCAATGTGGAGATTTCCGCGACGCGCCTGTCGGTGACGACGTATTGCCAGACGCTCGGCAAGCCCGACACCAAGATCTCTGAGGCGCCGCACGGCTGACCGCGGCCGGCGGGCCCGCCTCAGCAGGCAAGCGGTACCCAAAACGGCGCGGTCCCTTGCGTTGTCGGGCACAGCGTCAGCAGCGCCGGTGGGCCCGCCGGGCGGCAATAGGCAGGCCACGCTTTCACGCGGGGCGGCTTACCCGCACAATAGCGCGATGCACGCCGTGCGGGAGATCCGACGAATTGCTGCGGGTGTTCCGCGGCACCTGTTGACCCTCGCGTTGCTGATTGCGGTGGCGGGCTGCGCGAATCCCGCGCAGCGCGGCGCACCGTCGTCCGGCGGTGTCTTCGCCGGTCCGGTCGAGATCGGCAACGGTCGGCACCTGTATCTTGAGTGCCACGGGAAGGGCGGCCCCACAGTCATTTTGGAGTCCGGCTATCACAACTCGTCGGATCCGTGGAGTCACTCCGACGCCACCGCACCGGCCACCGGCCCGGCCGTACTGACTGCCCTGGCGGCCGACCACCGCGTCTGCGCCTACGACCGACCCGGCACGCTGCGCTATCCCGATCCGCCCAGCATCACCGACCGCAGCTCACCGGTTCCGATGCCGCGCACCGCGCAGGACGTGGTCGGGGATCTGCATGCGTTGCTGGCCGCCTCCCACCTGCCGGGGCCGTACGTTCTGGTCGGGCACTCGCTCGGCGGGTTGTTCATCCGCTTGTACGCCCAGACGCATCCGGATCAGGTGCGGGCGCTGGCGTTCGTCGATGCCTTCCCGGTCGAGATACCGGGCCTGCTGGGACCGGATTGGCCGACCTATCGCCAGGCGCTCGACCAGCCGTTGCCCCAGTTTGCGAATGCGCCGTCGTTCGAGGAGATCGACATCGACAAGAGCGTCGAACAAGTCGGTGCGGCACCGGCTTTTCCGCCCGTCCCCACCGTCGTGCTCACGAGGACCGAGCCGTTCGCGATCCCGGGCACCGCTTCGCCCGAGCAGGGCGCGAAGCTGGAGCAGGCATGGCGGGAGGCCTCGGCCGATCTGATCGCGCTGCGGCCCCAGACCCCGCACCTGATCGCCACCGGCAGCGACCACTTCATCCAGATTCACCAGCCCGATCTGGTCGTGGCCGGGATACGCCTGGCGATGCAGAGGTCGGACCCCCAGCGCTGAGCCCGTTAGAAGAACGTGCCGGCATGCGGCACTTCGGGCACCGCGAACAGTCGATCGGCCACGTCGAGCGCGACAGGATCGTCAGCCCGGGCCAGCCCCGCGGCCGCGAGACTGCGCCAGCGCGTGCCGCCGAGCAGCGCGGCGCCCAGCCCCTCGATCCCCACCCGGACATCGGGGCGGCGGGTCGTCGGTTCGGCACCGTCCCCGGTGATGACGAAAGTCGCCGAATTGTGCGGTAGCAGGGGGTCATTCACCGCGATCGTGACGGTTCCGCCGCCAACATAGGAGCGCGCCGCCAGCGCCCGGTGCGCATCGATGATCCGCAGCCACGTCTCGTCGTGGACCGCGGTGACCTTCGCCGCCCGGCGATCGAGGAACAGCCAGGGCAACGCGTCATCGAGGGGCAGCATCCAAAACAGCACGCGGTGAACGAGATCCAGGCCGAGCAGGAAACGCAGCAATCCCAGATAGGCGTCCGCGGTCGGCGCGAAGAAATCCTCGACCACGACGGTGCGCTGGTCACTGACGAACCAATTCGCGGTGTCGACGGGCCGGTAGCGGGCGAACCCCGACTCGGCGCCCGGTTCGCCATGAACGGCGACATACCAAGCGCCCGGCGAGGATTCGGTGCGACGCCGCGCACTGCCCCACCACGTCCGAGGGCGGGCGATGGTGCCGGGACGGGACGGTCGATGGGCGTCATAGACACGGGGCAAGACCTCCCACACCTCGGCGGCGTCGAGCAACCGCACCGGACCGCCCGACCCGACGTCGGGGCGAAACGCCGCCCGCGCGGTCGCGATCTCCACGCTCTGGAAGGAACTCGCCACGCCGTAGCCGTATCGCTCATAGATGGTGGCCTCCGAGGCCCGCAACGACGCCACCACCTCACCGCGCGCGGCGATGTCGTGCAGCTGGTGACCGATCAGCGCGGTGGCGACGCCCCGTCGGGTGTGCGACGGCAGCACGCCGACGTGGGTCACGGCGGCATGGTTCACGGCGGCTCCGCCGGGCAGGGTCAGCGTGCTCGTCACGGCGTCCGCGGTCCCGACGAGTCGTCCGTCGACGAATGCGCCGATGGTGCGGCCGGGGTCGAGCATGGTGGTGATCTGGCCAGGCAGCAGGTTCGAGATGGGCGGCAGGCCCACCATCGCGGTGCGAAACAACTTGGCCGCGGCGAGGAGGTCGTCCTCGGTGTCGAGAACCCGGATCTCGGTGCTCATTCGGTCATCATGTCTGCCTGGCGCACCCGATCACCCGATGGGCGTGATGCCCGTATTGGAGATCGTGAAGCCATGGCCCGAGGGCACCGTGCAGGTGACGCCGTCGGTCTTGGAAGCGCAGCCGAAGGGGCCGACTCCGGCGGTGTGGTCGTAGGGGAGAACCGGAGTGCCGGTCCCGGCGTTGCCGAGACACGAGATGCCCGTACAGTTCGTCACCGCGCCGGTGCTCGACAGACGCACCGACGCGGGCGGCTCGTTGGTTTGGCAGTAGGCCTCGTCGGGGATGCCGGGATCGCGCTGGTAATTGATCTCGCAACTGATGTTGCGGGACGGGGACAAAAAGGCGCACATCGACGACGTGCACGCCGGGTTATCCGCGCTCGCGCGGGGCGCGCCGACGTAGCAGCCGACGAGGACGAATCCGAGTGCCGCGATGACCGCACGCTTCACTTCAGCCCCTAACGGTTGGTGTGCCGCAGAAGCTATCAGACGTCAAGGACGGGTACGCCCGCTAACGGATGGGCAGACCGGTCACCGCCCGCGAAATCACCAACCGCTGGATCTCGCTGGTGCCCTCGAAGATGGTGAAGATCTTCGCGTCACGGTGCATGCGCTCCACGGGGTAGTCGCGGGTATAGCCGTTGCCGCCCAGGATCTGGATGGCCTCGTCGGTGACGTAGACCGCGGCCTCGCTCGCGACCAGCTTGGCCATCGACCCCTCGGCGGAGTCGAAGTTCTGGTTGTTGCGCGCCATCCAGCCGGCCCGCCATACCAGCAGGCGGGCCGCGTCGACACGGCTCTTCATATCCGCGAGCTTGAACGCCACCGCCTGAAACTCACCGATCTTGCGGCCGAATTGCTCACGCTGGCAGGCGTATTCGAGTGCGTACTCGTAGGCGGCCCGCGCGACGCCGACGGCCATCGCTCCGACCGTGGGCCGGGTGCGCTCGAACGTCTTCATCGCCGCCTGGCCGCCGGTGGAAGCACCGGACTTGACCCGTGCGATCCGGGCCTCGAACTTCTCCCGGCCGCCCAGGATGGCGTCCTCCGGCAGGCGCACGTTGTCGAGGACCACCTCGGCGGTGTGGGAAGCGCGGATCCCGTGCTTCTTGAATTTCTGGCCCTGCGCCAGACCTTTGGTGTCCGGTCCGATGACGAAGCTGGCCTGGCCGCGGCTGCCGAGCTCGGGGTAAACCGAGGCCACCACGATGTGGACGTTGGCGATGCCGCCGTTGGTGGCCCAGGTCTTGGTGCCGTTGAGCACCCATTCGCCGGCGGCCTCGTCGTAGCGCGCCCGGGTGCGGATGCCGCCGACGTCAGAACCGGCGTCGGGCTCCGACGAGCAGAACGCGCCGAGCTTAGGGTCGTCGGGCGTGCCGAACATCTCGGGAAGCCACTGGCCCAGCTGTTCGGGAGTTCCGTTGCCCGCCAACGCCGCCGCGGCCAGGCCGGTGCCCATGATGGACAGCGCGATGCCGGCGTCACCCCAGAACATCTCCTCGAACGCGGTCAGCATCCCCAGCCCGGTCTCTTCGGCGGCCTGCTGCGCGAAGAAGTCCGGGGAGTACAGCCCCACCTTCGCGGCCTCCTGGATCACCGGCCACGGGGTTTCCTCCCGTTCGTCCCATTCGGCCGCGGCCGGGCGGATGACGTCGGCCGAAAACTTGTGCACCCAATCGCGGACTTCGATCACGTCGTCGGACAGTTGCATGGAAAATGTCACAGCTGTGCTCCTGAATCATTGGTGTTCAAGGGTTTTGAGGGTTTCTGTACTGGGCGAGGACGCTGACCGTTTGGTTGACCCACGCCTCGAAATAGCGTTCTTCGTCGGTGTTACCGGGAAGGCGACCTGTCAGCGCCTGCAGCGTCGCCGCATAGGACAGCGACCCGATCGCGACGGCGGCGGCCGCCTCGGGGTCGGGAATGCTGGTGCGGCCGGACCGATTCGAAGCGGCGAGCTCGTCGGCGAAGCGTTGGTAGGCGTTGTCGGTGATGACCTGCCACGTCTTCTCACCGAGATCGCCGAGCTCGTCGGGTTCGCGCAGCATGACCTTGAGCAGATCCTCGCTCTGCTTGAGGTTGCTCCAGATCAGCTGGCCGGCGATGCGCACCGCCCGCTCGACGCTGCCCGGTTGCCCGGCGTCGTACTGCTCGCGCGCGGCGACGATGCTGTCGATCCGGTGGGCGACCGCCGCCTCGAGCAGTTCGCGCTTGGAGCCGAAATGCTTGTAGAGCGCCCCGGACCCCGGCGCCAGCCCCGACTCCCGCTGGATGTCGGCCACCGACGTCGCCGCATAGCCCTTGGCGGCAAACAGCCGCAGGGCCGCGGAGAGCAGCCGGTCGCGTCCCCGGCCCGGCTCGGTGAGCATGGTGAGAGAGTACTCACTCACCCTGGTCAGGGCAAAATCGGAGCGGTTTTGGCACGTGACGGAGGGGAAGGCGATGCGGTTAGCGTTAAATTCTTGCGAAACGCCACCGCGCTTGATCGCGCCGGACCGGTACCACTGTGAGGGTGGTAGCCGGATTGATTGAGAAGGACCGGCGATCGTCTGAAGGAGCCTGACATTCGCGTCCTACCGCGTATACAGCTACCGATGCGGGTGCTGTCGCTGCGCACCATCGTCATCGTCGCCGCCATATCGGTGATGACGCTCGTCGTCCTGCTGGGCACCTGGGTGTGGGTGGGCGTGACCAACGATCAGTACAACCAGCTCGATCGTCGGCTCGATTCGGTCAGCAGCCTGGGTGACATCAGCAGCCTGCTCAACAACGCGCAGCACGCGAGTCCCGATCGGCCGGCGCCGGACGGCAACCTGGTGCGCACCGCGCGCATCGGCGGGGTGACCGTGTCGGTGCCCAGCGGCATCGTGTTGCCTCAGCTTCCCGACGGCTATGCCAACACCACGATCAACGGGGTGCAGTATCGGGTCCGCACCTTCACCGCGGGCCCCGCCTCGATAGCGTTGGCCGCGCCGCTGGCCGAAGCCCAGCATCGGATCAACGAACTGCACCTGCGGGTGCTGCTGATCTGCGCCAGCGTCATCGGCGGCACCGTGGTGGTGGGCTGGGTGATCTCGCTGATCATGGTCAACCCGTTCCTGCTGCTCGCCCAGCAGGCCCGCGCGATCAATGCCCAGTCCAGTCCCGACGAGGTGCAGGTTCGCGGCGTGCGCGAGGCCGTCGAGATCGCCGAAGCGGTCGAGGGGATGCTGGCCCGCATCGGCAAGGAGCAGCAGCGCACCAAGGCCGCGCTGGAGTCCGCCCGCGACTTCGCCGCGGTCGCCTCCCACGAGTTGCGCACGCCGCTGACCGCCATGCGCACCAACCTGGAGGTGCTCTCCACGCTGGATCTGCCGCATGAGCAGCGCCAGGAGGTGATCGGCGACGTCATCCGCACGCAAAGCCGCATCGAGGCGACGCTGACCGCGCTCGAACGGCTGGCCCAGGGGGAGCTGACCACCGTTGACGACTTCGTCCCGTTCGACATCACCGAGCTGCTCGATCGCGCCGCTCACGACGCGCTGCGCGTCTATCCCGACGTGGAGGTCTCGCTGGTGCCGTCGCCGACGGTGCTGATGATCGGGTTGCCCACCGGGCTGCGGCTGGTGATCGACAACGCCATCGCCAACGCCGTCAAGCACGGCAATGCCGGCAAGATCCTGCTGACCGTCGGCAGTTCCGGTGAGGGCGTGGAGATCGCGATCGACGACGACGGCACCGGCGTTCCGGAATCCGAACGCGCCACGGTCTTCGAACGGTTCGCCCGGGGCTCGACAGCCTCGCGGTCGGGCTCCGGGCTGGGCCTGGCGCTGGTCGCCCAGCAGGCCGAATTGCACGGTGGCACAGCGGCATTGCAGACCAGTCCGCTCGGTGGCACCCGGCTGCTGCTGCGGCTGGCCGGCGACGGGCGCGGTCCGGCCTAGCGGCGGATCGCCCCGGCCGGGCCGGCCCCGCACCCGCGCCGCGGATATCGGACAATGAGGCATGCTCGGCCACCTCGGGATCAACGTGCCCGATCTGTCAGCCGCAAAGCGGTACTACGACGCGCTGATGCCCCTGGTCGGTTTTGAGCCGTTTTTTCATGCCGTCGACGAATTCTCGTATCGGCCCGCCGGCAACAAGCCCGGCGCATTCCTGTTCTTCTATCCGGCGCTGGAGTCGCATGACTACTCGGCGCAACAAACCGGGCTGCAACATCTGGCTTTCATTGTGCGGCACCGGTCGTCGGTGCGCGCCGTGCACGACCATGTCGTGGGAATCGGTAGTACGGTCATTCATCCGCCCGGTCATTTCCCGCAGTATCCCGGCCATTACTACGCCACATTCTGGTATGACCCATTCGGCATCAAACTCGAAGCCGTATGCCACCACGACCGCGATTAAACAATGCGACCGTTGCGCCGCACGGAAGGTGGTCGAGGTGCATTTGTGGCTCCCGGGTCCTGAGTGGCGACTGGGGTTTATTGACGACTCCGTCTGGGAATCCAGTGCTTTCACGCGCGGGACCAGCGCTAGATAACCGGATTCCGGGCCTTAAGTCCGGCCAAAACCGTAGTGAATACAAGATCAGTGCAAGCGCACTACACTAAGGCCCCAAGCACGTGGATTTGGGTTGAGCGTTCGGAGGGAAATCATGGTGTTGTCAGCGCAGCCCGAGGCGGTTCTGGCGTCGTCGAGCGCCGAGACGGCGATCAGCGCGGAGACTGAGGCCGCGGCTTCGGCTGCGGCACCCGTCCTGCTGGGGGTGCTGCCCATGGGCGGCGACCCCGATTCGGCCATGTTCGCGGCGGCGCTCAACGCCTGCGGCGGCAGCTACCTGGGCGTAGTGTCCGAGCACGCCACCCAGCGCGGTTTGTTCGCCGGCGCGCAGAGCATCGCGTCGAGCACGTACGTCGTCACCGAGCTCATGCGCAGCCTGACGATGGCGATCGGGGCCTAGGACCTAGGGACGTAAAAGGGGGAAGTACGCATGGCCGATCCGGGGTGGGCTGCGCGTACGCCTGAGGAAAACGACCTGCTGCTCAAGGCGGGGGCCGGCGTCATCACGCACCTGGCCAACCAGGCGGCCTGGACCGTCCTGGCGGCGACCCATCACGGCTCCAGCATCGCGTCAACGATCAACACCGTCGCGACGTCGGCGAGCTGGACGGGCTCGGGTTCGTTGGCCTCGGCGGCGAACGCGACCGCACTGAACGCATCGCTGCATGGGCTGGCCGGCTGGGTCGATGTCAAGCCGGCGGTGGTGTCGACCGCGGTCTCGGCGTACCAGATGGCGTACGGCTCGATGCGTCCCGCACCCGAGTGCATCGAGAACCGCACCGAGACGGCCACCGACTATGGCATCAACCCGCTGGTCCTCGGCGCGCTGACGCCGCGCATCACGTCGCTGGAGCTCGAGTATTTCGGGTCCATGTGGCCGAACAACTCCGCCGTCGGCGCCAGCTACGGAACGATCCTGACGGCCTTGTCGCAAAGCCTGACCATTCCGCCGCCGATCGCCACCATGGGCGCATCACCGGCCGCACCCGCCCAGGCCGCCGCGGCTGTCGGCGAATCCGCCGCGGAACAAGGGGCCGGCGACGGCATGCGCGCCGCGATGCAGGGCGCGCAGACCGGGACGCAGGGAGCCGGTCGGGCGGCCTCGGGTGGCCAGGACTTCATGAGTCAGGCCACCTCGTTAATGCAGCCGGCGCAGCAACTGATGGGAGCGGTCCCGCAAGTGATGCAGGCTCCCATGCAGATGATGCAGGCGCCGATGCAGATGATGCAGCCGCTGATGGGCATGTTCTCCAATCCGGGCGCCCTCGGCATGGGCGGGGCGACCCCCGCCGTTTCGACGGTGTCGGCCACCACGGGGCTTTCCGCGGCGGAGGCCGGTGCCGGCGGGGGCGCATCCGTGGGCGGCGCGGGCGTGCCCGCGACGAGTTTCACCCGCCCGGTGAGCGCCTTCGAGCCGGCCACCGGTGGCCGGCCGGTGGGCCTGCGACCGGCCGGGGCATTAGGCGCCGAGGCCATGCGACCGCAGACCACGACGATGGGTGGTGCCCCGATGGGCGGTATGCCCGTGGGGCACGGGGCGGGAGGCGACCGCGGCTCCCGTGACAAGGCCGACCAGCCCGCGACCGTGCGGGTCGTCGACGCTCGAGTGTGAAGCCAACCCCTGGTGAAAGGTGAATCGACAGGTCCAAATAGCCGCCATACACTTCGCTTCATGCCCTCACGGGGGGCGGCCCACCGGAGAAGGAGAATTCCGTGACAATCAAAGTAACACCGCAAATGCTTCGCGATGCTTCCAACGCTATCCAAGCGAACATGGAGCACGCGATCGGGATTGGCCAGGGATACGTCGCGAATCAAGAAAACGTGATGAACCCGTCCACCTGGTCTGGTTCTGCTGTGACGGCGTCGCACGCGACGGCCATCGAGGTTCAAAACGACTTGAACAAAGTCTTGACCGGCGGCACCCGTCTGGCCGAGGGCCTGACGAAGGCGGCGGCGCTGATGGAAGGCCACGAGGCGGATTCCTCGCACGCCTTTAGCGCGCTATTCGGCGGCCACGGCTCCTGATCACCCAGTCATTCATCAATTCATTAATGGTCTTTTGAAAGGATTTTCATCATGTCCGACCCGATCACTTATAACCCGGGAGCCGTCGCCGACTTCGCCACCGATGTCGCCTCCCGCGCCGGCCAGTTGCAGTCGATTTTCGACGACACCTCCAACCGCACGCACGCCCTGCAGGAATTCTTCGCCGGCCACGGCGCATCGGGCTTCTTCGAGGCGCAGGCCCAGATGCTGTCCGGCCTTCAGGGTCTCATCGACACCATCCGCCAGCACGGGGTGACGACCTCCCACGTGCTGGACAACGCGCTCAGCACCGACCAGCACATCGCTGGGCTGTTCTGAGCCCGCTCGACCACACCGACAAGCGGGGGTGGGGCAGATGCGCCGGGCGTGTGTGCCCCACCTTTTGGTCTCTTATCCACCGGTCGGGGGACCCACTGAGTGAGGGTAAGGCGACATGCTGACCACCACGGTCGACGGCTTATGGGTTTTGCAGGCGATCACCGGGGTGGAGCAGACCTGCCCTGAACTGGGGCTGCGGCCCATGCTGCCGCGTCTGGACACCCCGGAGCGCGCGCGCAGCCACCCCGCGGCCGCCGAGTTGGTGGCCGCCGGGGCGCTCGACGAGGCCGGCAACGTCGACCCGATGATTCGCGAGTGGCTGACGGTCCTGCTGCGGCGCGACCTGGGGCTGCTGCTGATGATCGGCGTCCCGGGCCGCGAGCCGACCCGGGCATCGATCTGCCGCTTCGCGACGTGGTGGGTGGTCCTGGAACGCCACGCCGACATGGTGCGGCTGTATCCCGCCGGCACGGCCACCAACGAAGCATCGGCCAGGGACCTGGTGGTCGGTCAGATCGAGCGGCTGTGCGGGGTGGCCGAGGCGGCGCCGCTGAAACCGGTCACCCTAGATACCGAGCAGCTGCTGAACTCGGTGCGCGACACCGCCAGCCTGCGATCGTTCCTGCTGGAACAACGCCTCGACGCCGACCAGCTGCAGATGGTGCTGACGGCCGCCGATCCTGCGCGGTCCGCACACGCCAACATCGTCGGGCTGCAGGCCGGTGTGGGGCCGGACGCATTGGCGCGGATCGCCGTCGGGGATGCGACGGTGTCCATCGTCGACACCCCCGCGGGGCGAATCTGCATCGAGAGCGTCACCTCGGGGCAGCGCCAGTACCAGATTCTCTCGCCCGGGTCGCGCACGGACATCGGCGGAGCGATTCAACGGCTCATCCGCCGGCTGCCCGCCGGCGACGAGTGGCACTCGTATCGGCGAGTCGTGTGACGGTGCGCCGGAAGCGAACTGACGAAAGTAACTTAGATAACCAAAGTCTTGGAATAGCAACGTCTGTCGAACTTGAAAGGTTTCTGAACGGGTAAACGCGGTATCCCCAACCGTGTTAGCATCTCGTCGTGACGAGCCCTTGGAATGACCCGAATATGTCGGACGAAGGAGCGCTCAGACGGGGGGATCCGTCAGGGGCCAGCAACTTCCCGGATTCGGTATCGGACACCATGCGTATTACCGATCTGGCCGCGCCGCGGAAAATTCCACCAGGGTCGGGCTGGCGGAAATTCATTTACACCATCTCTTTTCATCAAATAAATCCGGGCGAGTCCCCCCGGGAACGGCACTACCGGGATTTGCAGAATCGCATCCGGCGGCATATTCGACGGCAATACGTCATCACGGTCGTCTCCGGCAAGGGCGGCGTGGGCGTCACGACGCTGGTCGCCTGCCTCGGGGGTGTGTTCCGGGAATGCCGCCCGCAGAACGTGATTGCGATCGACGCCGTCCCGGGCTTCGGGACACTGGCCGACCGCATCGATGAATCCCCGCCCGGCGACTACACCGCGATCATCAACGACACCGATGTCCAGGGCTACGCGGATATTCGAGAACATCTGGGACAGAACGTCATTGGGCTTGACGTCCTGGCCGGCAACCGCACTTCCGACCAGCCCAGGCCGTTGGTGCCCGCGATGTTCTCCGGGGTGCTGTCGCGCCTGCGTCGCACCCACACGGTGATGATCGTCGACACCTCGCCCGACCTCGAACACGAGGTGATGAAGCCGGTATTGGAGAACACCGACACCCTGGTCTTCGTCTCCGGCATCACCGCGGACCGGTCCCGTCCGGTGTTACGGGCGGTGGACTACCTGCGCTCGCAGGGCTACCACGAGTTGGTTTCGCGCAGCACCGTAATTGTGAACCACACCGACCAGATCACCGACAAGGACGCGTTGGCGTACTTGACCGAGCGTTTCACCAAGGTGGGGGCGACGGTCGAAGCGCTGCCGTTTGATCCCCACCTCGCCAAAGGTGGCATCATCGATACCGTTCACGAACTGAAGAAGAAAACGCGATTGCGCCTCTTCGAAATCACCGCCGGGCTGGCGGACAAATACATTCCTGACGCCGAGCGGTCAGTGCCGTGACAGCGCCGCATAAGGTCGCTTTCCCGGCGCGTTGTGCGGTCAACATTTCTTACGAAAAGCACCTGTGTTCCCAGGTGTTTCCCGCCGGAATTCCGATGGAGGGATTCTTCGAGGGAATGGTCGAGCTGTTCGACGCCGACCTGAAGCGCAAAGGCTTTGAGGGCATCGCCTTGCCCGCGGGCAGCTACGAACTACACAAGATCAACGGGGTCCGGCTCGATATCAACAAAAGCCTCGACGAGCTGGGCGTCCAGGACGGCGACACCCTGGTGCTGGTGCCCAGGGTGGACGGCGAGTCCTTCGAACCGCAGTACGAGTCGCTGTCGACGGGTTTGGCGGCGATGGGAAAGTGGCTGGGCCGCGACGGCGGCGATCGGATGTTCGCGCCGGTGACGCCGCTGACCGCCGCCCATACCGCGGTCGCGGTGATCGCAATGGCGGTCGGGGTCGTCGTGGCCCTGACCCTGCGGGCCCGGACATTCACCGACGGCCCGATTCCGGCCGCGGTGGCGGGCGCCGTCGGTCTCCTGCTGTTGGTGGCGACGCTGGTGGTGCGGAGCGGGTGGCGGGAGCGGCGCGACCTGTTCAGCGGCTTCGCGTGGCTGGCGGTCCTGTCGCTGGCCACCGCCGGCGGCTGCGCGCCGCCAGGCAGGCTCGGCGCGGCGCACGGGCTGATCGGCGCCGTCATCGTGATCCTGGGCGCCATCGCCATCGGGATCACGGCGCGGAACCGTTGGCAGACCGCGGTGGTCACCGCGGTGGTGACGGTCTGCGGGGTCCTGGCCGCAGTCGCCGCCGTCCGGATGTTCCGGCCGGCCTCGGCCCAGGTGCTGGCGGTCTGCGTCCTGGTAGGCCTGCTGGTGCTGGTCCGGATGGCTCCGCTGATCGCGCTGTGGGTCGCACGGGTCCGGCCGCCGCATTTCGGATCGATCACCGGTCGGGACCTGTTCGCACGGCGCGAGGGAATGCCCGTCGACACGGTCTCCCCGGTCAGCGAGGACGAATCCGAGGACGAGGACAACGAATTGACCGACATCACCGCGCGCGGCGCCGCGATCGCCGCCTCGGCGCGGTTGGTCAATGCGGTGCAGGTGGGCCTGTGCGTCGGGGTGTCGATCGTGTTGCCCGCCGCGGTGTGGGGGGTTCTGGCGCCGGGACGCCCATGGGCATGGTTGGCGTTGGTGGTGGCCGGGCTCGTGGCCGGCATCTTCCTCACCCAGGGACGCGGATTCGCCGCCAAATACCAGGCCATCGCCCTGGTGTGCGGGGCATCGGCCGCGGTGTGCGCGGGCGTGGTCAAATACGCCGTCGCCGCGCCGAGGGATGTGATGACCGGGTTGATGTGGCCCGCGGTGGCGGTGGCGACCTTCGCCGCATTGGGTTTGGCCGCAGCCCTTTTGGTGCCGGCCATGAGGTTTCGGCCATTCATCCGGTTGACCGTGGAATGGGTGGAAGTGCTCGCGTTCATCGTCTTGCTGCCAGCGGCGGCGGCCTTGGGAGGGCTCTTCACGTGGATTCGCCACTGAGAAGGGCCGCGGCGATGACCGCCGCTGTCACCCTGGTCGCGTTAGCAGCCAATACCCCTGTCGCACTTGCCATTACACCGCCCGCGGTGGATCCGGGAATGGTGCCGCCGGACGGGCCGCCACGATCCGATCAGCCGATGCGCCGTGCCAACAGCTGCTCGACCCCGATCACCGTGCGCAACCCCGACGTGGCGCAGATGGCCCCGGGCTTCAACCTGCTCAACATCACGAAGGCCTGGCAGTACAGCACCGGCAACGGCGTCCCCGTGGCCGTCATCGACACCGGCGTCACCCCGAACCCGCGGCTGCCGGTGGTGCCCGGCGGCGACTACATCATGGGAGAGGACGGCCTATCGGACTGCGACGCCCACGGCACGATCGTCAGCTCGATCATCGGCGCTGCGCCCCAAGGGATCTTGCCGATGCCGCGACCGATGCCCGCCACTCCCGCATTCCCCCCGCCGGCCGCGCCGCCGCCGGTCGTCGGCGCGCCGCCCCCACCGGTCGAGGTTCCGCCCCCGGTGGCTCCCCCACCACCGCCGCCGCCGGTGACGATCACCCAGGTGCTTCCGCCCCCGCCACCACCTCCGCAACCGGCCCAACCTCCGCACCGGCGGCGGCA
>NZ_QMEV01000120.1 GCF_003284935.1 Mycobacterium colombiense
CGGGGCCGGGGTTGACTCCCGACAGCAGCGCCTGGGCCAGATGGCGGGCGCCCAGGATCCGGGTGACGACGAGCGCCTTGCGGTCGACCCGGACCCCGTGGATGTGGTCGAGCACCTCGGCGGGTGCGGCCACCAACACCGCGCCCCACCCGGCCCGGATCAGCTCGATCGCCCGAATCTTCATTCGGCGCCCCCTAATTGCCGCGCGAAAGGACCCACCCGGTCGATGAATCGATCGAAGAACGCCGCGGCGTCCACGTCAATCCCGATCAGCGCGTTGGGTTCTCGACGATCCGTCCAATCGGTCACCGTCATGGCGCGGGTCAGGGTCCCGGTCAGTTCGATGTCCACCGTCGCCGGGCGCGTCGTGACGAGGTCGGGGTCCAGCGCGACGGCGGCGGCCAACGGATCGTGCATGTGCGCCTGATACCCGTGGCCCAGTTGGTGATAGGCCTCCAGATAGAACCGCGTCGCGTCCTCGATCACCCGAATCAGCGGATTGGACGCGCGCGAACGGGTTCCGGGTTCGTCGTGTTCGCTCAGCCGCGTCGTCGTCGACTCCGCGGCCGCGGCCAGCCGCGCAAGGTGATCCGGCGTCAACGCGACCTTGCGGGTCAGGTCCAGGCCGCATAGGATCGGAAGTCGCTGTCGTCCAATGGTTTCGGGGCACCATGCCGCCAGCACCTCGGCAGCGGCCTCGGGATCGACGCTGATGTTCCACTCCGCCACCGCGGTGGTGTTACCCCGGTGGTCGTAGGACCCGCCCATGATCACCAGGCGGCGCAGCAGCGTCGGCAGCTCGGGCTCGGCGCGCAGCGCCAGCGCCAGGTTGGTCAACGGGCCCGTCGCCACCCCGATGAGCTCGCCGGGAAAGGCCCGCGCCGCGCGCACCCAGGCGCTGGCCGAGTCGTAGTCGGTGAGCCGACCCGATCCCGGCGGCAGGTCGGCATAGCCCAATCCCCTGGGGCCGTGGACTTTTGAGGGCAACCGCATGGGGCCGGTCAGGGTCTCCGGAGAACCCTGGGAGACCGGTATGCCGGTGCGCCGGCACAGCGCCAGCAGGCCCAGGTTGTTTTCGCAAACCTGTTCCACCCCAACGTTTCCCCCGGTCGAGGCGATGCCGGCCACGTCGGCGTCCGGGCTGGCGAACAGGTAGATCAGCGCCAGCGCATCGTCCACGCCGGTATCGACGTCAACGAAAACGGGCGCATTCATTGTCTCCAACATACCGGCGCTAGGCTGGCAAGATGCCAACGACGTCGGAGCCCCCCGAGGGGACTGATCTCACGCCGCACTTCGACGATGTGCAGGCCCACTACGACCTGTCGGACGACTTCTTCCGGCTATTCCTCGACCCCACCCAGACCTACAGCTGCGCGTACTTCGAACGCGACGACATGACGCTGGAAGAGGCCCAGATCGCCAAGATCGACCTCGCCCTCGGCAAACTCGGGCTGCAACCGGGCATGACGCTGCTCGACGTCGGCTGCGGTTGGGGCGCCACCATGATGCGGGCCCAGCAAAAGTACGACGTCAACGTCGTCGGCCTCACCCTGAGCCGCAACCAGGCCGACCACGTCGAACAGCTGATCGCCCAGTCCGGCAGCCCTCGTTCGGCACGGGTCCTGCTGCAGGGCTGGGAGCAGTTCGACGAGCCGGTCGACCGGATCGTCAGCATCGGCGCCTTCGAGCACTTCGGGCACGAGCGCTACGACGCGTTCTTCACCCTGATGCACGACCTGCTGCCCGACGACGGGGCCATGCTGCTGCATACCATCACCGGGCTGCACCCGACGGAGATGGCCGAGCGTGGCATGCCCATCTCGTTCACGTTCGCCCGGTTCATCAAATTCATTGTCACCGAGATCTTTCCGGGCGGGCGGCTGCCGTCGATACCGATGGTCGAAGAGCGCGCGACCGCGAACGGCTTCACCGTGAGCCGCGTGCAGTCGCTGCAGCCGCACTACGCCAAGACGCTCGACATCTGGGCCGCCGCACTGCAAGCCCATAAGGACGAGGCCATCGCGCTGCAGTCCGAGGAAGTCTACGAGCGGTACATGAAATACCTGACCGGTTGCGCCGACGCATTCCGGATCGGATACACCGACGTCAACCAGTTCACGCTGCAGAAGTGACTACCAGTGCACCCCGGGCACCAGGCGGACCAGCCGCTTGACCGGACGGGGTGTCCGGATGCCGCGGGTGACGGCGCGCACGGGCCGGCTGGGCCTGCGCCGCGGAGTCCGCGGGGCTGGGCT
The DNA here is from genome assembly GCF_003284935.1 of Mycobacterium colombiense. GTDB lineage: Bacteria > Actinomycetota > Actinomycetes > Mycobacteriales > Mycobacteriaceae > Mycobacterium > Mycobacterium arosiense_A. The sequence goes on from NZ_QMEV01000120.1 coordinate 2,259, forward strand.
CGGGGCCGGTTCGGCGGTCAGCCCGCGCGCCGCGGCCGAGTCGGGATAACCGAGGTAGAGCTGGTGCAGGACCCGCCGGGAAGTCCGCGGGGCGAAATAGTTGCCGGCCTCGGCGAGCGTGCCCAGCGGGGTGTCGATGCGGGCCGGTTTGTCAACCAGGCCACGCACCACCATCGCCGCCGCGCGCTCGGGGCTGATCGCCGGCACCGGGTTGAGCCGGTGCGAGGGCGCGATCATGGGCGTGCGCACCAGCGGCATGTGGATGTTGGTGAAGGTGATGTGGTCGGAGAGCACCTCCGTGCCCACCACGTCGGAGAACGCGTCCAGCGCCGCCTTCGACGGCAGGTAGGAGCTGTACTTCGGGTTGCGTGCCTGCACACCGGCGCTCGACACGTTGACGACGTGGCCGAATCGGCGCTCACGCCAATGGGGTAGCAGCGCCAACACCATGCGCACCGCGCCGAAGTAGTTGACCGCCATCACCCGCTCGTAGTCGTGTAGCCGGTCGGTGGAGTTGACCACCGAGCGGCGGATCGATCGGCCGGCGTTGTTCACCAGGTAGTCGACGTGGTCGAAGCGGCCCAGGATGTCCTTGACGGTGTGTTCCACCGACGCGGAATCGGTGACGTCACAGGTAAAGGCATGGGCGGCACCACCATTGGCGCGGATCTCGGCGACCAGCGAATCCAGCGCCGCGCCGTTGCGGGCCAGCGCGAACACGGTGGCGCCCCGCTCGGCGATCGCGATGGCCGCCGCGCGGCCGATGCCGCTGGACGCCCCGGTGATGATGACGTGCCGGCCCCGCAACGGTTCCCGTGCATCGTCGCGGCGCGTGCGATCGGGATCGAGGTGCTCCGCCCAGTACCGCCACAGCATGGGCGCGTAGCCGGCGAACTCGGGAACCTCGATCCCGGTGCCCCGCAAGGCCTCTCGCGTCTTCTCGCTGACGAAGGTGGGCGCCAGGTCGACCACGTCCAGCACCTCGGCGGGGATGCCCAGCTGGGTGGCCGCCATGTTGCGCACCACCCTGGCGCGACCGCGCACCTTGAGCACCGGGGCGGCCACCGCGCGGGGGAGTGACCCGCGCAGCGGCGGCAGCCCGGCCGCCTTGGCCACGCCGCGGTAGATGCCGCGCAGGCCGATGGTCTTCTCGGCGGTCAGGTGGAACGTCTGCCCGTCGCGGCCGTCGGCGTGCATCAGGGCGACCAGCGCGTCGACGACGTAGTCCACCGGCACGATGTTGGTGCGGCCGGTGTCCGGCAACAAGATCGGGGTCAGCGACGGCAGCACCGCCAACTTGGCCAGCACCCCGAAGAAGTAGTACGGGCCGTCCACCTTGTCCATCTCGCCGGTGCGCGAATCGCCCACCACCACCGCCGGGCGATAGATGCGATGACGCAGGCCCGGCGCCGAGCGCACCAGCAGCTCGGCTTCGAACTTGGTCTGGTGATAGGGCGTCGGCAGCCGCTGGCCGACGTCGAAGTCGTCCTCGGTGTATTCGCCGGGGAAATCGCCGGCCACCGCGATCGACGACACATGGTGCAACGTCGCGTCCAACCGCTGCGCCAGCGCGATCACCGCGCGGGTGCCCTCGACGTTGCTGGCCCGCTGTTCGGGTTCACCGGCGGTGATGTCATAGATCGCCGCGCAGTGCACCACGTGATCGACCCGACCCAGCTCGGCGAGCACCTCGTCGCTCAGTTCCAGCTCCGGCAGCGCGCCGACCAGCGGTTTTACCCGCTCGCCCCAATCGGTCGCGAGCCGCTCGAAGCGGCCCAGCGACTGGCGCCGCACCAGCACCCACACCCGCGCGTCGGCGCGGGACTCCAGAAGACGAGACACGACGCGGCGACCAATAAACCCGGTACCGCCGGTAACGACATACCGCATGAAGACATCGTGGCGGCGGCGGCCGCGCACGTCAACCGCCGATGTCGCGCAGTGGCGACTAGTTGTGGAAGTCGCGGATCCCGTCCCAGTCCACCAGCGTCCAGCCGGTCAGTGGGTTACCGCTGATCACCACGCGACCCGTGTTGGGGATCGGGTGGCTGCTCATCAGGCTGTCCTTGGCGTTGCGCGCGTTCATCAGCGTCCACACCATGATCGAGTTGCGGTGCGAGAACACCACCGGGTTGCGGTGGCCGCTGTTGTAGATCTTGTTGATCGCCGCGGTGAACTGGTCGTTGAACTCCTTGCCGCTGATCGACCCGGGGATGCTGTTGGAGACGTCGCCGTTGATCCAGTCCACCGGCGCCACCATGTACGTCGACTTCGCCATCGACTCGGGCCTGCCGTTGAACCAGCCGGCGTTGATCTCCTGGATGCCGGGCAGCACCTCCACCTGCTTGCCGAGTTCGGCGGCCAGCGGGGCCGCGGTCTGCTGCGTCCGGGTCATGGTGGAGGCGTAAACGCTGTCGTAGTCCTTGCGGCCGAGTTGGTGCGCGAGCTGTTCGGCCTGTCCCTTGCCCTCGGGCGTCAGGCCGGGACCCGGCACCTCGGTGTCGATGACGCCGCTGGCGTTGGCCTCGGACTGGGCGTGCCGGATCAACGTCACCGTGATGGACCGCGCCTGCGGTGAACCGCCCCCGCAGCCGGCGACGATCATCGCGGCGGTGAGGGCGGCGAGCGCCACGGAGAACGTGCGGATCATGCTGCGCTTGGGCATGGGAGATAGCCTGCCCTGCCGACCGCTTCGGTGGGAAGGGTTTGCCATGGTTTGTACCGCCCGGCGCCGTGCGGAGGGCCTTGATCATGCCCGCGCTTCGCCGGATGCCAGAGTGGACCGAGGATCCCTACCAACGATCAGGAGACTTCCATGGCGATTGATCCGAGTGCCGTCGGCGCGGTCACCGAACCCATGCAGTTCGAATGGACCGATCGGGACACGCTGCTCTACGCGCTCGGCGTCGGCGCCGGGATCGACGACCTGGCCTTCACCACCGAGAACAGCCACGACATCGACCAGCAGGTGCTGCCGACCTACGCGGTGATCTGCTGCCCGGCCTTCGGCGCGGCGGGCCTGGTCGGAAAGTTCAACTGGGCCATGCTGTTACACGGATCGCAGAGCATCCGGCTGCACGCTCCACTCCCCCCGGCGGGAAAGCTCTCGGTGGTGTCCGAGGTCGCCGACATCCAGGACAAGGGCGAGGGCAAGAACGCGATCCTGGTGCTGCGCGGCCGCGGCACCGAACCGGAGTCCGGGCAGCTGATCGCCGAGACGCTCACCACGCTGGTCATCCGGGGCGAGGGCGGCTTCGGGGGGATGCCGGGTCAGCGGCCGGTCGCCCCGGAATTCCCGGACCGCGAGCCCGACGCCCGGATCGCGCTGCCCACCCGCGAGGACCAGGCGCTGATCTACCGGCTCTCCGGCGACCGCAACCCGCTGCACAGCGACCCGTGGTTCGCCCGCGAGCTGGCCGGATTCCCCAAGCCGATCCTGCACGGGCTGTGCACCTACGGGGTATCGGGTCGCGCGCTGGTGTCCGAGCTCGGCGGGGGCGTCGCGGCCAACATCACCTCGATCGCCTCGCGGTTCACCTCGCCGGTGTTCCCCGGCGAGACGCTGACCACGCTGATCTGGCGCACCGAACCGGGCAAGGCGGTGTTTCGCACGGAGGCGTCCGGCGCGGAGGGTTCCGGCCCCCGCGTGGTGCTCGACGACGGCGCGGCGGAATACGTGTCTGCCTAGCGCGCCAGCTGGTCGGCCAGCCGGTCGGTGAATTCGGCGGCGCGCGCGGGACTGTCCAGCGCGAACAGCGCGGCGGTCGCCCGGTCGCCATCATCGCCGTGGCGCACCAGGATCGGCACGCCGTCGGTGCGCACCGCGTCGAACGCGTCCTCGTCGGTGATGTCGTCGCCGAGGTAGACCGGCGTGAGCGCCCCCGACCCGGCCTCGTGCAGGTGATCGATCACCCAGCGCAGCGTCTTGCCCTTGTCCCAGTCCAGGTCTGGGCGCAGCTCGATGACCTCGCGGCCCGTGGTGACCCGAAGCCCGTCGCGGCGGCCCGCGGCGCGCACCGCCGCCAGCGCCTCGCCGACGCGGTCGCGTGCGGCGTTGCGGTAGTGCACGGCGACCCCGAACCGCTTGTGCTCCACCACCACACCGTCGAGCCCGCCCAGCTCCTCGCGCAGGTGGGCCGCCGCCCGCTCGAGCACCGGGATCGCGGCGGCCGCGGCCTCGTTCTGGTGGTGGGTGCCGTCGGGGGCGGTCAGCTCGAAGCCGTGGCTGCCCGCGTACCAGATGCCCGGCACGCCAACGCGTTTCGCCACGTCGGCCAGGTCGCGGCCGGACAGCACCGCGACCGGGCACCGGGCGGCCAGCTTTTCCAGCGCCTCGGTGGCCCCGGCGACGGGCCGCGCCGCGTCCGGGTCGTCGACGATGTCGGAGAGCGTGCCGTCGAAGTCGAAGAACACGGCCGGGCGCCGGGAGGCCAGCCCATCGGCCAAGGCCTGCAACGCATCCGGCAGCTGCGACATCCGGCGGTCACCGGTGCGCACGGTGACCTCGCCGAGGTCGGCGACCACCGCGTCGGCCCCGGCCCCATCCAGCGCGTCGCGCCCGGCCGGGTCCAG
>NZ_QMEV01000121.1 GCF_003284935.1 Mycobacterium colombiense
ACGTCGAGGGCATGGTGCAGTCGAATTCGGGTGGCACGGTCGCACTTCGGACGCGGACCGGCTCGGCGACGGTGAACTACACGCCCCAGACCCGGGTCGTCGACGTCACCCCGGCCAAGCTGGCCGATGTGACGCCCGGCAGTTGCGTGAACATTAAGGCCACCCCGCAGAGCGCGCCGCCGCCGGGTGCCATCACGGCGCAGGCGGTGACCGTCACCCCATCCGTGGACGGGAAATGCCCTCCACCCGCCGGGTTCTACGGCACGGTCGCCTCCGTCTCGGGCAACACCATCGCCGTCAACGGTCTGGGCCCCGGCGGCCCGGGCGCCTCCACCAACGTGACGGTCGCCGGCTCGACGTCATACCAGCGGCAGGTCCCCTCGGACACCCAGGCGATCACCAACGGTAAATGCATTGGGGCACAAGGGACTCAGGACGGCGGCGTCTTGCACGCGACGATGATCAGTGTGGAGACCTGCCCGCCGATGGGGCACCCGCACCACCACCTGCATCTGCCGCATCTCCCGTTCCACATCTAGTGGCCTGGGAGCGAAAAGCCTTGCTCAGACGGTGAAGCCGAGCGCACGCAGTTGCTCGCGGCCGTCCTCGGTGATCTTGTCCGGCCCCCACGGCGGGTTCCACACCCAGTTGATCCGCAGGTCGTCGACGAGGCCGGCGCCCACCAGCGCGCTGCGCGACTGGTCCTCGATGACATCGGTCAGCGGGCAGGCCGCGGAGGTCAGCGTCATGTCGATCAGCGCGACGGTCCCCTCATCACCCGCCTCGACGTTCAGGCCGTAGACCAGTCCCAGATCGACGACGTTGATGCCGAGTTCGGGGTCGACGACGTCGCGCATCGCCTCCTCGAGGTCGGCGAGGAATTCCTCGTCCTGCGCGGTGGTTTCGCTCATCTCCTGACCTCCTCGAAGTCCGTAGCCGCCTTGGCCAACGCATCCTTGAACGCCATCCATGCCAACAGCGCGCATTTCACCCGCGCCGGGTATTTGGCCACCCCGGCGAACGCGATCCCGTCGCCCAACACGTCCTCGTCACCCTCGACGGTGCCACGCGAGGACACCATCTCGGTGAAGGCGGTGACGGTCTTGAGCGCGTCGCCGACGGTGTGCCCGATCACCTGCTGGGTGAGCACCGAGGTCGCCGCCTGGCTGATCGAGCAGCCCTGCCCGTCGTAGGACACGTCGGCGACGGTGTCGCCGTCGTCGGACAGCGCGACCCGCAGGGTGACCTCGTCACCGCAGACCGGGTTGACGTGAAACACCTCGGCGCCGAACGGTTCCCGCAGCCCGCGGTGCTGCGGGTGCTTGTAGTGGTCCAGGATCACGTCCTGATACATCTGCTCGAGCCGCAACGTCAGCCTTTCCCAAAGAAATCCAGAGCACGCCGCACGCCGGCGATCAGACGCTCGACCTCCTCGGCGGTGTTGTACACCCCGAAGGACGCCCGGGCGGTGGCCGCAATGCCGAACCGGCGATGCAGCGGCATGGCGCAGTGGTGACCCACCCGCACGGCGATGCCCTCGTCGTCGAGCACCTGCCCGACATCGTGGGCGTGCACGCCGTCGACGACGAACGACACCGGCGAGGCGCGGTTCGCCATGGACGCCGGCCCGACGATGCGCACGGCGTCGATGCCGGACAACCCGTCGATGGTCGCGGCGACCAGCTGATGCTCGTGGGCCTGCACGGCCTCCATGCCGAGGGCGCCGAGATAGCGGGTGGCCGCGCCGAGCCCGACCACCTGCGACGTCATCGGGCTGCCGGCCTCGAACCGCTGCGGCACCGACGCGTAGGTGGACGTTTCCATGGTGACGGCCTCGATCATCGAGCCGCCGGTCAAAAACGGCGGCAGGTCCGACAACACCTCGCTGCGGCCGTACAACACACCGATACCGTTGGGGCCCAACATCTTATGTCCGGAGAATGCGGCGAAGTCGACGTCCAGCGCATGGAAGTCGACGGGCTGGTGCGGCACCGACTGGCAGGCGTCCAGCACGGTCAGCGCGCCCACGGCCCGCGCCCGGCTGACCAGTTCGGCCACCGGGGCCACCGCACCGGTCACATTTGAATGATGGGTGAAGGCGACGACTTTGACGCGTTCGTCGAGCTGCAGCGAGTCGAGGTCTATGCGCCCGTCGTCGGTGGCGCCGTACCACCGCAGGGTCGCCCCGGTGCGCCGGCAGAGTTCCTGCCACGGCACCAGATTGGCGTGGTGCTCGAGCTCGGTGGTGACGACGACGTCGCCCGGTCCGACCGCGCGCTCGAAACGCTTGTCGCCCAGCACGTACGAGATCAGGTTGAGCGCCTCGGTGGCGTTCTTGGTGAACACCAGCTCGTGGGCGTCGGCGCCCACGAACGCGGCGATGTCGGCGCGCCCCTGCTCATAGGCGTCGGTGGCCTCCTCCATCAGCTGGTGCGCGCCGCGGTGCACGCTGCCGTTGGAGGTCAGCAGGAACTCCCGTTCGGCGTCGAGTACCTGGAGCGGGCGCTGCGACGTCGCACCGGAATCCAGATAGGCCAACGGGTTTCCGCTGCGCATGACCCGCTTGAGGATCGGGAAGTCGGCACGGATGGCCGCGACATCCAGAGATGAGGCCGCCGCAGGTGTAGCCATGTCAGGCCCCGGCGGCCGCCGCTTGGGTGAAGCGGACGTAGCCGTTCTGCTCGAGTTCGTCGGCCAGCTCGGGACCGCCGGATTCGGCGATGCGCCCGCCGACGAACACGTGCACGTATTCGGGCCGGATGTAGCGCAGGATGCGGGTGTAGTGGGTGATCAGCAGCACGCCGCCGTGCTCTGCCTCGGCGTATCGGTTCACGCCCTCGCTGACCACGCGCAGGGCGTCGACGTCGAGCCCGGAGTCCGTCTCGTCGAGGATGGCGATCTTGGGCTTGAGCAGTTCCAGCTGCAGGATCTCGTGGCGCTTCTTCTCACCGCCGGAGAAACCCTCGTTGACGCTGCGCTCGGCGAATGCCGGGTCGATCTCCAGCGAGCCCATCGCCGCCTTGACCTCTTTGACCCAGTGCCGCAGTTTCGGGGCCTCACCGCGCACGGCGGTCGCCGCCGAGCGCAGGAAGTTCGACACCGAGACGCCGGGCACCTCGACGGGATACTGCATGGCCAAGAAGATTCCGGCCCGGGCGCGCTCGTCGATGCTCATCGTCAGCACGTCCTCGCCGTCCAGCGTGATGGAGCCCGACGTCACCGTGTACTTGGGGTGACCGGCAATGGCGTAGGACAGCGTCGACTTGCCCGACCCGTTGGGGCCCATCAACGCATGCGTCTCACCGGATTTCACCGTCAGGTCGACGCCGTTGAGGATGGGGATCTCGCGCTCGGACTCGGCCGCGTTCGGGTTGACGACGCTGACGTGCAGATCTTTGATTTCCAGAGTGGTCATGAGGCTGTTGTTTCCGTCTTTTCCGTTAAGGCCAGTTCGTGTTCGATGGCTGCGGTCAGGCGCTCCCGGATCTCGGGCACCGCGATCTTGGAGATGATTTCGGCGAAGAAGCCGCGGATCACCAGGCGCCGGGCCTGCTCCTCGGGGATGCCGCGGGAGCGGAGGTAGAACAGTTGCTCGTCGTCGAAACGGCCGGTGGCACTGGCGTGTCCGGCGCCGACGATCTCGCCGGTCTCGATCTCCAGGTTGGGCACCGAGTCGGCGCGCGCCCCGTCGGTGAGCACCAGGTTGCGGTTCACCTCGAACGTGTCGGTGCCGGTCGCCTCGGCCCGGATCAGCACGTCGCCGATCCAGACGGTGTGCGCGTCGGGCAGCGCGGAGTCCGGATCGCCTTGCAGCGCACCCTTGTACAGCACGTTCGACTTACAGTCGGGCTGGGCGTGATCCACCAGCAGCCGCGACTCCAGGTGCTGGCCGTCGTCGGCGAAGTACAGGCCCAGCAGCTCGGCGTCCCCGCCCGGGGCGGTGTAGCGCACGTTGGCCGTCAGCCGCACCACTTCACCGCCGAGCGTGACGGCGACGTGGCGCAGCACCGCGTCCTTGCCCAGCTTGGCGTGGTGCATGCTGACGTGCACGGCGTCGTCGGCCCAGTCGGCGAGCCACACCACGGTGAGCCGTGCGGCGTCGTCGACGACGAATTCGACGTTGTCGGCCAGGGTTCCGCTGCCCCGGTGATCGATGACGACGACGGCCTCGGCGAGCTCGGCGACCCGGACCTGCAGGTGCCCGTAGGCGACCGCGCCCTCGCCGGGTCCGGTGACGGTGATGCCGACCGGCTCGGCGATGCGGGTGCCGCGCTCGACGGTGACCAGGGTCGCGGAGTTGAACGACGAAAACGCTTGCGCGGCAACCCGGTCGGTGGGCACACCGGCCTGGCCGAGCCGCTCGTCGCCGCGGGAGACGGTCTCGACCCGCAGGCCGGGCTGCTCGGCGACGCTGATCCCGGCCTTGCCGGTGGCGCGCGCCGAGCCGTCGTGCAGGCCGCGCAGCCGGCGCAGCGGGGTGAACCGCCAGATTTCGTCGCGGCCGTGCGGGACCTCGAACGCGTCCACGTCGAACGAGGAGAAGACCTCGCCCTTGTTGGCCGCGGTGAGGGCTGAACCCTCAACCGCTTCGGTCAGATTCGTCACTAGCCGACCGCGCCTTCCATCTGCAGCTCGATCAGCCGGTTGAGCTCAAGCGCGTACTCCATGGGCAGCTCTTTGGCGATCGGCTCGACGAAGCCGCGGACCACCATGGCCATCGCCTCGTCCTCAGTCAGGCCGCGGCTCATCAGGTAGAACAGCTGGTTCTCGCTGACCTTGGACACGGTGGCCTCGTGGCCCATGGTGACGTCGTCCTCGCGGATGTCGACGTAGGGGTAGGTGTCGCTGCGGCTGATCGTATCCACCAGCAGCGCATCGCATTTCACGCTGGAACGCGATCCGTGCGCGCCCTTGTTCACCTGGACCAGGCCGCGGTAGGAGGTGCGGCCGCCGCCGCGGGCCACCGACTTGGACACGATGTTGCTCGACGTGTTCGGCGCCAGGTGCAGCATCTTCGCGCCGGTGTCCTGGTGCTGGTCTTCGCCGGCGAAGGCGACCGAAAGCACCTCGCCCTTGGCGTGCTCGCCGGTCATCCAGACCGCCGGGTACTTCATGGTGACCTTCGACCCGATGTTGCCGTCGATCCACTCCATGGTGGCGCCGGCCTCGGCGCGGGCCCGCTTGGTGACCAGGTTGTAGACGTTGCCCGACCAGTTCTGGATCGTCGTATAGCGAACGCGCGCATTGGGTTTCACGATGATCTCGACCACCGCCGAGTGCAGTGAGTCCGACTTGTAGATCGGCGCGGTACAGCCCTCGACGTAGTGCACGTAGGAGCCCTCGTCGGCGATGATCAGCGTCCGCTCGAACTGGCCCATGTTCTCGGTGTTGATCCGGAAGTAGGCCTGCAGCGGGATGTCGACGTGCACGCCCTTGGGGACGTAGATGAACGAGCCCCCACTCCACACCGCGGTGTTCAGCGCGGAAAACTTGTTGTCCCCGGCGGGGATCACGGTGCCGAAGTACTCCTGGAAGATCTCCGGGTGCTCGCGCAACGCCGTGTCGGTGTCCTGGAAGATGACGCCCTGCTTTTCCAGGTCTTCACGGATGGAGTGGTAGACGACCTCGGACTCATACTGCGCCGCGACGCCGGAGACCAGCCGCTGCTTCTCGGCCTCCGGGATGCCCAGCCGGTCGTAGGTGTTCTTGATGTCCGCCGGCAGGTCGTCCCACGTCGCCGCCTGCTTCTCGCTGGAGCGCACGAAGTACTTGATGTTGTCGAAGTCGATGCCGTCGAGGTTCGAACCCCAGTTCGGCATCGGCTTGCGGTCGAAGATGCGCAGCGCCTTGAGCCGGGTCTGCAGCATCCACTCGGGCTCGTTCTTCTTCGCCGAGATGTCGCGGACGACGGCCTCGGACAGCCCGCGCTGGGCACTGGCGCCGGCGAGGTCGGAGTCCGCCCAGCCGTAGCCGTACCGCCCCAGGGAGGCGATCGCCTCTTCCTGGGTCAACGGCGCGGTAGCCGTCTTGCTGGCCTCGGGGGTGAGGGTCATCGAGACGCTCCTTTGATGCTCGTGGTGTCGGTCGTGTGGCGCGGGCTGGGCGCCGTGGATGCCTGGGTCAGGGGTACGTGCGTCGTGCAGGCGCAGTTGCCGTTGACGATGGTCGCCAACCGCTGGACGTGAGTGCCCAGCACCTCGGCCATGGCCTGCTGTTCGGCGTCGCACAGCTCGGGGAATTCCTCGGCCACGTGCGACACCGGGCAGTGGTGCTGGCAGATCTGCACGCCGTGGATCGGCCCGCCGACCTGCGTGGTGGTGGTGACGTAGCCGGCCTTGGTCAGGGCGGTGGCGATCCGGTCCGCGGCCGCCTCGACGTCGGTGTCCGCCGCACTGGCGGCCGCGGGGACGTCGGCCAGGATGGTGTCGATCCGCCGCCGGGCGAACGCCTGCACGGCCTCTTCGCCGCCGATCTCGCGGAGTTGCCGCATGGCCGCCGCCGCCAGGTCGTCGTAGGC
>NZ_QMEV01000122.1 GCF_003284935.1 Mycobacterium colombiense
GCCAGCCGGATCCGTCAGATCACCGCGAACAAAACCCGCGAATCCCTGCAGGCCACAGCGCAACTCACCCAGACCCACGAGGTCGACATGACCAAACTGGTCGGGCTGCGGGCCAGGGCCAAGGCGGCGTTCGCCGAGCGCGAGGGCGTGAACCTGACATTCCTGCCGTTCATCGCCCGGGCGGTGATCGACGCGCTGAAGATCCACCCCAACGTCAACGCGAGCTACAACGAGGACACCAAGGAGATCACCTACTACGACGCCGAACACCTCGGCTTCGCGGTGGACACCGAACAGGGCCTGCTCTCTCCCGTCGTGCACAACGCAGGCGACCTGTCGCTGGCCGGGCTGGCCAGGGCGATCGCCGACATCGCCGCGCGCGCCCGCTCGGGCAACCTCAAACCCGACGAGCTGTCCGGCGGCACCTTCACGATCACCAACATCGGCAGCCAGGGTGCGCTGTTCGACACGCCGATCCTGGTGCCGCCGCAGGCCGCCATGCTGGGCACCGGCGCCATCGTCAAGCGGCCGCGGGTGATCGTCGACGAGTTCGGCAACGAATCGATCGGTGTCCGCTCGATCTGCTACCTGCCGCTGACCTATGACCACCGGCTGATCGACGGCGCCGACGCGGGCCGCTTCCTCACCACCATCAAGCACCGTCTCGAAGAGGGCGCGTTCGAGGCCGACCTCGGCCTGTAACGAAGGACTTCCGAACGTGGCTCGCGCTGGCCAGCAGGCCGTCATCGCCATTGCGGGTTCGTCCGGCCTGATCGGTTCGGCCCTGGCGGCGGCCCTGCGCGCCGCCGATCACCGGGTGTTGCGCATCGTGCGCCGGGCGCCGGCGAACGCCGACGAGCTGCACTGGAACCCCGAGAGCGGCGATCTGGATCCCGACACGCTGACCGACGTCGACGCCGTCGTCAACCTGTGCGGCGTCAACATCGGCAAGCGGCGGTGGTCGGGCGCCTTCAAGCAGAGCCTGCGCGACAGCCGCATCGCCCCCACCGAGGTGCTGGCGCACGCCGTGGCCGACGCGGGCGTGGCGACCATGGTCAACGCCAGCGCGGTCGGCTTCTACGGCAACACCAAGGATCGCGTGGTCGACGAAAACGACCGCGCGGGAACGGGTTTCCTGGCGCGGCTGTGCGAGGACTGGGAGGCCGCCACGCTGCCCGCCCAGTACGGCGGCGCCCGGGTGGTGCTGGCCCGCACCGGGCTGGTGTTCTCCCCCGCGGGCGGCGCGCTGGGCCGGTTGCGGCCGTTGTTCCGCGCCGGCCTCGGCGCCCGCCTGGGCGGCGGACGGCAATACATGTCATGGATCACGCTCGAGGACGAAGTGCGCGCGCTGTTGTTCGCGATCTTCAACCCCGACCTGTCCGGCCCGGTGAACATGACCGGGCCCGCGCCGGTCACCAACGCCGAATTCACCACCGCGTTCGGGCGGGCGGTCAATCGCCCAACACCGTTGATGGTGCCCGGTTTTGCCCTGCGGGCCGCGCTGGGCGAGTTCGCCGACGAGGGCCTGCTGACGGGGCAGCGGGCCATCCCGTCCGCGCTGGAGCGCGCCGGTTTCGTCTTCCACCACAACACCGTGGGCGAGGCCCTGGCCTACGCCACCGCCAGCCGCGAGCACGACTAGCGCCACCGGACTGGGCCCGTCCGGCCCGAGCCGAGTACCGTCGCGAACGTGATCGATTCCATCCGGTCCAGCCAGGCCCTGATCGACGTCCGCCGGCTCGGCATCGTCGACTACCGCGTGGCCTGGCAGCAGCAACGCGATCTCGCCGACGCCCGCGTGGCCGGCGGCAGCGACACCCTGCTGCTGCTCGAGCACCCCGCGGTCTACACGGCGGGCCGGCGCACCGAATCGCACGAGCGGCCGGTGGATGGCACTCCCGTCGTCGACACCGACCGCGGCGGCAAGATCACCTGGCATGGTCCGGGCCAGCTGGTCGGGTATCCGATCATCGGCCTGGCCGAACCGCTCGACGTGGTGAACTACGTGCGGCGGTTGGAGGAGGCGCTGCTCAAGGTCTGTGCCGATCTGGGGGTGGACGCGATCCGGGTGCCGGGCCGGTCCGGGGTGTGGGTGCCGGGCATCGACGGTCGCCCCGACCGCAAGGTCGCCGCAATCGGCGTGCGGGTGTCGCGCGCGACCACCCTGCACGGGTTCGCCCTCAACTGCGACTGCGACCTGGATGCGTTCGGCGCCATCGTGCCGTGCGGCATCACCGACGCCGGGGTGACGTCTTTGTCGGCCGAGCTGCGCCGGACGGTGTCGGTCGAGGATGTCACGACCGCGGTCGCCGACGCCGTCTGCGACGCCCTGGACGGGGTGCTGCCGGTGCAGGACCACGCTGCGGCCGCGCGCGTAGCATCGGCGCTGTGACTGTCGCACCGGAAGGACGCAAACTGCTGCGCCTGGAAGTGCGCAACGCCGAGACCCCCATCGAACGCAAGCCGCCGTGGATCAGGGTGCGGGCCAAGATGGGCCCGGAGTACACCCAACTCAAGAGCCTGGTCCGGCGCGAGGGTCTGCACACCGTCTGCGAAGAGGCCGGCTGCCCGAACATCTTCGAATGCTGGGAGGACCGCGAGGCCACCTTCCTGATCGGCGGTGACCAGTGCACCCGGCGCTGCGACTTCTGCCAGATCGACACCGGCAAGCCCGCCGCACTGGATCGCGACGAGCCGCGGCGGGTCGCCGACAGCGTGCGCACGATGGGCCTGCGCTACGCCACGGTCACCGGGGTAGCCCGCGACGACCTGCCCGACGGCGGGGCCTGGCTGTACGCCGAGACGGTGCGCGCGATCAAGGAACTCAACCCCTCGACCGGCGTCGAGCTGCTCATCCCCGACTTCAACGGCGAGCCCACCCGGCTGGCCGAGGTGTTCGGGTCACGCCCGGAAGTGTTGGCGCACAACGTCGAAACCGTGCCGCGCATCTTCAAGCGGATCCGGCCCGCCTTCACCTACCGGCGCAGCCTCGACGTGCTGACCGCGGCGCGCGATGCCGGGCTGGTCACCAAAAGCAACCTCATCCTCGGCATGGGTGAGACCCCCGACGAGGTGCGCACCGCCCTGGCCGACCTGCACGACGCGGGCTGCGACATCATCACCATCACCCAGTACCTGCGCCCGTCGGCGCGCCACCACCCCGTCGAACGCTGGGTCAAGCCGGAGGAATTCGTCGAGTTCGCCCGGTACGCCGAGGAGCTGGGCTTCGCCGGCGTGCTCGCCGGACCGCTGGTGCGCTCGTCCTACCGCGCCGGGCGGCTCTACGCGCAGGCCGCCCGCAGCCGCGCCTGACGCCCGGTGGCGGCGCGGGCCCGTCGCGGCCCTACGTATTCTTTGACTATGGCTAAATCCCGCACCGCCGCGCAGAACAAGGCCGCCCGAGCGGAGGCGCAGGCCGCCCGCAAGGCCGCCGCGCGGGAGCGCCGCACCCAGCTGTGGCAGGCGTTCAACCTTCAGCGCCAGGAGGACAAGCGCCTCCTGCCGTACATGATCGGCGCCTTCGTGCTGATCGTGGGCATCTCGGTGGCGGTCGGTCTGTGGGCCGGTGGGTTGACGATGATCACCCTGATCCCGTTGGGCGTGGTGCTGGGCGGGCTGGTCGCCTTCATCGTGTTCGGCCGCCGCGCCCAGAAGTCGGTCTACCGCAAGGCCGAAGGCCAAACCGGGGCCGCCGCATGGGCTTTGGACAACCTGCGGGGCAAGTGGCGGGTGACCCCGGGGGTCGCCGCGACCGGGCACTTCGACGCCGTGCACCGGGTGATCGGCCGGCCCGGCGTCATCCTGGTCGGCGAGGGAGCTCCGACGCGGGTGCGCCCGCTGCTGGCGCAGGAAAAGAAGCGCACCGCCCGCCTGATCGGCGACGTGCCGATCTACGACCTCGTCGTCGGCAACGGCGACGACGAGGTGCCGCTGGCCAAGCTGGAGCGCCACCTCACCCGGCTGCCGGCCAACATCACCGTCAAGCAGATGGACACGTTGGAGTCGCGGCTGGCCGCCCTGGGGTCGCGCGCCGGCGCCGCCGTCCTGCCCAAGGGGCCGCTGCCCAACTCGGGCAAGATGCGCGGGGTGCAGCGCACCGTGCGCCGCAAATAGCTCGGCACCGCTCGGGCTTCGTCAGCGGCGCACCACGGCCGTCGCGGTCAGGCGGTCCTGCATGCCGCGGCCGTCGAAATCGCTGAACAGCGCCGGGACGACGGTGCCGACCAGCACCCCGCGCACCACCGCCCGGCCCAGGCCGACCAGGCCGCGTCCGTCCACCGTCACCACCTGCAGGCGCAGCGCCAGCTGGCCGGGGGTGAAGCCGAACAATCGCACGAAAACCACGCCGAGCACGAACCAGATCACCAGGACCGCGGTGGCCAGCACCGGTTGCGCGAACAGGCCGAAGCGCATGGCCAACCCGGCCAGCCCGTAAGCGATCAACCAGTCGATCATCAGCGCGCCCAGCCGGCGGCCCATGGGCGCCAGCGACCCCGGACCGCTTTCCGGCAGGCCCAGCTTTTCACCCGGATACGCGGATCGCGATTCGGCCATCATCGGCGCGGACCGCAGTCCGAATGATCCTTCGGACCGGCCAGATGCGGAGGGCGGACGGTGCGCCCGGCCACCAGAAAAGATACGATCTTGCGATCCATGGCCCCACAATAGAACCCGCCGCCCAAGCGGCCACTTTTAGCGTGTGGCATGGTCACGTAACGTGCGCGCAACATCGGGTTGACTGACGGGCAACATCTGCTCCATAGCGTCAGGCCGCGGATCTCACCAAGTAAAGGAGCACTCTGTGACGGAAAAGACGCCCGACGACGTCTTCAAACTCGCGAAGGACGAGAACGTCGAGTTTGTCGACGTGCGGTTCTGTGATTTGCCCGGCATCATGCAGCACTTCACCATTCCGATTTCGTTTTTCGACGAGAGCGTTTTTGAGGACGGCCTGGCTTTCGACGGCTCGTCCATTCGCGGATTCCAGTCCATTCACGAATCCGACATGTTGCTCCTGCCCGACCCCGCGACGGCGCAGATCGACCTGTTCCGCGAAGCCAAGACGCTGAATCTGAACTTCTTCGTGCACGACCCCTTCACCCTCGAGCCGTACTCGCGCGACCCGCGCAACATCGCCCGTAAGGCCGAGAACTACCTGATCAGCACGGGCGTGGCCGACACCGCGTACTTCGGCGCCGAGGCGGAGTTCTACATCTTCGACTCGGTGAGCTTCGACTCACGCACCAACGGCTCGTTCTACGAGATCGACGCCATCTCGGGCTGGTGGAACACCGGTTCGCCCAACGAGCTCGACGGCAGCCCCAACCGCGGCTACAAGGTCCGCCCCAAGGGTGGCTACTTCCCCGTCGCCCCCGTCGACCACTATGTCGACCTGCGCGACAAGATGCTGTCCAACCTGATCACCGCCGGCTTCAGCCTGGAGAAGGGCCACCACGAGGTGGGCACCGGCGGCCAGGCCGAGATCAACTACAAGTTCAACACCCTGCTGCACGCGGCCGACGACATGATGCTCTACAAGTACATCGTCAAGAACACGGCCTGGCAGAACGGCAAGACCGTCACGTTCATGCCCAAGCCGCTGTTCGGTGACAACGGCTCCGGCATGCACACCCACCAGTCGCTGTGGAAGGACGGCAGCCCGCTGATGTACGACGAGACCGGCTACGCCGGCCTGTCGGACACCGCCCGCCACTACATCGGCGGCCTGCTGCACCACGCGCCGTCGCTGCTGGCGTTCACCAACCCCACGGTGAACTCCTACAAGCGCCTGGTGCCCGGCTACGAGGCCCCGATCAACCTGGTCTACAGCCAGCGCAACCGGTCGGCGTGTGTGCGCATCCCGATCACCGGTACCAACCCGAAGGCCAAGCGCCTCGAGTTCCGTTGCCCCGACTCGTCGGGCAACCCGTACCTGGCGTTCTCGGCCATGCTGATGGCCGGCCTGGACGGCATCAAGAACAAGATCGAGCCGCAGGCCCCGGTCGACAAGGACCTCTACGAGCTGCCGCCCGAGGAGGCCGCCAACATCCCGCAGGCGCCCACCCAGCTGTCCGCGGTGATCGACCGGCTCGAAGAAGACCACGAATACCTCACCGAGGGCGGCGTGTTCACGCCCGACCTCATCGAGACGTGGATCAACTTCAAGCGCGAGAACGAGATCCTGCCGGTCCAAATCCGGCCGCACCCTTACGAATTCGCGCTGTACTACGACGTCTAAGTCGGCATGACGAAACCACCCGCGTGGAGATTGCCGCGCGGGTGGTTTCGCATTTGCGACGGGCGCACCGGATTCGGCGCACTGCCGCGAAACTTAAACTATGGCGACCCGCGGCGGGGCGGATTCAAGCGGTGGATGCAACAGTTGGTGGGTTTGAGAGTATCTCGTCGAGTATCTGGGCGGGTGT
>NZ_QMEV01000123.1 GCF_003284935.1 Mycobacterium colombiense
TCCCTGCCACGACGCGGCCCGGACCTGTTTGGGTTTGCGCGTTACCGGGCGATCCTCGGGTGCGACGACGTGCGGTTACTGACACTGCGGTCAATTATAGACAGCGTTGAACCCGAGTTCCTTTCGAGGGCCGGGTACTACGCGCGGTTGACGGTCTGGTGGGGGACTGGGCAAAGAGTCATGTGCGCCTCTAAGCGTCGAAAACGCCTGGCGAGTCCCGGCATTGGCGTTGCGGTGACTTGCTGGCGATCACGCTCACCTCACGCGGCAAACTTCTGTGATGGATTGGGCGTGTTTACCAAACCCGAAGCCGTTGCCTCAGACCTGCAGCTCCGGACCTGCGCCTCGGTTACGGACGTTGGGTTCGCGGCGCTGGTTGAGAGGTCGCTCAGACGATCTCGCCGTAGATTCGTGCGGTTTCAGCCGCGCATCTGTCCCAGGAAAACGACGCTATACGCTCGTACCCGCGAGCTCGTAAGGTCTCCTGCAACTCCGGTGTAGTCACAACGCGTTCCAGAACGATCCGCAGCTCCTCGACACTATTTGGATCGAAGTAGGCGCCGGCGTTTTCGACGACTTCTCGAATTGCGCCCGAGTTGCTGCATATCACCGGGCAGCCGTGACTCATCGCCTCAAGCGGCGGAATTCCGAAGCCTTCGTATTTCGATGGAAAGACGAATGCGGAGGCGGCCTGGTAGCGTACGGCCAGATCACGATCGGATCCAGACTCGAACCGCACTCGGGCGGTGATCCCCAATCGCTCCATCTCTTCTTGCTCATGTCGCTGCACGGGAAAGCCGCCGAAGGCGATTAAGTCGAATTCCCGTAGTATTGGGGAACTTCCGAAGGCCTCCAGGAGTGCGCTGAAGTTCTTGTACCCTCCGCGATGGCCGACATACAACAGGTAGGGTCGGTGCCCGTCGCTGTAGGGCTCGGCGGTGTTGGCCTCTGCAGTCAACGAATGCCCGAGGTGCACAACACTGGTGCGAGCGGGGTCGACATCGTAGAGGCGCACCAGATCCTGGCGCGTGTTCTCGGAAATGCAGATGACGTGGTCGGCCCGATTGACCGCGGCACGCTTGGCGGCGATTGCTAATTTGGCTTCGGGCATGAATAACTCGTGAATCATGTCGTAGACCGTCACGATCCGACGCCGCGCCTTGCCAAAGGGTTTGGTGGAAAAGTAGGTTTCGTGCACGATGTCGGGGCTGGCGCTACGCCATGCAAGTGGTGCGATAAGTCGGTCGGCTACGCCGACGAGAAGCGGTACACCCTTGAACTTAGAGGGCACGTATCGACCGCGCGTAAACTCGGACGCCGAGTCGGCTGCCAGGTAGCCGTTTATGTGCAATGGGGCGATGACGGATACATCCGCCACCTCGTGGGCGTGCAACCGGCTCGCCAGCTCGAAGAAGTAGCGCGAAATACCCCCGTATCGCTGCATACAGAAGATGTGGTGATCAAATGCGACTTTCATAGACGCCCCGTCCCGGACAGCTCTGCCTCCACCATCGCCTTGACGACATCGTTCATTCGGTAGGTCGGCGACCAGCCGAGAACGTCTCGTGCTCGGGACGCATCGCCAAGCCCTCCGGCGAGATCAGAAGGGCGCTTAAGCGCCTCGGAAAGATCGGTATGTTCTTGCCAGTCAAGGCCAAGGTGATTAAAGGCGGTCTGTGCGAATTCTTCGAGAGTGTGGCTTTGTCCGGTGGCGATCACGAAGTCTGAGCCGCTGGGTTGTTGCAACATGCGCCACATCGCGTCGACATATTCAGGTGCCCATCCCCAGTCTCGTTTGATGGCAATGTTGCCCAGCGTCAAACGTGAGCGCTCGCCTTTGGCGATGCGGACCGCAGCGGCCACAATCTTTTTGGTCACGAAACGCTCGGGGCGCAACGGGGATTCATGGTTGAACAATATGCCGGTGCTGGCGTGCAACCCGTATGCCTCCCGGTAGTTGGCGACCAGCCAGTGTGCTGTGCTTTTCGCTACGGCGTAGGGACTGCGGGGGCGAAAGGGTGTTTGCTCATTTGCCGGTTGGCCTTCGGTGTCTCCGAAGCATTCACTGGAGCCGGCGCTGTAAAAGCGGACGGGCTTATCCAGAAAACGTATCGCTTCGAGCAGGTTGATCGTGCCGACGGCCATGCTGTCCAGGGTTTCCACCGGCTGTTCAAACGATAGCCCGACTGAGCTTTGGCCGGCTAGGTTGTAGATCTCTTGGGGTTCGGTTTCCCGCAGTACGTTGAGCACGCTGCGGAAGTCATTGGCCGCCATGGATTCCAGGCGAACATGATCCCGGACTCCGAGCCGCACCAGGTTGGGGAAGCCACCGATCTGAGCGTCTCGCGAGGTGCCGATTACCTCGTAACCTTTGTCGAGGAGCAGGCGCGCCAGATAAGCGCCATCTTGGCCTGAAATGCCGCAGACAAGTGCTCGCAATAAACCCTCCTGGGGATCGCCCGCACCACCAAAAGTACCGAAGGAGAGAACAGTCCGAACGTACGCCACGCTTGAACTGATGAGCAATCCAACCCCCGTCGGTGCGCTGGTGAAAGATCGTCATCGTGCACCTGTCGTTGCCGCAGGTGAAGCTGGGTAGGCGCACCCGCAAGCGGGTCAATGGCCCACCACCTGCAGGTCGGTCAGGACTCGTTCATGATCACGCAGTTGGCCGGGCTCACCGCACGTCGGACAGACGGGATTGCGTTGGACCGGGCGGCAGTCGTTCCAGGTCAGCTCCTCGGCGATCGCCGCACCAGTGATCGGCACCCCCAAACTCGATCGTGCGCATGATCGTGTCGGCAGCAACGTTGAGCGGGCAGGCACTGGCCTCAGACATCGGTGGTGCGGTGGTCGAGTGTAGAAACCCGAATCGTCACCCACCGACCACCGAGGTCCCACCTCAACTCAGCGACACGCAACCACCGTGGTCAACCTCCGAACCACGCAGTCTCATTTCGGAAGAGCCGTTAAACTCGTCGAGTCATTGCGCATCGCACAACCTGGCTCTGGTGATCCACGTGGCGGCGCAGGCGTTTGTGCGGCGAAGTTATGCTGAGCCGTTCGAGGATGTTGGTTTCGGGATAGGGAGAAGAGTACGAAGTGCGAATTGAGATAGGAAAGCGCCCGTGAACGAGCACGAAAAAGTTGGCGCTGAATGTGCCGAGGAAGTCTCGGTGCCCATCCGGGTCGTCCCTCGAGTCGCGGCGACAACCCGAAACCCGTCGTTTGGAAGTACCTTCAGACCCATCCTGAGTTCGACATCGATGACTCCGTGGACAGCAAGCTGCTGATCTCAGTGGCGCCACGCGGGTTCTTGCGCAGGGGGATGCGGACGTGAATGGCCAAGTTCGAATTAGTATCGGCATTCCCGTCTACAATGGCGAGGGGTCTCTCGAGCAGGCACTCAGATCTATAAATTCTCAGTCGTTCAGTGACTACGAGGTGATCATCTCTGACAATGCGTCCACGGATAATACGGCTCAAATTTGTCGAGAAATGGCTGCACTTAATCCGCGCATAAAATACTTTCGCCAGGAAAACAATATTGGCGCTTCGGCCAATTTCAAGTTCGTTTTGGATAAAGCAGTCGGTGAATATTTTCATTGGCTTGCTGCAGACGATACGCGGTCAGACAATTTCTTGGAATTGAATATCAACTTCCTGGAGGAAAATGGCGACTATGTAGCGTCAACCTGCCCAAACAGGTTCATGGGGCAGACTGAAGCGGACAATGTCACCTTCTCGCTTGTCGGTACCCCGGGCGAACGCTTTGCGGGCTTTCTGGACCACTGCTGGCAATCTCACGCTGTGTTCTACTCTGTCGTTCGGACCGCAATCCTGCGCCAATGTGATGTCATCGGTCAGTCATTCTGGGCGTCAGATTGGGCGATCGATCTGTTCCTTGCCTCGCGGGGAAACATAAATCGAACCGATGGCGGCTGGTTGGAACTCGGTGTGTCGGGAGCCAGTAGCCGCGCGGACGCATACCGTGCGCTCCGAGGTCGCCGCATCGAAGCTGTACTGCCGTTCTTCACTTTCTCGGCCTATGCGCTCAAATTGGCTAAGTCTTTCCCCCTGACCGACAGGGTGTCGCTATTGTCTCGGCTCGTGGTACTCAACTGGCGCGTGGCCTATGGGAGAGTATTCACCGCGTTGTATCAGCGGTACAAGGCCGACATGCGCCCAATGCCGAGGGGCGACTGAATGCTGCGCAGTATCAAGTAAGTCACTAATCTGTTATCGCTGGGTATCAAAGCTGTTAGATCAGCTGCCCACGGCTCTGTACAGAGCTTGCCGGGCTGTCGCAGCCTTGCTAAGAAGCCGCACGTCACCGGATCCTGCGGAGATACCCGTCCGGCGCCATGGTCAGTTGTAATCTTTGCGGAATTTTGCGGTCAATCTCGAACTCGGAATGCGACTTGAGAAATTCCCAGACTGCCGTCTTCGGGTTGTTGCCTGGGCCCCACGGCCGGTCGGGGTATTTGTCCGCGCCCAAGTCCTCGATGACGGTATCGAATACCACGCAATAGCTATTCGGAGTCACAAGAGGTGCGTAGGCCGACAATTCGGCAAGGACGTGCTCATGCGTGTGGTTACTGTCGAGACAAACGAGCACGGGGCCATCGCCGCGCGCCAGACCGCGAACCTGTTGAATGATGTCTGGGTCAACGCTGGACCCTTCGATCATCGTAATGTATTGATACATTGGGTGGGCTTCTATCGCAGCACGATTATGAGGCCGTATGTCGATATCGACGCTGATTACGCGTCGGCTGGGAGCCCGCACGTCAAGAGGTTTGTCATTGGTGATCGCGTCACACATGTCAAGCAGTGCGAGCATGGAAGCGCTGAGGATCAATGACCCCCCATGCGCGATCCCCGTCTCGACAATCACACTAGGCTTAACCTTCCAAATCAACTCCTGTAGACAGACGATGTCCTGCGGGTATTGGATGATCGGCCGGCCGAGCCACTCGAAATTGTACGAGTAGCGATGCGTAACGCTTCGATCAGTCCATTCGGAAGATAGGCGAGCGATTTCGTGATCTTTCGCGAGAGCCTCGACATTCTCGATCACGCTCCGCTGATGGTCTGTCAGACTTTGGTCGGCCACGTTCATTCTCCTAAGGTGATTGACGGCCCCAGCTCAAGCGGAGTCGAGAGTCGAGCCCGCCGGAGTGGATGATACTTGTGTCGATTTTCGGTGTCTCCTTGTCTGAGACGCCGGTGGTTGGAGTCCGCACTCGGAAGTCGCGATTTGGGGACCGGCCATGGCCGTCGTCGCTGTTCATTCGACGGCAACGCGCCCGGAGATCCCCTCACACAGTACCGATTACTATCGTGCCGAATCCGCAACTGAAGCTACTCAAGGCGGGCCCGGTGTCTCACCACCCCCGCACCGTTTAGCGCAATCAGCGGCATGGCGGTCCTGTGTTTCAAGCAGCGGAGCAACACGAAAACGCTCGGTGCAGTGAAACGCCAAGTCAACCACGGCACCAAACCGACCTGCACGACGATGTCACCGGAGGTTTGCAACTCATGACACTGCTGCGTCGATCATGTGTGGTTATTGCCCACTGGCGACGCCTTCAAGCGGATGGACGACTCTTGGTAAAACCTTGACAAAAAAGGTAAAGCAGCCCGGGTGTGCGCAACCGCATGACATGGCATACGAAAGGGGTATGGGTCTGCTGCACGAA
>NZ_QMEV01000124.1 GCF_003284935.1 Mycobacterium colombiense
AGCCGGGGCTGGGGCCTCGACCGGCGGGATCGACCCGTCGGGTTGCGACTCGGGTGCGTCGACGGGCTGGGCCTGCTCGGCCTCCTCCGTGTCGTCGGCGGGCGCGTCGTCGGCGGCGGTCTTGACGTCGGTGTCCTCCAGACCTTCAGGGTGGAACGGGTTTTCGTCCACGCCGCCCTCGCCGGGGTCGGTAAAGGGGTCCGCGCCATCCAGCCCGTCGCCCGCCGATCCGATCAGCCCGCCCACCGCATCGACGAGCCGGCCGGCCAGCCCGAGCAGACCACCGCCACCGCCGACGCCACCACCTCCGAGACCACCATCTCCGAGACCACCGCCCAGATCGCCGCCACCGAGTCCGCCCAGGGCTCCCGCCGGCAGGCCCAGGCCATCGCCGAGTCCGGCGCCCCAGTCGGCGGGAAGCGGCGTTGCGGCGGCGATGGGCGGCGGCGCCGGAGTCACCGAATCCGGTGCGGCGGTGAGCGGTACGGGCGCGGCGGTGACCGGGGCGGCGGCCGTCAACGTCGGTGCGGGTTGCGCGGGCGGGGCGAGTGGCGCCGGCGCAGCACCGGTCCCGAGATCGCCGGGAAATTCGAACCGCGCCGTCGGGACGGCGGCCATCTTGTCGACAACCATGGCGTAGGACGTGTCGACGCCGTCCGAGGCGGCGCGCACCGCGGTCAACCAGTCACCGCGAATGTCGTTGTCCACGTAGGGCATTACCTGCTGGCGGACCACGTCGGCCGCGCCGTCCCGGTCACCTGCCGTGACGGCGGCAGCCGCGGCCAGCCACGCCGGCCGGTGGACGCGCACACGGTCGTCGACGGCGGTGACGGTCGCCACCTCCGAATCGACCAGGTACCACAGGTTGTCGCGCAGCGACTCGTACCGTTGGGCGGCCGCGCGCAGTTCGGTGGCGACCGCATCCGCGGCGTCGCAGTGCCGCTGCAACAGCTGCACCGCGGCGTCCCCGCCCGGACCCGTCCACGCCGCGGCCAGCTCGGCGACCTGCGCGCGCTGCATCCGCAGCGCTTCGACCGCCACCACGCCCGCCGCCCGCAGCTCCGCGCAGTCGCGGTCCAGCGCGCGCAGGTCCAGGCCGTCGGCGCCCGCATACCACTCGCGGACCCGGGCGGGATGCGTTGTCAGATCGGCGTTTTCGTAGCCCAGCGCGTGACACGCCTGCACGTAGGCCTGGGTGTGCTCGACGAAATCACGGCCCTCGGCAAGCCGGGCGGCCACATCCAACCGGTCAGCCATCAGCTAGGCGATCCGCGCCGCGGTATACAGTTCGGCGTCGGCGTAGCGCTCGGCGCTGGACCGCAGCGCGACGGCGATCTCCGCCGACGCCCGCCCCCACTGCGACACCTGCGCCACCAGCCGCGCCACCTCGACGCGCAGGGCGTCGCCGCGGGCGGTGTGCGCGCGCCCCGCCGCGGGCCCGCCGAACGCCAGCCTGCCCAGGTGATCGCTCACAGCGCGGTCGATGAAGTCGGCCGCCATGGCGAATTGATTGGCGACCCGCTGTGTGGCCGGCGCGTCGATCTGGGTGCGGTCGACGGCCACGGATCGTGTTCCCCCAACGGATTTCATGCCTTATCCGACGCCCGCCGGCGCGGCGGGGTTCCGCGGGGTTAGGAGATCTACAGCGCGTCGCTGACCGCTTCGGCCACCCGGGTGGCGATCCGCGCAGCGATGTCCTTTTCCGGCGCTTCCACCATGACCCGGATCATCGGTTCGGTTCCCGAGGGGCGCAACAGGATTCGCCCGGTGTCGCCGAGTTCGGCCTCGGCCTGCCCGACGGCGCTGCGCACCGCGGGCGCGCTGGCGGCGGTGTCCTTGTCGGTGACGGTGACGTTGATCAGCACCTGCGGCAGCGTCTGCATCGCCGAGGCCAGCTCGGCCAGCGACGAGCCGGTCTGCACCATGCGGTTCATCAGCCGCAGGCCGGTGACGATGCCGTCGCCGGTCGAGCCCAGCGCGGGCATCACGATGTGCCCGGACTGCTCGCCGCCCAGGCTGTAGTCGCCGGCCCGCAACTCCTCCACGACGTAGCGGTCGCCAACGCCGGTGGTGCGCACCGCGATTCCGGCCGAGCGCATGGCAAGGTGCAGGCCCAGGTTGCTCATCACGGTGGTGACCAGCGTCTTGGACGCCAGCTCGCCGGCCTCGTGCATCGCCAGCGCGAGCACCACCATGATGTGGTCGCCGTCGACCAGGTTGCCTCCCGCGTCGATGGCCAGGCAGCGGTCGGCGTCGCCGTCGTGCGCCAGACCGAGGTCGGCGCGGTGCGCGACGACGGCCGCGCGCAACGCATCCAGATGCGTCGACCCGCAGTTGTCGTTGATGTTGAGCCCGTTGGGGTCGGCGTTGATCGCGATCACCCGCGCTCCGGCCGCGCGGTAGGCGCGCGGGGCCACCGCGGACGCGGCGCCGTGGGCGCAATCGACCACCACGGTCAGCCCGTCGAGGCGCAGGGTGCTGGCTTTGCTCAGGTGACGCAGGTAGCGGTCGTCCGCGTCCTCGGCGTCGATGACCCGTCCGATCCCGGCGCCGACCGGACGTGGTCCGGGATCGAGGTCGAGCAACCCCTCGATCTGGTCCTCGGTGGCGTCGTCGAGCTTGTGACCGCCGGGGCCGAAGATCTTGATGCCGTTGTCGGGCATCGGGTTGTGCGAGGCGGAGATCATCACGCCGAAGTCGGCGTCGTAGGCGCCGGTCAGGTAGGCGACCGCGGGGGTGGGCAGCACCCCGACCCGCAGGGCGTCGACGCCCTGACTGGTCAGCCCGGCGATCACGGCGGCCTCCAGCATCTCGCCGCTGGCCCGCGGATCGCGGCCGATCACCGCGACGCGGCGGCCCGGTGCCGGGGCGCTCGCGAGGTGCCGCGCCGCCGCGGAACCCAGCGCCAGCGCCAGTTCGGCGGTCAACTCGCGATTGGCGACCCCACGGACACCGTCGGTGCCGAATAGTCGACCCATGCGAACAAACCTCTCACAGTTGTCGGGCTTGCACCTAACGTGCCCGTTCCTTTGTGAATGAAAACGGCCACGTCGGGGCGCAGACACGCCGCGACCGGCCACAACTTGTGCACCGCGATGCCAAGTTGTGGCCGGATAGCGATCGCTCGATCAGCGCTTGCTGTACTGAGGCGCCTTGCGGGCCTTCTTCAGGCCGTACTTCTTGCGCTCGGTGGCACGCGGGTCACGCGTGAGGAAGCCCGCCTTCTTCAGCGGGGGCCGGTCCTCGGGCTGGGCCAGGATCAGGGCCCGCGCGATGCCCAGGCGCAGCGCGCCGGCCTGGCCGGACGGGCCGCCGCCGTGCAGCAGCGCGTAGATGTCGAAGCTGTCCACCCGGTCGACGGTGACCAGCGGGGCCTTGATGAGCTGCTGGTGCACCTTGTTGGGGAAGTAGGCCTCGAGGGTCCGGCCGTTCAGGTTGAACTTGCCGGTGCCGGGCACCAGGCGCACCCGCACCACGGCCTCCTTGCGGCGGCCGACGGTCTGGATGGGCCGGTCGAAGACGAAGGACTCGGCGGGCGCGGCGCTCTCAGCGGCCTCGACGGGGGCTTCGGTCACCTCGGCGGCGGTTTCCTCGACGGTCTCTGCGACTTCTGGGGTGTCCGGGGTTTCCGGGTTTTCCAGGGCCTCGGTCGTTTCGGTCACTGGGCCACCTGCTTGATCTCGTACGGAACGGGCTGTTGTGCGGCGTGGGGGTGCGTCGGGCCGGCGTAGACGTGCAGCTTGCGCGCGATCTGGCGGGCCAGCTTGTTCTTGGGCAGCATGCCGACGATCGCGTCCTCCACGACACGGTCGGGGTGCTTGTCCATCAGCTCGCGGATGGTTCGGCTGCTCAGACCGCCGGGATACCCCGAGTGGCGGTAAGCCAGCTTCTTGTCCAGCTTCTGGCCGCTGAAGGCGACCTTGTCGGCGTTGATGACGATGACGAAGTCACCGCCGTCGACATTGGGGGTGAACGTCGGCTTGTGCTTGCCGCGCAGCAGGGTGGCTGCCGCGACGGCAAGGCGGCCAAGCACCACGTCCGTGGCGTCGATGACGTGCCACGACCTCGTGGTGTCACCCGCCTTTGGCGTGTACGTAGGCACAGCGCTTACCTTCTCTTCTTCTCGAGGTGGATCCCGGTATGACCCGGGGGCCGGTCAGGCGTTCGCGGTAAGGGCTTGGTCTCGGCGACCGACATTGACCCGAGGCCCCGGCGTACCGCACGCCAACGGAGCAGCTTACCGACCGCCATCCCCGCAGGTCAAAATGACTGTGTGGTCCCGACGGCTCTCCCCCGCCAGGACCACACAGTCTCACGGCGCGGCGAGGACCGCGCAGTGTCCCTTCGGCCGCTACCGCGCCCAGACGCCGGCGGCCCGGCGGTCGGCGTTGGCCACCTCTTCGGCACCGTCGCGCACCGCATTTCCCAGCTCGGCCAGTATCTCGTTGAGCGCGGTCGCCGACTGATGCCATGTCAGCTGTTCGGCCTGGTAGGCGGCGGCCGCTTCACTGGTCCAGAGCTGCCGCAGCGGTGCGATCTGCGAGCTCAGCTCGTCGAGCGCGGCGTTGAAGCGGGCCGAGGTGGCATGGATCTCCTGCCGCACGGAGTGCTCGATTTCGCCGAAGTTATAGGAAAGCACCGGTTCCACGGGGATCCTCTCTCGTCACAGGTCTGCGCCGGCGGCGGCGATGTGGTGTGCGTGGTTTTGGCCGGCCTCCTGCAGGGTGGCGGCGTTGTGCCGGATGGTGTCCGCGATCGCGCTCAGCGCGTGATAGAGCCTCAGCGACTCGGCGTTCCAGCGCTCCATCACGTCCTTGAAGCGCGCGGCCGCGAGCCCGCCCCAGGCCGATGGCGGCACGCCGTTCATGCGGCCGACGAATGCCTGCAGCATCGCCCTGATTTCCTCGTTGCGGGCGTCGGTGGTACCCGCCACCGACCGCATCAGGTCGAAGTCGGTGCTCAGTGCGTTAGCAGACATACCAATTTCGACCCGCGCGGCGGTCCTTCGGTTCCCTCGAGTTTTCAACCGATCGCGTGAGCCGATCGCACCGCCCGTTCGCAGGCATCGCGGACCGGGCCTTCGTCGCCGGCGCGGCTCTGGCAACCGATGCTGATCCGGACCGGGCCGTCCAGCAGCACGGTCCATCGCACGTGATGGCCGGCGCGCACCTCGCGGTACGTCACGGCCGGTCGGCCGGCGCTGGTCGTGGACGGATTGAAGTCGACGAAGACGCCGGGGGGCTCGGTGTCGATCGCGCGCTTCAACCGCTCGGCGGTGCCGCTTAGTGTGTCGCCCGCAACCGGGGACTGGGTGATGTGCAAGGCGACTTCGGGATCCGTCGGGGACGTGACCTGTACGCGTGCCGAGCCCGGTCCGCTGATCACCCGTTGCGTCGACCAGGTCGCCGGGACCGACACCGCGACCCGGCCTTCCACCAGAAAGGCCGTGGGCGCGGTCTCCACCGGTGTGGGGGCCACCACG
>NZ_QMEV01000125.1 GCF_003284935.1 Mycobacterium colombiense
TGCGGGCGGGCTTGCGCCCGGACGCCCCGCCGCCTTTGCGGGGCGCGTCGCCCGATTGCGAGCCGGCTTTCGGGCGCGCGCGCTTGCGGTCGCGAAACGCCTCCAAGCGCGTCGGCGAGTAGGGCTCGGGCAGCGGCAGCCGCAGGATCCGGTTCACCTTGTCGTCGCGGCCGGCCCGCAGGGCGGCCACCGCCTCCGGTTCGTGGCGCGCGGCGTTGGCCATGATGCCGATCATGAAAAGCGTTGCCGCGGTTGATGTTCCGCCGGCGGAAATGAGTGGCAGCTGGATGCCGGTGACCGGCAGGATTCCGATGACGTAGCCGATGTTGATGAACGCCTGGCCCAGCACCCACATGGTCGTGGTGGCGGTCAGCAGCCGCAGGAACGGGTCGGCCGAGCGGCGCGCGATCCGCATCCCGGTGTAGGCGAACAGCCCGAACAGCACCAACAGCGCGAAGGCGCCGATGAAGCCGAGCTCCTCGCCGATGATCGCGAAGATGAAGTCGTTGTGGGCGTTGGGCAGGTAGTTCCACTTGGCCACGCCCTGGCCCAGGCCGTCGCCGAAGATCCCGCCGTGCGCGAGCGCGAACTTCGCCTGGCGCGCCTGGTAGCCGGTGTCCTGCGGGTCGTTCTCCGGGTTGATCCAGGACCGCACCCGGTCCGACCGGTATCCGGCCGACATGGCCAGGATCGCGCCGGCCACGAAGACGGCCAGCAACGAGGTGACGAACACGCGCAACGGCAGGCCGGCGTACCACAGCAGGGCCAGCAGGATGATGCCCAGCGACACCGTCTGCCCGAGGTCGGGCTGGGCGACGATCAGCGCCAGCGCGATCACCGCCGCCGGCACCAGGGGAATCAGCAATTCGCGCAGGCTCGCCCGCTCCAGGCGGCGGGCGGCCAGCATGTGGGCGCCCCAGATGGCGAAGGCGATCTTGGCCAGCTCGGACGGCTGCATCGAGAAGCCGGCGACCACGAACCACTTGCGAGATCCGTTGGCCAGGTTGCCGATACCGGGAACCAGCACCAACACCAGCAGGATGACCGTGACGACGTAGCCGGTGAATGCGACCCGCCGGATGAACCGCACCGACATCCGCAGGGAGGCGTAGCAGGCGATGAGCCCGATCACGGTCCACAGCACCTGCTTGCCGAAGATCACCCAGGCCGATCCGTCGGCATCGTAGGACCGCACGCCCGAGGCCGAGAGCACCATGATCAGCCCGAGCGTCGTCAGGAGCCCGGCGACCGCGATGATCAGGTGAAACGACGTCATGGGCCGGCCCAGCCAGGCGCCGAACCGGCCGTGCGCACCGCCGTCCTTGGCCGGCTTGTCCTTCTTCTGCGGCTTGGCGGGCTTCGTGCCGACCTTCTGGTCGGCATCGGCCTGCGCGGCATCGGCTGCCGCGTCGACGTCCTCGGCCGGCCCGGGCTCGGCCGTGGCCGTCTCGGTGCTGTCTTTACCCCGGCGCAGCCGCCGGGTCAGCGCGTTACCCACGCCCGCCCTACCGGAGCGCCGCGCGCACGGCGGCCGCGAAGGCGTCGCCCCGGTCGGCGTAACCCGCGAATTGGTCGAACGATGCGCCCGCCGGAGCCAGCAGGACGGTGTCACCGGGCTTCGCTACGGTACGAGCCGCGGCCACCGCCGCGTTCATGACCGCCGTGCCCACATTGCCGCCGGATTGTTTCACTTCTGTCACATCTGCCCCAAAAACCACAGCAGTCGCATCCATACCAGCATCCTCGCCTGTCACAACCTGCAGGACGGGTACATCCGGCGCGTGTCGCGATAACGCCTCTGCAACCTCGTGCCGATCGCGACCGATGAGCACGGCCGCGACCAGCCGCGACGCCATCCTGGCGACCTCGGCGTCCACCGACGCGCCCTTGAGCAGACCGCCGGCGATCCACACGACCCGGGGGTAGGCCAGCACGGACGCCTCGGCGGCGTGGGGGTTGGTGGCCTTGGAGTCGTCGACGTAGGTGATTCCGTCGGCAACGGCCACGACCTCGGCCCGGTGCCGGCCCACCCGGAACGAGGTGATCGCGGTCGCGATCGCCTCGGCCGGCACGTCGACGCTGCGCGCCAGCGCCGCGGCGGCCAGGGCGTCGAGCACCCCGACCGGCCCAGGCACCGGGATCGCGTCGGCCGGCAGCAGCGCGAGGTCGTCGGCGAAGGCGCGGTCCACCAGGTGGCCGTCGCGCACGCCCAGCTCCCCCGCGGCCGGCTCGCCCAGCCGGAAGCCGACGCGCATCGGCGCCGCGGCGGTGTCCAGCAGCGCCGCCGCCCGGCTGTCGTCCAGCCCCACCACCGCGACCCGACCGTCGAGTACCCGCGCCTTCGCCGCGGCGTAGGCGGCCATGCTGCCGTGCCAGTCGAGGTGGTCCTCGGCGATGTTGAGCACCGCGCCGGCCTCGGGCTTCAGCGAAGGCGCCCAATGCAATTGGAAGCTGGACAGCTCGACGGCCAGCAGCTCGGCGGGTTCGTCGGTGTCGTCGGCCAAGACGTCGAGCACCGGGTCGCCGATGTTGCCGCACAGCAGGGCGCGCCGGCCGCCCGCGGTCAGCATGGCGTGCAGCATCGACGTGGTCGTCGTCTTGCCGTTGGTGCCGGTCACCACCAGCCAGCGCCGCGGCGGCCCGTACCGGCCCGCGGCGTCGAGCCGCCAGGCCAGCTCCACGTCGCCCCAGATCGGCACCCCGGCCGTCGCGGCCGCCATCAGCAGCGGCGTCGTCGGCGCAAAGCCGGGACTGGTGACCACCAGCGCGAACCGGGAGATCTGCTCGGCGGCGGTCGCGGTGGACGCGGTCGCCACCCCGGCATCGGCGTGTCCGCGCAGCGTGGCCGGATCGTCGTCGCACAGCGTGGGCACCGCGCCGAACCTCCGCAGCGCCGCCAGCGCGGCCCTGCCCGTCACCCCGCCGCCGGCCACCAGCACCGGCGCGCCGGGCGCCAGGGGGTCAAGGCCGCTCATCAGGCACCTGTCGCGCCCAGCCACTCACCGTAGAACAGGGCCACGCCCAGGCCGCAGGCGATCGCGGTGAGCAGCCAGAAGCGGATGATGACCGTGGTCTCGGCCCAGCCGGCCAGTTCGAAATGGTGGTGAAAGGGCGCCATCCGGAACACCCGGCGCCCGGTGGTCCGAAACGTCAAGATCTGCAACACCACCGAGCTGACCTCGGCGACGAACAGCGAACCCAGCACGACGGCGAGGATCTCGGTGCGGCTGGTGATCGAGAGGCCGGCGATGATGCCGCCCAAGGCCAGCGATCCGGTGTCGCCCATGAAGATCTTGGCGGGCGCGGCGTTCCACCACAGAAACCCGATGCAGGCGCCCGCGGTGGCGGCCGCGACGAACGCCAGGTCCAGCGGGTCGCGCACGTTGTAGCAGCCCAGACCCGGCGAGCTGACGCAGGCGCTGTGCGCCTGCCAGAACGTGATCAGGACGTAGGCGGCGGACACCATCGCCATGCTGCCGGCGGCCAGCCCGTCCAGGCCGTCGGTGAAGTTGACCGCGTTGGACCAGGCGCTGACGACGACGACGCAGAACAGCACGAACAGCCCGGGCGCCAGGGTGACGGTCGCGATCTCACGCACGTAGGACAGGTCGGCGCTGGCCGGGGTCAGCCCGTTGGCGTTGTGGAACCGCAACACCAGCACGCCGAACAGCACCGCGGCGGCGACCTGCCCGATCGTCTTGGCCGTCTTGTTCAGGCCGAGGTTGCGAGACCTGCGGATCTTGATCAGGTCGTCGAGGAATCCCACGATGCCGAGCGCGGTGGCCAGACCCAGCACCAGCAGACCCGACACGCTGACGCCTTCGCCGTCGAAGGCCATCCCGGCCAGGTGGGTGCCCAGATACCCCGCCCAGATGCCGGCCAGGATCGCCACGCCGCCCATGGACGGCGTGCCCCGTTTGGCGTGGTGCGTCGGCGGGCCGTCCTCGCGGGTGTGGTGGCCGAATCCCTGCCGGGTGAACAACTGGATCAGCGCCGGGGTCAACAGGATCGACACGGTCAGCGCGACGGCGACCGCGATGAGGATCTGCCTCATGCGCGCGTCCCAGGGTCGTCTGAGCCGGCTGGGCTTTCTGATGGTGACGACCCGCTTCGCCCGGCTTCGCCGCCCTCGCGATCGTCAGCGCTCGATGGTGACGACCCGCTTCGCCCGGCTTCGCCGCCCTCGCGATCGTCACGGGCCAGCGCGTCGGCCAGCGCGCCCAGGCCGGCCGAATTCGACGCCTTGACCAGCACCACGTCACCGGGTCGCACCTCGGCTCGCAGCAACGCCAGGGCGGCGTCGCTGTCGGCGACGTTCACGGCCCCCTTATCGGCGGCGCCCCAGGAACCCTCCATGACCGCTCCGTGGTGCATGGCGCTCATCGACCTCCCACTTCCCACGACAACGAGTCGAGACACATCTAAGCGCACGGCCAACCGCCCGATGCGATCGTGCTCGAGGATGGCGTCCTCACCGAGCTCGGCCATCTCGCCGAGCACCGCCCAGCTCCTGCGCTTTTCAGAGGGGCTGCTGCCACCCTCGCCCCCGTGGGCGATCCAGGCCAGCGCCTGCAGCCCGGCCCGCATCGAATCGGGGTTGGCGTTGTAGGCATCGTCGATCACGGTAACCCCGTCGGCGCGGGTGGTGACCTGCATCCGGTGCCGCGACACCGGGCCCGCGGCGGCGAGGGCGGCCGCGACCTGGTCCAGGTCGGCGCCGCATTCCAGGGCGACCGCGGCCGCGCACAGCGCGTTGCCGACCTGGTGATCGCCGTAGACGCCGAGGCCTACCTGCACCTGCCGCACCCCGGTGGCGTCGCGCCGGTGCAGCGTGAACCGCGGCCTGGCCAGCTCGTCGAGCGACACCGGCCCGGCCCACAGGTCGCTGGGGCCCGCGTCGGTGTGCTCGGCGCGACCGACCCGGACCACCCGGGCCGCGGTCACGTCCGCCATGGCCCCCACGGCCGGATCGTCGGCGTTGAGGATCACCACCCCGGACGCTGGGACAGATTGCGGCAGTTCGGATTTCGTTTGGGCGATGGCTTCGCGCGAGCCGAACTCGCCCAGGTGAGCGGTGCCCACGTTGAGCACCACGCCGATGGACGGCGTGGCGATGTCGGCCAGCGCGGCAATGTTGCCGGGATGCCGGGCCGACATCTCGAGCACCAGGTAGTCGGTGTCGGCCGTCGCGCGCAGCACCGTCCAGGGGTGGCCCAGCTCGTTGTTGAACGACCCGGGCGGGGCGACCACCTCCCCCAGCGGCGCCAGCACGGCGGCCACCAGGTCCTTGGTCGAGGTCTTTCCCGACGATCCGGTGATGCCGACGATCCGCAGCCCCCCGGCCACCAGCTCGGCGGCCACCGCCTTGGCCAGCCTGGCCAGCGCGGCCAGCACCGCGGCGCCCGAGCCGTCCGGGTCGTGCTCGAGCACGCCGGCGCG
>NZ_QMEV01000126.1 GCF_003284935.1 Mycobacterium colombiense
GAGGACCAGGCGTGCCGGTGCCGGGCACCGTGAGCCGAAACGACCAGGACCCGGACACCACGTGGCCATCGGCGGAGGTGACGCGGTAGTTCACCGTGTACGTTCCGGCCGGGCCCAGCGCTCGCAGGGCGATGCCGACCACCGCGCCCTGCACGGTGGGCTCGCCGGTGGACCAGACGTTGCCGTCGGGACCGACCACCGTCATGGCGGCGAACGTGGTTTGCAACTGCTCGTTGAACGTGGCGCTCACCCGCTGCGGGCCCGTCGCCAGCGCCGCATCGGCGGCGGGGTCGGTGGCCACGCGGGCGGCGTGGGCCGACGCGGCCGGCGCGGTCAGTGTCGCGATGACAAACATGACGCCGACGCACGCGCCAACCGCCAGGCGCTTCATGCTCGCCGGCGGATCAGGGCCATCGCGATGCCCGCGGCGGCGACCACCAGGGCGGCGCCGCCCAGCAGTCGGGCCGGGTTGTCGGCCCCATTCGGCCCCGCCGGCGCCGTGCCGGGGGAGCCGTGGTGTTGGTGCGGTGCCGCCGCGCCGGTGGCCAGGGCGAGCATGGGAACCGGGTGCTCGGGCTCGCTCCCGTCGGGCAGCGGCGGCTGATCCCACTTCACGACGGTTCCGTCGGAGTAGGTCTGCGTGGCGGGGAAGCTGACGGTGTCGGTGTCGGGCAGCTTCACCGACAGCCGGAACAGGGCGAATTGATCCGCCCCGATGCCGCCGGTGAGGGCGGCGGTCCACGTCACCGACCGCACGGTGCCCGACGCCGCGTCGCGGTCGAGCCTGGCCGTCCAGCCCGGCAGGCTTTCGGTGCGCGCCGATGCGACGTTGGGAAGCGTGACGGTCAGGGCGGTGGTGA
The DNA here is from genome assembly GCF_003284935.1 of Mycobacterium colombiense. Classification (GTDB taxonomy): domain Bacteria; phylum Actinomycetota; class Actinomycetes; order Mycobacteriales; family Mycobacteriaceae; genus Mycobacterium; species Mycobacterium arosiense_A. Next base: position 861 of record NZ_QMEV01000126.1, read on the forward strand.
GCGCCCCGTTGTTCGACTCGTTGGGCACCTGGAACGTGACGATCGCCATGGCCCCGCGCACCGCGTTGTCGCTGCTGGCGTGCACGTGGGCCCAGGCGGCGGGAAGTTGGGCGGCCGAACCGAGATAGAGGGCGATGGCCGCGGCGATGACGGTCAGGGTGCGGGATATCCACCTGCTGTGGACGGGCATGCCGGGATGCTGCCTTTCGTGCGGGCGGTCAGCTCAGGCCGAGGCGGGCCATCAGGTCCGCCTCGATCCCGTCGAGCTGCGTCGAGATCGCGGCGTGAGCCGCTCGGCGCCGCGCGGCCGGCATGTTCTCCGCCGCGGTGACCGCCGCCGACAGATCGGTGAGCCGCTCGGCGATCGCGGACACGAACTGCTTGGTCTCGGCGTCCTTGGGCTTTTTGTCCTGCACCATGCGCAGCGACTTTTCCGACCCCGCGATGCGGGCGGACAGCTGGGCGCCGTGACCGGAGAACTGGCCGATCTGGGCCAGCGGAATGCCGAGTTGATCCGCACGCCGCTGGTCGATGAGCGCGCGGGCGGCGACCGCCGCCCGGTAGATGAGCGGGGTGAGGATCGGCGCGAGCAGGCGAGACACCGTCAGCACCCGGCGGATTCGTGTCGGTGAGAAGATCTTGCCCTCCCGCGCGGCTTTGAGTTCGGCCTCCGCGACCTTCAGGGCGTTGCGGTCGCGGTCTCGCTGCGCCTTGATCTGCGCGCGCAGCGCCTTGCCCTCCGCCCGTTGAGCGGATTTGACGCGGCGCACCTCATTCTTCGCGGCCAGCTTGGCTTCGAGCTTCGCGCGGGCCCTGATCGCGCGGGCTTCGGCGCGACGCGTCGCGCGGCTCTTTCGCTTGCGGAACAGGCCCATTCCCGGCCGCCTCCCGGTGATCTCGCTGGCAATCGTTGTCTATCGCTCTCGCGGTTGCGCGATCCGCTGAGCCAACCCTAATGGGAATGGGCGGGCGGCAGCCCTCCAGGGCACGCCCCACGGCCGGTGCCCGGCGTGGACGTCAGGCGTCTAGGTGCTCGGCGCGGCGAAGTTCGTTGACCCGCTCCATGACCTCGCGTTGCGCCTCCGGGGACAGCTCGGCGGTGCGCACCGCGATGCGGCGCACGTTGTCGTCGCGCGTCGTGGCCAACCACGACAGCTCCTTATCGAGCTTCTCGTAGTACTCGTCGTCGGTGAAGTAGGCCGGCTTGATGCGGAAGAAGTTGGCCAGAGCGGCCATGGTCGCCGTCGATGGGTTGGTGCGATTGCCGGAACGCAACTGGGAGAGGTAGGGAGCCGACATCGTGATGCCCTCTGCCTTGAGCGCCGCGATCACTTCCGCGGAGGTGTGCGGCCCGCGTCCCGGGGGATACACCGTGTCGAACAGGCGATTCAGGCGAGCAGCGAACGTCGTGCTCATTGATATGACCTCCACTGGGCTGTAGAAGTGAACTGTTACCTAGGTATATTTGCTGATCATGGTAGCGAGGCTTGGTGATCGTAACCAGGTGCAAACCCCAAGGGAATCCCGACCCGCGTAGCTGACGCTTACCAACTCCCCACTAGACGAGCGTCTAACTGATTCGCTGGGGTGTCCACCAAATCCTTGAAACTCACAGGTTATCCGCAGAATCGGACGTTCGTTCCAAGGTGGCGGGCGAAAGGTGCGCTGACGGGCGCGATAATATGCCGGGACGTGCTGGGCGATCGCTCCGCAACGGGCCCGTTATCAGGGCAGATTCAGCACACCCTTTGCTGCCGGGTGTGAAAAGTGCCCCCGCGACGGTCCCGTTCGCCGGTTTCGCGGCCGCCGGGCGACGATGGCCGAGGCGCGGTTAACTTAGCCGGACGGCGCTGGTACCGCGCCGAAACGCATCGACGGTTCTGCGGCGCGCCAACGCCGACGCGACCGCGGTTGCGGAAACGGCTCGGGCGGGTGCCAACCGGCCCACGCCACGGTCGGCAAGGTGAATCGCGGTTCGCACCCGACCGCGAAACCGCGGCGGTCGTCGGGCAGGTCCTCACGCGGCGAGCAATATCGCCGTGTCGGGGTGGCTGATCGGGTCGACGCCGACCCGGCTCACCATCGAGGTGATGGTTCCGTCGGCCTCGGCTTCCACCCAGGCCGCCCGGTGCTCGAGTCCCAGATAGGGCAGACCCGGCAGCAAGACGCACCCCGATGCCGCGCCGGTGCATTCGGGCAGTGACGGCGTGGTTTCCGACGGCGGGTGCAACATGAGCAGCGCCGGCGGCTGATGCTCCGCGAAATAGCCTGGCTGGATGGCTGATTCACCGAACACCGTGCCCTCGGCGAGCACCAGGCCGACCGTGCCGGGCTCGGGTTCGTCCGGCAATTCCTCGCGGGCACCGAAGACCGTTGTGGTCGAGAGCAATCCGGGCAGCGACGCGATTCTGACCGCGACCATGAGGAGCTGGGCCCATTCTTTGGTCGAATCGGGCCACCGCCCGGAGATCACGAACCCTTTCAAGGCGCCACGAGAATGGAACGGGGACACCCCGATAGGACCATCCGACCCAGTTTCCATTTCGACCTCCGCGCGATGACTCCGCTTGGAACAACCACACTGGCAAGTCCGAATAATTAAGCATGCCTGCGGTTTAGGCGCCATGCAACACGACACGGTCAGCGGCGCAGGCCTACTCGTGCGGTTCGGTGCGGGTCGAACAAACGACGGGGGCGCCGCGCAACCGCGCGACGCCCCCGCCGATCGAAATGAAGTCAGCCGAAAATCAGGCCCCGGGTTTTCGACGTCGCGGCCTCGTACCGCTTCTGCACATCCGCCCAGTTGACGACGTTCCAGAACGCCTTGACGTAGTCCGCCTTGACGTTCTTGTACTGCAGGTAGAACGCGTGCTCCCACATGTCGACCTGCAGCAAGGGGATGATGCCAAGCGGAACGTTGGCCTGCTGGTCGTAGAGCTGGAAGGTGAGCAGCCGGCCGCCCAGGGTGTCGTAACCCAGGACCGCCCAGCCCGAACCCTGCAGTCCGTTGGCGGCCGCGCTGAACTGAGCGCGGAAGCGATCGAAGGACCCGAAGGCGTCATCGATCGCGGCGGCCAGTTCGCCGGTCGGCTTGTCGCCGCCGTCCGGCGACAGGTTCTTCCACCAGATGGAGTGGTTGACGTGGCCGCCCAAGTGGAAGGCGAGGTTCTTTTCGTTCAGGAAGATCGCAGCGTGGTCCTCGTTGGCGCGGGCCTCTTCGAGCTTGGACAGAGCGTCGTTCACGCCTTTGACGTACGTGGCGTGGTGCTTGGTGTGGTGGATCTCGTTGATCTGCCCGGAGATGTGCGGTTCCAACGCTGCATAGTCCCAGTCCAGGTCGGGCAGGGTGTATTCAGCCACGGCATTCCTTTCTTCGATTATCGTCTTGACGCTCAGTCGCGCGGCGCCGTCTTGCGGCGGCCGGCCGTTATCAACCCTGCTCCATGACCGCGCGCTCCGCAAGAACGACCCTTGTGAGCCGGAACGCGGATACCCGCTGAGCGGCGATTCAAGACAAGACGATGACTGCGAGCACGGCCAGCAACGCCAGGGCGATCAGCCCGGCGCGCAGCGCGGCGATGCTATAGCTGTGATTCCACGCCGGCGAGCCGCAATACGACTTCGACGGGCCCGGTGAACCCGGACCGAACGACTGCGTGGCCATCAATCGCCTTCCACCCCCGGTCACCTCGCGTCAGTGAGGTGAGTCACAAACACTTTTCGCGAACGCGATCATAGCGCTTCGTGGCGGCCTTGAGAAATATCGCGCTGAGCTGGGCGTTGGCGAGGGGCGGCGGGGCCGGAAGCGCCGCACCGGGTGGGGGCCGATCCGCGGCCGGACGCGCTGGTCGTAAGGGTGCTTAGCAAGGCAATGCATTTCGCTCGGCGACCCGCTTCGGCTGTCGATGGGGTGCCGACACCGCCGGGGTGTTATCCACAGTTACACCACCGTCAGCCGCCAGGGGCTGTAGCGATGCTTTCTATACCCCCTCTGTCTATGTGGATAAACCTGTGGAAACTGTGGATAGTCGGCGGTCCCTGGGCGGGTTGCCAATCCGGCCCTCGCGGCAGACGGCGGCGGCCGGCCGCGCGGCCCGCGGCCCGCGGTTCGACGGCCGGTGTCGGGACGGCGTTAGTCTGGTCCGGTGATCCAGGTGTGCTCCCAGTGCGGCACCCGCTGGAACGTGCGTGACCGGCAACGCGAATGGTGTCCACGCTGCCGCGGGGCCCTGCTGGCGCCCCCGCCGGACGCCCCACCGGCCGACCCGCGCTG
>NZ_QMEV01000127.1 GCF_003284935.1 Mycobacterium colombiense
TGCACGCCGCGGCCCCGGCCACGTGCAGGGCGACCAGCACGGCCGGAACCCCCGTGTAGTACTGCGCGGTGCCGACGGCGGCCTGGGCGACCACCAGGACCAGCAGCACCGCGAGCCGCACCAGCACGGGCCGGGCGGCACGCACCGCCAGCAGCCCGAAGCCCAGCCCCACCAGCAGCGTCAGGTAGGCGATCAGCAGCGACGAGTGCAGGTGCACCAGGGTGTCGACCTCGACCTTGAGTCGCGGCACCGTGCGGGTGGGGCTGCGATCACCGGCGTGCGGGCCGGCGGCCGTCACCAGCGTGCCGGTGACCAGCACCGCGGCCAGGTTCAGGCCGGACAACGCGGTCAGCGCGCGCAGCGGCCGGACCACGCGCTCGCGGACCACCCCGTCGTCGGGCTCGCCCACTTTCACGTAGAGCAGCACCGACAGCCACACCATCGTCATCGAGGTCAGCAGGTGGACGGCCACCGTCCACCACAGCAGCCCGGTGCGCACGGTGATGCCGCCGATCACCGCCTGCACGACGGTGGACACCGGCATCAGCCAGGCGTAGACGAGTACCTCGCGGCGCCGGCGCGCCCGCGTCACCGCCAGCACGGCCAGCGCCGCCGTGATGACCACGGCGAAGGTGACCATCCGATTGCCGAATTCGACGGCCTGGTGGATGCGCGGCACCTCGGCGTGGGCCACCGGCACGAAGCTGCCTGGAAAGCACTGCGGCCAGGTGGGGCAGCCCAGGCCCGACGCGGTGACCCGCACGATCGCGCCGGTGATCGCGATGCCGCCCTGGGTGAGGATGACGGCCGCGGCGATCAGGCGCTGCACGCCCGCGCTGGGGTTGGGCAGCAGGTCCACCACGCGCAACAGCATCCGTCCCACCACGGCCCGATCCTAAGCCACCGAAAACTACGGCCTGTAGTACGCCCGGGCGCGCCGAGACTTAAACCACGTACACCGGTCTCGGCGTGTCGTGTGCGTGGTTTAAGTGTCGCGAGTCCGACGCGACCGTCAGGTGAAGAAGCCAGGCCCGCGGGCGAGCGTCAGGTGAAGCGGAACCAGCGCAGCGCGCTCAGCGCGCCGACCGCGCCCCACGCCACCAGGACGATCACGCCGAACCAGTCCACCGACATCGTCATCGCCTGCGAGAGCGCCTCGGTGAGCGCTCCCGACGGGGTCAGCCGGGCCGCCAACTTGACCGCAGTCGGGGTGATGCCGGTTTCCAGCGTCAGCGCGCCGAGGCCGGCGAAGACGAACCACATCAGGTTGGCGACCGCGAGCACGATCTCGGCCCGCAGCGTCCCGCCCAGCAGCAGCCCCAGGGCCGCGAAAACCACGGTGCCCAGCGCGATCACGCCCGCCCCCAGTGCCAGCGCCGCCGGCGCGGGCCGCCACCCGAGCGCAAAACCGATGGCGCCCAACAGGATTGCCTGCAGGAACACCACGGTGACCACGGCCAGCGACTTGCCGGCGATGATGCCCCACACTGGCAGCGGGGTGGCCCCGAGCCGCTTGAGCGCGCCGTAGCGCCGGTCGAAGGCGACCGCGATCGCCTGCCCGGTGAACGCCGTCGAGATCACCGCCAGCGCCATGATGACCGGGGTGAACGTGGCCGCGCGGTGCTGTCCGAACGAGCCGAGCGGCAGCAGCGTCAGCCCGACCAGCAGCGTGATCGGGATGAACATGGTCAGCAGCAGCTGCTCGCCGTTGCGCAGCAACAGCTTGAGCTCCAAACCGAATTGCGCGGCAAGCATTTTCGGCACCGCGCTGGGCCGCGGATCGGGTGCGAAGGTGCCCGCGGGAAAGACGCTGGATTGAATCTCGTTGTCCGTCAAGGCCGTAACTTCCTGCCGGTGAGGTCGAGGAAGACGTCCTCGAGGCTGCGTTGCTCGACGCGCATGTCGGTGGCCAGCACGTCGATCCGCGCGCACCACGCGGTGACGGTGGCCAGCACCTGGGGGTCGACGTGGCCCTCGACCAGGTACTCACCCGGCGTCACCTCGGTCGCCTTGTAGTCCTCCGGCAGGGCGGCCGCGAGCAGGGACAGGTCCAGGCGCGGCGGGGCGCTGAACCGCAGCTGGTCCTTGGCGCCGCTGCGCATCAGCTCCGTCGGCGTGCCCGAGGCCACCGTCGCCCCGTGGTCGATGATCACCAGCCGATCGGCCAGCTCCTCGGCCTCCTTGAGCTGATGCGTGGTCAACAGCACCGTCACCCCGTCGCGGCGCAGCGCGTCGATCAGTTCCCACACCAGCAGCCGCGCGTGCGCGTCCATGCCCGCGGTGGGCTCGTCGAGGAACACCAGCTCGGGGCGGCCGACCAACGCACACGCCAGCGCCAGCCGTTGCTGCTGGCCGCCGGACAGCCGACGGTAGGTGGTGCGGGCGGCGTCGGTGAGGCCGAGCGTGTCCAGCAGCCACGCGGGGTCCAGCGGGTCGGCGGCGTAGGAGGCCACCAGGTTGAGCATTTCGCCGGCCCGGGCCGCGGGATAGCCGCCGCCGCCCTGCAGCATCACCCCGATCCGCGCCCGCAGCCGCGTGTTGTCGGCGATCGGGTCCAAGCCCAGCACCTCGATCGTGCCGGCGTCGGGGCGAACGAAGCCCTCGCACATCTCCACCGTCGTGGTCTTGCCGGCGCCGTTGGGGCCGAGCAGGGCCAGCACCTCGGCGGCGTGCACCTCGAGATCGAGGTTGGCGACAGCCTCGACGGCCGTCGAGCCGGACCCGTACGTCTTGGTGACCCCGCGCAGCCGCACCACTGTGTCGGGGGATCTGCGCGATTCTGGAAAGGCCGAGCTCACGTGGAATCAGCGTAGGCGTCGTGCGCCGGCGCCGGGCGGGGGGTCGACGGATGCTGCGGCGGTGCCGTGGTGCCGGTGACGGGTTGTCCGTTGGATTCGGGGCCCCGGACGGGCGGGCGGCGCCACGGCAGGCGGGTGTAGGTCAGCGCGATGAGCGCCACGACGATCACGGTGCTGGCCAGGGTGGCGTCGATGATCTGGAACAGCGCGAACCGGTCGCCGTTCGCGGTGGGGCCGAAGATCCCGACGACCAGGCTGATGACGATGGCCGCCACCCGGAAGCCGGTGCGGGTCGCCCAGGCGGCCAGCGGGATGATCGCCCACAGCAGGTACCAGGGCTGCACGACGGGGAACAACAGCACGGTGATGCCCAGCGCCACACCCAGCCCGCCGATCGGGTGCAGCCGGCCGCGGAAGACGGCCAGCAACAACCAGGCCACCATGACCGTGATGATCAGCACGCCGATCGCACGGGTCAGCCCCAGCACCGCGGTGGTGTGATCGCCCAGGCCCAGCAGGATGCCCACCTGCCCGGTGCCCAGCGCCAGCAGGGTCGGCGGCGACATCCAGCTGCGCACCACGTTGGCGGTGCCCAGCGTGTAGATCCAGCCGAAGCCCAGGCCGCTGGCCCAGCCCACCACCGCCATCACCGCCAGCGACAGCGCCGCCATGCCGCCGCCCGCCAGCAGCAGCGCGCGCAGGGTGCCACCGCAGCGGTAGGCCAGGGCCATCGTGACGAAGCCCAGCGCCAGCAGCGACGGCAGCTTGACCTGCGACGACAGCACGATCAGCACGGCGCCGGCGGCCAGCATCCCCAGCGGCTCCCAGTCGGGGGCGATCCTCCAGGACGAGGGCAGCAGCCGCGGGGCGTCGATGCCGCGCAACGCGAATTCCGCGCCGGCCAGCATCAGGCCCAGCATCAGCGCCTCGTTGTGGACGCCGGCCACCAGATGCATGATCAGCAGCGGATTGGCCGCGCCCAGCCACAGGGCGCTGACCTCCGCGACGCCGCAGCGCCGGGCCAGGCGCGGGGTCGCCCACACGATCAGGGCCACCCCGAGCAGCTCCACCAGGCGGTGACAGAGCACGGCGGCGACGATGTTCTCCCCGGTGATCGCCGAGATGCCGCGCCCGATCCACAGGAACAGCGGACCGTACGGCGCGGGGGTCTCGCGCCACAGCGTCGGCACGGACAGCGTGAAGATGTGGGACAGGCCCAGGCCGGAGGCCGGGCCCACCCGGTAGGGGTCCAGGCCCTCCAGCGAGATCTGGCTCTGCGCCAGGTAGGAGTAGACGTCCTTGCTGTACATGGGCGGGGCGATCAGCAGCGGCAGCACCCATAGCAGCAGGGTGCGGTCCAGGTCGCCGCGCGACATCCGCCGGCTGCCCAGCGCGAACCGGCCCAGCATCAACCAGGCCAGCGCCATCATGACCGCGCCGGTGGTGGTCATGGTCAACGACACCGTCTGGATCCGCGACGGGAGGTTGAGCAGCCGCACCCCGAAGGTGGGGTCCTGCACGACGGGACGCGCGCCGGCGCCCAGCGCGCCGATCGCCATCACCACGGTGCCGGTGGCGCCGAACAGGCGGGTGCGGCGCAGCGTGGTGAGCTCGGTATCGTTCAGCGGCGAGCCCACCGCTTGCTCGTCGCCGTGCAGACTCGCGATCGACGAGCTCAGCGTGTGGTGGCGGGCTGCCATCAGAGCAGCCTAGCCCGGCCGACGAGGCGGGCCGCACGTTGCGGACCGGTGTGAGCAGTGCAACGCCAGGACAGGGGACCCTTGCTAGACCGATCCCCGGAATTGCGTCACACTGGTGTTGTGAAAATCCGAACCAGCCCCGATGGGGCCACTGGTGTCGGCGCCGCCGCGACCGGGGTGGCGGACGTCGGTGCGCCGGTGCCGGATGGTCACACCCGCCGCGCGATCGTGCGCCTGCTGCTCGAGTCCGGATCGATCACCGCCGTCGAGATCGGCGACCGGCTGGGTCTGGCCGCCGC
>NZ_QMEV01000128.1 GCF_003284935.1 Mycobacterium colombiense
TGGCATTGATGCCAGTCCCAGTCCAAGACGTTGCCCCAGGTCGGGTTCCACGGATCGCCCGGGCACCAGTGGCCGGTGGGTGCCGGGGGCGGTGCCGCCGCCACGACGGGGCCGCCGGCCAGCCCCAGAACGGACAGCGCCACCGCGCCGCCCACCACCACGCTCGCCGTCCGCCGCACCGCGCGCTTCACAGTCGCCATCTCCTAAGAATTTCCCCCGACGGTGATCCGGGCAAGTAGAAGTTCGGATTCCTTCACACCGTCACAGTCCGAACTTGGACCGAGCCTCCGGCGTCACCGGGGTGAACAGGTTGACCAGGTTTCCATCCGGATCCCGGAACAACAGCGCGCGGTTGCCCCAGGGCATGGTGGTCGGCTCCGTTACGACCTCGGCGATGTGCTGTCGAAGCCGCTCGTATTCGGAGTCCACGTCCTCGACGATGAATTCCAGGATGGCGCTGCGATTGGCCGCGGGTTCGGCGGACCCGTCGCCGAACAGCGGGACGGTCTTGTCGCTACCGATCGCCAGCGTGCCGATCGGCGTCGGGATCTCGGCGAACAGCTCGTTGCCCCAGATCGCCGAGACGCCGGTGACCAGCTGGTAGAAATCGACGAGCCGCCTGACGTCGGCCGTGATGATGCGGGTCGAAATGAACTTCATGCGGTGCCTCCAGGTGCGATAGGTGTCTGAGGACCGCATGCTAAACGCCGCCTCCGACAACCGGGGCGCCGTCACGGGGGTGCGGCCCCGGCGCCCGTCGCCTCACCGGGACGGAAGGGTTCTCCTGGCCTGCCTTGCGACGCCCGGCACCGTATTCGCCAGGTCCGTCCGGCTCCTGGAGAAGGCACGGATCGCACGATAGAACGACCAAAGTTGGCGGGGCGTAGGGATTTTCGGCACCCAGGCCAGTTCCCAATGAATCCCGTTGATCGGGTCGTCCAAGAAGACCGCGTAGTAGCCGGGCCAGTACTGCGGGTAATCCTGGGGCTCGTCGGTGACCGGGATGCCGCGCGCGACCAAGAATTCGCGGTGGAATCGGTCGACCTCCGCCCTGTTGCGCGCCCACAACGCGATGTGGTTGATGCCGACCGCCTGCTCGGTGTGCGTCAGCTTCGCGCCGCTGCGCGCGGGCTGGATGCCGATGTAGCTGTGCGGGTTGACGTTTCGCGTCATGTAGTACGTCGATTGGTACTCCATGTCGAGCGACGAGAAGCTGCTGTAGCCGAGCCAACCGAATAATGCGTCGTAGAACGCGATGGAGTCGTCGTAGTCCAGCACCGCGAACTCGACGTGACACACACCCCGCCACCGCATCGTGTCTGACCTTAGTCGTCCGTGAAATCCACTGCCTTGCCGCGCATCGCGCTGACGGCCTTCAAGGACAGTGCGCCCGCGGGGACGGCGACGATGACCGCGATCGCGAGCGCGAGGACCGAATCGAGCCAGAAGAAGCGTCCAGTCAACGCGATCACAGCACCAGCGACGGCAACGGCCGCGGCCGACGCGGCGTCGGCGAGGGTGTCCAGCAGGACCGAGCGCATGTGCAGGTCCTCGCTTGCGGCCGAGGCGCCCAGCACCCACGCCCCCACCAACAGGACGGCCATGGTGACCGCACTGACGATCGACACCGGCAGGCCGTGCACCGCGGGAACGCCGCGAATCAGCCGGCGCATCGCTTCCACCACGATCAACACCGCCACCACCAGGAGCGCAACGCCGTTGATCAGCGCCACCGCCGGTATCGCCAGCCGACGCCGGGCATACGTCGTACGGTCCCGGACGGTGACGGCGATCAGACCGAGCAGCAGCGCAACAGAATCCGCGGCGGTGTCACCCGCCGCCGCGAGCACACCAACCGAATGTGCGACCAGGCCCACGATGACCAGCGCGGCGATGAGCGAAACGTTGAGTCCGAGGACGATCCCCAGTCGCCTTCGCTGGCTCACGCGCGACGCAGGCGCGTCTCGTCAAACCGTTGTTCGGACCACCGCCGCCAAGCGGCCGCCGCCTGCTCGCGCACCAGCCAGCGATAGATCATCGTGCGAGCGTATTCGGTGCGTGCTCCCCGCCGCGGCGAAACGCAACCGGGCGCGGTATCCATGACAGGACCCTCGGCATCGTCGCCCGGCTGCGCGAACTGACCGGCGGCGCGCATGGTTACATGGATCAGTCAGCAAACCCGGATTAGTCCAATCCCCTTCGCCCGTCTGAATTCAGGGAGTCATCCATGGCCGACGCCGAAGCCGCGGCGATCCGAGCGGCGCGAAACAACTGGATCAGTGAGCACCTGGACACCTACCTGAGTTCGGGTGGCGCGCGCGGCCACATCTTCGACGTCAGTGCGGTCGGGGGCCGCGAGATGACGACGCACTGCTTGATCAGGTGCGTGGGCCGCAAGTCGGGGAAAATTTATATCCGGCCGTTGATCTACGGCAACTTCGGCGGCGAGATCGTGATCGTCGCGTCGAAGGGCGGCGCCGACACGCATCCGGGTTGGTACCTGAATATCTTGGCGAGCAACACAATCGGCCTGCAGATCGCGACCCAGGCGTTCGAGGCCACGTGGCGGGAACCCGAAGGCGAGGAACGGCATCAAGTGTGGTCCTACATGGCTCACCTGTACCCGCCGTACATCTCCTACCAGAAATCGACGACCCGCCAGATACCCCTGGTGATGTTGACGCCCGTGCGGCCGATCGACGTCTTCTCCGCGCAGGACTCGCAGTAAACGCCTGACGCGCCCGCGGTGTTCGCTACACGTTGAAGCGGAACTCGACCACGTCGCCGTCGGCCATCACGTAGTCCTTGCCCTCCATGCGGACCTTGCCCGCCGCCTTGGCGGCCGCCATCGAGCCCGCGGCGATCAGGTCGTCGTAGGACACGATCTCGGCCTTGATGAAGCCCTTTTCGAAATCGGTGTGAATCACCCCGGCGGCCTTGGGTGCGGTGTCGCCCTGGTGAATCACCCACGCGCGCGCCTCTTTTGGGCCGGCAGTGAGGTAGGTCTGCAGCTTGAGGGTGTGAAAACCGGCCCGCGCCAACGCATCCAGTCCACGCTCGGTTTGCCCGATGGACTCCAGCAGCTCGGCCGCCGACTCGTCGTCGAGCTCTTGCAGTTCGGCCTCGATCTTCGCGTCGAGGAACACCGCGTCGGCGGGGGCGACCATCGCGGACAGCTCGGCCCTGCGGGCATCGTCGGTCAGCACGGACTCGTCGGCGTTGAACACGTACAGAAACGGCTTGGTGGTCATCAGATTCAGCTCGCGCAGCGGCGCGGCGTCGACCCCGGCCGCGAACAGCGTCTTGCCCGAGTCCAGCACCGCCTCCGCGGCGACGGCCGCCTGGTGCACCGGCTTGCGCTCCTTATTGTTGCGGGCTTCTTTCTCCAGCCGCGGGACGGCCCTCTCCAGGGTCTGCATGTCGGCCAGGATCAGCTCGGTCTCGATCACCTCGATGTCGGCGCGCGGATCGACCTTGCCGTCGACGTGCACCACGTCGTCGTCGGCGAACACCCGCACCACCTGGCAGATCGCGTCACACTCGCGGATGTTGGCCAGGAACTTGTTGCCCAGGCCGGCGCCCTCGGAGGCGCCCTTCACGATCCCGGCGATGTCGACGAACGTGACCGGCGCCGGGACGATCTTCTCGGAATCGAACATCTCGGCGAGCTTGTCCAGCCGGGAATCGGGCAGCGGGACGACGCCCTCGTTGGGCTCGATCGTCGCGAACGGATAGTTGGCCGCCACCACGTTGTTCCGGGTCAGCGCGTTGAACAAGGTCGACTTGCCGACGTTGGGCAACCCCACTATTCCCAGGCTCAGGCTCACGGGGAACCAAGTCTAGGGGTCTTGGCCGCGGCGCGAGCCGGGGACCATTGGACACCGGCGTTCGCGCGCCCCGGTAGGGCACGCCCAGGATCCCCACGAGGTATTTACGGGCCTTTCGCCCCATTCCCGGTACGGTCTACATGTGTCAGCACAGCGGGCAAGTTCGACGGTGGAGGATGGTCACCGTTCGATCCTTCCGAACATCCCAGGTGTCCCCTGGTACGCAGCCCTGCTCATCGCCGTCACCGCGACCGCCATCGGCTACGGAATCGACGCTGGTCACAAGGAACTGACCCACGTCTTCGCGGGCTTCTATATAGCCGGCTGCGTCGCGGCGGTGCTGGCGGTGCGCCAGGACGGCATCTTCACCACGATCATCCAGCCGCCCCTGATCCTGTTCGGCGCGGTGCCGGGCGCCTACTGGCTGTTCCACGACGCCAAGGTCGGCCGCCTCAAAGACCTGCTGATCAACTGCGGCTATCCGCTGATCGAGCGTTTCCCGCTGATGCTGGGCACCGCCGGCGGTGTACTGGCGATCGGACTGGCCCGTTGGTATTTCGGAAACGCTTACCAGGCAAGGACATCGGCGAGCACCTCTGAAGACGCTTCGGAGGCCGCCGGCGTCGACGTCAAGTCCTTCTTCAACGGCATCGTCGCCAAGGCGCAGTCGGTGTTGCAGTCCGATGCCGACACCGACGACGCCGACGAGACCAGCGACGCCCGACGGGGCCGCAGGTCGGGTCCGTCGTCGAGGACGCGCCGCACCACCCGCACCACTCGCTCCACCGCGCGTTCGGCCCGGAGCCGCTCTCGGCACTCCCGCGAGCCGTTGGGCGATGGGTCCGAACCGGTCGAGCGGCCCGAACGTCCGAGGCGGAGCACCCGC
>NZ_QMEV01000129.1 GCF_003284935.1 Mycobacterium colombiense
GTTGCGGCGCGTGCTCGTGGCGCCATGTACGACGACGGTGCGGCCCGCCTCCACGAACCCGGCGATGCCGTCCAGGTCCGCGGCGCTCAGCGCGCCCGCGTCCACCGAAACGGCGCTAAATGCGCTGCGCTGCATCAGGTCCCACGGGACACCCCGGGCGCAGCAGTGCAGCAGCACCTCGCCTCCGACCGTTTGGGCGCAGCCGTCGAGCAGGCCGGCGGCCACCTCCTCGTCGAGCGGCGCCACCGGGCTCAGCGAGGTGACCCCACTGAGCCGGCCGCCCAGCGCCGTGGGCAGCGACGGCTCGTCGAACTGGACCACCACCTCCGCCTCGAGCCGGCGGGCCATCCCCGCCCGATGCGCGGCAACCCCCTCGGCCAGCGACGCCGCCAGGTCGCGCAGCGCCCCGGCGTCGGTGATCGCCCGGTGCCCGTTGGCCAGCTCGATCTCGGCGGCCAGCGTGATCGGGCCCGGCGCCTGCACCTTCACCACCCGGCCGTCGTTGCGCAGGCCGGCGGCTTCCCACGCCTCCTCCAGCGCGTCCATGTCCTCGTCGAGCAGGCTGATCGCGCGGCGGGTCACCGCCCCCGGCCGGGCGGCGAGCCGGTAGCCGCGCGGCACCGTGTCGATGGCCACGTCGACCAGCAGCGCGCCGGCCCGGCCGAGCATGTCGGCACCCACCCCGCGGGCCGGCAGTTCGACGATGTGGGCCAGCGCGCCCGCCAGTTCACCCACCACGACTTCGGCGGCTTCCCGCGCGGCGAGCCCGGGCCACGATCCGACACCGCTGGCCGTGGCGAACCGAGGGGCGAAAACACTCACCCGGCAACCGTATTCGACGTCGCAGCACTCACCGGTCGCCAGGGGTCTGTGTGCGGGCGGTCCGCGCGGGTAGGTTCGACGCAAAAGGGGTGCGTAAGGGTGTCTCAGAAGCCGAAATCAGCGTGGCTACCGCTGTTGTGCGCGGCGGTGGCGCTGGTGGCGTCGTGCACCCGGGTGGTGGACGGCGCGGCCCTGGCGGGTTCCGGCGCGAACCGCCGGGTGGTGCAGGGCGTCGACGTCGACGCGATCCTGCTGGACCAGTCGCGGATGCGCGCGATCACCGGCGCCGGCGAGCATCTGACCATCATCCCGTCGATGGACGGCACCAGCCCGGTCGACGTCGACGCGCTCGCGGAGACCGCGCCGCGCGAGTGCCGGTTCATCTACGCCGAGACGGCCACGTTCGGCCGCGATCTCGAGGCCTTCCACAAGACGACCTTTCAGGACCCGCCCGACGGCGCGCTGATCTCCGAGGGCGCCGCGGCCTATCGCGACGCCGACGCCGCCCGGCGCGCCTTCGGCGCCCTGGTGGGCACCGTCGGCGACTGCGCGAACGGCTCGAGCGGACAGCTCTACGTCGGCGACTGGAACGCCGACGCCACCACGCTGCGCCTGCGGCCGGGGGGATGCGGCCGCGACTACCGGATCCTGTCGGTGGCCATGCTGGAGGTCACCTTCTGCGGCTTCGCGCAATCGGTGTCCGACATCGTGATGACGAACATCTCCGCGAACATGCCGCGGTGATCAGCGCGCGGTGCCCGCGATGGTGGCGCTGCCGAGCACCTCGTCACCCTCGGGATCGCGGCGATAGAGCACCAGCGTCTGGCCGCGGGCCACACCGCGCATCGGGGCGCGCAGTCGCACGACCAACTCGCCGTGGACCAGTTCGGCTATCGCGTCGGCGGTTTCGCCGTGCGCGCGCACCTGAACCGCACACTCCAGCGGGCCCGACGGCGCGACACCCGACGTGAAAACTGGTGTGCGACCGATCATCTCGCGGATTTCGAGATCGGCCGCCTCCCCCACCCGCACCGTGGCGGTCTCGGCGTCGATCGCGGTGACGTAGCGCGGTCGGCCGTCGGGTCCCGGTCCGGCGATGCCGAGACCCTTGCGCTGGCCGACGGTGAACCCGTGCACGCCGTCGTGCTCGGCCAGCACCGTGCCGTCCGCATTGACCACGGCCCCGCGGCGCACGCCGATGCGCTCGCCCAGGAACGCGCGGGTGTTGCCCGAGGGGATGAAGCAGATGTCGTGGCTGTCCGGCTTGTCGGCGACGGTCAGCCCGCGTCGCGCGGCCTCGGCCCGGATCTGCGGCTTGGGGGTGTCCCCGATCGGGAACGCCGCGCGCCGCAGCTGCTCGGCGCTCAAGACGGCCAGCACGTAGGACTGGTCCTTGTCGATGTCGACGGCGCGGCGCAGCCGGCCGCCAGAGAGCCGGGCGTAATGGCCGGTGGCCACCGTATCGAAGCCCAGCGCAACGGCTTTGGCCGACAGGGCCGAGAACTTGATCTTCTGATTGCACACCACGCATGGGTTGGGCGTTTCGCCGCGCGCATACGACGACACGAATTCGTCGATCACGTCGGACTTGAACCTCTCCGCGAAATCCCATACGTAGAACGGGATTCCGAGCACATCGGCGACCCGGCGCGCATCGGAGGCGTCCTCCTTCGAGCAACACCCCCGGGAGCCGGTGCGCAGGGTGCCGGGAGCGCTGGACAGCGCCAGATGCACGCCAACCACGTCGTGTCCGGCGTCGACCATCCGGGCGGCGGCGACCGACGAGTCGACGCCACCGCTCATCGCGGCAAGCACTTTCACTTAGGACGCCCCCGCGGCGGCCAGCGCGGCCCGACGGGCGCGGTCCACCGCGCCCGGCAGCACCCGCAGCACTGCGTCGACGTCGGCATCGGAACTGGTGTGCCCCAACGACAGTCGCAACGACCCCCGGGCGGTGGCCGCGTCGGCGCCCATCGCGATCAGCACGTGGGAGGGCTGCGCGACACCGGCGGTGCATGCCGATCCGGTCGAACACTCGATTCCGTTGGCGTCCAGCAACATCAACAACGCGTCGCCCTCGCAGCCGCGGAAGGTGAAGTGCGCGTTGCCGGGAAGCCGCTGCGGGTCGCGGGCCCCATTGAGGGTGACGTCCTCGATGGCGCCCAGCACACCGGCGACCAGCCGGTCGCGCAACGCCCGCAGCCGGGCGCTGTTGGCCTCGAGGCCGTCGACCGAGATCCGGGCCGCGGCCGCCATTCCGACCGCGCCGGCGACATCGGCGGTGCCCGAACGGATGTCGCGCTCCTGCCCGCCCCCGTGCGCCAGCGGCACACACGCCACGTCGCGGCGCAGCAGCAGCGCACCGACGGCGGACGGGCCGCCGAACTTGTGCGCGGTCACGCTCATCGCCGACAGGCCGCTGGCGGCGAAGTCGACCGGCAGCTGCCCCACCGCCTGCACGGCGTCGCTGTGCATCGGGACCCCGAATTCGGCCGCCACGGCGGCCAGTTCGGCGGCCGGCATGACGGTGCCGACCTCGTTGTTCGCCCACATCACCGAGACGAGCGCGACGTCGTCGTGGCGGGTGAGCACCTCGCGCAGCGCCGCGGCCGGCACCGACCCGTCGGCGGCGGTGGGCAGCCAGGTGACCTCGGCGCCCTCGTGCTCGACGAGCCAGTGCACCGAGTCCAGCACGGCGTGGTGTTCCACCGCACTGGTGACGATGCGCCGGTGCCGCGGCTCGGCGTCGCGGCGGGCCCAGTAGATGCCCTTGACCGCCAGGTTGTCGCTCTCGGTACCGCCGGCGGTGAAGATGACCTCCGACGGTCGCGCGCCGAGCCTGTCGGCGATCAGCTCCCGGGACTCCTCGATGCGGCGCCGCGCCGCCCGGCCGCTGGTGTGCAGCGAGGACGCGTTGCCGACCGTGCCGAGCACAGCCGTCATCGCCTCGACGGCGGCGGGGTGCATCGGGGTGGTGGCGGCGTGATCGAGGTAGACCATGACGCGAACCACGATACCGGCCCGCCCGGTTGCTCAGGCCACCAGCACGTGCCCGTGACCAGCGCGCCGGGCGGTTCCGCCGCCCACCGCGGACTGGCAGCGGCCGGCCAGCGCGCGCCGGTCGGTCCCCGGGAGCTGCAGAGACTCGACGTGCACCCGCGCCAGCGTGCGCGGCACGATCAGCAGCCGGCGAATGGAGCTCAGCAGGGTCTCGTCGCCGACGAAGGCCGGCACCGTCGAGGGGCTGCCGTCGACGTGGTGATAGGTCAGCCGCACGGGCTGCACCGGGCGGCCGGCATCGATCGCCGCCTGGAACATCGCCGGGTAGAAGGCGCCCCGGTCCAGACCGCACCACGTGGTGCCCTCCGGGAAGGCCACCACCGTGTGACCGGCGCGCAGCCGGCGCGCGACGGCGTCGACCACCCCGGGCAGCCGCCGCAGGCTGGACCGCTCGATCGGGATGATCTTCAAAATGCGGGCAACCAGCCCGGTCGCGCGGCCGGTGAACATGTCGGCGCGCGCGACGAACGACCCGGGCAGCACCGAGCCGACGGCGAAGACGTCGAGCCACGACATGTGCGGGCTCACCACCAGCACCCCGCGCAGATTGCGAATCGGGTTGCCGGTCACGGTGATTCGCACACCCAGGCAGCGCAGCACCGCGCGGCAATAGATGCGCTGCGCGCGGGTGCGGCCCGGCAGCGGTACCG
>NZ_QMEV01000012.1 GCF_003284935.1 Mycobacterium colombiense
CTTCGACGTACTCCCTGACATGACTCCAACTTTCCCAACAAGTGGAGTCTCCGGACATGCCGGGGCGGTTCATAATCTGCAGCTTCATTTCTGACGAGGCGACTTGCAGGGGGAACAACTTGCCCGCAATACCTCAAGCGACCGCGAGTCCCAACGCCAGTTCCTCGGCGGTCAATTGGATTGGGACCACGACGGGAATAAGGCAGACGAATGAAGGTGAACAGTCACGCGTGATTGACGGAAAGCCAGTCAAAACGCTTGCTCCGTCGCGCTCCATCACAGTGAACGGCATCGTCTGCGGGGTCGATAACTCAGGCACAACAGCTTGCAAAGACCCGCAAGGCCGTGGCTTTGTTCTATCGCCACATGGCTCAAGTTGGCTGCCTCACGTGTGATTGTCATGCAGGTGGCGAGTGGCCAGTGTCAAAGGCTGAGTGGTCGAGGAGGACATGCGTGTATGCCATCGCCACCGTCGCGAAGTGGTCGCTGGCGGTTACGTATGTCGCCGTGTGCATATCTTGCACAGCCGTTGCGCATCATGCTGCCGCGCAACCAGCTGGCTTCCCCAATCTGGACAGCTTCAATGCCGTGCCGGTAGACCCCTTCTTGCTGGTGTATCCGAAAGGATCCTCGGAAATCCGTACTATTACATTTTCTCCGCCCTACAACATGCAGTGCAGCTTTCCCGCTCCGGCCCAGCCAGGACCGCCGCAGCCAATCAGTTGCACCGGCGACATGCCAGGCATGGACAATGTTCCCTTCAATGGTGGCGGTAATACCGCCCCACCGAGCACTTGCGTCTTAGGTGCGGTGCACTTGGACGGAGCGGCCTACCGATTGCAGCGTCAAGGCTACGGCGGCTGCGAGAGCGGACGCGATCCAGGATCGCAGTTTGGCGGGCACCCAGTATTACAACCCGGCCAGAAGATCACTTATCAGAACGTGACATGCGCCGTTGGCGACGACCGGCTCGTTGCATGCCTGGACACCAGCAGCCAGCATGGATTTGTGCTCAAATCATCAGGCAGCGTTGCGTTTTGAGGTTCAACCATGCCGGAGAAGGCAGCCCTCGTTGGGATGGGAATCTCACAACGG
The DNA here is from genome assembly GCF_003284935.1 of Mycobacterium colombiense. Classification (GTDB taxonomy): domain Bacteria; phylum Actinomycetota; class Actinomycetes; order Mycobacteriales; family Mycobacteriaceae; genus Mycobacterium; species Mycobacterium arosiense_A. Next base: position 1,096 of record NZ_QMEV01000012.1, read on the forward strand.
TCCTGATTAGCATCGAATGCCCGAAACATGTTGCCATGCAGTGAAATAACACTGGACGAAATCGTCTGCCGTTCGGCAACACGGCGCTTGAACCGATGGGAACGATATGGTCGTAAAGACGTTCACCAACGTCGGCGTACTTGTCGGCGCTGCGTTAATAGGTTCGTGCGCGGCGCATGCCGACCCGCTAAGTTTCCCCGATCTGAGCGCATACGCTCCCGCCGATGTCAAAGACTATGAAATCCTGGTGCCCAATCCTGGGCGGCAGCCTGGTCCTACGGTTTATTTCCTCACGCCCGACAACATCGTTTGCAGATTCACCATTGACCAAGCATCGTGCACAGGAAATAACTTGCCGTCGATACCTCCTGCAGCATCAAATCCTGAGGCTGGAATAAACGGGGTCAACTGGATAGGAACCACCAGCGGTCTCAATCAGACCAGCGGGGGCGCCCCGTCTCGTGTGGTTAACGGACAGTCCATCAAAACACTTCCGCCGTCCCACTCCCTTACCGTCAATGGCATCCTCTGCGGGGTCGACAATGCGGGCACGACCGCGTGCAAGGACCCGCAAGGCCGCGGTTTCGTTCTGTCACCTAAGGGATCTGGGTGGTTGCCCCACGTATGACGGCAGCCGCGCGATCACCATCGCCTGCCGCGGCGGGGCTTGCAATACGAAACGGCTTGTTCTAGCGAGGTTTACGACGCCGCGAAATCCCCGACGGCGGTCATCTTGTTGCCATCCCAAGCGGTGGCGAAGCCACCGGCGTTGTATGCGCAGTTCAAAATGATGTCCCGGTGTGGCGGACTCTGCATCCACATGTCGAGGGCTTCTTTGGCGGTCGCAGCGGATCCGGTGCCCCAGAAGACGATCTCGCCCGAATACCTGCTCCTATAGCCCGCGGCGGTGATGCGCGCCTGCGGCGACGAGCCGTCCGATCCGATGTGTCCGCTGACCCCGTTGCGCAGCATGTCGTCGGCGTGCCACTGGGCCGCTTCGGTCAGGCGCGGGTCCTCGCTGATCGGCCCGCATCCCGGGCGAAGCTGATTGATGCCGCTATACAGCGCGGACCCCGAATCATCGGCGTGCGCGACGAAACCGGACAGTGCGCCGGGAGCCGTGATGAGGGCAGTACAGATCGCCAAGACGGCGATGATCTCGACTTTCCTGGCCATGGTGCCTCTTGTCGCGCGCTCGCTTTGCTGTTTTTGGTATCTAAATGTTACCCATTTTCAACCAAGAACGATCCCGAATCGCAAATCGATTCGCGGCAGTCAGTGACCGGCGTTGCGGGCCAATTCGATTGCGTATTGATTCACAAAGTCGCCGGCCGGCGGATCACCCTTGCCGCATGTTCCGTCGGACTCGCCCGGACGTTTGATCCACAGATACGCATCGGCGTGCGCCCCCGCGGTGCTGGCGGTCGGCGGCGTGCCCAGAGCTCGGCCGCTGGGATTGCACCAGTTCAGGTCGGAGTCGGGGGCCGGTCCGGCACCGTTGCGCGACGTGTCGATCACGTAGTGCGAACCATTCGTGAGGCCGGAAATGGCTTCGCCGTAGCCGATTTCGTCCTCGGTGGTGAAGAAGTTCGCGGTGTTGATGCTGAAACCCCGCGCATGGCCGACGCCGGCCTGGTTGAGCCGGGCGGCCATGTCGTCGGCGCTGTGCCAACGTAGGTGACCCGCGTCGACGTACACGGCCGCGTTCGGATCGCGGGTCAAAGTGTCGACGGCGTAGCGGATCAGGTCGAAGCGTTCCTGGCGCGCATCACCCGATAAGCAGTCGGCCATGGCAAGCGCATCGGGTTCGACGACGATCGCCACCCGCGAGGCGCCCACCCCGGAGGCGATGCCGTCGATCCACGAGCGGTAGGCGTCGGCCGAGCCCATGCCGCCGGCGGCGAAGCTGCCGCAGTCGCGGTGCGGGATGCCATAGATCGCGAGCACCGGGATGGCGCCGGCGGCATTGGCGTCGCCGACGTACTTCCCGACCGTGCCTGCCGACCCGCCCGGCACGATCCAGTACGCCTGGGGTGTGTTGGCGATGGCGGTCAGCTCGGGACTCGGCGGATCGGCGCTCTGCGCGGCGCGCATGGCCGCCGACATGGGGTTGACGTAGAACGGCGCACCGGCCAACGGGTCGCCGTCGGCGACCAGGCGCACCGCCGGCGCGGGACGGACCTGTACCGGGCCGGCGAGAAGGCCCATGCCGGCCACGGCCGCCGCAGCCGTGAGAATGGGGACGATCCACCGCGCTGCTGCAACCGCAGCTGAGAAGTTCACCTGAGGAAAATTAGTGGCTCGGAAGTGCCGAGCGCCAATCGGCCCGAGCGATGGCCATCCCGCTTACATCGCGCCCCGCGCGCCGCCACCCGAGCCGAGCAGGCCCGCGGCGAAAGCCGCGCCCTTGTCGATCACCTCAGCGTTGGTCGCATACGTGTCATGCGCGGCGTAATTCATCCCGCCGGAGCAGATCGGGTCCGCGGTGGCGCACACCTGGAGGGTCTTGGCCTGATACAGCGGGCCGATGACCACCGGTGGCTCGCCGAAGAAGTTCATCGCCTTTTTGGGCAAGGCGAAGAGCACGACAGAGGAGACGTGGTTGGCGACTTCCGGATCCAGCGGTTTGGGCACGCTCGCAGGATCGATCCCATTCGGTACCACTGGCGAGGTGACGAATCCCATCACGGCCGCGCCTCGGGAGTAACCGCCGAGCACCATCTTAGTGTTGGGACAGTCGCGCGCCATCGACACGACGTGTGCGCCAGCGTCTCTCACGCCGGCCTCCCCCGCGTTCGTCCAGTCGTGAGTGGCGGGGTAATCGACCGGATAGACGTCGAAGGATTGTGCGCCGACGCGTGGGCGCAGCGAGTCGACGAACGCCTGCCCGGTCGGGCCGAGGCCGGGTGGATCGTCGGTGCCGCGAGCGAACACGACCTGCACGTCCGGGCATGGACCGGCGGTGGCAGCGGGGACGGCGGCTGCAAACAGCGAAGCGGCGCAGCCCGACACCGCGGCAACCGCAGAAGCAAGGAGGCGAGGGGCGTGACGTGCGGTCATGCCGCTGTGCGCCCAAAAATGCGATTTTCAAACCGCGGCCTTCGGCGGCGGACCGACCTCGCAGCCGGATTTCCAGCAAACTGGAAACCAGTTGCGTCGATCAAGTTTGGCGGTGGCGGAGGGATTTGAACCCTCGGACGGTTTTAGCCGTCACACGCTTTCGAGGCGTGCTCCTTAGGCCGCTCGGACACGCCACCGCCGAGCAGCTTACCCAACGGCAGGCCCGTCACCCCAATCGCTGGCGGGCGAAGAAGGCCTCCAGTGGCGCGGCGCACTCCTGCGCCAGCACACCACCGCGCACCTCGGGCCGGTGATTGAGCCGCCGATCGCGCACCACGTCCCACAACGATCCGACCGCGCCCGTCTTGGGTTCCCAGGCCCCGAACACCAGGCGCGCGACCCGCGACAGCACCAACGCGCCGGCGCACATGGTGCACGGTTCGACGGTGACCGCCAGCGTGGCGCCCTCCAGCCGCCACCCGTCGCCGAGGACCGCGGCGGCCGCACGCAGCGCCAGGATCTCGGCGTGGGCCGTCGGATCGCCCAGGGCCTCGCGAGCATTGACCGCGCGGGCCAGCTCGGTGCCGTCGGCACCGATCACCACCGCACCGATGGGCACATCACGGGGACCCGCCGTCGCGGCGACCGACAGCGCGGACCGGATCAGGTCGTCGTCAGATCTCACCGACCGATCCTGATAGCGGCGACCCGTCCCCCGCGAGCGGGAGGTGCCCCCGGCGCCCGGCTCCGCCGCGCTTGCGATCACCGACCGAGGCGGTCGATCACCGCCGACAGTTGATCGGCGAAGCCCATCTCCCGGGCGATGCGGCCCAGCTGCTCGTCGGCGTACAGATCGGTCTCGTCGACGATGACCCCAAGGACCGCCTCGGGCAGGCCGATGTCGGACAACAGCCCTAAGTCGCCCTCCTCGAACGGATCCGAGTCCTCCAAATCCTCCGGATCGAGGTCGGCATCCAGCTTGTCGAGCACTTCAGCGGCGATGTCGTAATCGAGCGCGGCGGTGGCATCCGAAAGCAACAACCGTGTCCCCGAGGGCGCGGGCCGCACGATGACGAAGAATTCGTCATCCACGTCCAGCAGGCCGAAGACCGCCCCGGAACTGCGCAATTCACGCAATTCCGTCTCGGCGGCCGACAGGCTGGTGAGCGACTTGCGGGCCATCGGGGCGCAGCGCCACTGGCCCTCTTCGCGCACTACCGCGACGCCGAAACCGTCCGGCGTGTCCGCGGCCAGGCCCGGGGCAGAGGCCCGTTGTGCTCCCATGGCCGCTTACGGTAGTCCCTGACCAGGCCCATGACCAGACGGCGCAGGTGGCCACGACATCTGACGGCACCGCTCCCGACCGGATGTGCCAACCTTGAAATGTGGCGCGCCCTCCTTCTAAGACACCGGTGTGTGTGCTCGGGCTGGGGCTGATCGGCGGCTCGATAATGCGGGCCGCCACGGCGGCCGGCCGCGACGTGTTCGGCTATAACCGCTCGGTCGAGGGAGCACACGCCGCGACGGCCGACGGCTTTGATGCCACCACCGACCTGACCGCGACCCTGTCTCGCGCCGCCGACACCAGGGCGCTGATCGTGCTGGCCGTGCCGATGCCGGCGATGGCCGGCATGCTCGCCCACGTCAAGGAGGCCGCCCCGAACTGCCCGCTGACCGACGTCACCAGCGTCAAGCAGGCGGTACTCGATCAGGTCATCGCGGCGGGGCTGCAGGAACGCTTCGTGGGGGGCCATCCGATGGCGGGCACCGCCCATTCGGGGTGGACGGCCGGCTACGCCGGGTTGTTCACTGGGGCCCCCTGGGTCATCAGCGTCGACGACCATGTGGACCCGGCGATCTGGTCGACGGTGATGACGTTGGCACTGGACTGCGGCGCGGTCGTGGTGCCGGCCAGGTCCGACGAACACGATGCCGCGGCCGCGGCGATCTCGCACCTGCCCCACCTTCTCGCCGAGGCACTGGCCGTCGTGGCCGGAGACGTCCCGCTGGCCTTCGCGTTGGCGGCCGGGTCATTCCGCGACGGGACCCGGGTCGCGGCCACCGCACCGGACCTGGTCCGGGCGATGTGCGAGGGCAACTCCGACCAGCTCGTGCCCGCGGTCGACCGCCTGATCGAGCTGTTGGGCCGTGCTCGCGAATCGCTGGCTGCCCACAATTCGGTCGCCGACCTCACCGAGGCCGGCCACGCCGCGCGAATCCGCTACGACAACTTCCCGCGCAGCGACGTCTTTCACGTCGTGATCGGAGCGGAGAACTGGCGTGCCGAATTGGCCGCAGCGGGCCGGGCGGGCCAGGTGATCAGATCCGCTCTGCCAAGCCTGGATAGTCGGCGATGAATCCTTCTTCGTCGACGCTCACCGTCGTGTCCGAGATGGGCGAGCGCAACTTGATCTCCTGCAGGGAGCCGGTGCTGCTGTAGCTCACGGTGTCCGCGGTGATGGACATCTCCGGCATGTTCACGTAGACCACCGGCAGCGTGACCGACGCCGGCCGCTCGTATAGCCCGAGCCGCCGGATGGGCAGCGCGTTGAAGAACGGGCTGAACTCCACGTCGACGTCGAGCGCGCCGTTGTAGGCGGCGCGATGCTCGCCCTGGTGGTCGGTGACCAGCCACATGTTCTCTTCGTCGCGGGCGAACGAGAAGACCCGCTCCCGCTCGGCAAGGGTCACGGTCATGCCGAGCCGCTTGGTGGCACCGGTCTCATCGGTCAGCAGGTCGTAATAGGCGCCGAACGCCGGAGTGGTCTCGGTGGCGGCGGCAATGATGCGGCCATTGGCCTTGATTCTGTTGCCGGACACCTGGACTCGTACCGATTCCATGCGGGCAGCATCCTGTGCGCGCCAGGTGAGCATCGCCTGCCACACGCGGCGAGACGGATCAGAGGGGGCTGCGTTCACTCATCTACCGTAAGACGTGCCCGCCAAGCGGTGCGGAAGTGCCCGGTATGTTCGCCGCAGCCGCCCGGTGCCCGGCACCGAAATCCACACCGCCAACGCCAGCAGTCCGTCGAGCACCAGCGCCAACGCGGCGACCATCAGCGCCCCGACAAGGGCGAGATGAAACTCACGTTCCTTGATCCCGTCGATCAGGTACCTGCCCAGACCGCCCAGGCTGGCGTAGGCGGCCACGGTCGCAGTCGCGACCACCTGCAGCGTCGCGTTGCGCAGCCCACCCAGGATCAACGGCAACGCGTTCGGTACCTCGACGCGCAGCAGCACCTGAGCCTCGGTCATGCCCATCGCCCGGGCGGCGTCGACGACCGTCGGCTCGACATTGGCGACCCCGGCATAGGTGCCGGCGAGCAGCGCCGGCACACCCAGCAACATCAGAGCCACCAGCGACGGACCCAGACCCAACCCGAACACCAGCGTCCCGAACAGCAGCACACCCAGCGTCGGCAGCGAGCGCAACCCGTTGACGGCACCGACCACCAGCAGCGTGCCGCGGCCGGTATGCCCGATGATCAGGCCGACGGGAACCGCGATCAGCGCAGAGGCCGCCACCGCCAGCGCGGTGTACTCGAGGTGTTCCAGGATGCGGGCGGCGAGCCCGACCGGACCCGTCCAGTTGTCGGCCGTGAACAAATAGGAGATCGCCCGCGCGACGAAGTTCACCGCGCACCTCCCACTACGGGCGCGACGACCGCGCGGCGACCGGAGCTCCGCGTGGCGTGCGCCCACGGTGTGGCCAGCCGGCCCGCCACGACGATGAGCACATCGATGACCACCGCCAACACGAACAGCGCGATGATGCCGGCCAGGATCTGATCGCTCTTGTCGGTCTGGTAACCCTGGGTGAACCAGCTACCCAGCCCGCCGATGCCGATGACCGACCCGACCGAGACCATCGCGATGTTGGTGACCACTACCACCCGCAGCCCGGCGACGAGCACCGGAATCGAAAGCGGCAGTTCCACTTTCAGCATCCGTGTCACCGGCGGATAACCCACCGCCGTGGCGGCGTCGCGCACCTGGGCGGGCACCGCGTCCAGCGCCTCGAGGACCGCGCGCACCAGCAGCGCGGCGGTGTAAGCCGTCAACGCCACCATGACGTTGGCCTCGTCGAGGATGCGGGTCCCGATGAGCATCGGCAACACCACGAACAGCGCCAGCGACGGGATGGTGAATACGACGCTGGCCACCGCCGTCGTCAGCCGGCGTGCGATTCGGGTGCGCTGCACCAACATTCCCAGCGGCAAGGCAATCGCCAGCCCGATCAGCACCGGCACCAACGACAGCCGCAGGTGCACGACGATCAGCCCCCAGGCGTCGTCGAGATGACCAAGCAGATAATGCATCGGCTATGTCCCTCGAGGTTCCGCCGAGCCCAGGCGTTGGGCCTCGACCGCGGCCAACACGTCGTCGGCCAGCACCCCGCCGATGACCTTCCCGTCGTCATCGACGGCCACGCCCATGCCCGACGGCGACGACAGCGCCGCGTCCAGCGCCTGGCTCAGATTGCCCCGGGGCCGAAACAGCGACCCGACCCCGCTCATGCTGTCCGTCAACGGCACGCCGTCGCGGTGCCGGCGCGCCCCCTGGCCGTCGATCCAGCCGAGGGGCATGCCGGCCGAATCGACCACGACGGCCCACCCGCCGGAAAGCTCCGTCTGCGAGATCTTTTCGGCCACCACTCGCTCGACTTCGTGCAGTGGCAGTCCGGCCGCGTCGAGGAGCTGCAGCCATCGATAGCCGCGGCCCAGCCCGATGAACCTCGACACGAAATCGTTGGCCGGCCGCGACAACAGCTCGGCGGGCTCGTCGTATTGCTGCAACGAACCACCCTTGAACACCGCCACCCGGTCGCCGAGCCGCAGCGCCTCGTCGATGTCGTGGGTGACGAAGACGATCGTTTTATGCAATTCGCCTTGCAGACGCAGCATTTCGTTCTGCAGCTCGTGGCGAACCACCGGATCCACGGCGGAGAACGGCTCATCCATCAACAAGATGGGCGGATCGGCGGCCAGCGCGCGCGCCACGCCGACCCGTTGTTGCTCGCCGCCGGAGAGCTGCGCGGGGTAGCGGGTCGCGAGTTTGGCGTCCAGTCCGACCCTCTCGAGCACCTCGTAGGCGGCTTTGCGGGCGGCCCGGCGAGGCTGGCCCCGTAAAACGGGAACCGTTGCCACATTGTCGATTACCCGCTGGTGCGGCATCAACCCGGCGTGCTGGATGACATACCCGATCCCGAGGCGCAGCTTCACCGGATCGCGGGTGGACACGTCGACCCCGTCGATCGTGATGATGCCCGAAGTGGGCTCGATCATCCGATTGATCATGCGCAGCGCGGTGGTCTTGCCGCTGCCCGACGACCCGACGAACACGGTCAGCTCCCCGGTGGGGACGCTCAGGCTGAGCTGGTTGACGGCGGTGGTTCCGTCGGCGAAGGCCTTGCTGACTTTGTCGAAGACGATCAAGTCATCCTCCGATCGGATGGTTGAAGCCGTTGTCCCGTATCCAGTTTCGCGCGGCCTGGTCCGGATCGATGCCCGAGTTCCCCGACACCGCCGCGTTGAGTCCGGCGACACCCGCGGTGGTCAGCTTCGCCGACACACCGTCCAGCACGTCCCTGAGACGGTCGGATTTCTTCTGCGAATTGACCAGCGGCACAATGTTTCCGGCCACAAAGTTGTGCTCGGGGTCCTCGAGGGCCACCAGGTGATTCTGCGGTATGGCCGGGGAGGTGGTGAAAACGTTGGCGGCATTCACCCTTCCCTCCACCAGCGCACGCACGGTAACCGCTCCGCCACCGTCGTCGATGGCGACGAAATTGCCCGGCTTGATGTCGAGCCCATACTTCTGCCGCAGCCCCGGCAGCCCGGCCGGGCGGGTCGCGAACGCCGAGGGCGCCCCGAATCGCACCGCGGGCGAGTGAACGGCCAAATCGGCGATGGTCTTCAGACTCCAGGAGTTCGCCGTCTGGCCGGTCACGGTGACCGTATCGGTGTCGGTGGCCGGCGCGGGCGCCAGAATTGACAGGTCGGCCGGCAAGCGCTGGTGCAGTTCCCTCTCGACCGCATCCAGGGTGGTGGCGTCGGACCGCGGGGAAAAATACTGCAGCAGATTGCCGATGTATTCGGGCACCAGATCGATGGAATGGTCTTTGAGCGCAGGGATATACGTTTCCCGGCTGCCGATGCCCATCCGGGTTCCCACTTCGAACCCGTTGGCCTGCAACGCTTGTGCGTAGATCTCGGCAATGATCTGTGACTCCGGAAAGTCGCCGGAGCCGATGACGATGGAGTTGGGGCTTCGAGCCTGCGCCCCCAGCGGATCGGAATTGCTGCACGCCGCAACAACGCACATCGTCATCAGCAGGGCTGCCGCGTCCATGATCCTGGCTTGCAGGCGCGGCAGCGTTGTCATACCGCAGACCCTAATGCCCGAGCCGCGCGGACGCTGGCCTGCGGAATTGGTGGCGGTGAATCGGTTTCATTCTGCGTCGGATAGGGCAAAGATGGCAGTATGAGCAGCCACACCCCTGCCTCGCCCGGGCAGCCGCCCCCCAAGCCCGATCCTGCGGCCAAGACCGGTGCGCCGGCCAAAGAACCGGCCATCGGGTTCACCCGCGCCGGCGCACTGTGGTCCTCGCTGATCGCCGGCTTTGTGATCCTGATTCTCTTGCTGATCTTCATCACGCAGAACACGACACCGACAGACTTTCAGTTCTTGGGCTGGCACTGGAGTCAGCCCAAGGGCGTGGCGATCTTGCTGGCAGCCGTGGTCGGCGGGCTGATCACCGTCGCGGTCGGCACCGCACGGATCCTGCAGCTGCGCCGCGCGGCCAAACGGCAGCACGCGGCGGCCGCCGCCCGCTAGCCGGGCAGCTTCGCCAGTTCGGCCAGACCGCGCGAAATCAGCGGGGCCACGACTTCCGGCGAGTGATCGGAGTCGGTGCCGCGGGCCTGATCCGACATGCGTCGGCGGAAGTCGATGCCCGCGGCGATGATGGCGAGCTTGAAGTAGGCCAGCGCCATGTAGAACTCCCAATGCGCCAGCGGTGTACCGGCCACCAGCGAATACCTGTCGGCCAGCTCGTCGGCCGTCGGCAACAGCGGTGACGTCCACGCTGCCTGCGCATTGACGATCAAATCCAGGGCGGGATCGCGATACACGCACATCAAGGCCGCGTCGGACAGCGGATCCCCCAACGTGGAGAGCTCCCAGTCGACGACGGCACGGACCTTCGTCGGGTCGTCGGCGTCCAGGATCGTGTTATCGATCCGGTAGTCGCCGTGCACGATCGACGTCCGGCTCTGCTGCGGAATCGCTTCGCCCAGACCGGAATGCAGTCGTTCCACGTCGGCGTCGCGCCGATCCTCGGGCAATCGCACCAGCGACCACTGCGAGCCCCACCGCCGCACCTGACGCTCGAGATAACCGCTGGGCTTGCCGAAGTCGGCCAGGCCGACCGCGTCGGGATCGACGTTGTGGAGGTCGACAAGCACCCGGATCAGCGAGTCGACGCAGCCCCCAATGACGGTGTGACTGAACGATTCGAGTTGGGCACGGCGGCGCACCACCTGCCCGGCGACGAACTCGACGATCTGGAAGGGGGCGCCCAGCACCGAATCGTCCTCGCACAGCCCGATCGTGCGCGCCACCGGAACCGGTGTGTCCTGCAGCGCCGCCACGACGCGGTACTCGCGGGCCATGTCGTGCGCGGACGGGGTCAGACCGTGCAGGGGCGGCCGGCGCACCAGCCAACTGGTGGTGTCGTCGTACACGCGGAACGTCAGATTCGAGCGACCACCGGAGATGAAGTCCGCGCGCAACTCGCCGTCGCGCCCGATTCCCAGCGAACGCAGGTAGGAGTCCAGCGAGGCCAGGTCGAGCCCCTCGAGTTGGTCAGCCGAAGTCACCGAACTTGTCTACCATCGCCGGCCTCGACCCGGAGCACCACCTGCGATTTGCGGGCCTCCCCCTCAGGCCGTGCCGCGGCCCGCCTCGTCGTCGAGCAGCCTTTGGTTTCGCGGCAACAGGTCCCAGACGTGTTCGGTGGTGTTGACCGCGGCCACCGTCGCCTGACCGGACCGGGAGAACAACAGCCGAGTCACCGACGCGTAGTCGACGGGGAAGGACAGCAGGCGGGCGGTACCCAGAATTTCGTGCAGGAGCACGTTGATCACCCCACCATGGCTGAACACCGCGACCGTGTCGTCGGGTTCGGCGGCGGCGACGAGGTCGTCGATCGCGGCGCGCACCCGGGCGCGAAACGCGTCCTCGTCGACCGCGCTCGGGAGATGCCCCTGAGCCAGGCGCGCCCATTCTTCGGGCATCTCCGCGCGAATCTGCTCGACGGGGATGTACACAGGAAGGTCGCGGTCGTACTCGGCGAACCGATTGTCGATCTCGACGCGCAGCCCGCGATCCGCCGCGACCGGTTCGGCGGTCTGGATGGCCCGGCGCTGCGGGCTGCTCACCACCCGCGCGATGGGAAACCTGGCGAGCGCCTTGGGGAGTCGCTCGATCTGGGCCAACCCTTGCTCCGACAGGTCCGGATCGGAGCCTTGTCCGTGTTCGCTGCGCAGCGGCAGCGCGTGCCGGACCAGAAGCACTTGCATATTTCTTCCTGTCGTTCGATGGTTGGCAGCGCCAGTTTCTCATCGCGTCGGTGAGGTCGATCCCGAGGAGGCACCCAATGACCGAACCGGACAGGGATTGGGACGCCACCTACCGACAGGCCACACCGCCGCCGTGGAGCATCGGGCGGCCCCAACCGGAGCTGGCCCGTCTCATCGACGAGGGCAAGGTGCGCAGCGAGGTGCTCGACTCCGGCTGCGGTCATGCCGCCCTCTCGCTGACCCTGGCCGCGCTCGGCTACACCGTTGTCGGCCTGGACGCCAGCGCGACCGCAATTCGGGCGGCCACCGCCGCGGCCGCCGAGCAGGGTCTCACCACGGCAACCTTCGCCCAGACCGACGTCACCGACTTCGGCGGCTATCCGCCTGGTTCCGAAGGCCGCTTCTCCACGATTCTGGACAGCGGCCTGTTCCACGCGCTGCCACCGGACCGGCGTCAGGACTACGTCCGGTCGATCTTTCGGGCCGCCGCGCCCGGGGCCGGGCTGTACATCCTGGCCTTCGCGGCCGGGGCGCTCGATGACGCCCATTCGGGCCGGCCGGGCCCGCCGGGCTTCACCGAATCGGAATTGCACGATGCGGTCGCGACGCTGTGGCGCGTCGATGACCTGCGCGCGGCGAAGGTGTACGGCAACGACGACACCGGCGGGTCGCCGGACGGTCCGCTGGCCCACCTGGAGCACGACGACAACGGCCACTTCATGGCCCCCGGGTTTCTGCTGAGCGCGCACAAACCGCACTGAGCCGCGCATGACCCGATCATCTCGGAGAATGCTATTCTCCGCATCGAGATTGCGGTGCGCAGCAACGGTGGGACGGTGACTGACGTGGGTGGATCGGGACTCGACGCGGGCGTCCTGGCCCGCTGGCTGGATGCCAACGACGCCCCGGGTGGGGGTGAGGAGCCCCAGCTGACCCAGCTGAAGGGCGGCTCGCAGAACACCCTGTATCTGATCGAGCGTGCCGGCCAGCGCATGGTGCTGCGGATGCCCGGCGAGCGGGCCGACGCCGCCCGCATCGACGGACTGCTGCGGGAGATCCGCCTGGTGCGCGCGCTGTCCGGCACCGACGTCCCGCACGCGGCGCTGATCGCGGCCGACGACACGGGCGCCGTGCTCGGCATGCCGTTCTACGTCATGGAGGCGATCGACGGGTGGAGCCCGATGGACGGCGGGTGGCAATCGCCGTTCGACACCGACTTAGCGGCCCGGCGCGGCCTGGCCTTCCAATTGGTCGACGGCGCGGCCAAGCTGGGCCGGGTGGATTGGCGCAAACAAGGACTCGAAGGCTTTGGCCGCCCGGACGGATTCCACGAGCGGCAGGTCGATCGCTGGCTGGCGTTTCTGGACGCCTACAAGGTCCGCGAGCTGCCGGGTCTGAACGAGGCCTCCGACTGGCTGCGCCGCAACCGTCCGGCGCATTACCGGGCGGGCATCATGCACGGTGACTATCAGTTCGCCAACGTGATGTTCGCGCACGGCGCACCGGCGCGGTTGGCCGCGATCGTGGACTGGGAGATGACAACGGTCGGCGACCCACTGCTCGACCTCGCGTGGTGCCTGCTGGGCTACGACGGCGAGAAACCGCGCGAGGACGGGTTTTATCTCGACATGCGCGGCATGCCCACGCGCAGCGAGCTGCTGGAGCACTACGAAACCGTCAGCGGGTTGTCCACCGAAAACATCGACTACTACCTGGTGCTGGCCAACTGGAAGCTGGGCATCGTGTTGGAGAAGACGTATGCGGCAGGGGTAAGGACCGGCAAGGTAGACCCGAAGATCACCGACGCGTTCGGCCCGATGATCCTGCAGCTCATCGCCACGGCGGCCGAGCTGGCCCGATCCAATGAGGGGGCCTGAATGGGTTACGCCGAAACGCTTTTCGACCTCACCGACCGGGTGGTCCTGATCACCGGCGGCAGCCGCGGATTGGGGCGTGAGATGGCGTTCGGCGCGGCCCGCTGCGGCGCGGACGTGGTGATCGCCAGCCGCAACCTGGACAACTGCGTCTCCACCGCCGAACAGATCGAGGCCGAAACCGGCCGTTCGGCCATGCCGTATCAGGTGCACGTCGGGCGCTGGGACCAGTTGGACGGCTTGGTCGAGGCAACCTACGAGCGGTTCGGCAAGGTCGACACGCTGATCAACAACGCGGGCATGTCGCCGTTGTACGACAAGCTGACCGATGTGACGGAGAAGTTGTTCGACGCCGTGGTCAATCTCAACCTCAAGGGCCCATTCCGGTTGTCGGCGGTGGTGGGCGAGCGCATGGTCTCGGCTGGGCGGGGCTCGATCATCAATGTCAGTACGGCAGGATCGTTGCGGCCGACACCGGACATCATCCCCTACGCCGCGTCCAAGGCCGGGCTCAACGCCATGACCGAGGCGCTGGCGAAGGCGTTCGGCCCGGCGGTGCGGGTCAACACGCTGATGGCGGGGCCGTTTCTCACCGATGTCAGCAAGGCCTGGAATCTCGAGGCGGCACACCAGAATCCGTTCAAGCATCTTGCGTTGGAGCGTGCGGGAGACCCGCGTGAAATCGTCGGCGCGGCATTGTTTTTGGCGTCCGATGCGTCCAGTTTCACCACCGGCTCGATTGTGCGGGCCGACGGCGGGATTCCTTAACGAGCAGGAGGTTGCGCGATGTCCTGGGACTTTTCCACCGAGCCGGAGTTCGAGGAGAAGCTCGAATGGATCCGTGGGTTCGTTCGCGACGAGGTGGAACCGCTCGAGGTGCTGTTCGGCGGCTGCGAGTTTCTGCCACTGAACGACGAGCGGCGTCGCATCGTCGACCCGCTCAAGCAGCAGGTCCGCGACAGGGGTTTGTGGGCACCGCATCTGGGGCCGGAGCTGGGCGGGCAGGGCTTCGGCGCGGTCAAGCTGACGCTGATCAACGAGATTCTGGGCCGCAGCCCGTGGGCGCCGATCGTGTTCGGGACGCAGGCGCCCGACACGGGCAACGCCGAGATCATCGCCCGCTTCGGGACCCAGGAGCAGAAGGACCGCTACCTGGCGGGGCTGCTGTCCGGTGAAATCTTCTCGTGTTTCTCGATGACCGAGCCGCAAGGCGGCGCCGATCCGCGGGTCTTCACCACCCGCGCGGTGCGAGATGGCGACGACTGGATCATCACCGGACGAAAGTACTTCTCCTCCAACGCCTCCGTCGCCTCCTTCTTCATCGTCGTCGCGATCACCGATCCGGACGTGCCGGTGCATACCGGTGCGTCGACGTTCCTGATTCCGGCCGGCACCGAGGGGCTGGTGCTCGAGGCCAATCACCATTTGGTCGGGGCTGACCCGCACGAGCCGGGCCATTCCCTGGTGCACTACAACGACGTGCGAGTGCCGTCGGACGCGTTGCTCGGAGAGCCCGGCCAGGGCTTCCTGATATTGCAGACCCGGCTGGCCGGCGGGCGGCTGCACCACGCGATGCGCTCCATCGGGATGGCGCAACGCGCCGTCGAGATCATGTCTCGCCGGGCGAAAAGCCGCTTCACCCAGGGCAGCCTGCTGGCCGACAAGCAACTGATCCAGGAATTCGTCGCCGACTCCTACACCGAGTTGATACCGTTCCGTCTGACCGTGCTGCACGCGGCGTGGTTGATCGACAACGGCGACGAGCGCGCCGCCCGGGCGGAGATCGCCGCGTGCAAGATCCTGGCTTCGCAAGTGCTCAAATCGATTGCCCTGCGAGCGATTCAGGTGCACGGCGCGCTGGGCCTCACCGACCAACTACCACTGGTCAACGTCCTGCTGGGTGGCATCGCGCTGGGTCTGGCGGACGGGCCCACCGAGGCGCACAAGGTGAACCTGGCCCGGATGCTGCTCAAGGGCTACGAGGCCGAAGAAGGTGACTGGCCCAGCGAGATGCTCGATGTGCGGCGCGCGGCCGCACGCGCCAAATATGGTGAGCTCGTTGACCTCTGACCGGGTGACCGCGGCGGTCGAGCGGGCGCTCGACGACCGCCACCGGGGGGCCACCGAGGAGGTTGAACGCATCCTGGCCGCCGCGGTGCGCGTCATGGAACGCGTCGCGCCCGAAGCGCCCAGGGTCAGCGACATCGTCGCCGAGGCGGGCTCGTCGAACAAGGCGTTCTACCGATATTTCGCCGGCAAGGACGACCTGATCCTGGCCGTGATGGAACGCGGCGTGGCGATCGTGGTGTCCTACCTCGAGCACCAGATGGCCAAGGAACCCCGCCCGCGCGACAAGGTCATGCGGTGGATCGAGGGCACGCTGGCCCAGGTGGCCGACCCCCACCTGATCAGCATGACCCGCGCGGCGGCCGGCCAGATGTCGGCGGGTACCACGTGGCGCGCGGCCGACCAGGAGATGATGCGGCCGCTTCGCGATCTCCTCGTGGAACCCGTTGCGGCCCTCGGCAGTACCGACGTCGAGCGCGACGTCGAGGCGGTGTTCAGCTGCACCGCCGCCACCATGCGTCGCTACGTGGGTTCGGCCCAGCAGCCCGGCGCCGACGACATCGCCCACCTGGTGCGGTTCTGTTTACACGGATTGGGGGTCAGTTGATGCGCGCGGTGATTTGTCGCTCCTACGGCACACCCGAGGACCTGGTGATCGACGACGTGCCCGAACCCGTCGCGGCTCCGGGCCAGCTGCTGGTGCGGGTCCGTGCCGCCGCGGTCAACTTTCCCGACGTGCTGTTCATCGCCGGCAAGTACCAGGTCAAAATCCCGCCTCCGTTCATACCCGGCAACGAGATCGCCGGCGAGGTCATCGCCGTCGGGGACGGCGCGCCGTTCCGTCCCGGGCAGCGTGTTTCCGGAACCACCTTCGGTGCGTTCGCCGAACAGGCGCTGCTCGACGCGAGCCAGGCCGAGCTCATGCCCGACAACGCCGACTTCGCCTCGGCCGCCGCCTTCGGCGTCACCTACCGCACCGCCTATCACGCGCTGCGCTCGACGGCCGCTGTCACACAAGGCGATTGGGTGGTCGTGCTCGGGGCCGCGGGCGGCGTCGGGCTGGCCGCGGTGGACCTGGCGGTCGCGATGGAGGCCCGGGTGCTGGCCGCGGCGTCGAGCCCGGAGAAGCTCGAGCTGTGCCGCCTGCGCGGGGCCGAGGCAACCGTGGACTACGACCGCGAGGACCTCAAGATGCGCATCCGTGAACTCACCGGGGACCACGCCCGTGTGGTGCTGGACCCGGTGGGGGGAGCGTATTCGGAGCCGGCACTGCGCGGGCTCGCGCGTGGCGGCACCTTCGTCACGCTGGGCTACGCGGCGGGCACCATCCCGGCCATTCCGCTGAATCTCATTCTGTTGAAAGATATCTGCGTGCGCGGCATGGAGATCCGGACCTTCATGACCGATCGGCCCGACGACGCCGTGCGCGACCTGGCGGAGTTGGCGCAGATGTTCGCCGCCGGCACGGTGCGGCCGTATATCGGGGCGCGATTCCCGCTCTCGGAGACCGCGGCGGCGTTACGGCATGTGGCCGACCGCAAGGTGCTGGGCAAGGTGGTGATCGACGTCGCGTGACGCGGCGTCACGGCGTGACGATGTTGAAATTCGGGTCCGGCGCGTCGAGCACACCGAGCAGTGCCTGCAGCGCGCCCTGATCACCGGAGAGCTCCAGGCCCGGTGAGCCGAAATCGCCCATGGCCACCGAGAGGAGCCGAATCTTGTTGGCCAGTTTGATCGTAACGGTCGCCGTGGCGGGATCGGGCGCCGCCTTGCGCCGAACCAGTACCCCATTGCGCAGGGTGAGCCGATAGTTGACCGCGGTGTCGGCGAAGGCGATGTCGATGGCGATGTCCAGATCCCAGCTGCGCGGTCCGTTGACGCGGATGGCCAGGCCGTCGAAGATCTGCTCCGGGGTCAGTTGGGACAGCAGGGTGGGCGAAGCGACCTGCCCCGCGGTGCCGAAGTTGCCGTCGCGCAATTCCGTTGCCCCGCTGAGAAAGAAGTTGCGCCAGGTCGCGTTTTCGGCTCCGTAGGCCAGCTGCTCGAGGGTGTCGGCGTAGAGATCTCGTGCACCGGCGTGCTCGGAGTCGGTGAACATCGCATGGTCCAACAGCGTGGCGGCCCAACGGAAGTCCCCGGACTCGAGCGCGGCCCGGGCCAGGTCGACGACCCGGTCGATTCCGCCCATCGCGTCGACATATCGGGGCCCCAGCGCTTCGGGCGGATGAGGCCACAGCCGGCCGGGATTGCCGTCGAACCAACCCATGTAGCGCTGGTAGATCGCCTTGACGTTGTGGCTCACCGATCCGTAGTACCCGTGTGTATGCCAGGCCCGATCGAGAGCCGGTGGCATCTGGAACATTTCGGCGATCTCGACGCCGGTGTGGCCCTGGTTCAGCAGGCGCAGGGTCTGATCGTGCAGATACGCGTACATGTCGCGCTGCAGCGACAGGAACTCGACAATGTTCTCGCGTCCCCAGGTCGGCCAATGGTGGGAAGCGAAGACCACGTCGGCGCGATCGGCGAACGTGTCGATCGCTTCGGTGAGATAACCGGACCAGGCGTGCGGATCGCGCACCAGCGCGCCGCGCAGGGTCAGCAGGTTGTGCAGGTTGTGCGTCGCGTTCTCGGCCATGCACAGCGCGCGGAAACGCGGGAAATAGAAGTGCATTTCGGCGGGCGCCTCGGTGCCCGGCGCCATCTGGAACTCAATCTGAACCCCGTCGATGGTGTGCGTTTCGCCGGTAGCGCGGATGTCGACGGTGGGCACGATGACGGCGACCTCGCCGGTGGAGGGCGCCTGACCGAGGCCACAGCCGACCTGATCCAGCGGGCCGCGCGCCAGCAGGGCGCCGTACATGTAGGTCGCCCGCCGTGTCATTGCCGGTCCGGCATAGACGTTTTCGGACACCGCGTGCTCGATGAAGCCTTGCGGCGCCAAGACCGTCACCGCTCCGGCGTCCACCTCCGCCTGCGAGGTGACGCCCAGTACGCCGCCGAAATGGTCGACGTGGCTGTGGGTGTAGATCACCGCGACCACGCGGCGCTCGCCGCCTCGGTGGGTGCGGTACAGCGCCAGCGCCGCCGCCGCCACTTCGGTGGACACCAAGGGGTCGATGACGATGATGCCGCTGTCGGACTCCACGAAGGTGATGTTCGAGATGTCCAGCCCGCGAACCTGATAGATGCCGGGCACCACTTCGTAGAGGCCTTGCTTGGCGGTCAGCGTCGACTGCCGCCAGAGGCTGGGATGGACCGACGCCGGGGCGGGACCGCTCAAAAACGAGTAAACGTCGTTGTCCCACACCACCCGCCCGTCGGCCGCTTTCACCACGCACGGAGACAGGGCGGCGATGAAGCCGCGGTCGGCGTCGGCGAAATCCGCCGCGTCATGCAATGGCAGATCGTGGTCGCGATGGGCCGACTCGACGACTGCGCTGGGAGGCTTGTGGTCCACCGTCACACCTTGCCATCAACGCGGCGTCAACCACGGTGATTCGGGCGGCTTTTCGCCGTCCAATTAATGAACACAGCAACAATTTCTTCGGGTTCTGGATCGCGGCCCAGTTAACCCGCATACTGCCCAGACGGCCCTCAATGCCGAGGACCGCAACTATCGGGCAAAGGAGAACAGGTGAAGCGTCAACTGACGGTCGCGGTTGCCGGTGCGGCCATTCTGGCCGCTGGTATTTCCGGCTGTTCGAGTAACAACAAGTCGAATGGCGTTTCGACCTCGGTGCCGGGAGGTTCCGTGTCGGCCGATGGCAACAACTCGTCGAAGGTCATCATCGACGGCAAGGACCAGAACGTCCAGGGCACCACGATTTGCACCAAGGCTGGCGGCAACATCTCAATCGCGGTCGGCGGGAACACCACCGGGATCAGCGTCGTGCTCGCCGACGCCGATCCGCTCGCGGTGAAGGCGGTCCAGCTCGGCAACGTCAACGGCGTGACGCTTCAGTACGCGCAAGGGGGCCAGGGCAACGCCTCGGCGGCCAAGGACGGCAACACGTACAAGATCACCGGCACTGCCACGGGCGTCGACATGGCGAACCCGATGCAGCCGGTGAACAAGCCGTTCGAAATCGACGCGACTTGCTCCTGACCTAATCCCCTGCGGGCGGTTGCCATCCGTTGGGTGGCAACCGCACCGTGAACTCGGTCCGCCCCGGCGCGCTGTCCACCGCGATGGTTCCGTTGTGCGCCTTGACAACCGCGGAGACGATCGCCAACCCCAGTCCGGTGCTGCCGCCCTTGCGCGAACGCGAAGAGTCGGCGCGCGCGAACCGTTCGAAAACCTCGGATTGCAGCGCCGCCGGGATGCCGGGTCCGTTGTCGATGACCTGCAGCACGGTGTGCGACGGCTCGGTGCTCAGCCGCGTGGTGACGATGGTGCCCGCCCCGGTGTGGACGCGGGCGTTGGCAAGCAGATTCGTCAGCACCTGGTGTAGCCGCGCGGCGTCGCCGGTGACGACCACCGGCTCCTCGGGCAGGTCGAGTTCCCACTGATGGTCGGGCCCGGCGACGTGTGCGTCGCTGACCGCATCCACCGCCAGCCGCGACAGATCCACCGGTTCGCGTTCCAGCGGTCGGCCCGAGTCCAGCCGGGCCAGCAGCAGCAGGTCCTCGACCAGGCGCGTCATCCGTTCGGTTTCGGACGCCACCCGGCTCATCGCCTGCGCCACCGCCTCACGATCGTCGCCCATCCGCTGGGTCAGTTCGGTGTAGCCGCGGATCGCCGCGAGCGGTGTGCGCAGTTCATGACTGGCGTCGGCGACGAACTGGCGGACCCGCGTCTCGCTGGCCTGCCGCGCCGACAGCGCGGCGGCGATGTGGTCCAGCATCTGGTTGAGCGCGGCGCCGAGCTGTCCCACCTCGGTGGAGGGATTCGCGTCGGATTCGCGTACGCGCACCGGCAGTTCGACCTCGCCTCGGGCCAGCGGCAGGCCGGCTACCTTGCTCGCCGTCTGCGCGACGCGACGCAACGGCGCCAGCGCCCGCCGGATGATGATCACGCCGGCCGTGGTGGCGGCGACCAGCGCGATGACCGTGACGATGCCGAAGATCACCAGCATCCGCATCAGCGTGGTGTCGATGTTGGCCATCGACAGCCCGGTGACGATGACGTCGCCGCCACTTCGGCTCGGGGCCGCGATCACCCGGTAGCGGCCCAGGCCGTCCAGGTTCAGCGTCACCGGCTTGCGGCTGGTCGCGATCCCGGCCAGCTGCTGCTGCGCGGTGGGGCTCAGCTCGGCCCGGTCGCCGCTGCTCGTGGTGTAACCGGCATCCACGGTATTTCCGTGGCTGACCACCGCAGCCACCATGCCCGCCGGCTGGCCCGGGGCATCCAGGAACCGCGGACCGGGGCCCGGCCGTGGATAGACGTGCTGATGCCGCCAGCCCGAATGCGGCGGCTCGGGATACATGAGCGCCGAGCGATAGGAGGTGCCGGCCAGCTGCCCGTCGAGCTGGGCCACCAGGTGGTGCAGCAGCGCCAGTTCGGTCGCCGCGGTGATGCCGACGCAGACGAGGGCCAGAACGACGATCTGTCCGACCAGCAGCCGCAGCCGCAGCGACCAGACCCTTCGCGTGTCAGCGGGCCGGCTTGAGGACATAACCCGCGCCGCGCAGCGTGTGGATCATCGGTTCTCGGCCGTTGTCGATCTTCTTGCGCAGGTAGGAAATGTAGAGCTCGACGATGTTGGATCGGCCGCCAAAGTCGTAACTCCACACCCGGTCCAGGATTTGGGCCTTGCTCAGCACCCGCTTGGAGTTGCGCATCATGAATCGCAAGAGCTCAAACTCCGTGGAGGTCAACGAGATTGGCTCGCCGGCGCGGGTGACCTCGTGGCTGTCCTCGTCGAGCACCAGGTCACCGACCACCAGCTGCGCGCCGCTGTCCACCGTGGTCACCCCGGTGCGGCGCAACAGCGCACGCAGACGCAGCACGACCTCTTCGATGCTGAACGGTTTGGTGACGTAGTCGTCGCCACCCGCCGTCAGGCCGGCGATGCGGTCTTCGACGGCGTCCTTGGCGGTGAGCAGCAGCACCGGCAGCTGCGGGTTCTCCTCGCGCAGTTTGTGTAAGACGTCGAGACCGCTCATGTCGGGCAGCATCACGTCGAGAACCACCACGTCGGGCCGCTGGGAGCGGGCCGACGCGATGGCCGAGGCGCCGTCGCCGGCGGTGGAGATGTTCCAGCCCTCGTACCGCAGTGCCATTGACACCATGTCGGCCAGGACCGATTCGTCGTCGACGACCAAAACGTTGATGGGGTTGCCGTCCGCACGGCACATGACAACCCGCTCTACCGAGGCCCGGGGCTGCGTCACAAGTTCCAGTATCCGCCGGCGGCTGAGGCGCGGCTATGCCGAACCTATGCGTGTCCTGTGAAACAAATCGCGCGACTGCTGAGCAGTCGCGCGATCCGTTCTTCGGTCAAGCCGTTAATACCAATAGCGCCGGCCGGCCACCGGGC
This sequence comes from Mycobacterium colombiense, assembly GCF_003284935.1. Classification (GTDB taxonomy): domain Bacteria; phylum Actinomycetota; class Actinomycetes; order Mycobacteriales; family Mycobacteriaceae; genus Mycobacterium; species Mycobacterium arosiense_A. The sequence continues at coordinate 23,158 of NZ_QMEV01000012.1, forward strand.
GGCCCACCGAACCCAGGATCCACAGGATCGCGCCGATGACCAAGAGCACGATGCCCAGCGTGGTCAGGATCGGTACGTGGAAGAAATATCCGAGAATAAGCAGGACAATCCCTAAGATAACCATTTCAACTTCCTTCGAGTGAGGGTTAGAGGTTGATCGATTGCATTGAACTTGGTTGCGGCAGATGACAATCCGTGACTTTCGGATTGACACCGAAATAATTTAAGGGTCCGGCGATCACGGTCACCGCAACCGTGCCCGCCGACGCGCATGATGTGTTGTCGTTTTTGAAGTAGTCGCGCTGCCACGCCGCGAAGACTCCGATCAGCAACCACACCAACGCAACCGTTCCGATGATCCCGCTGCCACGCATCGTGACCTCCAATGTGGACGAGAAGAAGTTTCTCGTGGACGTGAAGTTACCCATTCGACTCATGTCTAAACATGCAATGGGTTATGCGGCAGTGCTTGTCGGCACAGCTCGCGACGTCAGAGGTGGTCGGCGAGCCAGGTGGCGGCCCGCTTCTTCGAGGCACGGGACAACCAGGCGTCCTGGATCAGCTCAGCTAATTCGGTTCTGCTGATTTCACCCAGCCGACTGGCGCGCACCAGGACCGACGGGTGCCCGTCGAAGTGGTCCGTGGTGAAAAACGGCGATTCGGGATCGGAGACCAACGCCAACTTGTCGCTCTCCGATTCCACCCAGAGCATGATCACGTCCGCATAGCGTTCACCGGTGTCCGGATCGGTCGCGTCGGGCCGCGGCGTGCGGAAAAACACGAACGACTTCCCGCCCACTTGGTAAATGGCGTTGCCCTTGGGGCCTTCCGCGCGCTGAACGTGCGGCATCGCGGCGGCGAACTCGTGCACGTCGCTGAGCCGGGCACGTCGGGCAGCCATGACGGCGAGCGTACCTACTGCTCGTGACGTCGATGAGAGACGTTGCGTCTAAGAGGGTTTGATCAGTCCGCTCGCCGTTGCGCGGACACGTAGAGGGTGGGCGGCATCGAGTCCTCCGCGCCCTGCGGGACGCTGCGGTTATAGCGCGCCATCAATTCCGCGAACGACGCCGTCGTGACATCCCAACCACGCTCACGCAGCCAGCCGTCGACCGGCGTGCGCTCCTCCGGGTACCAGAGGTCGTCGAAGTCGGTGATCTCGGCGTTGACGAGTTCGGCGGCCGCCGCCCGCATGCGTCGCATGTCGTCGCGCTGGCGCTGCACCCGGCCGGGATCGGTGAAACCCGAATCGGGCACGTTGGATGCGAGCCGGCTGCCCGCGACGCTCAGCGAGTCGATTCGCTCGAACAGCAGGTCCTGGGCCTGCGCTGGCAGGTAACGCACCAGGCCTTCGGCCGACCAGACGGCGGGCTTCGAAGCGTCAAATCCCGCCTCCTGCAGCGCTTTCGGCCAGTCCTGGCGCAGGTCTATCGCAACGTTGACCAGTTGCGCCTTCGGTTGCGCGCCGTGCTCGCGCAGGGTCTTCGATTTGAATTCCAGCACCTTGGGCTGGTCGAGCTCGTAGACGACCGTGCCGTCGGGCCATGGGAGCCGCCAACTGCGCGCGTCCAGACCGGCCGCCAGGATCACCACCTGCCGAACGCCGGCGTCGGCGGCGTCGAGGAAGAACTCGTCGAAGAACGCCGTCCGGGTGGCCATGAAGTCGACCATCAGCTGAAGCCGATCCCGCAGATCCGGCTCGATGTCGCCGGCCTTGGCCAGCAGCGCCGGATCGGCATAGATGCTCCACATGCCCTCGCCCGCGGCGTCGACGAACACCCGCGCGAACGGATCGTTGATCAGCGGGTTCTCGCTCTCGGTCTCGGCCGCACGAGCCGCGGCGACCCCCAGCGCGGTGGCGCCCACGCTCTGAGTGATCTCCCAGGAATCATCGTCGGTCCGCGGCATGGCCAGTTCCCTTCCCCAGAAAGTAAGTTATGCACACTATTCTTCCAGCCACCGCCGCCCGGGGCCGCCCGTCGCCCCTGTCCTAGTCTTTTTCCCAGACGGTCCACAGGTTGCAAGGGAGTGCCATGACGCCCAACCCGTCGCGCACGCCGCAGGAGGTATTCGCCCACCACGGCACCGCACTGGCCGCGGGTGACCTCGACGAGATCGTCGCCGACTACGCCGAAGAGTCCGTGGTGATCAGCCCCTCCGGCATCGCCCGTGGCAAGCGGGCCATCCGCGGGGTGTTCGAGGCGTTGCTGGCCGATCTGCCGGATGCCCAGTGGGACTTGAAAACTCAGCTCTTCGACGAGGACGTGCTGTTCCTGGTGTGGACTGCCGATTCGGCCCGCAACCGGGTCGACGACGGCGTTGACACCTTCGTGTTTCGTGACGGCATGATCCGAGCGCAAACGATCCGATACACGCCGCACCCGAAGGGCTGACCAGTGGAATACGTGAACCTGGAAGCCGTCGCGGAGTGGATGTCCGGGCAGGGGCTCGGCGAGGGGCCGCTGCAGGACGTTTCGAGCGTCACCGGTGGAACCCAGAACGTCATGCTGCGGTTCACCAGGGCCGGCCGGCCCTACGTGCTGCGGCGCGGGCCGCGACACTTGCGGCCACGCAGCAACAGCGTGATCCTGCGGGAGACGAAAGTCCTTGCCGCACTTGCCGGTTCAGACGTCCCCCATCCGCATCTGATCGCCGCCTGCGAGGACCCGGGTGTGCTGGGCGACGCCGTCTTCTACCTGATGGACCCGGTCGATGGCTTCAACGCCGGCGAGGGCCTGCCGCCGCTGCACGCCGGCGACGCCACGGTGCGCCACGGCATGGGCCTGTCGATGGCCGACGCGCTGGCCAAGCTGGGCGCCGTCGACCACGTTGCGGTGGGGCTCGCCGACTTCGGCAAGCCGCAGGGTTTCCTGGAACGCCAGGTGCCACGCTGGCTTTCGGAGCTGGAGTCCTACAACGAGTACGTGGGGTACCCAGGGCCCGACATCCCGGGCATCGAGGAAGTGTCCACCTGGCTGGAACGGCACCGGCCGGCCAACTGGACGCCGGGCATCATGCACGGCGACTACCACGCGGCCAACGTGATGTTCTCGCGCACCGGACCCGAGGTGGTCGCGATCGTCGACTGGGAGATGTGCACGATCGGGGATCCGCTGCTGGACCTGGGCTGGCTGCTGGCCACCTGGCGTCAGCCCGACGGGACCAGCGTGTTCAGCCACGCCCTGGGCGGGCAGGAGGGGCTGGCCAGCACCGACGAACTTTTCGAGCGCTACGCCGCCAACACCACCCGCGACCTGTCGAACATCACCTGGTACACCGTGCTGGCCTGCTTCAAGCTCGGGATCGTGATCGAGGGGACGCTGGCCCGGGCCTGCGCCGGAAAGGCGGAGAAGGAGGTCGGTGACCAGTTGCACGCCGCCACGGTGCATCTGTTCGAGCGGGCGCTGGGTCTGATCTCCAGCGAGCGCTGACCTACTAACATCTCCTCTCGTGCCGCCTTATCCCGAGGAACCGGATTTCTACTCCGAGCCCACCGCGGCCGCGCGGTACGGCGGATACTACGAGTCCGAGCCACCGCCGCCCGAGCCCCCGACGCCGTGGTATCGCCGTCCGGCGGCGCTGGTCGCGGCCGGCGCCCTCGGGGTGATCCTGCTGGCCGCGCTGGTGTTCGCGGTGGTCAAGCTCACCAGCGGTTCGCCGGCGCCCAGCCCGGCGACCACGACGACGACCGTCCCGTCCACCACCACGCCGGTGACCACCACGACCCACCCGCCGCGGCACCACGGCGGCGGCGGCGGTGGTGGCGGCGGTGGCGGTGGTGGCGCGCCCACCGAGACGGTGACCGAAACCGCCCCGCCGCCGAGCACCGACACCCCCACGACGACGGAGCCGCCGAGCACCGTCACGGTTTCGCCGAGCACCGAAACCAGCACCGTCACGCAGACCGTGACCGAACCGCCCCGTCGGGGGCCGTTCGGCGGACCCTTCCAGCAGCGTCCCTAGCGCGGCGGCGTGCACGCGAGCGGCGGCCTGGTCCGCCCGGCATGCGCGGCGGATGCGGCTGCGTGCCTTGCCGTTTACCGGCCGTACGTCGAGCGCACGGTTATCAGTTGGGAGATCGACGTCCCGACCGAAAACGAGATGGCCGCGCGGATCGCCGCCGCGCAGGCGAGCCACGAATGGCTTGTCCTGGAACGCGATCGCCTGGTGGTCGGCTTCGCCTACGGGCACGCGTTCAATCGCCTTGCCACGTACCGGTGGTCAACCGAGACCGGGATCTACCTCGAGGCCGGCCACCGCCGAACCGGCGGGGGCCGTGCGCTCTACACGGAGCTGTTGCGCAGGCTCACCGAGCGCGGCTACCGGCAGGCGTTCGCCGGTATCACCCAACCCAACGAAGCCAGCACCGGATTCCACCGCGCCTTCGGGTTCACCGACGCAGGGCTGTACCGCCGCGTCGAATGGAAACACGGCGCCTGGCACGACGTCGCGTGGATGCAACTGGACCTGACGGCCGGCGCCGCGCCGGATGAGCCACCCGGCCCGATCGTCGCGCCGGGCCGGGTGCGCGAGTCGGGGGCTTAGCCGCCGGCGCCGCCGCCACCCAAAAAGCCCCCGCCGGCGCCACCGCCGACGAAGCCGCCACCGGCGCCGCCACCCAGGAAACCGCCGCCCGCGCCACCACCGATTTGCTCACTGCTGATTGTCATGGGCGGAAGGTATCGACGGAAAACCGCGCCCACAAGAAACTGGGTCTGAACGATTCGAATCATTTTGGGTTGCCCAACCCTGAGCTAATGAGCGCGCCCGAAGGGATTCGAACCCCTAACCTTCTGATCCGTAGTCAGATGCTCTATCCGTTGAGCTACGGGCGCCTGTTCTTCAGTTGTCGTTCCGTGTTCCGTGTTCCCGCTAAGGGATCTAGCGGAGGCGAGAGGATTTGAACCTCCGGTCCCCTTTGAGGGGGACAACTCATTAGCAGTGAGCCCCATTCGGCCGCTCTGGCACGCCTCCCTTGGACTTTCTGAGGGTACCGACCCCTTTCCGGTCTCGCGGAACCGGCCATACTGTACACAGTTGACACGTAAACTGTCGAAGTGACTGCCCGCCTGCGCAACGAACTGGCCGGACTGCCGGTGTATGTGCCCGGCAAGAACGTGCCGGGCTCGATCAAACTGGCCAGCAACGAAACCGTGCACGGCCCGCTGCCCAGCGTGCGCGCGGCGATCGAGCGCGCGGTTGCCGTCGTCAATCGCTACCCCGACAACGCCAGCGTGGACCTCAAGGCCGCGCTTGCCATGCACCTGGGTTCCGACGTCGCGGCCGAGCACATCGCGGTGGGCAGCGGTTCGGTCACGCTGTGCCAGCAGCTGGTTCAGATCACCGCCGCCGCCGGCGACGAGGTGATGATCGGCTGGCGCAGCTTCGAGTGCTACCTGCCCATCATCCAGGTGTCAGGGGCGGCCACCGTCAAGGTGCCGCTGACCGACCACACGCACGACCTCGACGCGATGCTCGCCGCGGTCACCGACCGCACCCGGCTGATCTTCGTGTGCAACCCCAACAACCCGACGTCCACCGTCGTCGACCCGGACGCGCTGACGCGGTTCGTGGAGGCCGTGCCGCCGCACGTCCTGATCGCCATCGACGAGGCCTACGCCGAATACATCCGCGACGGCCTGCTGCCCAACAGCCTGGAGCTGGCCCTGACTCACAGCAATGTCGTTGTGCTGCGGACCTTTTCGAAGGCCTACGGGTTGGCCGGTCTGCGTTGCGGTTACGCGGTGGGCCACCCGGACCTGATCACCGCGCTGGACAAGGTGGTGATGCCGTTCGCGGTGACGAACGTCGCGCAGGCGGCCGCCATCGCGTCGCTGGAGGCCTCCGACGAGCTGATGGCCCGCACCGACGCGCTGGTCCGCGAGCGCGACCGGGTCAGCGCCGGGCTGCGCGACGCCGGATTCGAGCTGCCCCCGTCGCAGGCCAATTTCGTCTGGTTGCCGCTGGGCGAACGCACCATGGACTTCACCGAGCAGGCCGCCGAGGCGCACCTGGTGGTGCGGCCATTCGCGGCCGAGGGCGTGCGTGTCACCATTGGTGCGCCGGAGGAAAATGACGCCCTGCTGCATTTTGCCCGCGATTGGATTGCCCGCACCGAATCGTAAGGAGCCGCCGTGGACCTCGCGAGGAAGAAGTTCACCGAGTTCAAAGAGCGCAGCGGCGACATCGCGGATTCCGAGCTCGACGACTTCTGGGCCGAACTGGCGCCCGCGACGATCGAGGGGATGCTCGGCGAGTGGAAGGGCGGCGAATTCCAGACCGGCCACAAGATGAACGGCCAACTGGAAAAGGCCGGGTGGTACGGCAAGACCTTCAAGTCCGCCCGCGATGTGCAGCCGCTGGTCTGCCTGGACGCCGACGGGAACAAGTTCTCAAACGTCCGGATGGGCAAGGGCGAGGCCAGCCTGTGGCTGGAGGAGTTCCGCGGCGAGGTCACCGCCACCATGGTTTACGACGGCCAGCCGGTGCACGACCACTTCAAGAAGATCGACGACGACGCCGTGATGGGCATCATGAACGGCAAGGGCGTGCGGGACAACGGCAAGTACTACTACTTCTACCTTGAGCGGGAGCGGTAGCTCTGTCGTGTTGCCGTCGAGTGTGAACTGACGGCTTCGACTGTGCGTCCAGGGCGGCGACGCGCCGGGCGCGACCGCCGTGGCTGCACACCCAACGCCGAGGTTTCACACTCACCCCGCGAGCAGCCGAGCTATCCCGCCGGGTTGCGGCCGGTGAACGCGACCAGCTGCTCGAGCGCGCCGGCGTCCTCCGGGACATCGACCGGGTCGTCGAATCCGGCCTGACCGCGTAACTGCGGCCTGATGATCTGGCGCGCCAGGCCCAGCACATATTCGGACAACGGCTCGGGCGCTTTGACGTTGCGGCCCACCGCGGCGGCGTAATCCCAAGCGTGCACCAGGAATTCGATCGACAGGACGCCGCACGCGCTTTTGGCGGGCATCTCGCCCTTGCCGAACGGCACCGACCCGTCCAGGCCGCGGCGGTGCCAGGCATCCAGCGCGGGCCGGGCCGCGGCGATCACCTGGCGCTCCACCGAATCGCCCTCGTCGCGCTCGGGGATCTGCGCGCCGACCATGCCCCCGAGCGCCGAGATCGAGTTCAGCAGATGCTCGGTCAGCGCGGACACGTCGAATTCCCGGCACGGCGTCCGTCGCGACAGGTCGTCGTCGGCGATGGTGTGCAGCACCCGCTGCAGTACCCCCAGCGTGTCCTCGGCGCTGTGCAGCTCGTCGGTGGGCGGGGAATGCGGTCCGGGTCGCAAGTCAGGAGCCATATTCGCCACGCTACGGTCTCGATATGGCGCAAGCATACGAATCCGTCACCGTCGAGACGAAAGACCACGTCGCCCAGGTGACGCTGATCGGACCGGGCAAGGGCAACGCGATGGGACCGGCGTTCTGGTCGGAGATGCCGGAGCTGTTCGCCGCGCTGGACGCCGACCCCGAGGTGCGGGCCATCGTGCTGACCGGCTCGGGCCGCAACTTCAGCTACGGGCTGGACGTGCCGGCGATGGGCGGTTCTTTCACCCCGCTGCTGTCCGGCGACGCGCTGGCCGGACCGCGCGCGGTCTTCCACCGCGAGGTCAAGCGCATGCAGGGTGCGATCAGTGCGGTCGCCGATTGCCGGACCCCGACCATCGCCGCGGTGCACGGCTGGTGCATCGGCGGCGGCGTCGACCTGATCTCCGCAGTCGACATCCGCTATGCCAGCGCCGACGCCAAGTTCTCGGTGCGTGAGGTCAAGCTCGCCATCGTCGCCGACGTCGGCAGCCTGGCCCGCCTGCCCATGATCCTGAACGACGGGCACCTGCGCGAGCTGGCGCTGACCGGCAAGGACATCGATGCGGCCCGCGCCGAGAAGATCGGTCTGGTCAACGACGTGTACGCCGACGCCGATGCCGCCCTGGCCGCCGCGCACGCCACCGCCGCGGAGATCGCCGCCAATCCCCCGCTGACCGTGCACGGCATCAAGGACGTTCTCGACCAGCAGCGCATCGCGGCGGTCTCGGAGAGCCTGCGGTACGTGGCCGCCTGGAACGCGGCCTTCCTGCCGTCCAAGGACCTGACCGAGGGCATCGCGGCGACGTTCGAGAAGCGCCCTCCGCAGTTCACCGGCGAGTAGACCCGCGCCACGTACCCTCGCTGGGGTGACCCGCGCCGGCGACGATGCAGAGCGCAGCGATGAGGAGGAGCGGCGCCAGTGACCCAGCCAGACGGCAAGATCCGCGTCCCGGCCGACCTGGACGCCGTGACGGCGATCGGCGCCGAGGACCATTCCGAGATCGACGGCGCCGCCGTCGACCGGATCTGGCAGGCCGCCCGGCACTGGTACCGCGCCGGCTTTCACCCGGCGATCCAGCTGTGCATCCGCCGCAACGGCCGCGTCGTGCTGAACCGGGCGATCGGCCACGGTTGGGGCAACGCCCCGAGCGATTCGCCCGACGCCGAGAAGATCGCCGTCACCCCCGACACACCGTTTTGTGTGTACTCGGCGGCCAAGGGCATCGCGGCGACGGTGGTGCACATGCTCGTCGAGCGCGGCGTCTTCTCGCTCGACGACCGGGTGTGCGACTACATCCCCACGTTCACCAGTCACGGCAAGCACCGCATCACCATCCGGCACGTCATGACGCACAGCGCGGGACTGCCCTTCCCCACCGGACCGCGGCCGGACGTCACCCGTGCCGACGACCACGAGTACGCGCAACAGAAGCTGGGCGAGCTGCGGCCCCTCTACCGTCCGGGACTGTTCCACATGTACCACGCGCTGACCTGGGGTCCGCTGGTGCGTGAGATCGTCTACGCGGCCACCGGCAAGGAGATCCGCGAGATCCTGGCCACCGAGATCCTCGACCCACTCGGCTTCCGCTGGACCAACTTCGGCGTCGCGAAACAGGACGTCCCGTTGGTCGCGCCGAGCCACGCCACCGGGCGGACGCTCCCGCCGGTGGTCGCCCAGATCTTCCGCAAGGCGATCGGCGGAACGGTGCACGAGATGATCCCGTACACGAATTCGCCGATGTTCCTGACCACCATCATCCCGTCGTCCAACACCGTGTCGACCGCGCAGGAGATGTCGCGGTTCGCCGAGATATGGCGGCGCGGAGGCGAACTCGACGGCGTGCGGGTGATCAGCCCGGAGACCATGTACCGCGCGGTGACCGAATGCCGAAGGCTGCGACCGGATTTCGCGGTCGGGCTGCAGCCGGCCCGGTGGGGTACCGGCTACATCCTCGGCACCGACCGTTGGGGGCCGTTCGGCCGTAACGCGCCCCATGCGTTCGGCAACCTGGGCCTGGTCAACATCGCGATCTGGGCCGACCCGGCGCGCGGCATGGCCGCCGGCGTGATCAGCAGCGGCAAACCCGGGCGCGATCCGGAAGCCAAGCGCTACACCGCCCTGATGGACACGATCGCCGCCGAAATCCCATCCGGTTGACGACGACGGCAGTGGGAACACTGCCCTCATGGCTACCTATCGAGTGCTCGACCCGAAGGGCGAGGTCGTCGCGACCAAAGACATCGACAGCGCCGACGACGCACACGCGTGGTTCGTCGACCAGAAGGCCGACAACAGCGAGCTCGGCTGGCGCATGGAAGTCGAACACGACGGCGAGTGGCATTTCTTCGACGACAGCGAGGGCGACCGAAGCTAGGTGTTTGTCCCCCGGCACGCGGGGCAACCAACAAGGCATGGACTCGCAACGCTTCCGCAAGCTGCTGGACGCACCGGGGCCGTTCGCTTCGGTGTACTTCGACGATTCACACGACACCCACGACGCCGAGGCTCAACTCGAGCTCAAGTGGCGGGCCGTCAAAGAGGAGCTGGAACGCTCGCACGCCGGCGCGACGGTGGTCGACCAGATCGAGGACGCGATCAAGAACCTGCGTCCGCCGATCGGCCGCAGCGGACGGGCGGTGATCGCCAGCGCCGACGGCGTGGTGATCAACGAACACCTGGCCCGCCCCGCCGCCACCGACGTCGTCCGGGTGTCCGAATTGCCTTATCTGGTACCGATTCTCGAGCAGAGCTTCGATCATCCCGATTATGTGCTGGCGGTCGTCGACCACAGCGGAGCGGACATCACCACCCACATCGGTGGAACGCTGCGCGCCGAGACCGTGGACGGCGGTGGCTATCCCGTGCACAAGGCGGCCGGCGCCGAGACCGCGGGCTACGGCGACCCCCAGTTGCGCACCGAAGAGGCCGCGCGCAAGAACCTGCGCGCCGTCGCCGACCGCGTCGCCGAACTGGCCGACGACAAGGCGATCGAGGTGATCTTCGTGGTGGGCGAGGTGCGCTCGCGATCCGATCTGCTGGCCGCGCTGCCCGAACGGCTGCGGGAGCGCACGGTGGCGCTCGAGGTCGGGGCGCGGCACAGCGGACACGACTTCGGCGAGATCGAGCAGGCCATCGAAGCCGAGTTCGTCAAGCGCCAGCTGCGCACCATCGACGATGCCGCGCAGCGCTTTACCGCCGAAATCGGGCGGCAGTCGGGGCTGGCGGCCGAGGGGTTGGGCGCGGTCTGTTCGGCGCTGCGTCAGGGTGCCGTGGAGACGCTGATCATCGGTGACATCGGCGACGCGACCGTCGTCGCCGACGAAGGCCTGACGACGCTCGCCCCCAACGAGAACGTGCTGTCCGAGCAGGGCGCCGCTCCCGCCAAGACGCTGCGGGCCGACGAGGCGCTGCCGATGTCGGCGATCGCGGTGGGCGCCGCGCTGGTGCGCACCGACGAGCGGATCTCCCCGGCCGACGGGGTGGGCGCGGTGCTGCGCTACGCGCCGACGCTGCACCAGAGCGTGGAGTGATCACGAGCGGTGGCGGAGGGATTTGAACCCCCGGACGGTGTTAGCCGTCTCTCGCTTTCAAGGCGAGTGCATTAGGCCGCTCTGCCACGCCACCGCTGATCAGGGTAGCGGGAGTCGGTAGCGTGGCCTCCATGCGCGCCATCGTCGCCGAATCTTCCGATCAACTCTCCTGGCAGGACGTGCCGGATGTGTCCGCCGGGCCCGGCGAGGCGGTGGTCAAGGTCACCGCCGCCGGAGTGAACCGCGCCGACCTGCTGCAGGCGGCCGGGAAGTACCCGCCGCCGCCGGGAGCGAGCGACATCATCGGCATGGAAGTGTCCGGCGTCATCAGCGAAGTCGGGCCCGATGTGGCGGAATGGTCTGTCGGACAAGAGGTTTGCGCCCTGCTCGCCGGGGGCGGCTACGCCGAGTACGTCGCGGTTCCCGCCGGCCAGCTGCTGCCGATTCCCGACGGCGTCGATCTGGTCGACGCGGCCGGGTTGCCGGAAGTGGCCTGCACCGTGTGGTCGAACCTGGTGCTGACGGCGCACCTCGGCAAGGGGCAGCTGCTGTTGATGCACGGCGGGGCGAGCGGCATCGGCAGCCACGCCGTCCAGGTCGCCCGCGCCCTGGGAGCGCGCGTGGCCGTCACCGCCGGATCGGCGGAGAAGCTGGAGTTCTGCCGCGATCTGGGCGCGGAGATCACCATCAACTACCGCGACGAGGACTTCGTCGCGCGCCTGCAGGAGTTCGGCGGCGCCGACGTGATCTTCGACATCATGGGCGCCTCCTACCTGGACCGCAACATCGACGCCCTGGCCACCGACGGGCAACTCGTCATCATCGGGATGCAGGGCGGGATCAAGGGCGAGCTCAACATCGGCAAGCTGCTGGGCAAGCGGGCGCGGGTCATCGGCACCACACTGCGCGCCCGCCCGGTCACCGGGCCCAACAGCAAGACCGAGATCGTCCAGGCAGTCACGGCCGAGGTGTGGCCGATGATCGCCGAGGGCCGCGTCCGCCCGATCATCGGCGCCCGCCTGCCCATTCAGCAGGCCGGGGAGGCCCATCAACAGCTCACGTCGAGCAAGGTGACCGGAAAGATCGTCCTGACGGTCTAGCCCAGGGAAGCCAGCGCGCGGACCAACTGATCGACTTCGGCCGTCGTCGAGTAGTGCGCCAGGCCGACGGTCACCGCGCCGCCAACGTCGTTGACGCCCAATACGTCGAGCGCGCGGGAACTTTCGTTGGTGACGGCCAGAATCCCGTTGTCCGCCAACCGCTGCACGACGCGCTCGGCGGGCACGCCGTTCAACGCGAAACTGACCACCGGGATCCGCACCTCCGGGCGCCCGATCACCATCACCAACGGCAGCGACCGCAACGACACCATCAAGTAGTCGTAGATCCGGTTCAGATACGACGTGGCGGATTGCATCGACACCGCCAGACGTTCACGCCGGCTGCCGCGGGCGGATTCGTCGAGCGAGGCAAGGTACTCGATGCTGGCCACCACCCCGGCCAGCAGACCGAACTGGTGCGCACCGATCTCGAGGCGCGCCGGCCCGGTCGCCTTGGGATCCGGCGAGATGGAACTGAACGAGTTCAGCAGCGCGGGATCGCGGAACACGACGGCCCCGATCGGCGGGCCGCCCCACGCCGCGGCGTTCACCGCCACCACGTCGGCGTCGGTCTCCTTCATGTCGAGCAGCCGGTAGGGCGCCGCGGCGGAATGGTCGACCACCACCAGGCCACCGACGTCGTGCACCAGCTTGGTCATCGCCCGCAGGTCGGTGACCGTGCCCAGCGTCGCGGAGGCCGAGGCGACGGCGACCAGCCGGGTCGACTTGCCGATCAGGCCCTCCCACTGCCACGTCGGCAGCTCACCCGTCTCGATGTCGATCTCGGCCCACTTGACCTTGGCGCCGTAGCGGTGCGCCGCGCGCAGCCACGGGGCGATGTTGGCTTCGTCGTCCAGGCGGCTGACGATGACCTCGTAGCCCAGGCCGGCCCGCGACGACGACGCCTCGGCCAGCGCCGACAGCAGGATCGCCCGATCGGCGCCCAGCACGACGCCGGCGGGCTCGACGTTGAACAGATCGGCCACCGCCGCCCGCGCCGCCTCGAGAACGGCGGCACTGCGCTGCGCCGACGGGTGCGCGCCCACGGTGGTGGGACCGGACCGGCGAAAGGCCGTCGACACGGTGGTCGCGACCGAATCGGGAACCAGCATGCCGCTGGGGGCGTCGAAGTGTACCCACCCGTCACCCAGCGACGGATGTAGTCCGCGCACCCGGGCGACGTCGTATGCCATGTGGGCCACCTTAAAGCTTCCGCTTTTTTGCGAAACTGTGACGGTAGCGGGTGCCACAGACGTTCCTGCCAGTTGGTGGCCTCCCGAGCCAGGGCACCCGGCCAGCCATACTAGTCGAGTGGGGCTCTGGTTCGGAACGCTCATTGCATTGTTTTTGCTGATAGCGCCCGGGGCGATCATCGCACGTATCAGTCAGTTGTCATGGCCGGTCGCTGTCGCGGTCGGCCCGGCGCTGACCTACGGCGTGGTCGCGCTCGCCATTATTCCGTTCGGTGCCATCGGGATTCCGTGGAACGGGTGGACGGCGCTGGCGTCGCTGGTCGTGGTGTGCCTGCTGATGACCGGTTTACAGCTGCTGCTCGCCCGCTACCGCGACCGCGACGCCGAAGCCCGCGGGGTCAGCCGCTGGCCGGCCATCACGGTGGGCGCCGGAGTGGCGCTGGGGGCCCTGCTCGTCATGTGGGCCGCCTACCGCGGGCTGGCCGCCCATTGGCAGACCATCCCGAGCACCTGGGACGCCGTCTGGCACGCCAACGAGGTGCGGTTCATCCTGGACACCGGCCAGGCGTCGTCGACCCACATGGGCGAGCTGCGCAACGTCGAGACCCATAAGACGCTGTACTACCCGTCGGTGTTCCACGCGTTGATCGCGGTGTTCTGCCAGCTGACGGGAGCGGCGCCCACCACCGGCTACACGCTGAGTTCGGTTGCCGCATCGGTGTGGCTGTTCCCCACCAGCACGGCGATGCTGACCTGGCATCTGCTGCGGCCGCGCACCACCGAATGGCGCTGCGCCGGGGCGGCTGCCACCGCGGCCGCGCTGTCGGCGTCGTTCACCGCGATCCCCTACGTCGAGTTCGGCGTCGCCGCGATGCCCAACCTGGCGGCCTACGGGGTGGCGGTGCCCGCGTTCGTCCTGATCGCCTCCACGCTGCGACACCGCGACCGCATCCCGGCGGCCGTGCTGGCCTGGGTGGGCGTCATGTCCGTGCACATCACCGGCGGGGTGATCGTGTTGTTGTTCCTGGTGGCCTGGTGGGTGCTGGACGTGCTGTGGCACCCGGTGCGCGGCAGGCTGGCCGATTTCGCCGCCCTGGCCTGCGTTGCGGTGGTCACCGGGCTGATCCTGCTGCCGCAGTTCATCAGCGTCCAGGGCCAGGAGGACATCATCGCGGGGCACTCCTTTCTGACCCACCTGAGCAAGAAGCGGGGGGTTTTCGACGCGGTCTTCCAGCACTCCCGGCACCTCAACGACTTCCCGTACCAGTACGGACTGATGGCGGTCGCGATCCTCGGCGGACTGCTCTTCGCCTACAAGAGAATCTGGTGGCCGCTGGCGTTGTGGCTGTTGCTCGTGGTGGTCGAGGTCGACGCGGGAACGCCGCTGGGGGGTCCGGTCGGCGCGGTGGCCGGGATGTTCGGCGAATTCTTCTACAAAGACCCGCGCCGGATCTCGGCCGCCGTCACGCTGCTGCTGGCGCCGATGGCAGGCGTCGCGCTGTTCGCGATCGTCGTGGGCGTGGTGGGCCTCGCCACACGGGTGGCCGCCCGGTTCAGGCCGTCCCTGGCAAGCGATCCGCGCGTCGGGCCCGTCCCGCTGTGGATCGCCACCACCGCGGTGCTGCTGGTGATCGCCACGGTGTTCACCGGGCGTCACTACCTCTACCGGCACATCGTGTTGTTCGGCGACAAATACGACTCGGTGATGATCGACCAGCGCGATCTGATGGCGATGGCCTACCTGGCCAAGCTGCCCGGCGCCCACCAGACGCTGATCGGCAACGCCAACACCGACGGCACCGCCTGGATGTACGCCGTCGCCGACCTGCATCCGTTGTGGACGCACTACGACTACCCACAACAGATGGGTCCGGGTCCCAACCGCTACATCTTCTGGACGTCGGCCCGCAAAGGTGATTCCGATCCGCGGGTGCTCGAGGCGATCAAAGCGCTGAACATTCGCTACATCTACACCAGCTCGCCGACTGTCCGCGGGTTCGCCGTACCCGAAGGACTAGTGTCACTGGATAAGTCGAAGTCGTGGGCGTTGATCTACGACAACGGCGGTGCCCGAATTTATGAATGGCGCGGAAACGGCCCGGCGCCCCACTCATAGTCCACAAAGGATGGTGAAGAGTTGAGTACCCGCAACGATGACGACGGCGTCGAAATCATCGGCGGCGTCGACCCGCGGATGATGGCACTGGCCGACGACGACGACGCCGACGAGCGTTCCCTGACCGACCTGGTCGAGCAGCCGGCCAAGGTGATGCGCATCGGGACCATGATCAAGCAACTGCTCGAGGAGGTCCGGGCCGCACCGCTGGACGACGCCAGCCGTAACCGGCTGCGCGAGATCCACGCGACCAGCATCCGGGAATTGGAGGAGGGCCTGGCGCCGGAACTGCGGGAGGAACTGGACCGCCTCACCCTGCCCTTCAACGAGGACGCCGCGCCGTCCGACGCGGAATTGCGCATCGCGCAGGCGCAGTTGGTCGGCTGGCTGGAAGGGCTGTTCCACGGCATCCAGACGGCGTTGTTCGCTCAGCAGATGGCGGCCCGCGCGCAGCTGGAGAAGATGCGCCAGGGGGCGCTGCCCCCGGGCATGGGTAAGCCGGGCGGTGCGCCCGGACACGGTCAGTACCTGTAGCGAACTCGAGTAGTTGACGGTGTCGGGTCCTCACATCGAGACGCACAACGCATGGGTGGAATTTCCCATCTTCGATGCCAAGTCGCGCTCCCTGAAGAAAGCCTTCCTGGGCAAGGCGGGCGGCACCATCGGCCGCAACAGCTCCAACGTCGTGGTGGTGGAAGCGTTGCGCGACATCACCATGTCCCTCGAGCTGGGCGACCGGGTGGGGCTGGTGGGCCACAACGGTGCGGGCAAATCGACTCTGCTGCGCCTACTTTCGGGCATCTACGAACCCACCCGGGGTTGGGCGACGGTCACCGGCCGGGTCGCGCCGGTGTTCGATCTCGGGGTCGGCATGGACCCCGAGATCTCGGGTTACGAGAACATCATCATTCGCGGCCTGTTCCTGGGGCAGACGCGAAAGCAGATGCTGTCCAAGGTCGATGAGATCGCCGAGTTCACCGAATTGGGCGACTATCTGTCGATGCCGCTGCGTACCTATTCCACCGGCATGCGGGTGCGGCTGGCGATGGGCGTGGTCACCAGCATCGACCCCGAGATCCTGCTGCTCGACGAGGGCATCGGCGCGGTGGACGCCGACTTCTTGAAGAAGGCACAGTCGCGGCTGCAGAGTCTGGTGGAGCGCTCCGGAATCCTGGTGTTCGCCAGCCATTCCAACGAATTCCTGGCCCGGTTGTGCAAGACGGCGATGTGGATCGACCACGGCGTCATCCGCATGTCGGGCGGCATCGAGGACGTGGTGCGCGCGTACGAGGGCGAGGACGCGGCTCGGCACGTCCGCGAGGTGCTGGAAGAGACCGCCGCGGGATGAGCGAGACCGTCTTCGCCGTCGTCGTCACCCACCGGCGCCCCGACGAGCTGGCCAAGTCGCTCGATGTGCTGAGCAGCCAGACCCGGCTGCCCGATCACCTGATCGTGGTGGACAACGACTTTTCCGGCGACGGCCGCGTCCGCGACCTGGTGGCCGGCCAGCCCGTCCCCACCACCTACCTCGCCTCGCGCCGAAACCTCGGCGGCGCAGGGGGTTTCGCGCTGGGCATGCTGCACGCGCTGGCCCTGGGCGCCGACTGGGTGTGGCTGGCCGACGACGACGGGCGCCCGCAGGATTCGGGCGTGCTGGCCACGCTGCTGGCCTGCGCCGAGAAGCACGGTCTGGCCGAGGTGTCACCGATGGTGTGCAACTCCGACGACCCGGAACGGCTGGCGTTCCCGCTGCGGCGCGGGCTGGTATGGCGAAGGCGCGCAAGCGAATTGCGCACCGAGGCGGGTCAGGACCTGCTGCCCGGCATCGCCTCGCTGTTCAACGGCGCGTTGTTCCGGGCCACCGCGCTGGACGCGGTCGGCGTCCCGGACATGCGGCTGTTCATCCGCGGCGACGAGGTGGAACTGCACCGCCGGCTGGCGCGGTCCGGCCTGCCGTTCGGGACCTGCCTGGACACCGTCTACCTGCATCCGTGCGGATCCGACGAGTTCCGGCCGATCCTGGGCGGCCGGATGCACACCCAGTATCCCGACAACCCCACCAAGCGGTTCTACACCTACCGCAACCGCGGCTACCTGCTGTCCCAGCCGGGCCTGCGCCAGCTGCTGGTGCAGGAGTGGGTCCGGTTCGGCTGGTTCTTCCTGGTGAGCCGCCGCGACCCGCGCGGTCTGGCCGAATGGATCCGGTTGCGGCGCTTGGGACGTCGTGAGCAATTCGGCAAGCCGGGAGGACCGTCATGACGTTTCTGGACGCCGCCGCCCAGTCGCGGACCTTCACCCGCGCCCGCGGCGACCTGGTCGACGGCTTCCGCCGTCACGAGCTCTGGCTGCACCTGGGCTGGCAGGACATCAAGCAGCGCTACCGGCGCTCGGTGCTGGGGCCGTTCTGGATCACCATCGCGACCGGCACCACCGCCGTCGCGATGGGCGGCTTGTACTCCAAGCTGTTTCATCTCGAACTGTCGGTGCATCTGCCGTATGTGACGCTGGGACTGATCATCTGGAACCTGATCAACGCCGCCATCCTGGAGGGCGCCGACGTCTTCGTCGCCAACGAGGGCCTGATCAAGCAGTTGCCGACGCCGCTGAGCGTGCACGTTTACCGGCTGGTGTGGCGGCAGATGATCCTGTTCGCGCACAACATCGTCATCTACGTCGTCATCGCGATGATCTTCCCGAAACCCTGGTCGTGGGCCGACCTTTCGGTGCTTCCCGCCCTGGCGCTGATCGTGCTCAACTGCATCTGGGTGTCACTGTGCTTCGGCATCCTGGCCACCCGCTACCGCGACATCGGGCCGCTGCTGTTTTCGATCGTGCAGCTGCTGTTCTTCATGACGCCGATCATCTGGAACGACGACACCCTGCGGCAGCAGGGCGCCGGGCGCTGGTCGAAGATCGTCGAACTCAACCCCCTGCTGCACTACCTCGACATCGTGCGCGCGCCGCTGCTGGGCTCGCATCAGGAACTGCGGCACTGGGCCGTGGTGCTGGTGCTGACGGCCGTCGGCTGGCTGCTGGCCGCCTTCGCGATGCGCCAATATCGCGCCCGGGTGCCGTACTGGGTGTAGTCCGGCGGTTATCCACAGCCCGGATTCGTCGGACGGACAGCTGTCGGGAAGGCGGCTACAGTCGAATGTATGTTCGATGGTCGTCCCGACGCCGAGGTGTTCGCACGCGGCGACATCGACTTCCGGGTGATGGCGGCACTCGTCTTTCGCAGCGAGCTCATCGAGGACGCCGGGCTGATCGCCCGGCTGGACGCCGTGGTTGCCCGGCACGCGCCGGGATGGATGCGGCTCTCGGGCCCGAAACTCATTGAGCGCATCGATATGTGGGTCGCGCGGGTCGACGCCGCCGGGCTGCGTGTGCCGGGCCAGCGGACCCAGGATCGTTATGTCGAGATCGACACCACCAGCCCAAGGGCGTCGAGTTTGCGGTCCAACGCCGCCCCGTCGGTGGCGTGCAATTGCGCCCACACCGCCACCAGCCCTTCGCCGCGACGGTGTGCCGCGACGACCCCCGGACCAAAGCCCAGCGCCGCGCCGACGCCCTGGGTGCGCTGGCCGCCGGATCCGACGTGCTGCGCTGCTGCTGCGGCGCGCCGGGTTGCCCGGCGGCGCAAAGACCGCCGAACACCAGCGTGGTGATCCACGTGGTGGCCGAACAGTCCGCGCTCAACGGCGAATCGCACGCGCCCGGGTATCTACCCGGGTTCGGTCCGTTGCCGGCGGTGACGCTGCGCGACCTCGCGGGTGCCGCCAAACGCAAACCCCTGTCGCTGCCACCGGACCGGGCGGAAGCCGGCTACCGACCCTCGACGGCGCTCGCTGAATTCATCCGGTTCAGGGATCTGACCTGCCGGTTCCCCGGCTGCGACGCTGCCGCCGACGTCTGCGATGTCGACCATACGGTCCCGTTCCCGCTCGGCCCCACGCATCCGTCCGACCTCAAGCTGCTCTGCCGATACCACCATCTGCTGAAGACGTTCTGGACGGCCTGGCGCGACACGCAATTGCCGGACGGCACCGTGGAATGGACATCACCTTCCGGGCAGACCTACGTCACCAAAAGCCTTTGGCGGGCTTTACTTTCCCGCCCTGTCGGTCCCGACCGGTGCGCTTCCGCCACCCGCCGCACAGCCCCCGCCCGCCGGAGATCGTGGCGTCATGATGCCGGTCCGGCGGCACACCCGGGGACAAGATCACGCCGACCGGGTGCGCCGGGAGCGCGGCATCAACGAAGCGCGCATCGGCGCCGACGCGGCGCGCTTGGCGCCCAACAACAACGATCCGCCGCCGTTCTAGATGGTGGCGGGGGCCCCGTCGTGGTGTCACACTGGAACGCCACCTGAGCAACCGGTCGAAAGGTCCACCGACGTGAGCAAAAAGGTCCCCTCGGCAGCGGACGCCGCACGCAACAATCTCGAAGCGGAACTGGACCGGCTACGGCAACGGCGCGAGCGCCTGGAGGCCGAGGTCAAGAACGACCGCGGGATGGTGGGCGATCACGGTGACGCGGCGGAGGCGATCCAGCGCGCGGAGGAATTGGTGGTACTCACCGACCGGATCGCCGAATTGGACCGACGCCTGCGGGCCGGGCCGTCCGACGCCGACGCGTCGGAGACGCTGCCCGGGGGCACCGAGGTGACGCTGCGGTTCTCCGACGGCGAAGTGGTCACGATGCAAGTGATCTCGATCGTTGAGGAGACACCGGTCGGCCGGGAGGCCGAAACGTTGACCGCGCGCAGTCCGCTGGCCCAGGCCCTGGCCGGGCGCAAACCCGGCGACACCGTCACCTATTCGACGCCGCAGGGCGAGAACCAGGTCGAGTTGATCTCGGTCAAGCTGCCCCGCTGACGCTTGCCGGGCAGTGCCCGGCGGCCCCGTTAGACTCCCCTCGATGGTTGCCCCGCTGCCCGATTCCGCGTCCGAGGATTCCCCGGCGCGGCCGGACTTGACCCTCACGACGCAGGTCATCCGATTCGTCGTCACCGGTGGCCTGGCGGGGATCGTGGACTTCGGGCTCTACCTGTTGCTCTGGAAGGTCCTGGGTGTCCAGGTCGATCTGTCCAAGGCCACCAGCTTCATCGTCGGCACCGTCACCGCCTACCTGATCAACCGCCGCTGGACCTTCCAGGCGACTCCCAGTACGGCCCGGTTCGTCGCGGTCATGGTTCTCTACGCCATCACGTTCGCCGTCCAGGTCGGCCTCAACCACCTGTGCCTGGCATTGCTGCACTACCGGGGGTGGGCGCCGCTGATCGCGTTCGTGATCGCGCAGGGCACCGCGACGGTGATCAACTTCGTCGTGCAGCGGGCCGTAATCTTCCGCATTCGCTGAGCCGCCACCGGCAGGCGGTACCCTCTTTGACGATGTCGAGCACCGATCCCGTGACCAAGCCCGCCCAGTTGATGGGCTTCGGGCGCACCGCGCCGTCGGTGGCTCAGGTGCTGTCCACCCGCGATCCGGAAGCGATCGCCAAGGCGGTCGCCCGGGTGGCCGACTCGGACGACGCCAAGGGTCGCGGCGTGATCGCCCGCGGGCTGGGCCGCTCCTATGGCGACAACGCCCAAAACGGCGGCGGGCTGGTGATCGACATGACCGGGCTCAACCGCATCCACTCGATCAGCGCCGACACCCGGCTGGTCGACGTCGAGGCCGGCGTCAGCCTGGACCAGTTGATGAAGGCGGCGCTGCCCTTCGGCCTCTGGGTTCCGGTGCTGCCGGGCACGCGCCAGGTAACCGTCGGCGGCGCGATCGCGTGCGACATCCACGGCAAGAACCACCACAGCGCGGGCAGCTTCGGTAACCACGTCCGCTCGATGGATCTGCTCATGGCCGACGGCACCGTCCGCACCATCACCCCCGACGGGGAGGACGCCGAGCTGTTCTGGGCCACCGTCGGAGGCAACGGCCTGACCGGGATCGTGCTGCGCGCCACCATCGCCATGACACCCACGGAGACGGCGTACTTCATCGCCGACGGCGTTGCCACCAGGGACCTCGACGAGACGGTCGCCGTCCACCTCGACGGCAGCGAGGCCAACTACACCTACTCCAGCGCGTGGTTCGACCTGATCAGCCCGCCGCCGAAGCTGGGCCGCGCAGCGGTCAGCCGGGGCAGCCTGGCCAAGCTGGACCAACTGCCGAAGAAGCTGGCCAAAAACCCGCTGAAATTCGATGCGCCGCAGCTGTTGACGGTGCCGGACGTGTTTCCGGTCAGCGCGATGAACAAGCTGTCGTTCATGGCGATCGGCGAGGTGTATTACCGGCTGGGCGGGACCTACAGCGGCAAGATCCAGAACCTGTCGCAGTTCTATCACATGCTCGACCTGGTCAGCGGCTGGAATAACGCTTACGGCCCAAGGGGTTTCGCTCAGCATCAGTTCCTGGTTCCGCCGGATGCGATGGACGAGTTCAAGGCCATCATCCGGTGGATCCAGACCTGTGGCCACTACTCGGCGCTCAACGTGTTCAAGCTCTTCGGCCCGGGCAACCGCGCGCCGCTGAGCTTCCCGATGGCCGGCTGGAACGTCGCCATGGACTTCCCCAACAAGCCGGGGATCAACGAGTTCCTCAACGAACTCGACAGGCGCGTGCTGGAGTTCGGCGGCAGGGTCTACACCGCCAAGGATTCCCGGACGACCGCCGAAACCTTCCACGCCATGTATCCGCGCATCGACGAATGGATCGCCGTGCGCCGCAAGGTGGATCCGACGGGGGTGTTTGCCTCCGACATGGCCCGACGTTTGGAGCTGCTCTAAATGGTGCTCGATGCCGTAGGTAATCCGCAGACCATCCTGCTGCTCGGCGGTACCTCCGAGATCGGCCTCGCCATCTGCGGACGCTACCTGCAGAACGCGCACGCACGAATTGTGTTGGCCGCCATGCCCAGCGACCCCGGCCGCGACGCCGCGGTGGCGCAGATGCAGGCCGCCGGCGCGCGCTCGGTCGAGCTGATCGACTTCGAGGCCACCGACCCGGACACCCACCCGAAGACGATCGAGGCGGCGTTCGCCAACGGCGACGTCGACGTGGCCATCGTCGCATTCGGCATCCTCGGGGACGCCGAAGAGTTGTGGCAGAACCAGCAGAAGGCGGTGCTGGCCGCCGAAATCAACTACACCGCAGCGGTTTCGGTGGGCGTGCTGCTGGGCGAGAAGATGCGCGCCCAGGGGTTCGGCCAGATCATCGCGATGAGCTCGGCGGCCGGCGAGCGGGTGCGGCGGTCCAACTTCGTCTACGGCTCCACCAAGGCCGGGCTGGACGGATTCTATCTCGGCCTCGGAGAGGCGTTGCGCGAGTACGGGGTTCGCGTGCTGGTGATCCGGCCCGGTCAGGTGCGTACCCGGATGAGCGCTCATGTCAAGGAAGCCCCGCTCACCGTCGACAAGGAATACGTCGCCAACCTCGCGGTGACTGCGGCCGCCAAAGGTAAGGAATTGGTTTGGGCACCAGCAGCATTCCGCTATGTGATGATGGTGTTGCGACACGTCCCGCGTCCCATCTTCCGCAAGCTTCCCATCTGATCATGCGCAACGCGCTGGCCACCCTGGGCCAGATGGCCCTGGCGGCGCTCGTCGCGGTTGCCGTCGCGGTGGTATCGCTGATCGCCATCTCCCGGGTGCAGTGGCCGGCGTTTCCGTCCTCCAATCAGCTCCACGCGCTGACCACCGTCGGCCAGGTCGGCTGCCTGGCCGGGCTGGTCGCCGTCGGCTGGGTGTGGCGGCGTTGCACCCGTCCCCGCGACCGGCTGTTGACCCGATTGGGTGGGCTGGTTTTCGTGTCCGCGTTCACCGTGGTGACCCTGGGCATGCCGCTGGGGGCGACCAAGCTGTACCTGTTCGGCATCTCCGTCGACCAGCAGTTCCGCACCGAGTACGTGACCCGGCTCGCCGACAGCCCCGCGCTGCGCGACATGACCTACCTCGGGCTGCCCACCTTCTACCCGCCGGGCTGGTTCTGGATCGGCGGGCGCGCCGCCGCGCTCGGCGCCACACCCGCTTGGGAGATCTTCAAGCCCTGGGCCATCACCTCGATCACCATCGCCGTCGCGGTCGCGCTGGTGCTGTGGTGGCGCATGGTCCGCTTCGAGTACGCGCTGATCGTCACCACCGCGACGGCCGCCGTGACGCTGGCCTACGGCTCGCCCGAGCCCTACTCGGCGATGATCACCGTGCTGTTGCCGCCGATGCTGGTGCTGACCTGGTCGGGTCTGCGCGCCGGTGACCGGCCGGACGCGCCCTCTCGGGCCGGCTGGGGCGCGGTGATCGGCGCCGGGCTATTCCTCGGCTGGGCGGCCACCTGGTACACGCTGCTGTTCGGGTTCACCGCGTTCGCGGTGGCATTGATGGCCCTGTGGCTGGCCGGCGTGCGCTGGCGGCGCAACCGCCAAGGCGGCGGCCGCGCAGCCGCCCTCGATCCGCTGCGGCGCCTGGCCGTCATCGCCGGCATCGCCGTCGTGATCGCGTGCACCACCTGGCTGCCGTTCGCGTTGCGCGCGGTGCGCAGCCCGGTCAGCAACTCCGGCAGCGCCTTCCACTACCTGCCGGCCGACGGCGCCGAGCTGACGTTCCCGATGCTGCAGTTCTCGCTGCTGGGCGCGATCTGCCTGCTCGGCACCCTGTGGCTGGTGGTGCGGGCCCGTTCGTCGGTGCGGGCGGGCGCCCTGGCCATCGGCGTGCTGGCCATCTATCTGTGGTCGGTGCTGTCGATGCTCACCACGCTGGCGCGCACCACCCTGTTGTCCTTCCGGCTGCAGCCGACCCTGAGCGTGTTGCTGGTCGCCGCCGGGGCGTTCGGCTTCGTCGAACTCGCGCAGGCGCTCGCCGCCGCGGGCCGAGACCGCAGTTGGGGCCGCGCGGTCTTTCCGGTGGCCGGGGCCGTCGGCCTGGCCGCCGCCATCGCCTTCAGCCAGGACATCCCCGACGTGCTGCGGCCTGACCTCACCATCGCCTACACCGACACCGACGGTCATGGGCAACGCGGGGACCGCCGGCCGCCCAGCGCCGAAAAGTTCTACGCCACAATCGATCACGCCATCACCCAGGTGACCGGCAAGCCACGCGATCAGACGGTCGTGATGACCGCCGACTACAGCTTCCTGTCCTTCTACCCGTACTGGGGTTTCCAGGGGCTCACCTCGCACTACGCCAACCCGCTCGCGCAATTCGACCTGCGGGCCGCGCAGATCAACAAGTGGTCCAACCTCAAAACCGCCGACGAACTGATCCATGCCCTGGACACCTGCCCCTGGCCGCCGCCCACGGTTTTTCTGATGCGCCGCGGCACCGGGGGCAACTACACGCTGCGGCTGGCCGAGGACGTCTATCCCAACCAGCCCAACGTGCGGCGCTACACCGTCGAGCTGCGCGGGGCGCTGTTCGACAGCCCGCGTTTCGCCGTCCAGAGCGTCGGACCGTTCGTGCTGGCCATCCGCAAGCCGGGGACGTAACCGCTGATGAGCACCGACACCGCGCCTCAAACGGGGCCCCGCACCGCCAAAGAACTAGCATCTAGCACCGTGAAAGAGACGGACGGCAATCACCGGATCGCCCGGCTGGTTGCGTCCGTCGCCGGACTGCTCGGCGTGCTGCTGGCGATCGCCACCCCGCTGCTTCCGGTCAACCAGACCACCGCCCAACTGAACTGGCCACAGAACGGCACCTTCGGCAGCGTCGATGCCCCGCTGATCGGCTACGTCGCCACCGATTTGACCATCACCGTCCCGTGCGACGCCGCCGCCGGGCTGGCCGGACCCGGCAACGCCGGCAAGACGGTGTTGTTGTCGACCGTGCCCAAGCAGGCACCCAAGGCCGTCGACCGGGGACTGCTGATCGTGCGCGCCAACAACGACCTGGTGCTGGTGGTGCGCAACGTCCCGGTGGTGACCGCCCCGCTGAGCGAGGTGCTGAGTCCGGCCTGCCAGCGGTTGACCTTCACCGCGCACGCCGAGAAGGTCACCGCCGAGTTCGTCGGACTCACGCAGGGACCCAATGCCGAGCACCCCGGCTCGCCGCTGCGCGGCGAGAAAAGCGGCTACGACTTCCGGCCGCAGATCGTCGGCGTCTTCACCGATCTGAGCGGACCGGCGCCGTCGGGCCTGCACTTCTCGGCGACCATCGACACCCGCTACAGCAGCAGCCCCACCCCGCTGAAGATGGCCGCGATGGTCCTGGGGCTGGTGCTGACCGCCGCCGCCCTGGTGGCCCTGCACCTACTCGACACCGCCGACGGCACCCGGCACCGCCGCTTCCTGCCCGCCCGCTGGTGGTCGCTCGGCGGGCTGGACGCGCTGGTCATCGGCGTGCTGATGTGGTGGCACTTCGTCGGCGCCAACACGTCCGACGACGGTTACATCCTGACCATGGCCCGCGTCTCCGAGCACGCCGGCTACATGGCCAACTACTACCGCTGGTTCGGCACGCCCGAAGCGCCGTTCGGCTGGTACTACGACCTGCTGGCGCTGTGGGCCCACGTGAGCACCACCAGCATCTGGATGCGGCTGCCCACCCTGGTGATGGCGCTGACGTGCTGGTGGGTGATCAGCCGCGAGGTCATGCCCCGGCTGGGTCATGCCGTCAAGCAGAACCGGGCCGCGGCCTGGACCGCCGCGGGGATGTTCCTGGCCGTCTGGCTTCCGCTGGACAACGGCCTGCGGCCCGAGCCGATCATCGCCCTGGGCATCCTTCTGACCTGGTGCTCCGTGGAACGTGCCGTGGCCACCAGCCGGCTGCTGCCGGTGGCGATCGCCTGCATCATCGGCGCCCTGACCCTGTTCTCCGGGCCGACGGGCATCGCCTCGATCGGGGCGCTGCTGGTCGCGATCGGGCCGTTGCGGACCATCCTGCATCGCAGGATCACCCGGTTCGGCGCGCTGCCGCTGATAGCGCCGCTGCTGGCCGCCGTCACCGTCACCGCCATCCTGATCTTCCGTGACCAGACGCTGGCCGGTGAGATCCAGGCCAGCATGCTCAAGCGGGCCGTCGGGCCCAGCCTGAGTTGGTTCGACGAGCACATCCGCTACGAGCGGCTGTTCATGGCCAGCCCGGACGGATCGGTCGCCCGCCGCTTCGCCGTGCTGGCGCTGGTTCTCGCGCTCAGCGTCACGGTCGCAATGTCGTTGCGCAAGGGCCAGATTCCGGGCACCGCCGCCGGGCCGAGCCGGCGCATTGTCGGCATCACCATCATCTCCTTCGCGGCGATGATGTTCACTCCCACCAAATGGACCCACCACTTCGGGGTGTTCGCCGGACTGGCCGGGCCGCTGGGCGCGCTGGCCGCCGTCGCGGTGACCGCCGTGGCGATGCGGTCGCGGCGCAACCGGACCGTGTACGCCGCGGTGGTGCTGTTCCTGGTGGCCTTGTCGTTCGCCAGCGTCAACGGCTGGTGGTACGTCTCGAATTTCGGTGTGCCCTGGTCGAATGAGTTCCCCGCCTGGCATTACGCCTTCGCCACGGCGCTGCTCGGGTTGACCGCGGTGGTGCTGCTGCTGGCCGCCTGGTTCCACTTCGTCGCCCCGGACAACGGGCCGCCCAGAACCCGGCTGGGGGTGCGGGCAGCCGGAATCATCCAGTCCCCCTTGGCAATTGCGACGTGGGTGCTGGTGGTGTTCGAGGTGGCCTCGCTGACGCTGGCGATGACCGACCAGTATCCGGCGTGGTCGGTCGGTCGCTCCAATCTGCAAGCGCTGACCGGGAAGTCGTGCGGGCTGGCCGAGGACGTGCTGGTGGAGCAAGACCCCGCCGCCGGAATGCTGGCGCCGGTCGGCGCCTCAGTGGGAGACGCCCTTGGCGCCGGCCTGTCGGAAGCCTTCACGCCCAACGGGATTCCCGCCGACGTGCGCGCCGACCCGGTGATGGAACGGCCGGGTGACCGCAGCTTCGTCACCGACGAGGAGAAGACCGGCAGCAACCAGGCCGGCACCGAGGGCGGCACCACCCCCGCCCCGGGCATCAACGGCTCGTCGGCCCAGCTGCCCTTCAACCTCGACCCCGCCCGCACACCGGTGCTCGGCAGCTGGCGCTCGGGCATCCAGATTCCCGCGCACCTGCGGTCGAGCTGGTATCGACTGCCGCCGCGCGACGCGGCGGGTCCGCTGCTGGTGGTGAGCGCCGCCGGGCGCTTCGACCCCCGCGAGGTCCAGGTGCAGTGGGCCACCGACGACCAGGCGGCCGGCGGGCACCCCGGCGGTTCGTTCCAATTCGCCGACGTGGGGGCCTCCCCGGCGTGGCGCAACCTGCGGCTGCCGATGTCGGCGATTCCGAGTTCGGCCACCCAGATTCGGCTGGTCGCCGACGACGAAGACTTGGCCCCACAGCACTGGATCGCCCTGACCCCGCCCAGGATTCCGCAACTGCGCACGCTGCAAGACGTGGTGGGCTCCGCCGACCCGGTGTTCCTGGATTGGCTCGTCGGGCTGGCCTTCCCCTGCCAGCGACCGTTCGGCCATCAAAATGGAGTCGACGAGACTCCGCGCTGGCGCATCCTGCCCGACCGCTTCGGCGCCGAGGCCAACTCGCCGGTGATGGACAACAACGGCGGTGGTCCGCTGGGGGTGACCGAGCTGCTGGTGAAGGCGACCACGATGGCCACCTACCTCAAGGACGACTGGTCGCGCGACTGGGGCTCGCTGCAACGACTGACGCCCTACTATCCCGACGCGCAGCCCGCCCAGCTGCTGCTGGGGACGGCCACGCGCAGCGGCCTGTGGAACCCGGCGCCGCTGCGCAAGACCTAGGCGCGCTTCGGGCGCCCTCGGCCGCGGACCTTGAAGGCCGAGATCCGTAAGCCTAGACTTACGGTTCGTGGTCACTTACCAAAGCGGTGACGTGTGGCTGGCGCTGGCGGACGGGACCCGGCGGGCCATCGTGGAGCGCCTTGCCCACGGCCCGTCGGCGGTCGGCGAGCTGGCCCGCGACCTGCCGGTCAGCAGACCGGCCGTGTCCCAACATCTCAAGGTGCTCAAATGCGCCGGGCTGGTGCGCGACCGCGCCGCGGGAACCCGTCGGGTCTATCAGCTCGATCCCGCCGGACTGCAGGCGCTGCGCGCCGATCTCGACCGCTTCTGGACGCAGGCGCTGGCCGGCTACGCGCAGACCATCGACGAGATGAACGAAGGAACAACATGACGCAGCGGATTCCGAACGTCAACCACCACGTCGTCGTCAACGCCCCCATCGAGCGCGCGTTCGCCGTCTTCACCGAGCGGTTCGGCGCGTTCAAGCCGCGCGAGCACAACCTGCTGGCGGTCCCGATCGCCGAGACGGTGTTCGAACCCCAAGTGGGCGGCCACATTTACGACCGGGGCGTCGACGGCAGCGTGTGCCGGTGGGCGCGAATCCTGGTCTACGAACCGCCCCACCGCGTGGTGTTCAGCTGGGACATCGGTCCCACCTGGCAGCTGGAAACCGACCCGGCCAGGACGAGTGAGGTCGACGTCCGCTTCACCGCCGAGTCCGATCAGCGCACCCGGGTCGAACTCGAACACCGCCATCTGGACCGCCACGGGCCGGGCTGGGAGTCGGTCGCCGACGGCGTCGACGGCGACGCGGGTTGGCCGTTGTATCTCGGTCGGTACGCCGAGCTGTTCATCGGTGGTGACGCGCGATGAGCTCCGACCTGATGGCCATGGCCCGCGCCGAGCGGACCGACCTCGCGGAATTCTTGGCCACCCTGACACCGCAAGACTGGCAAGCCCCCACCCTGTGCACCCGATGGAACGTGAAAGACGTTGTCGCGCATGTGATCAGCTACGAAGAGCTGGGCGCGCTGGGCCTGCTGAAACGGTTCGCCAAAGGCGCGGTCGTGCGGGCGAACCAGGTGGGCGTCGACGAGTTTGCGGACCTGACCCCGCAGCAGCTGCTGGAGTTCCTGCGCAGCCACCTCGAACCACGGGGATTGACAGCGGGTTTCGGCGGGATGATCGCGCTCGTCGACGGCACCATCCATCACCAGGACATCCGTCGCGCGCTCGACCGGCCGCGCGAGGTGCCGCCCGATCGGCTCGCGCGGATCCTTCCCCTGGTGCCCGGCAATCCCCGACTCGGCGCCGGACGCAGGATCCGGGGATTGCGCCTGCGCGCCACCGACGTCGAGTGGACGCACGGCGACGGGCCCGAAGTGACGGGCCCCGGCGAGGCACTCCTGCTGGCCATGACCGGGCGTCCGGCCGCCCTGGCCGACCTGGACGGTCCGGGGGTCGCCACGCTGGCGGCCCGGGTCCGCGGATAGCCGTCGATCCCCCAGGTCTGCTCCCCCGCGGCCCCGCGTCCTCATCGGACAAAGCCGCGTCGCTTACGATCGAGCCTCGTGCCCCACGACGGTAAAGAGCGATCGCAGCGGATCCCCCGGTCGGTGGCCGCCATCGCGGGAATCGTGGGCCTGCTGCTGTGCCTGTCCGTTCCGCTGCTCCCGGTCCGGCAGACCACCGCAACGGTTCTGTGGCCGCAGGGCAGCACGGACGGGCACGTCAGCCAGCTCACCGCGCCCCTGGTGTCGGGGGCGCCCCGCGCGCTGGACATCTCCATTCCCTGCGCGGACATCGCCACCCTGCCCGCGAGCGGCGGGCTGGTGGTCTCCACCCTGCCGCCCGGCGGCATGGACGCCGGGAAGAACGGGCTGTTCGTGCGGGCGAACACGGACGTCGTCGTCGTCGCGTTCCGCGACACCGTGGCCGCGGTCGCGCAACGCTCGGCCGTGGCGGCCGGGGGCTGCAGCGTGCTGCACGCCTGGGCCGACGCCGGCGCGACCGGCGCGGATTTCGTCGGCATACCGGGTGCGTCCGGCATCCTGTCGCCCGAGAAGAAACCGCAGGTCGGCGGCCTCTTCACCGACTTGAAGGTGCCCGCGGGACCGGGGTTGTCGGCCCGCATCGACATCGACACCCGATTCATCACCGCGCCCACGGTCCTCAAGGAAATCGTGATGGTCCTGGGCGCGCTGGCCGTGCTGACGGCCATCGTCGCGCTCGCGGTGCTGGACCGGCGCAGCCGGGGCGGCAGCACGATGCTCAACTGGCGCTCGCCGATCGCCTGGCTCTCCAGGTATCGCCCGGGCACGCACCTAGCCAACTGGCGCCGGGTGGGCATCGCGACGTGGATCGCCGACGCCGGCGTCATCGCGACGCTGCTGGTGTGGCACGTCATCGGCGCCACCTCGTCGGACGACGGCTACAACCTGAGCATCGCCCGCGTCGCCCCCGGCGCCGGTTACATCGCCGACTACTACCGCTACTTCGGCGCCACGGACGCGCCCTTCGACTGGTATCTGAGCCTGCTGGCCAAGATGGCCTCGGTGAGCACGGCCGGCGTGTGGATGCGGCTGCCCGCCACGCTGGCCGCGATCGGGTGCTGGCTGATCATCAGCCACTGGGTGCTGCGCCGGCTCGGACCGGGCCGCGGCGGCCTGGCGGCCAACCGGGTAGCGGTCTTCACCGCGGGCGCGGTGTTCGTGGCGGCGTGGTTGCCCTTCAACAACGGACTGCGGCCCGAACCGCTGATCGCCCTCGGCGTGCTGGTCACCTGGATGCTGGTGGAACGCGCGATCGCGCCGCGGCGGTTGGCCCCGGCGGCGGTGGCCATCATCGTGGCGCTGCTCAGCGCGACGCTGGCACCGCAGGGCCTGATCGCGGTCGCCGCGCTGCTGACCGGGGCACGCGCGGTCGCCCAGACGATCCGGCGCCGCCGGCCGAGCGACGGCCTGCTCGCGCCGCTGGCCGTGCTGGCCGCCTCGGCGTCCCTGATCCTCGTGGTGGTCTTCCGCAGTCAGACGCTGGCCACGGTCGGCGAGTCGGCCCGCATCAAGTACAAGGTCGGCCCGACTATCGCCTGGTACCAGGATTGGCTGCGCTACTACTTCCTCACGGTGGAATCCAACCCCGACGGATCGATGGCCCGGCGATTCGCCGTGCTGGTGCTGCTGCTGTGCATGTTCGGGATGCTGGTCACCCTGCTGCGCCGCGGCCGGATCCCCGGCGTGGCCAGCGGGCCGGCCTGGCGGTTGATCGGCACCACCGCCTTCGGCCTGCTGCTGCTGACGTTCACGCCTACCAAGTGGGCGGTCCAGTTCGGTGCGTTCGCCGGGCTGGCCGGCGCGCTGGGCGCGGTGGCCGCGTTCGCCCTGGCCCGCATCGGCCTGCACAACCGCCGCAACCTGACCCTGTACGTGACCGCGCTGCTGTTCGTCCTGGCGGTGGCGACCTCCGGTGTCAACGGCTGGTTCTACGTCGGCAACTACGGGGTTCCGTGGTACGACATCCAGCCGGTCATCGCGAGCCACCCGGTGACGTCGATGTTCCTGGCGCTGTCGATCGCGACCGGCCTGCTGGCCGCCTGGCAGCACTTCCGGATGGACTACGCCGGGCACACCGAGGTCAAGGACAACCGGCGCAACCGGGTGCTGGCGTCGACGCCGCTGCTGGTGGTCGCGACCATCATGGTCGTCGGCGAGGTCGCCTCGCTGACCAAGGGCGCGGTGCTCCGCTACCCGCTCTACACCATCGGCAAGGCGAACTTCGCGGCGATCAGTTCGGGGTTGTCGACGACCAGCTGCGCCATGGCCGACGACGTGCTGGCCGAGCCGGACCCCAACGCGGGCATGCTGCAGCCGGCGCCCGGGCAGACGTTCGGTCCGGACGGCCCGCTGGGCGGGGTCAACCCGGTCGGCTTCAAACCCGACGGCGTCGGCGACGACCTGCGGTCGTATCCGGTGGTGACCAAGCCCGGCGTGGTGAATTCCACCGGGTCGCCCAACAAACCCAATGCCACCATGAGCGACTCCGCGGGCACGGCCGGCGGGAGAGGCCCGGTCGGGGTGAACGGGTCCCATGCCGCGCTGCCGTTCGGGCTGGACCCGGCCCGCACCCCGGTGATGGGCAGCTACGGCGAGAATTCGCTGGCCGCCACCGCGACCTCGGCGTGGTACCAGCTGCCGCCGCGTAGCCCGGACCGCCCGATCGTCGTGGTGACGGCCGCCGGTGCCATCTGGTCGTACAAGGAGGACGGCACCTTCACCTACGGGCAGCAGCTCAAACTGCAGTGGGGCGTCGCCCGTCCCGACGGCACCACCCAGCCGCTGGCAGCGGTGTATCCGATCGACATCGGCCCGGAGCCGGCATGGCGCAACCTGCGGTTCCCGCTGACCTGGGCGCCGCCCGAGGCGAACGTGGCCCGGATCGTCGCCTACGACCCGAATCTGAGCTCGGATCAGTGGTTCGCGGTCACCCCGCCGCGGGTCCCGGTGCTGCAGACCCTGCAGCAGTTGATGGGATCGCGCACACCCGTGCTGATGGACATCGCCACGGCCGCGAACTTCCCCTGCCAGCATCCGTTCTCGGAACACCTTGGCGTGGCGGAACTTCCGGCGTACCGGATCCTGCCCGATCACAAGCAGACGGCGTCGTCGTCGAACGGGTGGGAGGCCAGCGAGGACGGGGGGCCGTTCCTGATCACTCAGACGATGCTGCGTACCTCCACGATCGCGACGTACCTGCGTGGCGACTGGCATCGTGACTGGGGATCCGTGGAGCAGTACTTCCGGTTGGTGCCGGCTGATCAGGCGCCGGACGCCGCAATCGAACAGGGTGTGATGACTGTGCACGGCTGGAGCCGCCAGGGACCGATTCGGGCACTCCCATGAGCGTCACGACCGTCGACAACCACGCGGGCCAGACGGCAGCCCGCCAAGACGTGCGCGTGACGCGCTGGGTCGCGACGATCGCCGGGCTGATCGGTTTCATCCTGTCGACCGCCACCCCACTGCTGCCCGTCGTGCAGACCACCGCCACGCTGAACTGGCCGCAGAACGGCCAGCTGAACAGCGTTACCGCGCCGCTGATTTCGCTCACCCCGGTCGACGTCAAGGTCACCGTGCCGTGTTCGGCGGTGCGCGGCCTGCCGCCGGAGGGCGGGGTCGTGCTCAGCACGGCGCCCAAGAAGGGCAAGGACGCCGCTCTCAACGCGCTGTTCGTGGTCGTCAACGGCAAGCGCGTCGACGTCACCGACCGCAACGTGGTGATCGCCAGCGCGGCCCGCGACCAGGTGGAGTCGCCGCAATGTCAGCGTATCGAGATCACGTCGACGAAGGCGGGCGCCTTCGCCACCTTTGTCGGGCTGAACGATCCGGCGGGCAAGCCGCTCGGCGGCGGCTTCCCCGACCCTAACCTGCGGCCCCAGATCGTCGGGGTGTTCACCGACCTCAGCGGGCCTGCCCCGGCCGGTCTGCAGCTCTCGGCGACCATCGACACCCGGTTCTCCACCACCCCAACGACTTTGAAGCTGGCCGCGATGGTGCTGGCCATCGTGTCCACCATCGTCGCGCTGATCGCCTTGTGGCGGCTGGATCAGCTGGACGGTCACCGGATGCGCCGGCTCATTCCGGCGAACTGGCGCACGTTCACGCTGGCCGATGTCACGGTGATCTCCGGCTTCGTGCTGTGGCATGTGATCGGGGCGAACTCGTCGGACGACGGCTACATCCTGGGCATGGCCCGCGTCGCCGACCGCGCCGGCTACATGTCGAACTACTTCCGCTGGTTCGGCAGCCCCGAGGACCCCTTCGGCTGGTACTACAACCTGCTGGCGCTGATGACCCATGTCACCGACGCCAGCCTGTGGATGCGGTTGCCGGACCTTATCGCCGGAATCGTGTGCTGGCTGCTGCTCTCGCGCGAGGTGCTGCCGCGGCTGGGACCCGCCGTCGCCGCAAGCAAGCCGGCGAATTGGGCGGCGGGCATGGTGTTGCTGACGGCCTGGATGCCGTTCGACAACGGCTTGCGCCCCGAGCCGATCATCGCCGTCGGGTCGCTGATCACCTACGTGCTGATCGAGCGCTCGATGCGCTACAGCCGGCTGACGCCCGCGGCGCTGGCCGTCATCACCGCCGCGTTTACGCTCGGGGTGCAGCCGACCGGATTGATCGCGGTGGCCGCGCTGGTCGCCGGTGGCCGCCCGATCCTGCGCATTCTGGTGAAGCGCCATCGCCTGGTCGGGACCTGGCCACTGGTGGCGCCGATGCTGGCCGCCGGCACGGTCATCCTGACCGTGGTGTTCGCCGATCAGACGCTGTCAACGGTGTTGGAAGCCACCAGGATTCGCACCTCGATCGGCCCCAGCCAGGCCTGGTACACCGAGAACCTGCGCTACTACTACCTGATCCTGCCCACCGTCGACGGGTCGCTGTCGCGCCGGTTCGGCTTCCTCATCGCGGCGCTGTGCCTGTTCACCGCGGTCTTTATCATGTTGCGGCGCAAGCGAGTTCCCGGTGTGGCACGCGGGCCGGCCTGGCGGCTGATGGGCGTCATCTTCGGCACCATGTTCTTCCTGATGTTCACCCCCACCAAGTGGGTGCACCACTTCGGGCTGTTCGCCGCGGTGGGAGCGGCGATGGCCGCGCTGACGACGGTGCTGGTGTCGCACGAGAGCTTGCGCTGGTCGCGTAACCGCATGGCATTCCTGGCTGCGCTGTTGTTCGTGCTGGCGCTGTGTTTCGCCACCACCAACGGCTGGTGGTACGTGTCGAGCTTCGGTGTTCCGTTCAACAACGTGATGCCGAGGATCCACGGAATCAGCATCAGCACAGTATTTTTCGCGCTGTTCGTCATTGTCGCGCTGTACGCGGCGTACCTGCATTTCGCGCCTCGGGACCGCGGCGAAGGACGACTGGCGCGGGCGCTGACCGCCGCGCCCATCCCCCTCGCGGCCGGCTTCATGGCGCTGGTCTTCATCGCCTCGATGGTGGCCGGCATCGTGCGGCAGTACCCCACCTACTCCAACGCCTGGGACAACCTGCGCGAGTTCAGCGGCGGCTGTGGGCTGGCCGACGACGTGCTCGTCGAGCCGGACAGCAATGCCGGCTTCATGGTGCCTGTCAAAACAGGGGAGCCGGACAATTACGGCCCGCTCGGGCCGTTGGGTGGGGTGAACCCGACGGGCTTCAGCCCCAACGGCGTCCCGGACCGCACCCTGGCCGAATCGGTCAAGGAGACGGAGGTGGCGCAGCCCGGCACCGACTACGACTGGGACGCGCCGACCAAGCTGAAGACCCCGGGCGTCAACGGCTCGACGATGCCGCTGCCGTATGGCCTCGACCCCAGCCGGGTGCCACTGGCCGGCAGCTACACCACCGGCGCCCAGCAACAGAGCAGGCTCACCTCGGCGTGGTACCAGCTGCCGAGGCCCGATGACGGGCACCCGCTGGTGGTGGTGACCGCCGCGGGGACGATCGCCGGCAACAGCATCCTGCACGGCCACACCAGCGGGCAGACCGTGGAGCTGGAATTCGGCAGGCCCGGCCCCGGCGGCGCGGTGCAGCCGGCCGGGCGCCTGGTCCCCTACGACCTGTATGGCGAGCAGCCGAAGGTGTGGCGCAACCTGCGCTTCGCGCGATCGGAGATGCCCACGGACGCAGTCGCGGTGCGGGTGGTCGCCGAGGACCTGTCCCTGACGCCGGACGACTGGATCGCGCTGACCCCGCCGCGGGTGCCGGAGCTGCGTTCGCTGCAGGAGTTCGTCGGTTCCAAGCGGCCGGTGCTGATGGACTGGGCGGTCGGGCTGGCGTTCCCCTGCCAGCAGCCGATGCTGCACTCCAACGGCGTCGCCGAAATCCCGGAGTTCCGCATCACCCCGGACTACAACGCCAAGAAGCAGGACACCGACACCTGGCAGGACGGCGTCAACGGCGGCCTGCTGGGCATCACCGACCTGTTGCTGCGGGCCCACGTGATGTCGACGTACCTGTCCCACGACTGGGGCCGCGACTGGGGATCGCTGCGCAAATTCGACACGATCGCCGACGCGCACCCCGCGCAGCTCGACCTGGGCACCGCCACCCGCACCGGATGGTGGACACCCGGACCGATCCGCATCAAGCCGTAACGGGCGCCGAAATGGTGCAAATGCCTTTGCGCCGCCGTTATTTTCCGGCGGCATATCGCCTGGAATTAACGCCCCAGTAATTACTGGTCAGAGGTTTATTTTGGCGATTTTTGGGTCAATACTCATTTCACTGTGATCCAGTTCACACCGCGGAATGAGGGGCCGAATGCACACGCTGACACGCCTGGGAACCTGCGCGGCCGCGGCCACCGCGGTCATCGCCCCGGCCGCGGGCACCGCGCTTGGCACCGCGTCCGCCGAGGGCGGCGGCACGACCGTCGTTTTCGACAACTATCTGCGGCGATGCGATTTCAGCAAGATCAGCATCGCCCCCAAGGTGCCCAGCTCGACGCTCGGCACCGGTTCGGCCGTCGTCCGCACCAGCGGATCCAGGGCCGTCGCCGAGGTGCATCTCGTCGACGCGACGCAGCCGGGCACGCAATTCGACGTCGGCCTCATTGAAGAACCCCGCCCGTCCTCCTCGACCTGCGGGCCCGGCGACCCGGGCACCGCGTTTACCAGCATGGTCACCGACGGCGCGGGAATCGGATCGGCGACCGTTGCTGACACCATTCGGCCGGGCACCACCGGCGTTTGGCTGATTATCGAGCGGCCGAATGCGAACTCGCAGAACCCGGTGGAGTTCTATACGTCCGAGTTCGTGGTGCCGGTGGGTTCCTAGCCACCGCCCACCCGCCCAAGCGGCGACAGGTGAAGCAAGGACTTCCGGCCCTATTTGACGTTTTTGTCAAATGTTGCGATGGGGGTATCCGAGGAGTCTGGTGAGGGGGGAGCGGTGTCGGCGTCGAAGGACACAAGCCAGCAGCGAATCGCGGCGGCGGATGACGCCACCGGCGACATGGGTTCGTTGCTGCGCGCCGACGCCCGCGACGACATCGACATGTCATCGGCTGTCGCCGACGCGGCGGCGACTTTGGACCGCGGTTCGGCCATGCTCGTGGTGAAGCGGGGCCCCAACGTCGGGGCGAAGTTCGTGTTGAACCAGCCGGTCATGAACGCGGGCCGGCACCCGGACAGCGACATCTTTCTCGACGACATCACCGTCAGTCGCCGGCACGCCGAATTCCGCTCCGAGAACGGCGAATTCCGCGTCGTCGACCTCGGCAGCCTCAACGGCACCTACCTCAACCGCGCCGCCGTCGACTCGGCGGTCCTGGCCCACGGGGACGTGCTCCAGGTCGGGAACTTCCGGCTGCTTTTCCTCACCGCCCAGCCGACGTGACACCGACGCTGCGCCCGGCTCGGCGCGTAGCGTCTCCCCCATGAGCGACTACGCCGCAGAGGCGGTGGACCGGCTGCCGTTTTCCACCGAGGAGAAGTCGCGGCGCTACGCAACGGAGAACTACCGCGGCGCCGTGGGGCTCAACTGGTACCTGACCGATCCCACGCTGCAGTTCACCATGGCCTACTACCTCGAGCCGGAGGAACTGGAGCTGGCCGAACGCCATCTGACCCGCATCGGCGAGCTGATGGGCGGCCCGGTGGCGCGGTGGGCCGAAGAGACGGATCGCAACCCGCCGCAGCTGCAGCGCTACGACCGATGGGGTCACGACATCAGCGAGGTGGTCATGCCGGCCTCCTTCACCCAGTCCAAGCGGGCGGTCCTGGACGCCCAGCGGGCACTGCGCACCGAGGCGCGCGCGGCGAAGATGAGCTCGTCGCTGCCCATGTTCGCGTCGAATTACCTGCTCAACCAGGCCGATATCGGCATGGGCTGCGCGCTGGGCACCGGCGGCGGAATGGTCCAGTCCCTGGTGGCGGCCTACGCGCCGCCCGACGTGGCCGAGCACGTGCTGGCCAAATTCGCCTCCGGCGAATGGGCCGGTGAGACCGCGCAGCTGTTGACCGAACGCACCGGAGGCTCCGATCTGGGAGCGCTCGAGACGACCGCCACATGTCACGGCGACTCGTGGCTGCTGAACGGCTTCAAGTGGTTTGCGTCCAACTGCGCCGGGGAAGCGTTCGTCGTCCTGGCCAAACCCGAAGGCGCACCGGACTCTTCGCGGGGCGTCGCCAACTTCCTGGTGCTGCGCACCCGCCGCGACGGGTCCCGCAACGGGGTGCGGGTCCGGCGACTCAAGGACAAGCTGGGCACCCGCTCGGTGGCCTCCGGCGAGGTCGAATTCGTCGATGCCGAGGCGTTTCTGCTGTCCGGCGAGCCCACCGACGACGCCGCGGGCCCCTCGGACGGCAAGGGCCTGGGCCGCATGATGGAGCTGACCAACGCCGCGCGCCTGGGCATCGCCCTGTTCGGGCTCGGCAATGCGCGGCGCGCCCTGGTCGAATCGCTGTGTTACGCCCGGCAACGACAGGCGTTCGGCGGCGCGCTCATCGACAAGCCCCTGATGCGGCGCAAGCTCGCCGAGATGATCGTCGACGTCGAGGCCGCGCAGGCGTTGGTGTTCGACGGCACCGGCGCCACCAACCACCGTCAACCGCGCAGCATGCGGCAACGCATCGCCGTGCCGGTCACCAAGCTCAAGGTGTGCCGGCTGGGAATCACCGCGGCGTCGGACGCGATCGAAATCCACGGCGGCAACGGCTATATCGAGACCTGGCCGGTAGCAAGGCTTTTGCGTGACGCGCAGGTAAACACCATCTGGGAGGGGCCGGACAACATCCTGTGCCTGGACGTGCGGCGCGGGATCGAGCAGAGCCGCGCGCACGAGACGCTGCTGGCGCGGCTGCGCGACGCGGTCTCGGTCGCCGACGACGGCGAAACCACCCGGCTGGTCGCCGGCCGGATCGAGGACCTGGACGCGGCGATCACCGCGTGGACCAAGCTCGACAGACAGACGGCCGAGGCCCGGCTGTTCCCGCTGGCCCAATTCATGGGCGACGTCTACGCCGGCGCACTGCTGATCGAGCAGGCCGCGTGGGAACGGGAAACCCGCGGCGGTGAGCGCAAGGCGCTCGTCGCGGGGCTGTAAGCGCAGCGCTATCTCGCCGATCGCGGTGCACTGCGCGGCATCGACGACGAGTCCGACGACGCGCTGGAGCGCTTCGACGAACTGCTCGGCGGTTCGCTTCGGCTCTAAGGCCTAGATCGGGATGAGGCCGTGCTTGCGTGCCGTGCGGAACCACAGTTGCTTGTCCCGCAACAGCCGCATCGACTTGCGCAGCAGCAGCCTGGTCTCGTGCGGATCGATGACCGCGTCGATGAAGCCGCGTTCGGCGGCGGTCCACGGGATCGCCATGTTGAGGTTGTAGCCCTCGATGAAGTCCTTCTTGATCTGCTGCGCCTCGGGGGTGGTGGGGTCGGGGAACCGCTTCATCAGCAGCTGGGCGGCCCCCTCGGCGCCGATCACCGCAATGCGCGCGGTCGGCCAAGCGAAGTTGAAGTCCGCGGTCAGCTGCCGGGAGCCCATCACGGCGTAGGCGCCGCCGTAGGACTTGCGGACCGTGATCGTCACCTTCGGCACGTCGGCCTCGACGACCGAGTACAGGAACCGGCCGCCGCGCTTGATGATCCCGTTCTTCTCCTGCTCGGCACCCGGCAGGAAGCCGGGCGTATCCACCACGAACACCAGCGGGATGTTGAACGCGTCGCAGAACCGGATGAAGCGTGCCGCCTTGTCGGAGGCCTCGTTGTCGATCGACCCGGACAGGTGCATGGGCTGGTTGGCGATCACGCCCACCGGGCGGCCGTCGACCCGGGCGAACCCGGTGATGATGGCCGGGCCGTGTTGCGCGGCGACGTCGAGGAAGTCGCCGTCGTCGAAGATCCGCAGCAGGATCTCGTGCATGTCGTAGGCCATGTTGTCCGAGTCCGGCACGATCGAGTCGAGCTCCAGATCGGTCGGTGTGGTCTCCGGCTCGAGGCCGGGGTTGACTATCGGCGGGTCGCTGACGGCGCTCGACGGCAGGAACGACAGGAAGTCGCGCACGTACTGGAACGCCTCGGCCTCGGAGTTGACCACCTGGTGGATGTTGCCGTAGCGGGCCTGGGCGTCGGAGCCGCCGAGCTCGTCGAGGGTGACCTCCTCGCCGGTGACCTCCTGGATCACGTCGGGCCCGGTGACGAAGAAGTACCCCTGGTCGCGCACCGAGACCAGCAGGTCGTCCTGGATCGGCGAATACACCGCTCCCCCAGCGCATTTGCCGAAGATCAGGGAGATCTGCGGCACCAGCCCGCTCAACGCCTCGTGGCGGCGGCCCAGCTCGGCGTACCACGCCAGCGAGGTGACGGCGTCCTGGATGCGGGCGCCGCCGGAGTCCTGGATGCCGATGATCGGGCAGCCGACCATCGCACACCACTCCATCAGCCGCGCGACCTTGCGCCCGAACATCTCGCCGACGGTGCCCTGGAACACGGTCTGGTCATGCGAGAACACCCCGACGGGCCGGCCGTCGATCATGGCGTGGCCGGTGACGCAGCCGTCGCCGTAGAGCGCGTTCGGGTCGTTCGGTGTCTTGGCCAGCGCCCCGGTCTCGAGGAAGGTGCCGGGATCGACCAGCGCGTGCACCCGGGCGCGGGCGCTGGGGATGCCCTTCTTGTCGCGCTTGGCGACGGCCTTC
The DNA here is from genome assembly GCF_003284935.1 of Mycobacterium colombiense. Taxonomy (GTDB): domain Bacteria; phylum Actinomycetota; class Actinomycetes; order Mycobacteriales; family Mycobacteriaceae; genus Mycobacterium; species Mycobacterium arosiense_A. The sequence continues at coordinate 63,850 of NZ_QMEV01000012.1, forward strand.
TCACCGCCGGGCTCTTTGGCCAATTCCAGGCGACGGTAGAGCTCGGCCAGCTTCTCGGCTGTGGTGTGCTGGATGGGGGCCGGCGCCATCTCCGTCACGACTTGCCTACCTCACTTGTCTGGGTGATGTCGGCCTCCACCTTATTCAGCACGTCGGCGAGGTGAGCACCGACCTTGCCGATGATCGGTTCGTCGATGGCCTGGATGTGCTCGCCGCCGATCGGCACCACCTCGAGGTCGGCCACGTACTCGCCCCAGCCGCCGTCGGGCTTGCGGATCGCGTAGCGCGGCTCGAACTCGATGACGTCGTCGTGGTAGCGGTCGGCCATGTACAGGGTGACGTGTCCGTCGTACGGCTCGATCTGGACGGTTTCGAGCGCCCGGTTGTCCAGGTACGACGTCCGCTGGTGCTCGACGATGCCACCCGGGATCTGCACACCGCTCTGCTGGACGATGTCCAGCACGAACTTGACCTGGCCCTCGTCGTCGAGCTCTTCGAGCTGCTCGTAGGGGATCGCGGGAATCTCGACGTTGAAGGTGCGCTCGGCGAACTTCGCGTACCGGTCCCAGCGCTTGCGGGTCTCCTCCTGCGTCTGCGGGATCTCCTCGCCGGCGCGCACCGTGTCGATCATCCCGACGAAGCGGACGTCTTCACCGGCCCGCTTCAGGCCGATCGCGCACGCGTAGGCCAGCGCGCCGCCGAGCGACCACCCGGCCAGGATGAACGGCTTGCCCGCGTTCATCTCCAGCAGCTTCGGCACGTACTGGGCGGCCCGCTCCTGCACGGTGCCCTCCACGCGCTCGAAGCCGTACATCGGCGTGTCCGCCGGCAGCCGGTTCAGCAGCGGCTCGTAGACCACGGTCGACCCGCCGGCCGGGTGGAACACGAACACCGGGGGCTTGGAGCTGCCCTCGGGGCGCGCCCGCAGCGTGCGGACGAAGCCGTCGATCTGACCGGCCTCCAGGTACTGACGCACCTTTTCGGCCAGCGCCTCGATGGTGTCCGACGTCAGGACGTCCTCGGCGGTGATGTCGCCCTCGGCGCGTTCGGAGAGCCGCTGCGCCATCTTGGCCGCGGTGTCCTGGTCGAGCTTGGGCAGCGGGTTGAAGATGCCGCCCGGCGACTTGCCCGTGACGATGGCCCAGGTGGCGAAGGTGACCCGCTCGGCGGCGTCGCGCGGCGGCACATCGGAATTCAGCGCCTTGGACACCGCCTCCTGGCTGAGCGCCCCGGCCAGATCCGGCGTGGCGCCGTTGGTCGCGGCGCCCTTCGGGCCCGACGGGTCCGTCGGCGGCGGCGGGATCGTCGCGTCCGACGGCGGTGGTGCGGGCTGAGTCTCGGGCTCGGCCTGCGGGTCCGGAGCCGGTGCGGCGGCCGTCGTCGTCGTCGCCCCGCTGAGCAGCTGCGCCTGCTCTCTGGCGATCTCCTCGGGCGTCTGCGTCTTCTGGTGCTCGTGCAGCTGGTCGACCTCGTCGCGGTGCTCGACCGCGTACTCGATCAGCTTCTCGATCGCGTACAGGTTGGCGTCCCGCACGGCCGTCAATTGGATTGGCGGCAGGTCGAAGTCGTATTCGACCCGGTTCTTGATCCGCACGGCCATCAGCGAGTCGAGGCCGAGCTCGATCAGCGGCACCTCCCACGGCAGGTCCTCGGGCTCGTAGCCCATGGCCGCCGACACGATCAGGCCCAGCCGCTCGCCGACGGTCTCACCGGAATCCGGCGACCACCGGCCCACGCTGGACGGCAGGTAGCGGTTGGTCAGGCTGTCCGACAGCGTTTCGGCGTCGGCCTCCTCGGCGGCTGCGGGCGCTTGCGGCGCCTCGATCGGCGCCGCGATCGCGGTGCCGGCGCCTACCGCGGTCGGCAGCACCGACGCGGTGCCCCCGCGTGACACCAGCGCGTCGTAGACCAGCGTGAACGACTCGTCGATGCGGGCGTGCACCTGAACCGAGGCGCCACCCGGGTGCCGGGTCATGGTCGTCACCAGCCGGGCGCCCGCGCCGGGCACCGCGCGCTGCTCGGACGCCACGAGCTGCGCGTCCGAAAGGACTTGCTTGGCAGCGGATTTCACCAGCGCGGCCAGATCGGTCTCACCGTTGCGCGGGGCGTACTCCCAGACGTGGCGCCCGTCCGGCAGCGCGACGTGGGTGCCCGGCATGATCACCGAGCCGTCGCCGGAGAAGTGCACGTCCAGCCAGTGCTCTTTGCGCTTGAACTTCGTCAGCGGAATGTTCGCAAAGTCTTCAGGGCCCTGCGCACGGGTGAACAGCGTGCGGATGTCCAGGTCGTGACCGTGGACGTAGAGCTGGGCCATGGCCGAGATCATCGACTCGACGTCGTCCTGCTTTTTGGCTAGCGTCGGAATCAGTTGCGCGTCATGCAGACCCGCGGCGGCGGTGGTCAGGCCGATCTGCATGAGCGCCACCGGGTTTGGCGCGAGCTCCAGGAACGTGGTGTGGCCGCTGTCGACGGCGTTGCGCACGCCGTGGGTGAAGTAGACCGAATGCCGCATGCCCTTGACCCAGTACGCGACGTCGTGGATCGGCTCGCCGCCGGGCTTGATGTAGGTGCCCTCGTGCACCGTCGAGAAGATTCCCACGGTCGGGCTCATCGGCTCGATGCCCTGCAGCTCCGCGGAGAACTCACCGAGCAGCGGATCCATCTGGGAGGTGTGGCCGGCGCCCTTGGTCTGCAGCTTGCGGGCGAAGCGGCCCTCCGCCTCGGCGCGCGCGACGATCGCGTCGATCTGCTCGGGCGGACCGCCGATCACGGTCTGACTGGGCGCGGCGTAGACGCACACCTCCAGGCCGGGGAAGTCGGCGAACACCGTCTTGAGCTCGTCGGCGGAGTACTCGACGAGCGCCATGAAGCGGATGTACTCGCCGAACAGCATCGCCTCGCCCTCGCCCATCAGGTGCGAGCGCGACGCGATCACGCGGGCCGCGTCGGCCAGCGACAGCCCGCCGGCGAAGTACGCCGACGCGGGCTCGCCGAGCGACTGCCCAATCACCGCGGCGGGCTTGGCGCCGTGGTGCTTGAGCAGCTCGCCGAGCGCGATCTGGATCGCGAAGATGACGACGTTGGACGTCTCGATGCCGTACTCGTGCGAGTCGTCGAGGATGAGCTCGAGCACCGAGTAGCCGCGCTCGTCCTGGATCAGCGCGTCGACCTTCTCGATCCACTCGGCGAAGACCGCGTTGCGCAAATACAGGTTCTTGCCCATCTTGCGGTGCTGCGCGCCGAAACCGGCCATCGCCCACACCGGGCCGCTGGTCACCGGACCGTCGGTGCTGAACACGTTCGGCCGCTGCTTGCCCTCGGCGACCGCGCGCAGGCCCTTGATGGCCTCTTCGTGGTCGTGCGCCAGCACCACCGCGCGCGAGCGGCCGTGGTTGCGCCGCGACAGCGACCGGCCGATCGATTCCAGGGACGACGCCTGGCCTTCCGGGCTTTCCATCCAGTCCGCGAGCTCGGCGGCGGCGGCCTTCTTGCGTGACGTCAGGAACCCCGACACCGCGAGCGGGATCAGCGGCTTGGTCGGCTCCGATTCCTCTTGCGCGGCAAGCTCTTCCAGGGCGATCTCTTTGAGACGCAGCGCCTCGTCGGTGACGCCGGGCAGCTCGTAGGCTTCCTCCACCGCCTCGGAGGCGTCGGGGATGATGTTGCCGAAGTCGTCGAATCGCAGCGAGTGGCTTTCGAGCGTGGGCGCCTCGGCCGGGTCCTCGCCGGCCGCCGCGGGCGCGATGATCTCGGCCTGCGGTTCCGGCTCCTTCTCGATCACGTCGCGGGGCAACACCTCGCGCACCACCAGGTGCGCGTTGGCCCCGCCGAAGCCGAAGCTGGACACCCCGGCCAGCGCGTAACCGCCGTAGCGCGGCCAATCGCTGGCGGTGTCAACGACTTTCAAGCGCATGCCCTCGAAGTCGATGTAGGGGCTCGGGCCGGCGAAGTTGATCGACGGCGGCAGCTTGTCGTGCTGCAGCGCCAGCACCACCTTGGCCAGGCTCGCCGCACCGGCGGCCGACTCCAGGTGTCCCACATTGGTTTTCACCGCGCCCAGCAACGCCGGACGGTCGGCGGGGCGGCCGCGCCCGACGACGCGGCCCAGCGCCTCGGCCTCGATGGGGTCACCCAGCACGGTGCCGGTGCCGTGCGCCTCGATGTAGTCGACGGTCCGCGGGTCGATCCCGGCGTCCTTGTAGGCCCGGCGCAGCACCTCGGCCTGGGCGTCCTGGTTGGGGGCGATCAGGCCGTTGGACCGGCCGTCGTGGTTGACCGCGCTGCCGGCGATGACCGCCAGGATCTGGTCGCCGTCGCGGCGGGCGTCGTCGACCCGCTTGAGCACGAACATGCCGCCGCCCTCGGAGCGGGTGTAGCCGTCGGCGTCCGACGAGAACGACTTGATCCGGCCGTCGGGCGCCAGCACCGCGCCGATCTCGTCGAAACCGAGCGTCACCAGCGGGGTGAGCAACGCGTTGACACCGCCGGCGACGGCCACGTCGCACTCGCCGTTGCGCAGCGCCTGCACCGCCTGGTGCGTCGCCACCAGCGAGCTCGAGCAGGCGGTGTCCAGCGCCACCGAGGGACCGCGGAAGTCGTAGAAGTAGGACACCCGGTTGGCGATGATCGAGCTGGCCGTTCCGGTGATCGCGTAAGGGTGGGCGACCGTCGGGTCGGACACCGCCAGGAATTGGTAGTCGTTGTTGGAGAAGCCGACGTAGACGCCGACGGCCTCGCCGCGCAGGCTCGACGCCGGGATGCGGGCGTGCTCGAGCGCCTCCCAGGTGAGTTCGAGCGCCATCCGCTGCTGGGGGTCGATGTTGTCGGCCTCGGTCTTGGCGACCGCAAAGAACTCCGAGTCGAAGCCCTTGATGTCCTTCAGGTAGCCGCCGCGGGTGCGCGCGGTGCCCACGCGCTCGGCGATGCGGGGTTCCTCGAGGAATTCCGACCAGCGGCCCTCGGGCAGGTCGGTGATGGCGTCGCGGCCTTCCATCAGCGCCGCCCACGTCTCGTCCGGGGAGTTCATGTCGCCGGGCAACCGGGTCGCCAGGCCCACGATCGCGATGTCGACGCGCTCGGCCGGGCCGGTGCGGGTCCAGTCGGCACCGTCCAGCTCGTCGTCGGCCACCTCGGGCTCACCCTCGATGATGCGGGTGGCCAGCGATTCGATGGTCGGGTGCTGGAACGCCACCGCGACCGACAGGGTCACACCGGTCAGGTCTTCGATGTCGGCGGCCATTGCCACGGCGTCGCGCGACGCCAGGCCCAGCTCGACCATCGGCACCGACTCGTCGATCTCGTCGGGGGACTTCCCGACGGCCCGGCCCACCCAGTTGCGCAGCCATTCGCGCATCTCGGGGACCGTGGTTATGCGCCGCTTCTCAGCATCGCTTCGCTCTGCATCGTCGCCGGCGCGCATGTCGGCCTTCTTCGCGGGCACCTCCCCGTCAGGGCCCGGGGTGTGGTTTTCGGGGTGCTCAGTGTCAGCCATGTTCCTCAGGGATTCAGTCAGTGGAGCTGGCGAAGGCCGTCGGGGAACCGACGCCGCTTCGCAAACTGCCGTCGAGGTAGGCCGCGCGGCAGGCGCGGTGCCCGATCTTGCCGCTGGAGGTGCGCGGGATCGTGCCCGACTGCACCAGCAACAGGTCGCGGATCGTCACGCCGTGGCGCACGGCAATGGCCGCCCGGATGTCGTCGGCGATGGGCTGGTAGTCCAGCTTGTGCGAGCCGGCCGCGCGCTCGGCGACGATCACCAGCTGCTCGGAGACGTCGTCGGGGTCGTACTTGATGCCGGCGTGCGGGTTGTCGAAGACTTCCTTCGGCAGTTGGTTGGCCGGCACCGAGAATGCGGCCACGTAGCCGGTGCGCAGCGCCTTGCTGGCTTCCTGCGCCGAGTACTCGAGGTCCTGCGGGTAGTGGTTGCGGCCGTCGATGATGACCAGGTCCTTGATGCGGCCGGCGATGTAGAGGTGGCCTTTGTGGTAGGTGCCGTAGTCGCCGGTCTTGACCCACGTGCCGTCGTCGGGGGCGCCCTCGGCGTGCGACTGGCTGATCCGCGACTTGAGGATGTTGCGGAAGACGTCGTTGGTTTCGTCTTCCTTGCCCCAGTAGCCAGTGCCCAGGTTCTTCCCGTGCAGCCAGATCTCGCCGATCTGACCGTCCGGCAGCTCGCTGGCGGTCTCCGGGTCGACGATGACGGCCCATTCGTCGACGCCGATGATGCCGGCGGACACCTGCGGAACGGCCTTCGGGGAATCGGCGGACACCTCGACGAAGCGCTGCTTGTTCAGCTCGTCACGGTCGACGTGGATGACCGTCGGCGCCTCGTCCATCGGCGTGGTGGAGACGAACAGCGTCGCCTCGGCCAGGCCGTAGGACGGCTTGATCGCGGTCTCCCGCAGGCCGTACGGCGCGAACGCCTCGTAGAACTTGCGCATCGACGCCGGGGATACCGGCTCGCTGCCGTTGAGGATGGCCTTGACGTTGCTCAGGTCCAGCGGCGGCTCGCCCTCCTTGGGCACCCCGCGCACCGCCGCATGCTCGAACGCGAAGTTCGGCGCGACGGTGAAGACCTCGCTGTCGGGGTCGTCCTCGGGCTTGCGCGCCATCTCCCGGATCCAGCGGCCCGGCCGGCGCACGAAGGCGGCCGGCGTCATGAAGGTGAAGTTGTGGCCCAGCACCGGGGAGAGCAGCGCGGTGATCAGCCCCATGTCGTGGAAGAACGGCAACCACGACAGGCCGCGGTCGCCCTCCTTGCCTTCCAGCCCGTTGAGCACCTGCAACACATTGGTGGGCAGGTTGAGGTGGGTGATCTGCACGCCGGTCGGGGTCCGGGTCGAGCCGGACGTGTACTGCAGGTAGGCGATGGTGTCCTCGTCGGCCTCCGGCGGCTCCCAGGTCGAGGCGACCTCGTCGGGGACCGCGTCGACGGCGATGACGCGGGGGCGCTCCTTGGCCGACCGGGCGCGGATGAACTTGCGGACGCCTTCGGCGGCGTCGGTGGTGGTCAGGATCGTCGACGGGGCGCAGTCGTCGAGGACGGCGTGCAGGCGGCCGACGTGACCCGGCTCGGCGGGGTCGAACAGCGGGACCGCGATCCGGCCGGCATACAGGGCGCCGAAGAACGCGATGAGGTAGTTCAGGTTCTGCGGGCACAGCACGGCGATGCGGTCGCCCGGCTGGGTGACCTGCTGCAGGCGGGCGCCCACGGCCCGGTTGCGGGCGCTGAAGTCGCGCCACACGATGTCGCGGTATTCACCGTCGCGTTCGGTGGAGAAGTCGACGAACCGGTAGGCGAGCTTGTCACCCCGCACCCTCGCCCATTTCTCAACGTGCTTGACCAAGTTGGTGTTGTCCGGGAACTTGATCTTTCCATTCACGATGAACGGGTTGTGGTAGGGCATTGCGCTCTCCTGTCGCACCTGTTTTCGGTCGGCTCGGCCGACGCTTTGTTCCTTGGCCGGCTCCGCCGACGGGTTCGTTCTTCAGCCGGCTGGGCCGACGGTTACATGTCTACGCACGCGCGCCGGACCTCGCACGGCACCCACTGGGGAACGCCGGCTCATGTGCCAGCCCAGCCAGCATCGACCCCGACTGGGTGCGCGACGAAGTCCGATAGCTCTTAAATTCCTCTTAATGTTACGGGGCTGCCTACGGCAGACCAAATCACAAGGTACCGCTGATCGCTACCGTCAACCGCTACCTGAGGCTTGTGTCCCACCGCCCCGGTCATCCGTGTTTTGGTTGTGGCGCATTTGCGATCAGACCGTGAGCCCAGTTCAGCGTCCAGTCGGTCGCCGGTGCCCCGTCGATGCTCCAGCACTGCGTCGTGGCGTACAGGGCGTGGACCGGTTGGCCGGCCCCGCCGGCCAACGTGTTCAGCGTGGCCGGCAGGTTGGCGATGCTGAAAGCTTCCTCCGGAGCTGCACAAATCAGGTCGCCGGGCGCGCAGATCTCGTTGGTCTTGTCGTTGAGGTCGCCGAAACCACCGGGGCGCGGGCCGGTCATCGTCAGGCCCATCCCGGACAGGATGGGCACCTCGTGCAGCGTGACCTCGGCGCCCTGCCCCGGCGGGTTGGGTCCGATGTCGTTGCCGACCCCGATCTGCCGGCGACCGTCGGCGATCAAAGTCACACCCAGCACCAGGTCGTCGTCGACGGGTCCGCGGCCGTTGCCGATATCGCTGGCGATGTCGCCCGCGATCACCGCGCCCTGCGAAAAGCCCATCAGCACGTAACTGGTCAGCGGGCACTTGGTGTTCATGTCGGTCATTGCCTGCACCGTGGCGCGGGTGCCCTCGGCGCGGCTGGCGTTGTAGGACATCTGGGTGTCGCCACTCAGCGGGTTGTGGAACTGCGCGGTGTACGGGGTGGTGTAGGCCTGCAACCGCGACGACGGGAACTGCTGGGTCAGGCTCACGGTCGCCTTGTGCAGCAAGGCGTTGGGGAATTGCGTCGGATTGGCGGGGTCGTCCGCAACGGCGGACTCCCACGTGCCCGGGACATCGACCAGCAACACATCGGGGCACGACGCGTCCTGCGAGGCGGGCCGCGGCTTGTGCGGGTGCGTCGTGGTGGACGGCGCGGGCAGAACGCCGGGCGGCACCGCGCTGGGCTCGGAGTTGTGGCCGCGCAGCAGGGTGACCGCGGCAAGGATGCCCAACAGGACGACGGCGGCGACCGACAGGGCGGCAATCCAAGCGAGGGTGCGTTGGCGCTTACGCCGCGCGCTGTTAGCCATGGTCTCCTGCCAGCAGAGTCGGTGGATCGCAGCTACGCGGTCCTCCCGACCCCCGCTGCACCCCCTACACGGTACCGGCTCGGCCGAGTGGGCCGATCGGGCAGCGACCGGCTACCGGATGGCGCCGACGATGTCGCCCGACATGGCCCCGAGCTGCCCCGACCACGAGCCCCAGCCGTTGTCGCCGCCGCCGGGGAAGTCGAAGTGGCCGTTGTGTCCGCCGTTGCTGCGGTACTGCTGATAGAACTCGCGGGAACTGCCCATCGCGGCGCCCGCCTGGCCGATCATGGCGGCGTCGTCGCCGCCCATGTTGGTCGGGCTCCACACCCACACCCGGGTGTTGTTCTGCGCCAGCAGCGAGGCGTGCACGTAGGGGTCGTGCCACTTCCACCGGCCCAGCTGCGGGGCGCCCCACATGCCGTTGCCGTCGACGCCGCCGAACTGCTGCAGGCCGGCCAGGATGGCGCCGTTGTAGTTGGTGCTCGACGGGTAGAGGAACCCGGACAGCGACCCGGCGAAGCCGAAGCGGTCGGGGTGGAAGGCGGCCAGCGCCATCGCGCCGTACCCGCCCTGCGAGGCGCCGACGGCGGCGTGGCCGCCGGGGGCCAGGCCCTTGTTGGCGGCCAGCCAATCGGGCAGCTCGCTGGACAGGAAGGTGTCCCACTGCTTGCTGCCGTCCTGCTCCCAGTTGGTGTACATGCTCCAGGCGCCGCCGGCCGGAGCCACCACCGAGATGCCCTTGCCGCCGAGGGTGTTCATCGCGTTACCGGCGGTGACCCAGTTGCTCACGTCCGGGGCCGCGTTGAAGGCGTCCAGCAGGTAGACCGCGTGCGGGCCGCCGGCGAGGAAGGCCACCGGGATGTCGCGGCCCATCGCCGCCGACGGGACCATCAGGCTTTCGTAGCCCGCCGCGCGGGCGGTGCCGACGGTTGTGGCGGGCTGCAGCGCGAACGCCAACCCGACCGCTAGTACGGCTACGCAGAACAACCGCAGAAGCGCTGACATACCCCGCCCGACCGTCATGTCCACCCTCCATCGTCTAGTCGCTGCAAGCACAGTAGCCAGCGCCTTAGTTCCCCGACTCGCGGGGTAGTGAAACACGTCACAGCGGAGCAAACGACTAACGGCGGGAACCCCGAAGGGTTCCCGCCGCTCGTCGTGCTGCCTGGAGTGTTTAGGTGCCCTGGCCGTTGCCGGCGTTGGTGGCCGCGGCCGTGGCCGGACCCGCACCCGGGGTGGCGCCCAGCACCGACTGCAGGTCAGGCTTCATCGCCTGCAGCTGCGCGCCCCAGTAGGGCCAGTCGTGGGTGCCGTTGGCGTCGAAGTTCCACACCGCGTTGTTGCCGCCGGCGGCTTTGTACGCGTCCTGGAACTTCAGGTTGGACGTCCGCACGAAGCCCTCGAGGAACTTGGCGGGCAGGTTGTCGCCACCGAGGTCGGATGGCTTGCCGTTACCGCAGTACACCCAGATGCGGGTGTTGTTGGCGACCAGCTTGCCGACCTGCAGCGACGGGTCGTTGCGGGCCCAGGCCGGGTCCTCCTTGGGACCCCACATGTCGGCGGCCTTGTAGCCACCGGCGTCGCCCATGGCCAGGCCGATCAGCGACGGGCCCATGCCCTGCGACGGGTCCAGCAGCGCCGACAGCGAGCCGGCGTAAACGAACTGCTGCGGGTGGTAGGCGGCCAGGATCAGCGCGGACGAACCGGCCATCGACAGGCCGACCACGGCGCTGCCGGTCGACTTGACCTGCTTCTGGCTCTCCAGGTACGCGGGCAGCTCGCTGGTCAGGAAGGTCTCCCACTTGTAGGTGACGCAGCCGGCCTTGCCGCAGGCGGGCTTGTACCAGTCGGAGTAGAAGCTGGACTGGCCACCGACGGGCATGACCGTCGAGATGCCCGACTGGTTGTACCACTCGAACGCCGGGGTATTGATGTCCCAGCCGTTGAAGTCGTCTTGCGCACGCATGCCGTCGAGCAGGTACAACGCCGGCGAGTTGGCGCCACCGCTTTGGAACTGGATCTTGATGTCGCGGCCCATTCCAGCGGACGGAACCTGCAGGTACTCCACCGGCAGACCCGGGCGCGAGAAGGCCCCGGCGGTCGCCGAGCCTCCGACGGCGCCAATCAGGCCCGAGAGCAGCGCCGCACCGGCGGCCGCCACGACGAGCCGGCGCGGCATACCCGCCACGGCGCCGCGCAATCTGTCGACAAGCGTCATCCTTGCTTCCTCTATCCTTCTTGCGGCCTTTCGGCGCATTTCACCGATCGGGCGCTTCTTGATTGGGTCGAACCTGCCAGCGCGCAGGCGCGGCAGTGCTCGTGTAGTCAACCACACCTTATGACGTTCGGCCGCATCGAGGCGGCGCCGCCCACCGCCGAGCGGCCCTCCTACCCAGCGGTTTTCAATTCAAACACGTGTCCAAAAGGCGAGGTCTTGGCATGTGCTTGATCGTGATTGCCAGCTGGTGAGGGGCCAAATGTGATGTTGCTGGCATTTTTTCGCGGCGGGCGGGATGTGATTTGTTCGGTAGCTACCGAAATTTCTTCTGCGCGACGCTTACTCGCGCGGTGGCGGGGGTGCCTCGTCGGGAACCGGTAACCCGCACCGGGCCAATTCATATCGCGGTACCCGGTCGATGCGGTACCCGGTGAACTTGAAGGAGTTCACCAGGTTGGACAGGAAACGGTGCGGGGTCATCGGCGCGCGCACGGAGCTGAGCACCGCCTTGGTGTCCGGACACTGCAGCGCCGAGACGGCCTCCGCGACCCATTGCACGTCCAGGTAGCCGGGCACCCCGGGATACACCTTCACCCAGGGCCCGTCGGCGATCACCCAGTCGGGAAAGAGGTTCTTGTCGTGCCCGATCCGACCGTGCTTGAGCCGTTCCGTGTGCTGCGCAAGCGGATTCGCCAAACCGATCTGGTCGATCACCCGGACGTCGAGCCCGACGTTCATGCCCACCATGCCGAGGTTGGTGAAAAACACTGCATGCTGGGGTTTTTGCGGGGACTTGTCGCCCGGCGCCGGCTGAGCTTGCGGCACCAGGTCCCATTGAATGTAGTTGCCCGACGGCAGCAGCAACGCGCCGTCGGGAGTGTTGTTCAGGGCGGTCAGGATGGCCGCCATCCGCGGATAGCCCAGGTAATCCGCGGCGGTCAGCGGGTGCGCGTGACCGGTGGCCTGGGCATAGAACCGGCGCTCGTCGACGATCCCGGAATAGGTGACGTGGGTGGCGTCGTCGCCCATCCCCGGCGAATTCGCCGCCCACAGCGCCCATCCGGCCAGCCCCAGCCACAGCGCACCGGCGGCGCCGGCGACCCAGTTACCGGTCTCCCGCGAGTAGTCCTGGCCGTCAGGGATGGCGATCGGGACGACGGCGACGGGTGCCAGCAGGCAGAACAGCGGCGCCAGCAGCACCCGGGCGTGCATGAAGTCGCCGCCTTGCCGGATCCAGTAGAGGGCCTGCAGCAGACCGCTGACCAGCACCCAGGCCACGACCGCCGGCGGGCTGTGCACGGCGCGGGCCCAGCGCCCGTAGTCGGGGGCCAGCGCGGGGCGCAGAAACGACGGGCGGCGCCGCGCGGCGAACAGCAGCACCCCCAGCGGTATCAGCAGGACCAGGGGGATCCACACCGCGTAGGGCGCGTCGAAGTTGAACAGGTAGATCATGCCCTGCGACCACTTATCCCCGGCCGCGTCCTTGGCCAGCGCGGTGCCGGGCACCAGCAGGCCGTAGTACCCCATCCGGAAGATCTCGTAGGCAACCGGGAGGAAGCCACCGGCCACCACGATCAATACCCGGTGGCGCCAGGTCCGGGCCGCGATCAACATCATGATCAACGCCAGGCCGCCCATGAGGGCCAGCTCCGGCCGCACCAGCACGCTGAACCCGGCAACGAAGGCCAGCGCTCCGGCGAACACCTTGTTGTCCGGGCGGTTGCGCACCGGCTGCGCCCAGCAGACCATCATCCACCACAGCAACCCGAGATAGGCCAGCGCCAACCCGCTCTCCAGCCCGGACGTGGCGAAGTCCCGCGCGGGCGGCAGCGCGATGTACACGAGCGCGCCGGCGGGCAACATGATCGCCCTGCGGCCGCGCAAGCTCGGCGCGTACAACCGCGCGGCGCCCAGCATCAGCAGCGCCACGCCCGCCACCGACAGCACCAGCGCGAGGGCGAGCGCCACGTACTCCATGCGCAACGGCCCGCCGACCCAGCTACCCAGATACATCAGGTATGTCCAGGCGGTGGAGGTGTTGGCCTCCACCCGCTCACCCTGGTTGAACACCGGCCCGTTGCCGGCGAGCAGATTGCGCACGGTGCGCAACACGATCAGGCCGTCGTCGGCGATCCACCGCCGCTGCCAACTCCCCCAGCCGAACAGCACGGCGACCACCGCCACGCTGATCCACAGGCTGACCCGCGACAGGGTGGTGTAGGGAAACATGGGCCAGCCGGGCCGCCTGATCACCGGCCGGCTGCGCATCATGCGCGCTTTGAGAGCCTGCAGTTCGGGGCTAACCGAAGGCAACGGCGGCTCCGACCGTCGCGATCCACGCCAGGAACAGCAGCTGCAGCACCCGGTCCCGCAGCGCGATGTCTTCGGGTTCGCCGGCCAGCCCGCCGTCGACGTCGACCGCGTAGCGCAGGATCGCGATGGTGAACGGCACCAGCGACACCGCGTACCACGACCCGGAGTGGTGGTCGCGCTCGAACGCCCACAGTCCGTAGCAGATCACCACCGCGGTCGCCGACATCGTCCAGACGAATCGCAGATAGGTGCTGGTGTAGCTCTCCAGCGATTTGCGGATCTTCGCGCCGGTGCGCTCGGCGACCTGCAGCTCGGCGTAGCGCTTACCGGCCACCATGAACAGCGACGCGAAGGCGGCCGACAACAGGAACCATTGGGAGAGCGGGATTTCGGTGGCCACACCGCCGGCGATGGCGCGCAGCAGGTATGCCGACGACACGATGCAGATGTCAAGCACCGCTTGGTGTTTGAGGCCGAAGCAGTACGCCAGTTGCATGGCGAGGTAGATCGCCATCACCAGCGCCAGGTTCGGCGTCACCAGCCACGCGATGCCGAGCGAGGCCGCACCCAGCAGCACCGCCAGGAAGTAGGCCAGCCATTCGGGCACCACGCCCGCGGCGATCGGGCGGAACCGCTTGGTGGGGTGCTCGCGATCGGCCTCGACGTCGCGGACGTCGTTGACCAGATAGACCGCCGACGCCCCCAGGCTGAACACCACGAACGCCAGCCCCACCTGGGTGAGCATCTGTCCGTAGTCATACCGAATGCCGCTGCCCAGGCCGGCCACCGGCGCGGCCAGCACCAAGACGTTCTTCACCCACTGCCGGGGCCGGATCGCCTTGATTACCCCGGTGATCAGGTTGCCCGGCGGCCGGGTCACGACGTCCTCACTCATCCAGCCACACCTCTCGTGCGCGGCGCGCGACCGCCGCAACGACGGCACCCAGAGCGATGCCGAAGGCCACGTCGCTGGGGTAGTGCACACCCAACAGCATCCGCGACAACGCCATCGGCGGCACCAGGACCGCGGGCAGCGGCAGGCCGGTGGTCCGGCCCATCAGGATGGCCGCGGCGGTGGTCGAAGTGGCATGTGCGGACGGGAAACTCAGCTGGCTGGGCGTGCCGACGTTCACCGCGACGGCGGGGTCATGCGGCCGCTTGCGGCGCACGATCCGCTTGACGATGACGGCGGCGGCGTGTGCGGCGAACGCACCGGCCCCGGCGACCAGCCAGTCCCGGCGCCGCTTCGGTGACAGCAGCGCGCCGAGCACGGCGACGGCCACCCAGCCCAGACTGTGCTCGCCGAAGTGGGACAGCGCTCGCGCCGTGGGGAGCGCCGCGGGCCGATCGCTCAGCGCCGCCTGGATGGCGACCAGCGCGGCCACCTCGCCGCGCGCCGCCTGCGCAGCGGCGGCCTCATGCATGTTCTGCAGCGGGCAGCAACGCCGTCTCCCACTTCTGCTTGCTGGACAACACCGGCAGCGCGTCGCGATACACCCGGCGCATCTCGTCGAAGCGGCTGAGCAGCTGACGCTGACGGCGCAGCGATGCGAACAAGAGCGAGAACATCTTTCGGCGGTCCCGCTGCCGATAGACCACGCCACAGCCGTCCGCCGTGGTGACCGTCACGCCGTCGACCGTGCACAGCCGGAACCAACGCGCATCCTGGGTGGGCACGTTGAACTCGGGCCGAATGTGGGATTCGGTGTCGGCCTTGGTCATGTTGTGCAGGATGCCGCGGGCCAGCCGGTAGCTGATCGAGACAGGGTTCACCGGCGGCTTCATCGCCTTGGTCTTGTGCGAGGGCGCCGGCAGTTCGCTGGCCGCCGGCAACACGACGGCGTCCGGGTATTCCTTGCGCAGCCGGTGCACTTCGGGCAGACCCGATTCCAGGATCGAGAAGATGTGCTCCGGGCCGGCGAGGAAGTCGTCGATGGCCCGGTTCTGAATCGCGACGGTCGAATACTCAAGGCAGGCAAGGTGTTTCAGGGTAGCCTTGAGGTGGCTGCGGACCAGGCCGGTGATGTCGCCCTCCCAGTGCAGCGCCGCCACCACCAGCCGGTTGCGCAGGTGGAAGTAGGCCTGCCAGTCGATGGCGTCGTCCTTGTCGCTCCAGGCCATGTGCCAGATCGCGGCGCCGGGCAACGTGACCGTCGGATAGCCGTGTTCGCCGGCGCGCAGACCGTATTCGGCGTCGTCCCACTTGATGAACAGCGGCAGCGGTTGGCCCAGCTCCTCCGCGACCTGCCGCGGGATCATGCATGTCCACCAGCCGTTGAAGTCGACGTCGATGCGCCGGTGCAGCAGCGCGCTGCGATCGTTCTTGTCGTTCAACGGAAACGTGGCGAAGTCGTGGTCGTACTCGGCGTGCGGCGCGGCGGTCCACATGAAATTCGCCTGGTTGACGACCTCACCCATGATGTGCAGATGCGACGGCTCCTGCAGGTTGAGCATCTGCCCGCCGATCAACGTCGGCGTCTTGGCGAACCGGCTGAGCGCCAGTACCCGCAGGATCGTGTCCGGCTCGATGCGGATGTCGTCGTCCATGAACAGGATCTGTTGGCAGTCGGTGTTTTTCAGCGCCTCGTACATCACCCGGCTGTAGCCGCCGGAGCCGCCGAGGTTGGGCTGGTTGTGGATGGACAGCCGGCTGCCCAGTCCCGCAGCCGCCGCCGCGAAGTCCGGATGGTCACGCACCTTCCGGGTGCCTTGGTCCGGGACGATGACCGCACCGATCACCTTGTCCACCAACGCATCCGCGGTCAGGTCGGCCAGCGCGTTGACGCAGTCGGCGGGGCGGTTGAACGTGGGGATGCCGACGGCGATGTTGGCCGTGCCCGGCGCGGGCTCGGTGGCGTACCAGCCGCCGCTGATGAGGTTGACCGCGGTGTCGGTGGTGATGTCGAACCAGATCCAGCCGCCGTCCTCGAACGGCTTGAGCGGCACCTCGATCTCGACGACGGCGGGCTGCTCGTCGGTGCCGACGAATTGGCGGCCCTGCACCGAGATTCGCACCCCGGTGGCTTTGGTCCGATAGACGTCGACGCGGCCGGTGCCGGTCAGCTCGACCCGCAGCACCACCGACTGACAGATCGACCAGCGCCGCCAGTAGCTGGCCGGGAACGCGTTGAAGTAGGTGGCGAACGACACTTCGGACTCTTTGCCGATCTCCAGCGACGTACGGCTGGTCGCGTGGGCGCGCCGGGCGTTGGTCGTCGACTCCTCCAGGTAGAGCTTGCGCACGTCGAGCGGTTCACCGGGACGCGGGAGGATGATCCGGGACAGCAGGCTCACGGCGGACATTTAGCGCGCGCCTTCCTCTTTGTTCTGGGCTTCCGTCAGGGATGCGCCGTCACGCAGGTGCGGCGCGAGAACGTTGTCGTACATGTTCAGGGCGCTGGCGATGGCCATGTGCATATCCAGGTATTGGTAGGTGCCCAGCCGGCCGCCGAACAGTACCTTCGACGACGCGGTCTCGGCTTTCGCCCTGGCCCGATAGGCGGCCAGCAGGGCGCGGTCGGATTCGGTGTTGATCGGATAGTAGGGCTCGTCGTCGTCCTCGGCGAAGCGCGAGTACTCGCGCATGATCACGGTCTTGTCGGCCGGATAGTCGCGCTCGGTGTGGAAGTGGCGGAACTCGTGGATGCGGGTGTAGGGCACGTCGGGGTCGTTGTAATTCATCACCGGTGTGCCCTGGAAATCGCCGATGGGCAGCACTTCCAGCTCGAAGTCCAGCGTGCGCCAGCCCAGCCGGCCCTCGGCGTAGTCGAAGTAGCGGTCCAGCGGCCCGGTGTAGACGACGGGGGCGTCGGGGCTGTCCGCGCGCAGTTGGTCGCGCACGTCGAACCAGTCCGTGTCCAGCCTGACCTCGATGCGGTCGTCGGCGGCCATGTTGCGCAGCCACGCGGTGTAACCGTCGACGGGCAGCCCCTCGTAGGTGTCGGAAAAGTAGCGGTTGTCGAACGTGTAGCGCACCGGCAGCCGGGTGATGTTGGCGGCCGGCAGCTCCTTGGGATCGGTCTGCCACTGCTTGGCGGTGTAGCCCTTGACGAAGGCCTCGTAGAGCGGCCGGCCGATCAGCGAGATCGCCTTCTCCTCGAGGTTCTGCGCGTCAGCCGTGTCGATCTCGGCGGCCTGCTCGGCGATGAGCTTGCGCGCCTCGTCGGGGGTGAAGTACCTGCCGAAGAACTGCGAGACCAGGCCGAGCCCCATCGGGAACTGATAGGCCTGCCCGTTGTGCATGGCGAAGACCCGGTGGCGGTAGTCGGTGAAGTCGGTGAACTGCCGCACGTAGTCCCACACCCTCTTGTTGGAGGTGTGGAACAGGTGGGCGCCGTACTTGTGCACCTCGATGCCGGTGTGTGGCTCGGCCTCCGAGTAGGCGTTGCCACCGATGTGCGGTCGGCGGTCCACGACGAGGACGCGCTTCTGAAGCTGGGTAGCCACGCGCTCGGCAATGGTCAGTCCGAAGAATCCAGAGCCGACGACGAAAAGATCGAAACGAGCTGTCATCGGTTGCTTAGGGTATCCGACCGCGTGGCCCTAACCCATTTGGCGAGGCCATGCGGCGGGCTCGGCCCCGTAACGACCGCCGTTGCGGCGCCGCGAATCCGCGATCACAGTCGGGGTCGCAATTGCCTCACGATTCAATATCACCACTCTAGTAACAGGGTCACCACTCGTACCATCGACTTTGTGTGATTCCCACCAGCTAGGACCGGCGGGACGCGCCGACACAACACATAGTCAGATAGAGGAGACTTCCGTGCCGAACCGACGCCGACGCAAGCTCTCAACAGCCATGAGCGCGGTTGCCGCCCTGGCAGTGGCGAGTCCTTGCGCATACTTCCTTGTCTACGAATCGACTGCCGGCACCAAGGCGCCCGAGCACCACGAGTTCAAGCAGGCAGCGGTGATGAGCGACCTGCCCGGTGAGCTGATGGGCGCCCTGTCGCAGGGGCTGTCGCAGTTCGGGATCAACATGCCCCCGATTCCGGCCTTGAACGGGGGTGCGACCGGCACGCCGGGTCTCGCCAGCCCCGGCCTGGGCACTCCCGGCCTGGGCGCTCCGGGCCTGGGCACTCCGGGCCTCGGGACTCCCGGGCTGGGGACGACGGGCCTGACCAATCCGGGCGTGACCAGCCCCGGTCTGGCCAGCCCCGGTCTGACCAGTCCCGGCGTGACGAGTCCTGGCCTGACCAGCCCCGGTGCGGCGCCCTTGACGCCCGGGCTTGCGGCCCCCGGCGCGTTGCCGACCACCCCCGGTGGCGGTGTCGCGACCCCCGGTGCCGGGCTCAACCCGGCGCTGTCCAACCCCGGGCTGACCAGCCCGGCCGGTGTGACCCCGGGTCTGGGTGGGCCGGCGTTGTCGCCGAGCGAGGTGCCGATCGATTCCGGGGCCGGGTTGGACCCGGGCGCCGGTGGCACCTACCCGATCCTGGGCGACCCGTCGACCTTCGGTAACGCGTCGCCGGTCGGCGGCGGGACCGGCCTGGGCGGCGGTTCGGGCACCGGTGGTGCCAGTGGCGGTCTGGTCAACGACGTGATGCAAGCCGCCAACCAGCTGGGTGCCGGCCAGGCGATCGACCTGCTCAAGGGCCTGGTCATGCCGGCCATCACGCAGGGTATGCAGGGTGGCGCCGCCGGTGCCCTGCCGGGTGCCGCGGGTGCCCTGCCTGGCGCCGCGGGTGCCCTGCCGGGTGCGGCGGGTGCTCTGCCCGCCGCCGCGGGTGCGGCCGGTGCGTTGCCGGCGGCCGCCGGCGCGGTGCCGGCGCTGCCCCCGGTCTAGTCCTTTACAAACCCTCCACAAGACGGCACCGCAGAGATATCTGCGGTGCCGTCGATTTTGGTCGAGATTCGCCGACGCTCAGCTCGTGTCGTCACATAGATAACATTAGGAACACACGTAACATCAGCTGGTGTCCCGCAGTCGTGCGCCAACGATGCTGCTCACCGCAATGGCGGCGACCGTCGTCCTCGTCTCGTGGGTGGCGGACACGACACGCGATCGCGGCGCCGCCAGCGCGCGGCCGTCCCGCGGCACCCAGCTGGTCGAACAGCCGCTGGTCGGGCTGGGGGCCGGCGTCACGGTTCGCGAAATCAGTCAGGACGCGCCCTTCTCCCTGGTCGCCCTCACCGGCGACCTGGCCGGCACCTCGACGCGTGTGCGGGCCAAGCACCGCGACGGCTCGTGGGGCCCGTGGTATCAGACCGAGTACGAAACCGCGGCGCCCGACGGGGCCAGCGCGGCCGGGTCCCTCGAGGGACCCCGCGGCACCGACCCGGTGTTCGTCGGCGCCACCACGACGGTCCAGATCGCGGTCACCCGCCCGCTCGACGCCGCGGTGACCCAACCGCCGCCGGCACCCCCGAGCGACAAGGCCGAGCTGGGCTACAAGCCGGCCTCCCGGGAACAGCCCTTCGGCCAGAACATCTCGGCCGTCCTCATCTCCCCGCCGCAGGCGCCGGCCGACACGCATTGGACACCACCGGCCGGAGTCTTGATGCCCGGCCAGGCTCCGCCCATCATCAGCCGCGCGGAATGGGGCGCCGACGAATCGTTACGATGCGGTTCCCCGCAGTACGACAACGGGATTCGCGCCGCGGTGGTCCACCACACCGCGGGCAGCAACGACTATTCGCCGCTTGAATCGGCCGGCATCGTCAAGGCCATCTACACCTACCACAGCAAGACGCTGGGCTGGTGCGACATCGCATACAACGCGCTGGTGGACAAGTACGGCCAGGTGTTCGAGGGCAGCGCCGGCGGAATGACCAAGGCGGTGGAGGCTTTTCACACCGGCGGGTTCAACCGCAACACGTGGGGCGTGGCGATGATCGGCAACTTCGACGACGTGCCGCCCACCCCGATCCAGCTGCGGACCATGGGCCGGTTGCTGGGCTGGCGGCTGGGCCTGGACGGCGTCGACCCGAAGGGCACGGTGCAACTGGAATCGGCCGGCAGCCACTACACGACCTTCCCGGCGGGCGCCATCGCGACGTTGCCGACGATCTTCACCCACCGCGACGTCGGCAACACCGATTGCCCGGGCAACGCGGCGTACGCGTTGATGGACGAAATGCGGGACATCGCATCGCATGTCAACGATCCGCCCGAAGAGTTGCTCAAGGCGCTGCAGGGCGGTGCAATCTATGACCACTGGCAGGCGATCGGCGGGATGAACAGCGTGCTGGGCGCCCCGACCTCACCGGAAGACAGCGCCGACGGCGACGCCCGCTTCGTCACGTTCGCCCGGGGCGCGATGTACTGGTCACCCGAGACCGGCGCCCAGCCGGTGACCGGCGCCATCTACGACGCCTGGGGCTCACAGAGCTATGAACGCGGTCCGCTCGGACTGCCGACCAGCGCGGAAATACAAGAGCCGCTACAGATTACGCAAAACTTCCAGCACGGCACCCTGAACTATGAGCGGCTGACCGGAAACGTCAGCGAGGTCGTCGACGGGATCACGATTCCGCTGACCACCGAATCCCCAAGCGGCCCAACGGTACCGGCCGAGCACTTCTCGCTGCCGTCACACCCGACGCCGACGTGACCGAGTACCGCTAAAGCCACCAGCGTTCCAGCACGCGGCCCACCCCGTCGTCATTGTTGGGGGCGGTGACCTCGTCGGCGGCGGCCTGCACGTCGGGATGGGCGTTGCCCATCGCCACGCCATGCCCGGCCCAGCGCAGCATCGGCAGGTCGTTGGGCATATCGCCGAACGCCACCACCTCCTCGGGAGCGATCTCCAGCGGCCGCGCGATCTCGTCGATGCCGGTGGCCTTGCTGGTCCCCAACGGGACGATCTCGATCAGGCCGTTGTTGGTGGAGTAGGTGATGTCGCCCTCGATGCCGACGTGCTTGGCCAGCTCGGCCGCCATGTCGGCGCTGCGGGCTCCGGACCGGCGGATGAGCAGCTTGATCGCCGGGGCGCTGAGCAGATCCTGGATCGACACCTCGGTGTTGTCCGGGTTGAGCCAGGCATGCTCGTAGCCCGGCGAGCTGACGAACTGCGGCGTCGCCGTGTCATGCGCGCTTTCGCCGATCCGCTCGACGGCCAGGCCCGCGCCCGGGATGACGCGGGTGGCCAGCTCCGCCAACTCGGCCAGGGTGTCGACGCCCAGCGTGCGGGCGGACACCACCCGGTCGGTTGCGGCGTCGTAGATGACAGCGCCGTTGGCGCACACCGAGATCGGCGCGAAACCCAGCGCGTCGACGACCGGACGGATCCAGCGCGGCGGGCGGCCGGTCGCCACCACGAACTGCGCACCGGCGCCCACCGCGGCGCGGATGGCGTCGCGGGTGCGCGGGGAGATCTTCTCGTCGTCGTCGAACAGGGTGCCGTCGACGTCGCACGCGATGAGCGCCGGCAGGGTCATGAAAACCACCCGCTACGGCGGCCGGCCGGACCGCTCAATGCAGCCCGCTCTGGTTCTGCCCGGGCCGGGTCACGCCGTCGGTGCCGTACTTTCGCAGCCGTTCCTGGAGCTCCGACAACCGCAGGGCCCGGGAATCCTCCTGGGTGGGCGCGCTGCCGCCCAGGCGCCGCGGCACCCAGTATTCGTCCTTCGGGTGCGGATATTCCTCCTGCACCCAATACAGCAGGTCGTTCATCGCCGAGCGCAGCAGCAGGTTGAGTTCCTCGGGCGTGCCCCGCGGGGGCAACGGCTGCCCGGCCGCCACGGTGATCGGCA
Source organism: Mycobacterium colombiense (assembly GCF_003284935.1). GTDB lineage: Bacteria > Actinomycetota > Actinomycetes > Mycobacteriales > Mycobacteriaceae > Mycobacterium > Mycobacterium arosiense_A. Next base: position 85,817 of record NZ_QMEV01000012.1, read on the forward strand.
CCTTGTTGCGGAATACCTTCTTGGGATGGTCCTTGGGCCAGATGCGGTGCGCGCCCCAGACGACGATCGGGACGATCGGCACGCGGGCGTCCAGCGCCATGCGCGCCGCCCCGGTCTTGAACTCCCGCAGTTCGAAGCTGCGGGAGATGGTGGCCTCGGGATGCATCCCGATCAGCTCGCCCTCGCGCATGCGCTGCACGGCCACCTCGAAAGCGTCGTGCCCCGCCCGGCGGTCCACCGGGATGAGCCGGGCGTGATTGATGACGTAGTTGACCGCCTTCACGTCGGCCATCTCGGCCTTGATCATGAAGTACGCCCGCCGCTTGCGCTCGCGGACGGCCATCAGCGTCGGGAGCCAGTCCAGGTAGCTGGTGTGGTTCTGGGCGAGCAGGGCGCCGCCGCGCTCGGGAATGTTCTCCAGGCCGTGATAGGTGAACTTGGTCCCCTGCATCGCGACCATCGGCGGAACGATCCATTCCGCCAGCCGGTAGAACCCCTCGGGCATGTCTTCTCCTTCGCCTACTGCGACGGGCGCTCGGCCCTTTTAGCCGAGCGGGCCGCCGCCTCGGTGGCCTCTATGCGAGCGGCCTCGGCCATAGTCGGCGCTCCGCCGCCCAGGCGGCGCGGCATCCAAAACGCTCCGGGCTCGCCCGGATAGTCCTCTTGAGCCCGGTGCAGCAAGGTGGTCATCGAGTCGCGCAGGGCGGCGTCGGTCTGCGCGATGTCTTCGCGCGCCGCTAACGGCGCGCCTACCTGCACAGTAATGGGTATTTTGGCGCGGCCCACATTTCGCGGGTGATCCTTGGTCCAGATGCGCTGCGCTCCCCAGACGATCAGCGGCACGATCGGGACGTCGGCCTCGATGGCCATCCGCGCGGCGCCGGTCTTGAATTCCTTGAGCTCGAAGCTGCGGCTGATGGTGGCCTCGGGATACACCCCCACCAGCTCGCCCTCGCGCAGCCGCTGCACCGCCACCGCGTAGGCGCCCGCCCCGGCGCCGCGATCCACCGGGATGGTGCGGGTGTGCTTGATCAGGAAATTGACCGGCTTGACCTGCTGCATCTCGGCTTTGATCATGAACCTCAGCCGACGCCCCCGGCGGTGGACGGCCAGCGCGGCCGGCAGGAAGTCGACGTAGCTGGTGTGGTTGATCGCCACCACGGCGCCGCCCCGTTCGGGGATCTGCTCCTCACCGCGGTAGGTGATCCTGGTCCCGGTGGCCTTGACGACCAGATGAGCCAGCAGCTCCAACGCGCGGAAGGTCGGCTCCACCATCGATCACTACTCCGGCGCTCCTGCGGACCGGGCCCGCCGAGCCGCCCGGGCGGCCGCCTCCTCGGCCTCCAGCTGGGCCGCCTCCGCCAGCGACGGGGCGCCGCCGCCCAGCCGGTGTGGCACCCAGAACTCGCCGGCCGGATGCGGCCCGTACATCTCCTGCGCGCGCTCGAGCAGATGCTGCATGCGCGAGTGCAGCAGCCCCTTGAGTTCCTCGATGGCCAGCGTGGGCTCGATCGGTTCGCCGACCAGCACCGTGATCGGAACCTTGGGCCGCCAGAGCTTTTTCGGGTGATCCTTGGTCCAGATCCGCTGGGCGCCCCAGACGATGTGCGGAACGATCGGCACCCCGGCCTCGACCGCCATCCGCGCGGCCCCCGATTTGAATTCCTTGATCTCGAAGCTGCGACTGATCGTGGCCTCGGGGTAGACGCCGACCAGCTCGCCGTCCTTGAGGTGGCGGACAGCGGCTTCGAAGGAGGCGGCGCCGTCCTGGCGGTTCACCGAGATGTGCCGCAGGCTGCGCATGATCGGCCCGGTGACCTTGTGGTCGAACACCTCCTGTTTGGCCATGAACCGCACCTTGCGTCCCAGGCCCTGCTTGTAGGCCGGCAGCCCCGCGAAGGTGAAGTCGAGATAACCGGTGTGGTTGATCGCGATCACCGCTCCGCCGCTGGTCGGCAGGTTCTCCACGCCGGCGACCGTGATCTTCAGGCCCTGGACGCGCCACACCAGGCGGGCGAGTTGAATGACAGTCCCGTAAACCGGTTCCACAGCAGTTCAGCCTAATGCTCCCGGCCGAGTGCCGCCCCCACAGCCGGAAATCGCAGGTGGCTCGCGCTAAGCTCGGGGGCTGAAAAGCCGTCATCCCCGGCCGAGGCCGCAGAAGCCTTTCGCAGGCCTTCTACCGGCCCCAGGAAGGTATCAGTGCAGGTCACCAGCGTCGGCCACGCCGGATTTCTGATCCAGACCCAAGCGGGCAGCATCCTGTGCGACCCCTGGGTCAATCCCGCCTACTTCGCGTCCTGGTTCCCGTTCCCGGACAACAGCACGCTGGACTGGGACGAACTGGGCGCCTGCGACTACCTGTACGTGTCTCACCTGCATAAGGACCACTTCGACGCGAAGAATCTGGCCGAGCACGTCAACAAGGACGCCGTCGTGTTGCTGCCGGACTTTCCGGTGCCCGACTTGCGAAACGAACTGCAGAAGCTGGGTTTTCACCGATTCTTCGAGACGACCGATTCGGTCAAGCACCGGGTCACCGGCCCGAACGGCGAGCTCGACGTCATGATCCTCGCGCTGCGGGCCCCCGCCGACGGACCGATCGGCGATTCGGCGCTGTTGGTTTCCGACGGCGCGACAACGGTTTTCAACATGAACGACGCCCGTCCGGTGGACCTCGACGTGCTCGCCTCCGAATTCGGGCACATCGACGTGCACCTGCTGCAGTACTCCGGGGCCATCTGGTACCCCATGGTCTACGACATGCCGGCCCGCGCCAAGGAGTCGTTCGGCATCCAGAAGCGGCAACGCCAGATGGACCGTGCCCGCCAGTACCTCGCCCAGGTCGGGGCGAGGTGGGTGGTTCCGTCCGCGGGACCGCCCTGCTTCCTCGACCCGGAGCTGCGCCACCTCAACGACGACCACGCCGATCCGGCCAACATCTTCCCCGACCAGATGGTGTTCCTCGATCAGATGCGCAGGCACGGCCACGACGGCGGCCTGCTGATGATCCCCGGATCGACCGCCGATTTCACCGGCTCACAGTTGAATTCGCTGAACCATCCGCTGCCCACCGATCGGGTCGAGGCCATCTTCACCACCGGCAAGGCCGACTACATCGCCGACTACGCCGAGCGGATGGCGCCCGTCGTCGCCGCGCAGCGGGCGAGCTGGGCGCCGGCCACCGGCGAGCCGCTGCTGGAACCGTTGCGCGCGCTGTTCGAGCCGATCATGTCGCAAAGCGACGAGATCTGCGACGGAATCGGCTACCCCGTCGAACTGGTGCTCGGGCCGGAAACCGTCGTCCTGGACTTCCCGAAACGGGCCGTGCGGGAACGTATTCCGGATGAAAAGGTCCGCTACGGCTTCGAGATAGCGCCGGAGCTGGTGCGCACCGTGCTGCGTGATCGCGAGCCGGACTGGGTCAACACCATCTTCTTGTCGACCCGGTTTCGGGCCTGGCGAGTCGGCGGCTACAACGAGTACCTGTACACATTCTTCAAGTGCCTGACCGACGAACGGATCGCCTACGCCGACGGCTGGTTCGCCGAGACGCACGACGACTCCGCGTCGGTCACACTGGACGGCTGGGAGATTCAGCGCCGCTGCCCGCACCTCAAGGCCGACCTGTCGAAGTTCGGCGTCGTCGAGGGAAACACGTTGACCTGCAACCTGCATGGGTGGCAGTGGCGGCTGGACGACGGGCGCTGCCTGACCGCCAAGGGCCATCAGCTGCGGAGTTCGCGAGCGTGAACGGGTCCTACGACGACGGCCTGGTCCAGTTGGATCGCGCGGCGATCACGTTGCGCCGCTACCACTTTCCTTCGGGCACGGCGAAGGTGATCGCGCTCGACGCGATCCGCGGGTACAAGGCCGAGCAGCTGGGGCTGTTCACCCAGCGGTTCCGGATCTGGGGCAGCTCGGACTTCCGCCGCTGGCTGCCCCTGGACATCGGCCGTCCGCTCAAGTCGACGTTGATCACGCTGGACGTGCCGGGCACACGGCCCAGCCCCGCGTTCACGCCGGCGCGTCCCGAGGAGTTCACCGCCCTGCTGGACGACCTGCTGAGCCAGCGCGGCTAGGGCGCGGCCGCGCCCCTGCGGTCGGCGAGCGCCTGGTGCGCCGCGTTGTAACCGGGGATGAAGGTGATGCCGGGCCCGCCGTGGCAGCCCGCGCTACCCAGGTACAGGCCCTCGATCGGGATCGGCTGGCCGAGGAAGCCCCGCGGGCCGGGCCGGTTGGGCCCGACCTGGTTGGCGTTCAGCAGGCCGTGGCAGTAATCCCCGCCCGGGGCGCCGAACATGACGCCCATGTGCTTGGGCGTGAAGGTGGTGTGCCGGATGATGCTGCGTTCGAAATTCGGGGCGAGCCTGGTGATCTTGTCGATCACCCGTTGGCCCATCTCGACCTTGGCCTGCCCGTAATCGACGTCGCCCTCGATAGGGAAGAACAGCGCGAACGCCGACGCGGCGTGCTTTCCCGCGGGTGCCAGGTCCGGGTCGTTCTGCGACGGGATCTGCAAGACGACGGTCGGGTCGGCCGGGACGATGCCGAGCCGTGCGTCCTCCCACTGCTGCTGGACTTCCTCCGGAGTGCAGAACAAGCCGATCGAGGCCTGCATGGCCGGTTCGTTGAGGGCCTCATACGGCGCGGCGAAGACGGGGGCCTCCTCGAGCGCGAAGTGCATCTGCAGGTAGCTGCCGCGGTGGTCGATGCGCGCATAGCGCTCCCGGATGTCGGCGGGCAGCGCGGCGGGGTCGATCATCTCGTTGAGCGTGACGTCCGGGGCGATCCCGGAGACCACGATCGGGGCGTTCAACGTCTCGCCCGCCTCGGTGCGCACGCCGGTCACCCGCCCGTCGTCGACGAGGATCTCGGTCACCTTGGTGCGCAACCGAAGTTCGCCACCGTGGCGTTGCAGCACGTCGCACAGGTGCGAGGTGAGCGCGCCGATGCCGCCGCGCAGCTTCTTCATCTGCATGGTGTCGCCGTCGGGAACGCCGAGGCCGAAGGCGAGCGCGGCCGCGCTGCCCGGCGTGGCCGGTCCCCGGTAGAGCGTGTTGACGGCGAGCACGGTCATCGAGCCGCGGATCGCGCCGAACTTCTCGCGGTCGGGCAGATAGCGGTCCAGCACGTCGGTGACCGAGCCGAACAGCATGTCGTCGATCGCCGAGCGCTCGAATTCGTTTGTGGCGCAGGCATACATCTCGTCGATGCTCTTGGGCGGTGTTCCGGCTTCGAACCGGCCCAGCGCGCGGGTCGGGCCCTGGCTCCACGCCATCAGCCCGGCCATCCCGTTGACGGCGTCGGCCCCGTGCACCTCGTTGAGATGGGTGAACAGCTTGATGGGGTCGCTGTATTGCACCAGCGGGTCGTCACCGACGCCGCGCACCGCCACCGACATCACGTCCAGGTCGATGGTCGGCAGGTCATCCAGGCCCAGCTCGTCGACCACCACCTGCGACGTCGGGAACTGCACCGAGCCGGCGATCTCGAACTGGTACCCGTCGAAAAGCTCCACGGTGGAGGCCATGCCACCCGCGTAGAGCTTGGGATCCAGGCACACCGTGCGCAGCCCGGCCTTCTGCAACAGCACTGCCGCGGTCAGCCCGTTGTGGCCCGCGCCGATGACGATGGCGTCGTATTCAGTCATGTCTGCCCTCCGAAAGGGAGGCTCGCACGGCGGCAAAGTTTTGTCAATTATGACGAAACTGCGGTGATCCACGTGCCGGAGATCCCGCCGCGCAGCGACTCGAGCGCCACGTGGGTGATCCGGGCCAACTCGCCCAGCGACCGTTCGTCGCCGACCATCCAGGCCTCCATGGCGCCGAACACCGCCGCCGCGATGCACCGCGCGCTGACGGTGATCCGCAGCCGCATGTCCGGGGTGGGATCGGCCGCGGCGCCGCGCCGGCGCAGCTGCTCCTCGATGGCGTCGGCCAGGTCGGCCTGGACGTCGCGGATGTGCCGCACGATGCGCCCCTGGTCCACGTCGCCGCCCCGCAGCGCGGCGATTTTCGTCACGGCCTCAACGTCATAGGGGAACGCGAAGACGGCCGCCTGCACCGAGTCGATGACCGGCTCGTCGACCGGCCTGGCGGCCAGCGCCGCGCGAAACCAGTGCAGCCCGGTGTAGTCCGCGAACAGCAGGTCGTGCTTGGAGCTGAAGTGGCGGTAGAACGTCCGCAACGACACCCCGGCGTCGGCGGCGATCTGCTCGGCCGACGTGTCCTCCACGCCCTGGGCCAGGAATCGCACCAGGGCGGCCTGGCGCAGCGCTTCGCGCGTGCGCTCGCTGCGCGCCGTCTGAGCGGGCCGGACCATGGCAGTAAGATACCAAGAACCTTTTTGACAATATTGACAAAACTTCGGGAGCCGGGTGAGACTGCGCCCATGGTCTCGCTACTCACCCACGCGGTACTCGGACTGGCGGTCATCAGCTGGATCGTCATGGCCAACAGAGGAGTTTTCGCCCGGCCGGCCACCGGCCCGCTGTTCTCGCCAATGGAAGTCGTGTACTACGTCGTCGGCATCGCGTCGGTCGCCCTCGGCTGGTACTTCAACATCACCTACGTGCAGGAGTACTCGCACGGATCCACCAACCCCCTGTGGGGTGAACACGGCAGCTGGCTCGAGTACATCAGGCTGATGTTCACCAACCCGGCAGCCAGCTCGGCCAGCCAGGACTACACCATCGCCAATGTTGTTCTGCTGCCGCTCTTTACGATCGTGGACGGCTATCGCCGGGGCTTGCGCCACCCGTGGCTGTACTTCGTGTCCAGCCTGTTCACCAGCTTCGCGTTCGCCTTCGCGTTCTACTTCGCCACCATGGAGCGCCAGCGCCGCCACGAGCGAGACCGCGCCACGGTCGCCGCCTAGCCGATCGGTTTGGCGGCCCGCCATTTCTGCCGGCCGCCCCGGACCTCGGTGTGGATCTCGGTGAATCCCGCCGCCGCCAGCCGCCCGCGCAGGTCGGCCGGCGCGATCGGGTTGTAGGTGTCGGCGACGTGCAGCAGCCGGAACGCCAACGACGGGACGCCGTCGCTGCCGGCGAAAACCCCGCCCGGCTGCAGCACCCGGAACGCCTCGGCGAAGAGGCGGTCCTGCAGCTCGGCGCTGGGAATGTGGTGCAGCATCGTGAAACACACCACCGACGTGAAATGGTCCGCGGGCAAACCCGTTTCGGTGCCGTCACCGTGAATGATGCGCGCCCGCTCGCCGTACTTGCGCTGCAGGCGATCGGCCATCACGCCGTCGACCTCCACGGCGGTCAGCGACGCCGCCCGATCGAGCAGCGCGCGCAGTGTCGCCCCGTATCCGGGGCCGATTTCCACAGTGCGCGCGCCCAATTCGACGTCCTGCAGGGCCCACGGCAACAGCTGATCGGCCACCGACTTCTCCCAGCCCGCCGAGCTACAGCGGCGCCGGTGCAACAGATTCATCGCCATACCGACAACGCTAGGCGCCCGGACGGATGCGGGCTTCCGATATCCTGCCTTGATATGTCGGATTTCAGCCATCACGGGTTGGCGACTTCGTCGCAGACGCTGCCGCCGGGGTCCCACATCGAGCGGCATCGACATCCGCTGCACCAGATCGTCTACCCGTCCTCGGGTGCCGTCTCGGTGACCACCCCGACCGGAACGTGGATGACGCCCGCCAATCGCGCGATCTGGATACCGGCCGGGTGCTGGCACGAACACAGGTTCCACGGCACCACGCAGTTTCACGGCGTCGCGCTGGACCCCGACCGCTACCGCCGCGGCCCCTCGGCCCCGGCCGTGCTGGCGGTCAATCCGCTGATGCGCGAACTGATCATCGCGTGTTCGCAAACCGATGGCACCGACACCGACGAGCACCACCGGATGCTGGCGGTGCTGCACGATCAGTTGCAGGCGACCAGCATTGCCGAGGCGCTGTGGATTCCGACACCGGTCGACAGCCGGTTGCGGCAAGCGTGCGCACTGATCGCCGGAAACCTGCGTGAGCCGTTGTCGCTGCGGCAGATTGGCGACCGGCTCGGCGTCGGCCAGCGCACGCTGAGCCGCCTGTTCAGCGACGAACTGGCGATGACGTTCCCGCAGTGGCGCACCCAGGTCCGGCTGCAACACGCCCTCGTGTTGCTCGCCGAGCGGCGCGATGTCACGTCGGTGGCGGCCGAATGCGGTTGGGCCACACCGAGTGCCTTCATCGACACCTACCGGCGGGCCTTCGGCCACACCCCCGGTCAGGTGGCCGGCAAGGCGTTTTAGCCGACCGGTTCGAGCACTTCGGTGCCGACGAACGGCACCAGGGCCTCGGGCACCCGGACGCTGCCGTCGGGCTGTTGGTGGTTCTCCAAAATCGCCACCAGCCACCGCGTGGTGCCCAGCGTCCCGTTGAGCGTGGCGGCGGTCTGCGGTTTGCCCGCCTCGTCGCGATAGCGGGTGGCCAGCCGGCGCGCCTGGAACGTGGTGCAGTTGGACGTGGACGTCAGCTCGCGGTAGGCGCCCTGGGTGGGAACCCAAGCCTCACAATCGAATTTGCGCGCGGCCGACGAACCCAGGTCGCCCGCGGCCACGTCGATCACCCGGTATGGCACCTGGATGAGGGCCAGCATCTCGCGCTGCCAGCCCAGCAGCCGCTGGTGTTCCGCCTCGGCGTCCGCGGGTGTGCAGTAGACGAAGCCCTCGACCTTGTCGAACTGATGCACCCGGATGATGCCGCGGGTGTCCTTGCCGTAACTGCCTGCCTCGCGGCGAAAACACGACGACCAGCCCGCGTACCGCAGCGGCCCGCCGGACAGGTCCAGGATCTCGCCGGAGTGGTAGCCCGCCAGGGGCACCTCCGAGGTGCCCACCAGGTACAGGTCGTCGGCCTCCACGCGGTAGACCTCGTCGGCGTGCGCGCCCAGGAATCCGGTGCCGGCCATCACCTCCGGGCGCACCAGCACCGGCGGGATCATCGGGATGAAGCCGTTCTCGACGGCCAGCCGCAGCGCCAGCTGCAACAGGCCGAGCTGGAGCAGCGCGCCCTTGCCGGTCAGAAAGTAGAACCGCGACCCGGACACCTTGGCGCCGCGCTGCATGTCGATGAGCCCGAGCGCCTCACCGAGCTCGAGGTGGTCCTTCGGGTTGTCGATCGCCGCGGGCTCGCCGACCACGTCGAGCACGGCGAAGTCGTCCTCCCCGCCGGCGGGCACCCCGTCGATGACGACGTTGGAGATCGCCATGTGCGCCGCGGTGAACGCCGCCTCCGCGTCGGCCTGGGCGGCTTCGGCGGCCTTGACCTGCTCGGCCAGTTCCTTGGCGCGCGCCAGCTTGGCCGGGCGCTCCTCCGGTGAGGCCGCCCCGACGCTCTTGCTGGCGGACTTCTGTTCGGCCCGCAGCCCGTCGGCCGACGAGATCGCGGCCCGGCGGGCGGCGTCGGCGGTCAACAAGGCGTCTACCAGCGCCGGGTCTTCGCCGCGGCTCAGCTGGGAGCGGCGCACGGCGTCGGGGTCTTCCCGGAGCAGCTTCAGGTCGATCACGGCCCTGAGACTACTTTCACCGGTTCGGGCCGGCTGGCGGCGCATCCCGGAAAGTCGCAGGACTCACATCAGTAACTTTTGTCACCGGTCTCAGGCGCTGCTGTCAGAATGGAGCGGATGTCGCAAGCGCCCGAGAAGGAACTTTCGGAAGCCCGGGAAGGCCGGGGGGTCGAGTCGTCCGCCGGCTCGGCCGGTGAGTCGTCCGAACTGCAGCCGTCGGCCTTCGGCTGGCCGCGCAGCCTGCAGGCCCGCGCGACCCGGCGCGCGCTGCTGCTGACCGCGCTCGGTGGCCTGCTGATCGCGGGGCTGGTGACCGCGATCCCCGTCGGCGGTCCCGGCTCGGGTCGGTTCCTCGACAGCAGCCCGGTGCGCAGCACCGGAACCAAAAGCGACGCCGCCTTCAACCGGGCCACGCCCGGGGAGTGCCTGATGTGGCCGGACACCACGCCCGAGTCGGCGCGGATCGTCAACTGCGGCGACGACCACAAGTTCGAGGTCGCCGAATCCATTGACATGCGGACCTTCCCGGGCTCCGAGTACGGGCCCAATGCCGCGCCTCCGACGCCGGCGCGCATCCAGCAGATCACCCAGGAGCAGTGCGAGGCCGCCGTTCGCACCTACCTCGGCCCCAAGTTCGATCCGAACAGCAAGTTCACCGTCAGCCTGCTGTGGCCCGGCGACCGAGCCTGGCGCCAGAACGGCGACCGCCGGATGCTGTGCGGCCTGCAACTGCCCGGCATGAACAACCAGCAGCAGCCCTTCAAGGGCAAGGTCGCCGACGTCGACCAGTCCAAGGTGTGGCCGGCCGGCACCTGTCTGGGCATTGACTCGGCGACCAACCAGCCGACCGACGCGCCCGTGGACTGCGCGGCGCCGCACGCCATGGAGGTCACCGGCACGGTCAACCTGGCCGAGAAGTTCCCCGGCGGCCTGCCCGCCGAGCCCGACCAGGACGGCTTCATCAAGGATTCGTGCACCAAGATGACCGACGCGTACCTGGCTCCGGTCAAGCTGCGCACCACCACCTTGACGCTGATTTACCCGACGGTGCCGCTGGCCAGTTGGACGGCGGGCAGCCGCGAGGTGGCCTGCAGCATCGGCGCGACGCTGGGCAACGGCGGCTGGGCCACCCTGCTGAACAGCGCCAAGGGCCAGCTGCTGATCAACGGTCAACCGCCGGTGCCGCCGCCCGACATTCCCGAGGAGCGGCTCACCATGCCGCCCATCCCGCTGCAGGCCCCGGCCCAGCCGCCGTCCACCCAGTCCGGCGCCGGCACCGGCTCGGCCCCGGAGATCCCGCCGAACAACCAGCACCTGCCCGGCCAGCAGCCCGCGCAGCAACCCCAGCAGCAGGCCCCCCAGCAGCAGGCGCCCGCCCAGCAGGCGCCGCCCGCGGACAACGGCGCCCCGCCCGCCAATCCGGCACCCGAGGCGCCCGCGCCCGCGCCGCCGCCACCGGCCAATCCCGCCCCCGAGGCACCGCCCGCCGAGCCGCCGCCGGGAGGCTAGGCGGGTGTCCGTCAGGATGGATCCGCAGCGCTTCGACGAACTGGTCTCCGACGCCCTCGACCTCATCCCGCCCGAGCTGGCGGCGGCCATGGACAACGTCGTCGTGCTGGTCGAAGACCGCCATCCCGAGGACGCCGAACTGCTCGGCCTGTACGAGGGGGTGGCGTTGACCGAACGCGACTCCGACTATTTCGGGTCGCTGCCGGATGCCATCACCATCTACCGCGACGCGCTGCTCGACGTCTGCGAATCCGAGGACGAGGTCGTCGAGGAGGTGGCCATCACCGTGATCCACGAAATCGCGCACCACTTCGGCATCGACGACGACCGCCTCCACGAGCTGGGCTGGGCCTGACAACCGCACACGGCGCCCCTTGCTGGGCGCGGCATCCCGGTTTTGTCCGCGACGCGTGCTATGAACTCACCTATGAGCATTGACTGCCGCGACTGCCGGGCAGGCTTAGATCACTGTCACGGCACCATCATTCGCCACGCGCTGCACCGGTCGGAATGCACGGAGCCGGACTGCTTCAGTCCCGAGTTGTTGCCGCACGCCTTCGTCATCGACTGCGACGCCGTCGGGTGCGTGTGCACCGAAGCGATCGCGCTGGCAGTCTGACCGAGGGGTCAACCCATCGGGTCGGTGCTTGACTGCACCGCGTCCGCGACCGGCGTCGCCTCTTCCTCCGGATAGAACGGCGGGGTCAACGTTCCCCAGCGCACGCAACTCCACCGCCCGTCGGTGATCGGGGTCAGGGCCACCGATTGCGCGTTGTCCAGGTGATTGTCCAGCGCGAAGTCGGCTTCGACGCCGGCCAGCACCGCGGCGGCCAGCCGGATCGCCGCGCCGTGGCTGACGACGACGATGTCGCCGTGGAAGTCGCGGTCGTCGAGGTAGCGCAGGCGCAGGTCGGTGAGCACCGGAACGTAGCGGTCCAACACGTCGTTGCCGGTCTCGCCGCCGGGCAGCGCCACGTCGAGCTCGCCGTGATGCCACCGCTGGTAGATCGCATTGAACTCGGCGACCGCGTCGTCGTCGTTGCGGTTTTCCAGCCGCCCGACCTGCACCTCGTGCACCCCGGCCACCTCGATCGGGGACATGTCGACCTGGCCGCCGATCACCTCGGCCGTCTGCGACGCCCGGGTGGCGACCGAGTGCGCGAGCATCGCGGGGCGACCCGTGCCGCGGGCGAACGCCCGGGCCTGGTCGCGGCCCAGCGGGGTCAGCTCCGCGCCGGGCGGGCGGGTGTCGAGGCGGCGTTCGACGTTTCCGAAGGACTGGCCGTGGCGCACCAGGATCAACCGGCCGCTCACCGCTGCGCTCCCCCCGCGGATTCGTCGCGCTTGCCGTCGCGCAGCTGACGAAGCCAGCGCGCGGCCTCCTCGGCGGGCGGCGGCAACGCCCCGGCCGGCGAGCCCGTGGGCCAGGAACCGAGATAACGCACATCAGCACAACGACGGTGCAGCGCTTTGAGTGCCTCGGCGACGGCGTCGTCATCGATGTGGCCCACGCAGTCGGCGAAGAACCGGTAGATGCCGAGTCCCGTTCTGGTCGGCCGGGATTCGATGCGGGTCAGGTCGATGCCCCGGACGGCGAATTCGGCGAGCGCGGCCAGCAGCGCGCCCGGCGCGTTGTCGATGCGCAACACCACCGAGGTGCGGTCGGCTCCGGTGCGGGCCGGCGGAGGCCCCGGCCGGCCGACCAGCAGGAAGCGGGTCCGGGCGTTGGATTCGTCCACCACACCCTCGGCCAGGGTGGCCAGGCCCCAGTGCGCGGCGGCCAGCGGCGAGGTCACCGCCGCGTCGACGTGGCCTTCGGCCACCTGCTGGGCGGCGTCGGCGTTGGAATACGCCGGCCGCAGCGCGGCGTCGGGCAGATTGGCGGCCACCCACTGGCGCACCTGGGCCGCCGCCACCCCGAAGGCCGCCAGCGTCCGCACGTCCGCCGCCTCGCGGCCGGGTTTGACGACGATGCTGAACGCGACGTCGAGCGTCGTTTCGGCGAATACCTGCAGGGCCGAGCCGATGGCCAGGCTGTCCAGCGTCGGTGTCACCGAACCGTCGATCGAGTTCTCGATCGGGACGCAGGCGTAGTCGGCGGAGCCGTCGCGCACGGCGTCCAGCGCCGCGGAGGTGCTGTCGACCGGCGATGGTTGCACGCCGGCCGGGCCCGCTCCGGGGACCAGTCCCGCGGCGGTGATCTGTCGCAACGCCGCCTCGGTGAACGTCCCCTCCGGACCGAGGTAAGCGATGCGGGCCACGTCCCAACCCTAGCGGCGCGCGGCCCAGAAAAGTCTTGCGACGCCACCGCGGGTAAGTTAACTTAGGCTTACCTAATCGAAGGATGAGAATGGTGTTACCGCTGAGCTGCCCCGCCCCGTCGACCGCCGAACGCATCCGCAGCGCCTGTGTCCGCGCCAGCGGCGCGCTGCTGGCCATCGAGCACGACGACCCGGTCCCCACCCCGCTGCACCACCTGATGGACGACGGATCCGTTGCGCTGGCGCTTCCCGTCGAGCGGGAGCGCGAGTTGGTGCGACCCGTCTCGGGATCCCAAGCGCTGCTGGAGCTGACGGACTACGCGCCGCTACCGCTGCGCGAACCGGTCCGTTCGCTGGTGTGGGTGCGCGGGCGCCTGCAAGAGGTACCCCCGACGGACGTCCTCGACATGCTCGACCTGATCGCCGCCGAGTGCCCGAACCCGGCCCTGCTGGGCATCGACACCCCCCGCTGCGCCCCCGGCGACCACCACGAGCCGCGCTACACGCTGTTGCGGCTCGAGATCGCCTCGGTGGTCGTCACCGATGCCACCGGCGCCGAGCCGGTCAGCGTCGGCGACCTGCTCGACGCCCGGCCGGACCCGTTCTGCGCGCTCGAGTCGAGCCTGCTGTGGCACCTGGACACCGCCCACAGCGACGTCCTGGCGCGGCTGGTGTCCCGGCTGCCGGCGCCCCTGCGGCGCGGGCACGTGCGGCCCCTGGGCCTGGACCGCTACGGCGTCCGGTTCCGCGTCGAGGGCGACGATCGCGACCACGACGTCCGGCTGCCGTTCCACAAACCGGTCGACGACATGACCGGCCTGAGCCAGGCGATCCGGGTGCTGATGGGCTGCCCGTTCATCAACGGGCTCCGGGCGCGCGGCTAGCCGGGAGCGCGGCGCACCGGCGCCTCCGCGGGCCGGCCACGTACGTTTACCGGGTGAACGGCGACCGCTCACCGCACCGCCGGCGGCCTCCCGGAGGGGGCCCGCCCGGCCCGCCGCACCCCGAGCCTGCGCAGGTGATCC
>NZ_QMEV01000130.1 GCF_003284935.1 Mycobacterium colombiense
GCCCAGCGCACCGGAGCCATCGGGGCCGACCACGTGGGGGTGATCCGACGGTTCTTTCACCAGCTGCCCGAGTCCGTCGACCTCGACACCTGTACGCACGCCGAACAGCAACTAGCCACCAACGCCACCCAATTCCGCCCCGACCAGCTCGCCACACTGGCCCGGCGCCTGATGGACTGCCTCAACCCCGACGGCACCTACACCGACACCGACCGCGCCCGCCTGCGCGCACTGACGCTCGGCCACCAGCAGACCGACGGCATGTCGCGGCTCAGCGGCTGGCTGACACCGGAAGCCCGCGCCACCCTCGAGGCGGTGCTGGCCAAACTCGCGGCCCCCGGCATGGCCAACCCCGACGACGAACACCCCGTCGTTGACGCTTCACCCACCGAAGACGCGATGCAGCGCGACACGCGCAGTGCGGCCCAGCGCAACCACGACGGCCTCAACGCCGCCCTGCGCGCGATGCTGGCCAGCGGGGAGTTGGGTCAGCACAACGGATTACCGGCCAGCATCATCGTGACCACCACCCTTGGCGAGCTCGAAACCGCGGCGGGGAGGGGTTTGACCGGTGGCGGCACCATGTTGCCGATGTCGGACGTGATCCGCCTGAGCCGCCATGCCCGCCACTACCTGGCGATCTTCGACAAGGGCAAGGCCCTGGCGCTGTATCACACCAAACGGCTGGCCTCACCCGGGCAGCGAATAGTCTTGTACGCCAAGGATCGCGGGTGTTCGCATCCCGGCTGCGACGTGTCCGGCTATTACTGCGAGGTCCACCACGTCACCGACTGGGCCCACACTCACCGCACCGACATCGACCAACTCACCCTGGCCTGCGGACCCCACCACCGCCTCCTCGACCAAGGCTGGACCACCCGCACAAACACCCACGGCGACACCGAATGGATCCCACCACCACACCTCGACCACGGCCAACCCCGCACCAACACCTTCCACCACCCCGAAAGCGTCCTCGCCGAAGACGTCGATGACCCCTGATCACCCGGCTTGCTTGGCCGGCGGCCGGTAGAAAATCGCCAGCTGGCCGATGGCACCCGCCAGACCCAGTCCCGCCGAGATCACCAGGCCCTGCCAGCCGTCCATCCAGTTCTTCCCGAAGACCAGGTAGTCCAGGCTGTACTTGCCCGCGCCCAGGGTGGCCACGACGACCGCGCTGACCGCCAGCACCAGGTTGTACTCCCAGCCCTCCTTGACGATGAAGAAGCCGTTGGCCCGGTGCACGGTCCAGGCCGCGACCAGCATCAGGGAGACGAAGCCCGCCGCCGGGATCGGGGTCAGAAAACCGGCGGCCAGGCCGAGGCCGGCGGCCATCTCGGTGGTCGCCGCCACGGTGGCATGGAACTTTCCGGGCTTCATGCCGATGCTCTCGAACCAGCGTGCGGTGCCCGGGATGCGGCCGCCGCCGAAGAACTTGTTGTAGCCGTGCGCGGCCAACGTCACGCCCAACACCAGCCGCAGGATCAGTACTCCGACGTCATGGAACGTGTCATATGAAGTCATAACTGTAAACCTAGATCATGGGCGGGGTGGCAAGACAAGAGCCGCCGAGCAGCTACGTCGCTTAATCCGCTGGTCCGTGTGGGAACATAGCGGGCGTTCCGACGTCGGCCCGATCAGTCGCTACACCACAAAGGGGGTGCACCACGGCTCGTACCGCGCGAGGCGGCGCCCACGCGTCAAGCAGGCGAGAGGTCCCGTCCATCGAGCACTCCGTGGTGTTGCTGGACGGCGGATCGAGCCACCCGCGGGAGCTGCTGGGCAACAAGGGCCACGGCATCGAGGCGATGCGCCGCCAGGATCTGCCGGTGCCGCCGGCGTTCTGCATCACCACCGCGGTGGGGCTGCGCTATCTCGCCGACCCGGTAGCGACCATGGATGCCATCTGGGACGACGTGCTCGACCGGATGCGCTGGCTCGAGGCGCAGACCTCGCGCACGTTCGGGCGCGGCCCGCGGCCCCTGTTGGTCAGCGTGCGCTCGGGAGCCACCCAGTCCATGCCGGGCATGATGGACACCATCCTGGACCTCGGCATCAACGACGCCGTCGAGCAGGCGTTGGCCGCCACCGGGAACCGGGAGTTCGCCCGCGACACCCGGCGGCGGTTCGCCCAGATGTATCGGCGCATCGTCGGGGTCGGCGAACAAGAATCGGTGCCCGCCGATCCGTACGCGCAGTTGCGTGCGGGCATCGAGGCGGTGTTCGCCTCGTGGAATTCGCCGCGCGCGGTCGCCTACCGCGCCCACTACGGCATCGACGATCGGCACGGCACCGCCGTCGTCGTGCAGGCCATGGTGTTCGGCAACCTTGGCCCCAATTCCGGTGCCGGCGCGTTCTTTTCGCGCAACCCGATTTCCGGCGACAACGAACCGTTCGGTGAATGGCTGCCCGGCGGCCAAGGCGACGACGTGGTCTCGGGATCGGTCGACGTCGAGCCGATCGTCGCGTTGCGTGACGAGCAGCCGGCCGTCTATGACGAGCTGATGGCCGCCGCCCGCCGCCTCGAGCGGCTTGATGCCGACATCCAGGAGATCGAATTCACCGTCGAGGACGGCAAGCTGTGGCTGCTGCAGACACGATCGGCTGAGCGCTCGGCGCAGGCGGCGGTGCGCTCGGCGCTGGAATTGCGGCGCGAGGGACTCATCGATGATGCGGAGACGCTGCGCCGGGTGACGCCCGCGCACGTGCGGGCCCTGCTCCAGCCGGCGCTGCAGCCCGAAATACGGTTGGCGGCACCGCTTTTGGCCAAGGGCTTGCCGGCCTGCCCGGGAGTGGCCTCGGGAACGGCCTACACCGATGTCGACGAGGCGCTGCGGGCCGCCGATCGCGGCGAGCCGGTGATCCTGGTGCGCGACCACACCCGGCCCGAAGACGTGTCGGGGATGCTGGCCGCGCAGGCGATCGTCACCGAGGTGGGCGGAGCGTCCAGCCATGCGGCCGTGGTCAGCCGTGAGCTGGGCCGGGTCGCCGTGGTGGGCTGCGGCCAGGGGGTCGCGGCATCGCTGGCCGGCAAGCACATCACCGTCGACGGCGCCGAAGGCGAAGTGCGCGAAGGCAAGCTGAGCCTGTCGGCATGGTCGGAAGACGATACGCCGGAGCTGCGCGAACTGGCCGACATCGCACGACGGCTCAGCCCGCTGCGCGCCCACGCCGCGGGCGAGCACGCGCGGCTGGACGACGACTCCGAGGCCGCCGTGCGCGCCGCGCTGGACCGCGGGCAGACCGACGTGGTTTCGGTGAACCCGCTGATCGTGATGCTCACCGCGATGCGCGTGGCATCGGAAGCCGATCGATGACGGAATTGGCGGTGCTGCAAGGGGTTCGGCTCAAGGGCCGGGTGGGTGCGGCCGAGCTGGCGGCGACGCTAGGGGTCGACCTCGGCTCCATCACCCCGACCGTCAAGCGGTTGGCCGCGGCGGGACTGCTCAGCGAAGGCCCGCCGCTGCGGATCACGAGCAGCGGCAACGACAGACTCGCCGCGTTGCTCACCGAGGAGCGCGAGGGCATCGATCGGGCGGCGATGGCCGCCGCCTACAACGACTTTCGCGCGGTCAACGCCGACTTCAAAAGGCTTGTGACGGATTGGCAGCTCAAAGGCGGCCCCGGCGGCCCGCCCAACCCCCACGACGACGCCGACTACGACGCCGCGGTATTGACCCGGCTCGACGGCGTGCACGCCCGCACGATGCCGATCGTCGAGGCGGCCGCCGCGCAACTGCCCCGGCTGGGCGCCTATGCCACGAAACTTGGTGCGGCACTGGACAAGGTCAAGGCCGGCGAGACCGCCTGGCTTTCCCGTCCGCTGATCGACTCGTACCACACGGTGTGGTTCGAACTGCACGAAGAGCTGATCGGCGCCGTCGGGCTCACCCGCGAGGAGGCGGCCAGATCCGGTGACGCGCAATAACTAGAGCGCCGCGTCCAGCAGCGCCAGGTAGGCATCGATATCGGGCAGGGCCGATTCCGCCGCGTGCACGCTGATCGCGATGGTGTCGCCGATGCCGTGCACACCGTGCGTCAACCCCATCATCGGCGAGAGCGCCGGGTATCCCGCCGTCAGCACCACCGGCGCGCCGCCGAAGCTCAGATCGGCCGCGCCGCGGTTGACGCTGGACACCACGGTGTTGCCCGACACCTGCGACGCGCGTTCCCCCACATCGAATTGTCCGATGCCCCACCGCAGCAGCCCGGCGGGCACCGCGGCGAACGCCCGGTCGGCGGCGCGGGTGGCCGGGTGCTCGAACCGGCGCCGGCCGTTGGCCAGGTCGGCCGCGATCCGTTCGGCGCGCGCGTTCCGTGCGAGCTTCGGGTACAGCCCCACCACGACGTTGCCGAAGTGGTTGTACGCGCGCGGCGCGCCGGGCTTGGCCATGGGCACCTCGGCGCCCAGCGAATCGCATTGCCCGCCAAGCAGCTTGGAGAGCGCCTGGGATATCGCGCTCAGCGCGCTGACGGTGATTGTCGGGCCCGGCAGCTGCGCGCGGTGCC
>NZ_QMEV01000131.1 GCF_003284935.1 Mycobacterium colombiense
GTCGGGCAGGTCGATCTCACCCAGCCCGATCTTGTTCTGCAGGCGCCGGGCCCAGCGCGGTGCCCACCAGCAGTCGTCGCCGAGCAGCTTCATCACCGACGGCACCAGGAACATCCGGACGACGGTGGCGTCCAGCAGCAGCGCCGCCATCAGGCCGAAGGCCAGATACTTCATCAACACCAGGTCGGAGAAAACGAACGAACTGGCCACCACCGCCAGCACCAGCGCGGCGGCCGTGATCAGGCGCCCGGTGGTCGCGGTGCCGATCCGGATGGCCTCGGCCGTCGACATGCCGCGTTCGCGGGCCTCGACCATGCGCGACACCAGGAACACCTCGTAGTCGGTGGCCAGGCCGAAGCCGACGGCGACGACGAGCGCGATCACCACCACCATCAGCGGCGTCGGCGTGAAGTTCAGGACGCCCGACAGGTGCCCGTCGACGAAGATCCAGGTAAGGATGCCCATCGTCGATCCCAGCGTCAGCGCGCTCATCAGCACCGCCTTGATCGGCAGCACCACCGACCCGAACGCCAGGAACATCAGCAGCAGCGTGGCGCCCAGCAGCAGCACCAGCATCAACGGCGCCTTGTCGAACAGGCTGTGGATGCTGTCCTGCTCCAAAGCCGGCGTGCCGCCGACGTAGAGGTTCAACCCCTTCGGGGGATTCACCGCCCGCAGTTCGGCGATCTTCTTGGCCGCGTCATTGCGGTTGGCCAGGCCGTTCTGGATCACCCGCACCGAGCCGTCCTTGGGGACCGTGGTCCCGTTCGGGCCCGCGACGCAGGGGTTGCCTGCGATGGTCGGACAGGCTCGCTCCTGCCAGGTCTTGTCGGTGAACCCGCCGATCGAAGAAATCCTGTTGCGGATGTCTGCCACCTGCTGGTCGGTGACCTTGCTGTGGTTGTCGCTCTGGATCACCACGGTGAGCTGTTCGGTCCGGTAGCCGGGGAATTGCTTGTCGAAATGTTCCTGCGCCAGGCGCACGGGGTTGTCCGGGGGCAGATACTTCTCGCTCATCCCGCCGAACGACAGGTTGCCCAGCGGGATGACCAGCAGGATCATGCCGACGGCGATCGGGATGGCAAACGCCAACGGCTTCTTCATCACCCAGTTGACGAGCTTGCCCCAGAAGCCGGCCTCGACCTCTTCGCGGGTCTTGGTCTTCTGCAGCCGATCGGCCAGCCAGTTCAGGTAGGCGCGCGAATACTTCCAGTTCCGCAGGAACGGCACCCGGAAGGCGGTCCGCACCCCCAGCGCGTCGACGTGGCGGCCGAGGATGCCCAGGCAGGCCGGCAGGAACGTGATCGACAGCAACGCGGCGAGGCCCACCGCGGCGAAGATGGCGTAGGTCAGCGAATGCACGAAGCCCTGCGGCAGCACCAGCAGGCTGGCGCTGGACGCGATGATGAGCACCGCGGAGAACGTCACGGTGCGACCGGCCGTCATCACGGTTCTTCGCACCGCGGCCTCGGTGTCGTAGCCCTCGGCGATCTCCTCCCGGAACCGGCTCACCACGAACAGTCCGTAGTCGATGGCGATGCCCAGGCCGATCAGCGAGACCACCGGCTGGGCGAAATAGTGCACCGGCCCGAACGCGGCGACCAGCCGCAGGATGCCCAGTGAACCCGCGATGCTCAGGCCACCGACGATGGCCGGCAGGCCGGCGGCGACCGCGCCCCCGAAGACGAGGAACAGGACCACCGCCACCATCGGCACGGCGAGGACCTCCATGCGGCGCTGGTCGGTGGCGATGGTGCCGGTCAGGGCGTTGGCGATCGGCTCGAGGCCGGCGAGTTCCACGGTCCCGCCGTTGAGCTTCTGCAGATCCGGTGCGATGGCCTTGTAGTTGTTGAGGATGCTGTCGTCGTCGTCGCCCTTGAGCGGGATGGACACGAACGTGTGCTTCTTGTCCTCGCTCACCATCCCCTTGATGAGCGGGGGCGCGTCGGCGGGATTCGCCAGCGCCAGCCAGCCGGCCCACCCGACGACCTGGTCGGGATGGTCGGTCTTGAACTTGTTGAGCTCGGCGACGACCTTGTTCCGCCACGCCGGGTCGTCGACCGTTTTTCCGTCGGGAGCGGTGAAGGTGGCCACCACGTGGCTGGTGCGGTCACGGCCGTAGGTCTGGTCGCCCAGCACCGACGCCTTCACGGATTGGCTGCCGTCGTCGTAGAAGCCGCTCTGTGTAACATGCTTGCCCAAGCTGATTCCGAAGACGCCACCCAGCAGACACAGAGCTACCGTGACCCCGATCACGATGTACCGATATCGGTACACAGTTCGACCCCACCAGGCGAACACGCAAGCTCCTTACTGGATCGTTAACGACCCGCGCATCGGTTTTCCAGTGTCACACACGCGCGGTCAACAGCGCGGACAGCGGCCGGAACGGCTGCAGCCACGCTCCCTGGTCAGGCAGCGAATCTAGGCCGATCCGCGGCAACGGTTCCCGGAAGACACCAGCGATGTCCTCCAGATCAACGAAGTCCAAGGTATCCGACGCTAGCGCCCAACTCGCATGTTCGCGAAATCCGATCACCTGGACGCCGACCCCGGATCGTGCGATGTCTTCCAGCGGGTGGCGAAACGCCTGACCGTCGGCGGAGGCCACCACCAGCGCCGCCAGCCCCTCGGTGCGGCGCAGCTCGATGTGGGCCAGCATGTCGCGGTCGACGTCGCTGTCCTCGTCGATCTTCGGCTTGGCGAACACCGCGAACCCCACGTTACGGAGCGCGTCCACCCAGGGCCGGACGACGTCGGCGCTGCCCGGCGCGATGTTGGTGAAGACGGTGGCCTCGGGTTCCACCACGACGCCCGGGCGCGCGGCGCTGACCTCGGCCGTGCGCGCCAGCAACCAGCGGCCCAGGGCGTCGAACCGCGGACGCTCCAAAGCCGTCGGGCGCCTGCCCAGGATGGATCCCAGGCCCATGTCGAGGTTCGGGGCGTCCCACACCAGCAACACGCGTCCGCCCGGGGGAGAGAAGCCGCCCAGCTCGTCGCCGGTCAGCACGGCCGGCGGCGCGACGGGTTCGGCCCCCGCCGCGGTCTCTTCGGTCAGGCTCATAGTCATCGCCTACTCATCGTCTAAGCCAAATGAATTCGGTGACGGCGCTGCCCGCTTCTTGGGCCTTCGTCTCGTACTTGGTGGTGGGGCGCTTGACCGAGATCGCCAGTGCGCCGTCGGGATCGGCAGGGCGCAGCCGGGGTTCGCCCGCGCCGACCTCGGCGATGTGCTCGGCGTAGCCGGCGTGGTCCGTCGCAATGTGCAGGACACCACCAGGGAGTAGCCGGTCGGCTATCAAGCCAATCGTGCCCGGCTGCAGGAACCTGCGTTTGTGGTGGCGCGCCTTCGGCCATGGATCGGGAAAGAAGACCCGAACCCCGGTCAGCGAGCCGGGCGCGATGAGTCGTTGCAGGACGTCGACGGCGTTGCCGCGGATCAGCCGGATGTTGCTCACCTTGTCGCGGTCGATCGCGCACAGCAGCTGCGCCAGCCCGCGCCGGTAGACCTCCACCGCGACCACGTCGATGCCGGGCTCTTCCTTGGCCATCGCCAGCGTGGAAATGCCACTACCACAACCGATTTCGAGCACCACCGGCGCCTGACGCCCGAACCAGGCGCGGGTATCCAGCGGGGGTTCGGGGTGGTCGGCCTCGTCGGCCGCGGAGCCGATCGACAGCCCGAGCTCGGGCCAGCGGCGCTCCCAGGTCTGGCGCTGGGCATCGGACAGGGCCGCTCGGCGGGCCCGGAACGCCGTGGCCGGGAGATAGCGCTGGTCGGGGCGGTTCGAGTCCCCCGAGGGCGTGTCGGCAGACATCGCCACCCCGCGCTGCGCATGCATTTGTCCATGGTGGCCTATAAACCTTGGATGTAGCCGCCCCTGGTCCGGATTGATACCCAACAGTTGTCTTCAACGGGTAACTGATTAACGGTGGCTCGCTTCTTGGTGACGCAGATGCCACCATTCGGTGGGGCCGCTCGGCTTCGGTGCTGCGCCCAGTAGTTTCGACGCGGCCGGGCGAGGGGTCAGCTGGACCGAACAGGCGGGATATGAGGGGACAAGGACACCAGAGTTTCGTCGACGAGCTGGCGCGGT
>NZ_QMEV01000132.1 GCF_003284935.1 Mycobacterium colombiense
GATCCGCCGCGCCGTCCAACGAAAAACGAGCAGCTGATGGCGGGTTTTTGGCCCGGGAATCCCGGCTTTCGCCGTGTCTCGTTGCCCCGACTTTTCGATGTTGGGACAATGGAGGTTTGTATCTGACGATTTGGTGGGGAGTGGGGCTCGACGTCCAGCGTCATCGGCTCTCATCAAGTGAAAGGTTTTGCGAGTCATGACGGAGTTGGTTACCGGGAAAACGTTGCCGAACGTGGTCGTCACGGGCGTGGCCATGACGACGGCGCTGGCCACGGACGCCGAGAGCACCTGGAAGCTGCTGCTGGACAGCCAAAGTGGTATCCGCAAACTCGAGGATTCCTTCGTCGAGGAGTTCGACCTGCCGGTCCGCATCGGCGGGCACCTGCTGGAGGACTTCGACGGCGCGCTGACCCGCGCCGAACGCCACCGGATGGGCTATCTGCAGCGTATGTCGGCCGTGTTGAGCCGGCGGGTCTGGGAGAACGCCGGCTCCCCCGAGGTCGACCCCAACCGCCTGATGGTGTCGATCGGCACCGGTCTGGGGTCCGCCGAGCAGATCGTGTTCAGTTATGACGATCTGCGCGCCCGGGGCATCGCGGGGGTCTCGCCGCTGGCGGTGTCGAAGTACATGCCCGACGGCGCGGCCGTCGCGGTGGCCCTGGAGCGGCGCGCCAAGGCCGGGGTGATCACGCCGGTGTCGGCGTGCGCGTCGGGTTCCGAGGGCGTGGCGCAGGCCTGGCGCAACATCGTGTTCGGCGAGGCCGATGTGGCCATCTGCGGTGGCGTCGAGGTCCGGATCGAGGCGGTCGCGATCGCGGCGTTCGCCCAGATGCGCATCGTGATGTCGACCAAGAACGACGACCCGGCGGGGGCCTGCCGCCCGTTCGACCGCGACCGCACCGGCTTCGTGTTCGGCGAGGCCGGCGCGCTGATGGTCATCGAAACCGAAGAACACGCCAAAGCTCGCGGCGCCAACATCTTGGCCCGCATCATGGGCGCCAGCATCACCTCCGACGGCTACCACATGGTCGCTCCGGACCCCAACGGCCTGCGCGCCGGGCACGCCATGAGCCGCGCCATCCAGCTCGCCGGCCTGAGCCCGTCCGACATTCACCACGTCAACGCCCACGCCACGGGCACCTCCGTCGGCGACGTCGCCGAGGCCCAGGCCATCAACAACGCCCTGGGCCCGCACGGCGGCAACGCCGCCGTCTACGCACCCAAGGGCGCCCTGGGCCACTCGGTGGGTGCGGTCGGCGCGGTGGAGTCCATCCTGACCGTGCTCGCCCTGCGCGACCAGGTCGTCCCGCCCACGCTCAACCTGGAAAACCTCGACCCCGAAGTCGACCTGGACGTCGTGGCCGGCAAACCACGCCCCGGCAACTACGAGTACGCCATCAACAACTCGTTCGGCTTCGGCGGCCACAACGTGGCCACCGTCTTCGGGCGGTACTGAGCCTCGTTTGGTGGGCGGAGCCGGGGGTAAAGCCCCGACTATGGCTTTCGCCGAGTATCAAAACGAGCTGTACGAGGAGTCGCTGCACGGCAATCAGCCGCAGTATCCGATCAGGTTCGAGGAGCTGGAGGCCAAGGCCGCGGCGGCGATGACGCCGAAAGTGCTGGGCTATGTGGCCGGCGGCGCCGGTGACGAGCACACCCAGCGCGCCAACTGCGAGGCCTTCAAGCGGTGGGGCTTGTATCCGCGCATGGGGATCGCCCCCGAGCAGCGCGATATGTCCGTCGAGTTGTTCGGCATCAGGTTTCCGTCTCCCATCTTCATGGCACCCATCGGCGTCATCGGGGTGTGCGACCCCGACGGCCACGGGGACATGCTCTGTGTGCGTGCCTCGGTCCGCACCGGCGTGCCGTTTTTCCTGGGAACACTGTCGGCCGACCCGATGGAAAACCTCGCCGCCGACCTCGGTGATACCCCGGCGTTTTTCCAGCTGTACACGCCCCCGAACCGCAAGATGGCCGCCAGCCTGGTGCACCGGGCCGAGGCGGTCGGCTTCAAGGGCATCGCCGTCACCCTGGACACCTGGGTCACCGGCTGGCGTCCCCGCGACCTGAGCGGCGGGAACTACCCGCAGGTGCCCAGCGGGTGCCTGGCCAACTACACCAGCGACCCGGTTTTTCGCGCCACGCTGAGCCGGGGTGAAGACGCCACGGAGGCGGCGGTGCGTAAGCTGCCGATCTTCGGTGGGCCGTTCCGGTGGGAGGACCTGGAGTGGCTGCGGTCCGAGACCAGCCTGCCGCTGATGGTCAAGGGCATCTGCCATCCCGACGACGTTCGCCGCGCCAAAGACCTTGGCGTGGACGCCATTTACTGCTCCAACCATGGCGGACGGCAAGCCAACGGCGGGCTGCCCTGCCTAGATTGCCTGCCCGGGGTCCTCGAGGCCGCCGACGGGATACCGGTGCTGTTCGACTCGGGGGTGCGCGGGGGCGCCGACATCATCAAGGCGCTGGCCCTGGGTGCGACCGCCGTTGGGATCGGCCGGCCGTACGCCTACGGGTTGGCGGTCGGTGGTGTCGACGGCATCGTGCACGTGTTGCGCTCGCTGCTGGCCGAAGCGGACCTGATCATGGCCGTCGACGGGTATCCCTCGCTCAAGGACCTCACCCCCGACGCGTTGCGACGCGTCGAATACGCTCGGTAACAAGACTATTCGTAACTCCCCTCCACGTACCAGTGCCGCTGGCGATAGCACAGCAGCAGCGCACGCTCGCTCTCCAGCAACACCTGGGCGCGGGCGGTGCGGCCCTTGCCCAGGTCGGGATCCCACCACCGCTCGTCCACCGGCCAGGGCCCGGACCACCAGCACAGCCGTTCGTCCCGGCCGTGGGCGACGATGCGCGCGGGGTCGGCGGAGAACAGCCCCCGGATGGTCACCCGTATCGGATTCCCTTGGGCGTCAAGCAGTTCCACCGGTTCGTCCAGCAGCACCGCCGGTGACGGCTCGGGCAACCGGCCGGGCCACGGCAGATCGGGATCGGCCCGCGGCACCGGCTCGTCGCCGAGCGGGATCAGCGTGATGCGCTCGGCCGGGCCGCGCCCGCCGGACAGCACCGGCACCCGCACCGCCTCCGGGCCGAGCAGGCCCTGCACCCGTACCAGCGCGCGGCGGGCCCGCAGCCTGTCCTCCTCGCCCAGGCCGCCCCAGAGCGGCAGCTGCAGCGCCTCGGCCGAGACCACCTCCACTGCGGCAAGCCGCAACAGCGTCACCGCGGCGGTGGGACGGGGAGTGCGCGCGGTGCGGCTGCTCAACCATCCGTCGAGCTGCCAGCGCACCCGATCGGCGGTGGCGTCCTCGGTCAACGGTTCGGCGCACCGCCACACCCGGTGCAGTTCTTCGCCGTTGGCGGTGACGGCGTGGATGGCCAGCCGGGTGCATCCCACGCCGGCGTCCATCAGCGCCTGATGCAGCCTACCGGCCAACGAGCGGCCGGCGAACGCCGCGGCATCGACCCGGTCGATCGGTGGATCGCAGTCCAGCACGGCCTCGAGTTCGGCGGGCGGCTCCCGCCCGGAGGGCGGCCGTTCGGGCTCGCCGCGGGCCAACCGGTGCGCGGTCACCCCGTCGGCGCCGAACCTGGAGGCCACGTCGCTGCGCGACAGCGCGGCGAACTGCCCGATGGTGCGAATCCCCATCCGCCACAACAGGTCCGTCAGTTCTTCGCGGCCGGCACCGGACAGGCTCGGTTCGGTGGCAAGTTGGCGGATGGACAGCACCGACAAAAATTTCGCGTCGCCTCCCGGCTCGACGATCCGGCCCGCCCGGGCCGCGAAGACCGCGGTGGACAACCGGTCGGCGATCCCGGCCTGACACTCGGCGCCGGCGGCGGCCACCGCGTCGATCAGGCGTTCGGCCGCGGTGGCCTCGGACCCGAAATAGCGCGCCGCCCCGCGCACCGGCAACACCAGGAGGCCGGGCCGCAGCACCTCGGCCCGGGGCACCAGGTCGTCCACCGCCGCGATCACCGCCTCGAAGAAGCGGGCGTCGCGGTCCGCGT
>NZ_QMEV01000133.1 GCF_003284935.1 Mycobacterium colombiense
ATCGTGCTCGCCCTCGTCGTCGTGGTGGTGCTCGCCGGCGTCTTGGTGGGCGGCAAGCTGTGGCACACGCTGTTCGGGCCCGGCGACGACTACACCGGCAGCGGCAAGCGGGACCTGGTGATTCAGGTCCAGGCCGGTGACTCGACCACCAACATCGGCGAGACGCTGCAAAAAGAGCAGGTCATCAAGACCGTGCGGGCGTTCGTCAACGCCGCACACGGCAACAGCGCCATCAACGCGATCCAGCCGGGCTTCTACCGGATGCGCACCGAGATCCCGGCCGCCAACGCCGTCGCGCGGCTGACCGACCCGAAGAGCCGGGTGGGCCGGCTGGTCATCCCCGAGGGCCGCCAGCTCGACGACACCACCGACATGAAGACCAACGTGGTGACGCCGGGAATCCTGACGCTGATCTCGCGTGCCACCTGCGTCGACCTGGACGGGGACACGCACTGCGTTCCGGCGCAGGGCCTGCGGGCGGCCGCCACCAACAGTTCCGCCCTGGCGTTGGCGGTGCCGCCATGGGCGACCGAACCCGTCGGCGAGCTCGGCAAGGACCACCGCCGCATCGAAGGCCTGATCGGGCCGGGCACCTTCAACATCGATCCGTCGGCGTCGCCCGAGGCCATCCTGGCCACCCTGGTCGGCGCCGGCGCCGAGGAGTACGTCAAGTCCGGGCTGGTGGACACCGCCCAGGCCCTGGGCCTGTCGCCCTACGACATCCTGGTGGTGGCGTCCCTGGTGCAGCAGGAATCCAACTCCCAGGACTTCGCCAAGGTTGCGCAGGTCATCTACAACCGGCTGCACGCCCACCACACGCTCGAGTTCGACTCGACGGTCAACTACCCGCTGGACCGCCGCGAGGTGGCCACCAGCGACGCCGACCGGGCCCAGAAGACGCCGTGGAACACCTACGTGTCGCAGGGCCTGCCGGCCACCGCGATCTGTTCGCCCGGCACCGACGCGCTGAACGCCGCCGAGCACCCGCAGCCCGGCGACTGGCTGTACTTCGTCACCATCGACGCGCAGGGCACGACGCTGTTCACCCGCGACTACCAACAGCATCTGGCCAACATCGAGCTGGCTAAGCACAACGGTGTCCTCGACAGCACCCCCCGCTAGCTCGGCGCCCCGCAAGGCGGCCGTGCTCGGCAAGCCGATCGCCCACTCGAAATCCCCGCAGTTGCACCTGGCCGCCTACCGCGCGCTGGGCCTGGCCGACTGGACCTACGAGCGCATCGAATGCGACGCCGAGCAGCTGCCCGGCGTCCTCGGCGGCCTCGGCCCGGAATGGGTTGGGGTGTCGGTGACCATGCCCGGCAAGTTCGCCGCCCTGCGGTTCGCCGACGAGCGCACCGAGCGCGCGCGCCGAGTGGGTTCGGCCAACACCCTGGTCCGCACGCCGACCGGCTGGCGGGCCGACAACACCGACATCGACGGGGTCGCCGGGGCGCTGGGCAGCGCGTCGGGATGGGCGCTGGTCTGTGGATCGGGGGGCACCGCGCCGGCGGCCGTCGCCGGCCTGGCGCAGCTGGGCGTCGCCGGCATCACCGTGGTGGCCCGCAACCCCGACAAGGCGGCCCGGCTGGTGCAGCTGGGCGACGACCTGGGCGTGCCGACCCGGTTCTGCGACCTGGACGGCGAGGTGCTCGCCGACGAGGTGGCGGGCGCCGAGGTGCTGGTCAGCACCATCCCGGCGGACGTGGCCGCCCGCTATGCCGGCACCTTCGGACGCATCGGCGTGCTGCTGGATGCCGTCTACGACCCGTGGCCGACGCCGCTGGCCGCCACGGTGAGCGCCGCCGGCGGCCGGGTGATCAGCGGTGTGCAGATGCTGCTGCATCAGGCTTTCGCGCAGGTGGAGCAGTTCACCGGGCGGCCCGCGCCGCGCGAGGCCATGACTTGCGCGGTGGCCGCGCCGGATTAGCGTGCCGCGCATGCGAGTCGCTGCGGCGTTCCTGGTGCTGGCCTGGCTGGCGGCGCTGAGTGGGTACGACATCCGGGAACGCCGCCTGCCCAACGCGCTGACGCTGACCGGGGCCGCGATGATTCTGGCGGCCGCGACGCTGGCCGGCCGCGGCCCGTCGGCGCTGGCCGGGACCGGGGCGCTGACCGCGATCTATCTCGCGGTGCACTGCGCGTCGCCGGGCGCAATGGGCGCCGGTGACGTCAAGCTGGCCCTCGGCCTGGGCGCGTTGACCGGCTGCTTCGGCGCCGGCGCCTGGTTTCTGGCGGCGTTGGGCGCGCCGCTGCTGACGGCGGCGCTGGGGATGGTGGCCCGGGTTCCCGGTGGTGCCGACCGCACGGGCTCGGTGCCGCACGGGCCGTCGATGTGTCTGGCCAGCGCGGCGGGGGTGGGGCTGGCGCTGCTCTGAGCGCTCAGTCCGCGGCGGCCGTCGGGCGCAACAGCGGCAACAGCTGGTTGCCGAGCCGGACGGTCTCCGACTTGTACGGGGTGTCCGACAGGACGAAATGCGTGACCCCGAGGTCGGCGTACTTGCGCAGCGCGGCGGCGACCTCGGCGGCCGAGCCCACCAGCCATGTCGTCCCGGCGCCCTCGCCGCCGTACTTGCTCGGCGTCGTGTACAGGCAGGAATCGAGCACTTCGCCGCGCCCGGCGAGATCGGTCAGCCGCCGCTGGCCCGCGGATCCCGCCGGGTCGTGCAGCAGCAGCATGGTCGGCGTGCCGGCCAGCTTGGCGACCTTCGCCTCGGCGTCGCGCCAGGCCTGCTCGGACGTGTCGCGCACCAGCGTGGTCACCCGAAGGCCGAACTCTAGCGGCGCGTGCTCGCGACCGAGCTTGTCGGACAACGACTTCAGCCTGTCGATGCGTTCGGCGATCCCGTCCAGCGGCTCACCCCAGAACAGTTGGACATCGGCATCGGTCGCCGCGACCTGCTCGGCGGCCGCCGACGCTCCGCCGAAGTAGAGCTTCGGGGACCGGCCTTCGTCCGCGCCGAGCGGGCGCGGCTGCAGCGTCGAGTGTTCGACGCGGTAGAACTCGCCGCGGAAGGTCACGTCGTCCTGGGTCCACAACCGGCGGACCAAGCGGATGAATTCGCGGGTGCGGTCGTAGCGGCGCGCCTTGTCGACCTCGGGGTCGCCGTAGGCGGCCGGGTCGTCGGCGCCGCTGACGACGTTGATGAGCAGCCGGCCGTTGTTGAGCCGGTCCAGCGTCGCCGCCGCGCTGGCGA
The DNA here is from genome assembly GCF_003284935.1 of Mycobacterium colombiense. GTDB lineage: Bacteria > Actinomycetota > Actinomycetes > Mycobacteriales > Mycobacteriaceae > Mycobacterium > Mycobacterium arosiense_A. The sequence continues at coordinate 3,195 of NZ_QMEV01000133.1, forward strand.
AATGCGCCGGATGCCAGTAGCCCGGGCGCACCGCCACCAGGGGCGCGAAGTTGGTGGTGCGCGCGGCGATCGCGGTCGCGACCGTGAACGTGTCCGGCCGCCCCCAGCCGGTGCCGATCAGCGCACCTTGCCAGCCGTGTTGCTCGGCGCGCTGCGCCAGATCGACCGAGTAGTCCAGGCTTCCCCAGCCGTCGACGGTGTCGTCGCCGCGATGGCCCGGCTCGACGGTATTCGGTATGTACCAGAGAAATTGACCCACCGGACAACATGGTGGCAGATCAGCGCGGCGCCCCCGCCGGCATCGCGGCGTAACTCGTGGTCAGGTCAGGAATCACCGCGGATGAAAGTCTCGCGACCGCCGCGCGGATTTAAGTCAGCGCAGGTGCCCATGGGACAATGGGACCCGTGTTGCGTTGGATCACTGCTGGGGAGTCGCACGGTCGCGCGCTGGTCGCCGTGCTCGAAGGCATGGTCGCCGGTGTGGAGGTCACCTCCCTCGACATTTCCGAACAGCTGGCCCGCCGCCGCCTCGGCTACGGCCGCGGCGCCCGCATGGCGTTCGAGCGGGACGCGGTGAGCGTGCTGTCCGGGGTGCGTCACGGTGTCACCCTCGGCGGGCCCATTGCCGTCGAGATCGGGAACACCGAATGGCCGAAGTGGGAGACCGTGATGGCCGCCGACCCGGTCGACCCGGGCGAGCTGGCCGACAGCGCGCGCAACGCGC
>NZ_QMEV01000134.1 GCF_003284935.1 Mycobacterium colombiense
GCGGACCACCACGGGCAGTTCCTCGGCCACCAGCGGCCCGGGCCGGCGGCCCTTCCACACCGCGACCAGCAGGACCACCAGCGCCAGTTGTCCGACAATCCAGATGACGTTGGGCGGAATCAGCTCGAAAAGCGATGTCCTGGCCGAGGATTCACCCTCGACCTGGTGTGGCGCGTACCAGATGAGCCGGGGCCGGTCACCGGCGAGGTTCATCGCCAGGGCGGCGTTGCCCGCTTGTAGCAGGCCGCCGTTGGTCATGAAGTCGGTGTTGCCGACCGCGGTGACGGTGCGTCCGTCTTCGCGGAAGCGGATCAGCGCGCCGTCGTAGCAGCGGGTCATCCCGCGGCCGTCTTTGGGCTCGTAGGTGTTGCTGGGCCCGAACCGCACCGGGCCCGCGCGAACCGCTTCGCGCAGCGTGCAATTCGGGTCGAGGTCGAAACCGTTGGCACCGGAGATCCGGACGTCCGGCAGCAGCGCCTCGCGGGTGCGTGTCGTCGGTTCCACCAGCAGCAGGTCCGAACGCACGCTGGCCAGCCGGTCCAGCAGCGTGTCGGTGAGGTATTGGCTCTGGGCCACCAGGATCAGCGCATCGGGGCGCGCGGTCTGCTCGACGTCGGCGATGTTGTTGGCGACGACGACGTCGACTCCAGCGTTGCGCAGCAACTCCACCAGTGCGTGGGCTCCGTCGGGTCCGGTGGCCGCCGGGTCCATGCGTGCGCCGGGCCGCGGGGCGGTCAGGTACGCATCGACGCCGGCGATGACGGCGAGCACCAGCAGCGTGACGAGCACCCACCGCCAGGAGCGCCACCGCCGCGGCGTGGCGTCGGGACGGGCGCCGGCGGTCGTCGCCATCACCGCACCCCCGCCCACGACTCGGGTGCTTCCGCCCGCCCGGGTTCCTGCGGTCCGCCCTGCCAGCGGGACCGCAGGTGGTCGTCCAGCTCGGCGATCATCTGGTAAGCGGCCTGGGTGCCGGGTTGTTCGCCGTACGTGACGTCGTTGAAAGCCGTTGCCGCTTGTGTCAATTCGCCGGCCAGGTGGGGCAGCGCGGTGGCGGCGTCGCGGGCCAGCTCGTTGGCGGTGCGGCCGGGGGCGGGTGTCAGCACCCGGGTCTCTTCGAGCTGGCGGGCGACGGCGCGCAACCGGTGGCGGATCGCCGCGGCCCAATCGCCCTGCGCCGCATAGTTCTCGGCCGTCGCGCGATGCTGGGCGGCGGTCAATTGGGCGGCTTCGAACAGCGAGTAGTCACCGCCGCGGCGGGTGCGCATGGTGCGCCGCAGCACGTAGACGCCGACGATCACCGCGATGGCTAATAAGATGAAAAGCACTGTCGCGGTGAGCCATCCACCCGGGATCGTGGAGGTCTTCTGCAGCAGCCGGTAGATCAGGTCGTTGAGCCAGTCGACGAAGTGTTCGCGCGCGGAGCCCTTCGAATAGATGGGTTTGTTGAGCTCGTCTTGCGCGGCGCGGTGTGCGGCATCGCGGTCGATGTCGATGGAAGGCATTCTCAGGCGGTCCTTTTCGGCCCTTACAGGGGCCGGGTCAGCCAGAGGTTGTCGGTGGACGCGGCCGCGTAGGGTCCCTGCGCGGCGCCGCTCTGCAGGACCAGGTCGAATGCCTCGGCGCGCATCCGGCGGTCGGTGTACAGCAGCACGATGACGCCCGCGTTGAAGGGTGCGGTGATGATCTCGCCGATCGCGGCCCCCACTGACAGGATCGCGGTGCTGACCAGAAACGCCGTGCCGGACGAGGTGGCCTGAAAGGACTGGCCGACGATGCTGAAGGGCACCGCGACGGCGTTGGCGACCACGGATGCCACCAGGAACGTGAGCAGCCGGATGCCCAGCACCCGCCAGAAGCCGTTGCGAATCAGCTTGAAGGACCGGGTGATTGCGTCCATGACGGGCAGCCGCTCCAGCACGATCAGCACCGGGGCGAACAGCACCACCGTGTAGAGGTACGCCAGCACGGCGAGCACGGCCAGCACCAGCGGGATGCCCAGCACCACGGCCACCGCGGCGTTGCCGATCGCCGCCAACACCCCGATGATCACCGCGACCAGCCCGGCAAGGGCCGCCACCACGACGGCTTCCAGCAGGGCCAGGCCGAGCAGGGCGAGCAGGCGCCCGCGGATCTTGGCCCAGGTCTCGGCGATGGTGATCGGTGAGCCGAACACCGCCCGACCGACGATGACGGTGAGCATGCCGGACAGCAGCATGCCGCCCAGCCAGCTGACCAGGATGCCGCCGCCCACCGACGCCGTCCAGGCGCCCACGACCCCCGAGCTCAGTTCACCGGGCCGGTCGGTGCCGAACCTGTCGGCGGCGGCGAGCGGCCCGAAGAACGCGACCTCGGTGATGATCTGCATGATCACCACGACGATGGCGGTCAGACCCAACGTCGCCTTCGGGTTCGCCCGGACGTAGCCCACCGCGCCGTTGAAGATGTCCCCGAGGGTGAGCGGCCGCAGCGGGATGATCCCGGGTTTGACGGCGCCGTAGCCGTGCGGCGTGCCGAACGGTGGCGGCGATCCGTAGCCCGGTGCGGCGCCATAACCCGAGGGCGGCCCGTAGCCGGGCGGGGGGCCGTAGCCCGGTGGGGGGCCGTAGCCCGGTAAGGGACCGTAGCCGGGTGGTGGGCCGTACGCCGGCGGCGGACCATATGCCGGTGGGGGACCGTAGCCCGGTGGTGGGCCGTATGGCGGTGGACCGTATTGAGGTTGTGGGCCGTAGGCCGGTGGCGGACCAACCGGATTACCAGGCGGCGGCGCGCTCACCGAACCCCGCGGCCTTTGCAGCCGGGCGCGTCGTTCGTCATGGGCTCCATCCTGTCGGCGGCCGGGGCATTTCACAACGTTGACCCCCCGCCCGGCGCGTAGCGTCTCATGCATGGCGGAACTCAAATCCCGGATCCGGGCGGATCTGACCGCGGCGATGAAGGCCCAGGACAAACTGCGAACGGCCACCCTGCGCATGCTGTTAGCTGCGATTCAGACCGAGGAAGTCTCCGGTAAGCAGGCCAAGGACCTCACCGACGAGGAGGTCATCAAGGTCTTAGCCAAGGAATCCCGCAAGCGGAGCGAATCCGCGGAGATCTATACCCAGAACGGGCGCGGCGAGCTGGCCGCCAACGAGCACGCCGAGGGCCGGATCATCGACGAGTACCTGCCCACCCCGCTCACCGAGGCCGAGGTGGCCGACGTTGCCGACACCGCGATCGCGCAGGTCGCCGAGGAAATCGGTGAGCGGCCCGGGATGAAGCAGATGGGCATGGTGATGAAGGCCGCCACCGCGATCGCCGCCGGCAAGGCCGACGGCGCGCGCCTCTCGGCCGCCGTCAAAGAGCGGCTGTAGCCGCCCCTGCTCAGATAACCACCCGGGTGCCATCGTCGCCGCGGCGCGTCGCGCGCCTTGCATCGAGCTGTTCCAGTAGCGGCACCGCCACCCGCCGGGTGGTGCCCAGCGCGCGGCGCGCCTCGCTGACGGTGAACGGTTGCGGCAGCCCCGCCAACACGGCGGCGGCGCGGTCCAGCGCGTCGGGCCCCAGCACCACCCCGTCGGCGATCCGGGTCAGCCGCCCGGCCCGCACCGCCGCGGCCAGCTCGCGCGGGCCCAGGTTCAGCTCGGCGAGCTCGTCGGCCTCGGGCGCCCGGAACGGCTCGGCGGCCAGCCACTCCTCGACCGCGCGCACGGCCTTGTCGACGCGGGCCGGCAGGCCCGACCCGGGCGGGCGGACCCGCCCGTCGGCCACCTCCAGGCCGGTGCCGTCCAGCAATTTCGGCAGCAGTTCGGCGGCGGGCAACCCGACCTGCTGTCGCAACGTCTCGAGCGGCATGCCCGCCGCGATGTCGTGATCGCCGACCCA